>JACPCR010000059.1 GCA_016179685.1 Planctomycetota bacterium | reverse complement strand
AGCGTAACCTCTACTGAACCGCCGTATACGAGGCCCGTACGTACGGTGGTGTGACAGGGAAAGCCCGCGAGGGCCTACCTATGTCGATGGAATTCATACCTCATGGACTTGGCCTGATCCTCCTCCCCAAACTTATTGAGAAGTTACTGCTCAATCTCGTACACGCGGGCGCGGTAGGGAAGCGGGAAACGGTCCTCGAAGGCATTGCCTTCGAGCTTGAGCACGACGTTTTCGAACAGCGCCCGCACGCGGACAGATTCGATGCCCGGCACGGTGAAGCGCACGCTCCATTCGCCGGGCTCGACGGCGAGGCGTTCGAGCGAACCATCGATCAGGGCGGTCTCCGCGCCTGTACTCGAGACGAGGGCGGTCTTGCCCCAGAAGACCTGTCCGCCATCGACGGAGAAGGCGATGCCGTCGAGCGTCTGGCCTTCGAGGCCGATCTCTGCGGCGGGTATCTTGAGCGTGGTCCACTGGCCGGGCTCGGGGACGTCGCCGAGGCGTTTGAAGCTGGGCTGGCCGTCGGCGGCTTTGCAGGAGCGTCCGCCGAGCACTTCGAAGTAATAGGCCCCGCGTTCGGAGGCGGAGTTGATGGGTTGCGGGGGGTTCTCGGCGACCATCCAGGCTGGCCACGGGGCCGGCGGCTTTTGGTCCATCGGATACTCCGCTTCCGCCACGAACCGGGCGAGGTCAGCCTTGCCCCAGTAGGCCCGGTGTTCCCAGGTGTGGTCCAGGCTGGTCCGCGTGCGGAACTGAAGGGCGAGCATCCGAGGGGGATCGCCCTCGATGAAGAGTTCCTGGACGATGGCGTCCCCGGCGGAGACCGCGTGCGGCCGGGCGTTCTCGGCCCAGTGCTGGGCCAGGAGGGGATACCGTGGCTCGCTGTGAGCGGGCTTGCCGCCGGGCGACGGGCGGTCGGTCCACTGGAACAGCCCCCGGGTGAGGAAGGGTTCGCCCCGCACGGCGAAGAGGAATCGTTTGCCTTGGAACTCTTTTTCCCAGGTGAAGAGGCCAGGGGCATTGTTTCGGGTAGGATTCGGGGACACGGGTGCGGCGAAGACGGCGGCGAGGGCGCGGCATTCGGCGTTCATGCCCCGCAGGTAATTGTTGCACTCGGGCCAGGGCTCCATCATGCGGGAGGGAATGAGGCCCAGCCCGGCGGCCCCGCGCATGACGGACAGGTAGGAACGATACCGCAGGGTATCGTAAGGAACGAAGTAATAGTGCTCGAAGCCGAGGAGGATGGCGCAGTTTTTCCCCTTCATGGCCGGAAAGTAATCCACCTTGAGGTTTGGGACGTAGCTGGCGAAGCTGGCCTCCATGCCCGCGACGTCGTAGGAGGGGAAGAAGTAGGCGGCCGCGTCGGCCCGGCGGCTGCCCGGATGCGAGACCATATCGTAGCCACTGATGATGAGCTGGCCGGGATGAGCGGCCCGGAACTTTTCGAGCGCGGCCGACACGTCCTCGCGCTTCAGGTCCAGCAGGCCATTGAGGTCCCATTCTCCGCCTCCGAAGCCTGGCGTCATCCCGTAGGCCTGCTTTTCTTCGGGCTTGAGCAGGTTCGGATTGGCCCCGAGCTGGGCGATCTGGTCCCGGGTGATGTTGATCCCCTCCTCGGGCCGGAAGGTGTCGCCGTACTCGCCGAAGTAGACGGGGAAGACAGGCTGGCCGTCGGCGAGGAGGAAGTGCTGGCCATTGACGCTGAAGCGGCTCTGTAGGTTGATTTCGCTGGGGCCGAAGTGGGTGAGGCGTCCAAAGCGGATGCCCTCGGCGCGGGCGACCTCGCCTCCGGCCTTGTCCAGGAGTCGGACGCTGACGGCGTAGTCCCGGGCGGCCTCCTTCCAGGGCCGGACCCGGCAATTCGAGATGTCCGGAGCGAGGGTTACGCAGCGATCGACGTTGAGATAGCGGATCGCGACGGCCTCGGGGACCAAGATCGGGAGCTTGCCGCCGGGTTGGTCGATCCTGCTCTCGGCGGCGGCCTGGCCGTCGGGACCCGTGATCTGGAGGACGACGCTGGAAAGGTCGCCAAGGCTGAGGGAACTGATCTGGAGATTGGCGGCGACGGCCAGCTTCTCCTCGGGGAAGAGGTAAGTGTGGCTCACTCGGGTAGCCAGAAGGGAACTGGGCGTGCCGAAGGCGGTGCGGATGATCTGGGCATTCTTCCCGGCCGTGACGGAAATCTCGACCTGGTATTGCTCGTTCCAGGCGGAACAGAGGTCGTCGATGCGGTAGGGCAATTCCACGGTGGCAGGCTTGCCTGGTGCGAGCCTGGCCTTGGCCGAGGCCTGCTGCTGCCTTCCCCGGGCAGAAGTCACGGAGATCTGCACGTCCACGGTCTCCTTCTGGTCACTCTGCAGGCTGAACCGGGCCTGGTTTCTGCCCCAGAGGCGGTCGCCGAGGTCGAGGGCGGTGAGGCGCGCGCTTTTGGCCGTGGGCGGAGGGAGCGGCGTGGCCGGCCCGCCGCCCCGCGGGATCACCTCGAGGTCGTCGAACCAGGCCGTGCCCACCACGTTCTTCTCGATGATGCGGCCGTCGAAGCCGCGCACGGCGACCATGGGCCGGATGCGGCGCACCAGATGGCGCGGGCAGACGAGCTTGCGGAGATAGGTCCAGCCGTAGCTGCCCTGGCCTTTGGACCCTGCGGCGACGCCGACGCCCTCGAGCCCGGCGAAATGGTCCGTGTCCATCAGGAGATACTCGTTCGTCTCGTCGTCGACGGCCATCAACTCGATCTGGTGGATACGGTCGGCCATGGCCCAGACGCCAAGCTCGAAGGGCTTGCCGCCATCGACGGGCACGGCGGGCCCGAGCACGCCGAAGTTGTCGCCGGGGAAGGCGACGAGGCGGATCGACTGGCGGCCCGAGTGGCGGGCGAGGGTATCGACGGCCGCGTGGCCGCGCCAGCGGTATCCCGGCACGAGGCCGATGCGCTGGGGAATCTGGCAGCCGTAACCCCCGTCGTGTCCCCAGCCGGTCCACGAATAATAATCGAACCGAAACCACCAGAAGGCCTCGGGTTGGCCGTAGCCTTCGGGCCAGCCCTGGGGGTCGAGTTTTTCCAGGCCGCCGTTGACAGCGAGGTTGGGCCCGAGGGCGTCTTCGGCGAGCGAGGCGTCATCGACCCGGAGGCTGCCTTCATCGACCTCGATGGCGAGGGCGATGGACTCGGCCGGAGGCCACGGCGTTGGGGAGGCGACCTCGACCCAGCGCCAGTCGTAGGTGCCGCCAGGGATTGCCGATTCGGCGCGGTCTTTGCCAGCGGAGACGGCGAGGCGGGCCTTGCCCTCAGCCAGCCCCGCCGCCTTCACCCATGCTCCCCCTCGCACCGTGCGAGGCTCGAGCTTCGCCAGGTCCGCCGGCTCCAGCGGCTGAAAGTCCGTCCCCTGGCTGGCCGGGTTGCCGCCCCGCGGCGACCTCATGGCGGCGCGCACGGCCTGGGTCAGGCGCTGTCCCGCGGGGAGCTTGACGGAGAAACGGCCCGACCGGGCGCTGTCCGCGTCCCGCCAGGCCGCGGGCGCTTCCCAGTGGTCGATGCGGCCGTCGGACTCGGCGGCGCCCGCTTCGGCCCGGGCGACGAGATTCCAGCGCCGGCGGGCCAGATTCTCCGAGACGAGCCAGTCCTCCTCGAAGGAGGCATTCTGGAGCTGGTTACGAGCCTCCTGGGCCTGGAGGATGGAAAGGAGGATGGGGGCTGCGGGGACCAGCCAGGTGAAATGGGGTTTCTTGGACGAAAGCATGGATTTCGAGAATCGGCACACGAGGTGGCGAGTTCGCAAATGCACCCGCACTGACGAACGCGTCACCTCAAGGAAACCCGAATTCTCAAGTCTGGCAGATTTTCTGGAACGCGCCAGTTGCCATTCCGGGCCCGTACTGCGCCGTCCCGAGCCCATCGGCCGGGAAAGGTGGGACACGACTCCCGGGCCGACGGACTCGGATGATTCAAAGTCCGGCGCGAATCCTTGCAGGCGGTCTTCCCGGGGTCAGCTCACCTGGCGGAAGTACTCCTGAGCCTCGACGGGCCGCGGCTTGATCGTCGGCTTCCCCGGCTTCCAGTTGGCCGGGCAGACCTCGCCATGCTTTTCGAAGAACTGGAGCGCGTCGAGCACCCGCAGCGCCTCGTCCACGTTGCGGCCGATGGGGAGGTCGTTGACCGTGCTGTGCCGGATCACGCCCTCCTTGTCGAGGAGGAAGAGACCGCGAAGCGCCACACCGTTCTCCTCGATCAGGACCCCGTAGGTTCGGCTGATGCTCTTGGTCATGTCCGCCACGATCGGGTAGCGGATATCGCCCAGCCCGCCCTTGTTCCTCGGGGTATTCTTCCAGGCCAGATGCGTATAGTGACTGTCCACGGATACGCCGATGACCTCCGCACCTCGCTGCTTGAACTCGTCATAGCGATCGCTGAAGGCGACGATCTCCGTCGGGCACACAAAAGTGAAATCCAGGGGGTAGAAGTACAGCACGACATATTTCCCCCTCAGACCCGAAAGCTTGATTTCCTTGAAGTCGTTCCCGATGACGGCTGTGGCCGCGAAGTCGGGTGCAGCTTGTCTCACGAGAGATGGCATAGCATTCCTCCATAGGACACGGGGAAAAGAAACAAGACTCCCCGGCCGGCGTGATTCTCGGTCCGGCGACCTTGAAGAAAGGCCTCTGGACCGGAAACGGTCCACGCGTTCTTGGCGAGGCTCTGGCTTTGGCCGTCCAGGATGGGGGGAATGCGTCCCGACTGACCGCCGCTTCCGAGTCATGCCCGCTTCCGGGGTGCTCTCATTGTATCCGCCCATTTTTGATCTGCATCCCCGTTCGAGCGCTTGCGGGACTTGGACGCCCAGGGTATGGTGAAGGACCATCCGTACACGAGTTTGGAAATGCGCCCGCACTTCCAAGCTCGTGTCAACGTTTTTTCGTTCGACGCCGGATGCTCGCGCCAGGGGCGGCTTGTAACGATGGAGGTGACCTGTGGCATTCAAGTTGACGGACGCGCACGTCGAGCAGTACCACCGGGACGGATACGCCATTTTTCGCAAGTTGATCCCTTCCGGTCTTCTCCGGGAGCTTCGGGCGATGGCGGAGAAGGCGAGGGAAATCTGCCACCAGCAGCGGGGGCCCCAGGCCCAGCGGCTGCAGCCCATCCAGAAGTACGGCCTCGATCTGAAGGCGTACACCGAGTATGCCGAGCTGCCGGATCTGGTGGAGGCCGTGGAGACCCTGATTGCCGCGGATGCGGTGTACGCCTACACGGACCGCCGGACGAAGGAATCGTATGCAGGCATCCTGTTCGAGCCTGCGGAGAGGCCGTATTGCACGACCTGGCATCGGGACTGGCGCGACAATCGTGCGGGGCTGTCCATCAAGGCCTGGGAGGCGAATCTTTTGAATATTCGGATGTACAACCAGGTGAACACGCCGCTCTACGACGACCACTGCACGTGGGTCGTCCCGGGCAGCCACCTGAGGCGCGACCTGGCGGCGGAGATTCGGCGTTTTCCGGACCGGCCCATTCAGGCTCCGAACACTTCAGGGATGGCGAATGAGGAGGCCGAGGCCGCCTGCCTCGAGTACTGCGAGAGCATGCCGGGCGGCATGCAGGTGAACCTGCATGCCGGTGACTTCATGCTTTATCGCAACAGCCTGTGGCACATCGGGAATTACGCGCCGTACCGGAAGCGAGCGACGATCCACGACGTGGTCTGGACGCCGGAGTTCCTGCACTGGTGGAAAAACACGCCGAATCGGGAGGACGGCCGGCCGGAGATGCAGAATCCCAACGTGGACCGGCCCGAATACAAGGCGCTGAAGGCCGCGATCGCATGATGCGCCGGCCGGGCGGAGTGCCGAACTCTTTCCGGCCGATGGACTGTCCGTGCATTCGTCGATGCGCCTCGGCCTGCCCGCATCGGCTGGAAATCGTGGTCATGAAAATCACCCGGGTGGAGGTTTTTGTGCTCGGCGACCCTCCTGGCCTGCCGGGCGAAGGCGCGGCGCGGGTCACGGCCCTCCCGTTCGTGCGCGTCCATACGGACGAGGGTCTGTCGGGCGTCGCCGAGGTCTTCTCGGTCCCGCCGGGCGTGGCCCGGGCGGCCCTGGACGGGCCCGATTCTTTCTTCGGGCGGCAGCTCGTGGGAGAGGACCCGATGCCGCCGGAGCGGCTACGGGTGCGACTCTACGACAGCCTGCTGCACGGCAACCGACGCGGCTGGTCGATCATTTGCCTCGGGGCCGCCGAGGTCGCGTTGTGGGACATTTTTGGCCAGGCGCTGGGTCGGCCGGTGTGGCAGCTTCTCGGGACCGCCGAGCGCTCGCCCCACCAGACCTGGAGCGAGGCCCAGCGGCAGGAAGCCGTCCCCTATTGCACCATCGTGTCGGACCATATGGAGCCGGACCGGCTGGTCCGGGAGCATCTGGAGCGCATCGAGCGACTGCGGGCCGAGGGTTTCCGAGCGTTCAAGGTCGAGCCCATGCGATCGAGTCCGCAGACCGTGGTCGAGCTGGCGCGTCAGGCCCGGCGGCTTTTGGGGCCCGAGCCTGTCCTCTGTGTGGACGTGGGCTACCTGTGGAACGACGTGGGAATGGCGCTCGACGTGGCGGAGCGCTTGGCGGAGCTTGGGGTGTATTTCCTCGAGACGCCCTTTCCCGTGGATTCGCTGGAGGCCTATGCCAGGCTGGCCGCCCGTTCACCGGTGCGCATCGCCGCGGGCGAGCACACGGTGACGCGATGGGAGTTTTTGGACCTGATGGACCGCGGGGGCTGCCTGGTGGTGCAGCCCTACATGGCGACGTGCGGCGGCCTGAGCGAGGCGAAACGGATTGTCGAACTGGCGCAGCCCAGGGGCGTCCTGGTCTGTCCCGGAAACTGGTCCACCCACGTGCAGAGTGCGGCGACCGTGCAGCTTGTGGCCACCTCGCCGATCAGCCCGATTTTCGAGTATGTGCCTGCGCAGGTCTACGACTCGCCCCTGCGCAGGGCCCTTCAAGAAATTGGCCTGCCTGTCGTGAGGGGCGGCATCCGTTTCCCCGGGTCGCCGGGCATCGGCGTGCGCCTGCCGGAGCATCTCATCCAGGGATTCCGCGTGGGGTGAGGCGTCACCTTCGCTCGATCACTTGGCGGATGCGGAAACCCTTGGATTCCTGCGTGTCCAGATACCGGCCCAGATTCCAGCCGATGAGGTGACTGGCCAGGACGACGGCGGCGAGGCCAAGAGCCGAGGCCAGAAGGTGCAGACGGCCAGGAAGCAGGGGGCCCCTTTGGGCATCCCGCACCAGTGCTAGAAGGGCGAGCCCGAGGCCCGCGGCTCCAGCGAGCCGGAGGAAACGCATCAGGGCCAGGTGCTTTCCAGGGCTGTGGAGGATGGCCGGGATGGCCAGGAGGTCCCGAAAAACGATGACAATGCGCTTCAGGCCGTAGTGGGTCGTGCCCGAGTGGCGCTTGCGGTCCTGGACGGCGATTTCGGCGACCTCGTGGGCCTGGAGGCCGAAGATGGCGGGCATGAAGCGATTGAAGCCTCGGGGAAGATACCTTCCTTTCACGACCTCGGCGCGGTAGGCCTTGAGGCCGCATCCGACGTCATGGAGCGGTATCCCCGTCGCCAGACCGATGAGCCAGTTGGCGCAGCGGGACGGGAGAACACGGTCCCAGTAGCGTTCTTGCCGGTCCCTGCGCCAGCCGCTCACCGCTCGGTAGCCCTCTTCGAGTTTGGCCAGGGCCTTGGGGAAATCCGCGGGGTCGTTTTGGAGGTCACCGTCCATGGTCAGGATGACGTTGCCGCGGGCGGTCTCGAATCCGGCGCAGAACGCCCCGGCCTGACCCCAATTGCCGTCGAGGTCAACGATTCGAACGCGTTCGTCTCGTGCGGCCAATTGCTCGAGTCGTTCGAGGGTGTGGTCCGTGCTGCCGTCGTTGACGAGGACGATCTCGACCCGGCCGGAGAGTTGTGTGGCGACCTGGCAGACCGCCTCATGGAGGGGCTGGACGTTTCCCTCCTCGTTGTGCATGGGCACGACGATGGAGATGTCGGGCTTCTCGGGTTCGTTCACTGGCGTCATATTTCCGCTCCGATGAAGCCATAGTAGCGGCCCATCCAGTAGGCCACGAGGTAATCGACGGGCGCGTATTCGACGTGTCCGTCGCTTCCCATGGCTGAATAGAGGGCGTAGGGGGAATCTTTCCAATCGAAGGACGAACGGGCCCGGAGGTTGATGGGCAGGGGATAGCGGGCCCGGGGAACGCCGCCGCGTCCCTTGAAAAACGCCCGTTCGATGTCCTGGCGGCCGCGGTGATCGACCTCGTACCTTCGTTTGGTTGCCGGGAAGAGGCGGAGCTGCAACCGGGCCTCTTCGAGGGCGAGCTCGTCGCGGCCGCCGCAGGCCAGGAAGATGAAGGTCCAGAAGGCGTTGCCCTCGGGGCCCACGTGCCGCCAGGTGCGTGCCGCGCTGGATTCGTAATGCCGGCGGATGGCCGCGTTGGTCTCGAGCTGGAGCAGGGAGTGATAGGACAGGAAGGCCATGTTGTCGTTATTGGGATTGGTGCGGCCGAAGAGCTGGAACTTGGCCGAGCGCGTGGCCTGGGGCCATCGCCTGCGGGCGAGCCGGCGGTATTCGGCGTCGAATCGAGGTTCGCCGCTGACGTGGTGGGCGACCCGGATGGCCGCGAGGGAGATCAGGGCCTGGACGCCGATAGGGATGGGCCCGATCCGGGCATTCAACCCGCTGTAACGCGTCGGCTTCCCGTCGTGATCGATGAGGCGATAGCCGTTGCGAATCAGAAAGTCCGCGATGGCGGTCATGTCCGTCCGCACCTGGGTGCGGATTTCCTCATCCGGCAGAAGATCGTAGGCGACGCCGTAGCCGAAGATGACGCCAGCATACTGGTCCTTGCTCACGTCATCGCGCCAGATGATGCCGGGCATGCTCGAAACCGCGGGATGCCAGTGCGAGCGGTCGCGGATGTGCGAGTCGCTTTCTGGAGCGATGTGCCGTGCGAGGAGGCCCGGCGTCCCATGAACGGCCTGGAGCATATGGAGGCTCTTGACGCCTCGGCGGGCGTTTTCGAGCGCGTCGGTGCTGCGAGTAGCGGCGTAACGGAAGCTTTCGGCCGCGAGCAGAATGCCCTCCCAGATTCCGGTATCTCCCTGCGCCTCATGGGAGAGCCCCCGTCCGGCTTGCTGCTCCGTCAAGTCTTTCTTGTAGATGAGCACGCCGAGGGGCGAGATGTGTCCCTGGTCAAGCTGCTCCTGGAAGAGCCGCGCCTTGCGCGCCAGCGGCATCTCCGGCGGCGCATATTCGGGACGGCCCTGGTAGGGCAGCCGGAGACCGTCACCTCGCCGGATAGACTTGCAGCCTGAGGACGGGAAGAGAAAGGCGGCAGCGATGAGGATGGCCAGCCGCTGGCCTGACCTCCGGGGGCTGGCCGGTAGAGGATTGCGTGCGGAAATTTGTGGTATGCGCGAGTCTATAATTTTCCCGTCCGCGGTTTTTCCCCCATCGAATTTAACCACATGTGAATTGGTCACTTAAGGAATATCGAGTTTTCTTATTTCGTCTCCCGGACTTGTCCCGTTGGGAGGGATCCCTGCGGGAGGGGTTTTCTTCAGAGTCTTAGGGTGTCACTTCTCCACGCCCCGCGCCCACTACGTGGGCGCCCGGCGGGCACCCGGCGGAGGAGTTGAAAGGGTGTCCCGCCAGACTTGTCCCAGGGGAGGCGGGCCGGGTGTCAGTGGATTCCTGAACCCTGAACCCTGACACCTTTTTCACCGTTGTTGGGTGGCGGGCTTCGCCCGCCTGAGTAGACGAGTTCGTCAATACGGGTGCACTAGCGAACTCGTCTACTCGATGCCGCCCAGTCTTTGGAGCCTCCTCATGGCGTCATCGTAATGGTAGCTGCCGCGTTCCGCCATATCCTTCACGCGCAAGTAGGCGGCCCGAGCCTCCTCTTTCTTGCCCTGCTGCTCCGCAACCAACCCGGATTGATACTGTTCCCGTGCCAGCTTGTCCAAGTGGTCCAGTCCACCTTTCCCAAGCTTACCCTCAGTGTCCAGAATCTGAGCGTAACGGAACGCCTCGCGGGCCTCCTGAAACTGATTCTTGCCCATCGCCGCCTCGCCCTGGCGGGCGTATTCCTGGGCGAACTCCACGCGCCTCTGCTCGAATTCCTGGACTCGCTGATTGGCGAGCCGGTGGTAACCGTTGGCATCGTCCGGCTCGAGTTGCAGCACGAGCAGCCATCCCTCCTTGGCCGTCTTGTAATCCTTCTTTCGGAAATCGTTCTCAGCCTTGTCCATGGCCTCCGAAACCCTGCGGATGGCTTCCACCTCGGACTCGTCCACCGTGCCCGGCTTGCTGTTCACCAGTTTGAGAGCTTCTTGACCTCTTCCGGCCTTGTAAAGTTCGCGTACTCTCGTGATCAAATTAGCGACGTCCTGCTGGTCTTGTCGCTGCCGCGCTTCGCTGAGCAGGCTGTTGGCTTCGGTGCGGTAGGGCGAAGCGGCTGAAATATTCTTCAGGTAAGAGGCGACGCTTTCCAGGTCGTTCTTGTCCAGGGCCTCCTTGGCCTGCACGATCCGGCTGGAGTCCTGCTTGTACTGCTGGCACAGGTCGATCGACTTCGTGATGACCGGGACGCCGATGCCGACGGTGGCGGCCTTCTGATAATGTTTAATGGCGGCGTCCCAGGATCGAGCCAGTTCCGCCTCTTTGGCCAGATTTGTGTATTTCTTGACGAAGAGCTCCCTGGCCTCCTCCAGGTAAGAAAGCGCCTTCATACGTATGAGCATGTCCTCGGGAACCTGCTGGAGGTCCAGGAGGGAGCTGTCCGGATCGCCCTTCTTGAGGCGGCCTACCGCCCGATCGATAGTGGCCCGGTAAGAGACCTGTTTGTCCACCCAGCCCTGCCAGCGGTCAGCGAAGGATTCCACGTTGGCCGTCGAGTCCACGGAACGCTTCAACTCGCCGAGGAGGTCGCCGAACCGTTCGATTTCGCTTTCTGGCGGGCACTGGTCCGGGTTATTCAGCATGGCGGAGATATCGGCGAGAATCCGCGCCACGCGGAGGTCCGGGAGCTTTTGGTCTGAGCTCTGGAAGACCTTGAGCGCGTCGTCGATGCGGCCTTCATCCAGGCCTCGGACTCCCTCGTCCAGGGCCTTGTGGTAATCCGAGCGGGTGAAGCCCGGCTGGGGCGGCGGCGGCGGCGGATTGAGCACTCCCGACGCGGCCAGGATGACGAGGGCCAGCACGAGGGCGGCGGCGGCGGCCAGAGCCAGGCGGAAGCCCTTGCGCGGCGGCGCTGTGACTGGCTTAACGACATCGGGCGCAGCGGCCTCGGCGGGCGACTCCTGACCCGCCCCGCCCTTGGGAACGATCTCGATCTCCCGCTGGGTCGCCGGATCGCGCAGAAACCATTTCCCGTCGCGCTGGATGAGCTGGGGTCCGACGGCGAGCCCCTTAGGCTCGTATTTCTGCGGAGCGAACATGGAATCGACGGGCGTGTTTTCCTGGGACTCCTTATCCGTTTCCTGTTCCTTGGCGAGCTCGAGTTTCCCCTCAGGCGGGCCGGGCGCTTCCACGCCTGCCTCCGGAGTGACCGCCGTGTCGGCACGTTCCTCGGAATCGGTTTCCACGGATTCGACCTCAGGGAAGTCCTCCGGATGCGACTCCTTCTCCTCGCCGATGGGAGTCGCTTCGACGAGAGTGGCATCCATGTCTCCGCCGGCCTCGAAGATCATCTGGAACTGTCCAAGGCCGATGACGTCGCCATCCTGGAGGCGCGCTTCCTTCACCCTCTGATTATTGACGAACAGTCCGTTGCTGCTTTCCAGGTCGCGGATGATCACTTCATTGCCGGTGACGTAACACTGGGCATGTTGGCGGGAAATCCCTTTGGCAGGGATACAGACGCGGCAATTCTTGGAGCGGCCGAGAATTGCGGAACCTTCCCGGAGGGGAAAGATCATCTTCTCGTCTTGGATCGTTGCAACCAGCCGCATTAGTTCTGTAAGGATCGGCGGTAATCGAGGATGATTTTCGTAATCTGGAATTCCGGGTCTGACGGGTCTGGGATCAAATCCAGAATTTGCTCGAGGTCTTGATTCGCCTTGACCGGGTCCGATGTCCGGGCCGAATAATAATCATCTTTGAATCCTTCAATTTTCTCGAAGACGAGGTCCTGGCAGACACGCAACAATCGCCTCGCTTCCGCGTGAGCCGGGTCCTGAGCCTTGATGGGCCGGAGAATCCGTTCGGCTCGGGTAAAGTCCTTGAGCGCTCCAGCCAGGTTGTTCTCCTTCTGTTTCAACTCAGCGGATCGTAGCAGAAGGTCGCCCATTTGCAATCGCTGTTCAGCGGTGAGCCGCTGCTCATCCTCCTCGGCCGGGTCACGCAACTTCATGCCCTGGACGATGATACGGAGTGTCTCTCCGGAGGGAAGGGCTCTCACTCGGGCGGTGCCTGGCCCCGCCGCCTCGACCAGCACGAAGAGCCGCGGCTCGCCCTCCTTCTTGCGCATGAAGCGGATGGGCTCGACTCGGACGACCGCGGGATCGTCCACGGCAACGTCCACGTATTCGCTGAAGAACTGGAAGACGCGTTTTTCTCCCTTTCGGAGGATATAGTCCCGGGACTCCTCCCAAGGTTTGGACCGCGACTGGATATTAAGGAGGATGAGGCCGCCGGTGACAACCAGGACGAGGAGACTGATGTAGCAGATCATGCCGAGCCGCCGTCTCCGCTCGCCTACCTCGGTGGTCGCCGCCTCTTCTTTCGCCGGTCTCTCGCCAAAGAGGTCGAGTTCCTCCTGGGAGCCGACCGAAGACGATCGGTCCTTGGGGCTGGCCTGATCGGGGCTCTTTTTCTCCGCGTCGCCGAAGAGTTCCCGCCAGTTGGCCGGGACAGGGGGGGCCGCGCCGGGACCGGGACTGGGCACCATGGCCATGTTGGACGCCGCACCCTCCTTGGCCTGGAACGCCTCGCCTTGGAGGACCATCATCATGTCGAAGTTGCCCAGGCGAAACTTCATGCCGTGGACGAGCTTCACCTGGCGGACCCGCTCGCCATCGATCTCGATTCCGTTATAGCTTTCCAGGTCCTCGAGGGTGAACTCGCCGTGGTCCGATCGAATGACCGCGTGGCGGCGGGAGATGGAGCGATCCTTGATGACAATTTCATTTTCCGAGACGCGGCCAATGCGGTTCTCACCCGGCTTCACGGGGAACTCGCTACCTTGGAGTTCGCCTCCCAGGATGACGATTTTGGGTGGTGGCAGGGGCATAGGCATTCAGGAGGTCTTGGGCCCGACGGGCGGAGTCAGATTCTCCACCTGCACCTGGAGCTGGTCCCGGACATCGAGTCTGCATCGGGCCGAGGCCCCTGCGGGGAGTTCCAGGACGTGACGGGCGTCGGAGGCACGGACCAGGCCCCAGGGCTGGAGGTCCCGGACCACCTTGACGACGCGGAGGTCCTCTCCGAGGAAGACGACGTCGATGGGGAATCTCATGAAGCAGGTATGGATGCTCGAGCAATCCTCGAGGAACAAGCCGGCGTCCTCGGCCAGGCGAGCGCGGCCGAGCAACCCCCGCATGCGGTCCCAGGGCGTTCCCGCGATTTCCAGGTTTTTGACCACTTGATCGTTCTTGGTCACGTTCCAGAGGCTTCGCTTCACGGGTTACAGGAGGTATTTCAGGGCCAACGGCCCGAATATCATAATAAACGCGGTCGGGAAGATGAACACGATCAAGGGAAAAAGCAGCTTGACGGGCGCTTTCATCGCCATTTCCTCCGCCTCCTGGGCCCTGCGAACCCGGATATATTCGGCCTGGATACGGAGGACGGGGCCGAGGGGCGCCCCCAGCTCGTCCGTTTGAGTCAGGGAGCTGACGACGGAGGTCAGCTCGTAGACGGAGACGCGTTCGGCCATGTCGCGCAGGGCGTCCGTTCGGACCTTCCCCATCTGAATCTCCTGGAGCAAGATTCGGAACTCCGTGGCCAGAGGCGTGGCCCCCAGCCGTTCCCCGATCCGGGCCAGGGCCGTGGTGAAATCGAGTCCGGCCTCCACGGCCAGCGTCAGCAGGTCCAAAGCATAGGGCAGTGACTTGCGGATCGACCTGCGCCGGTGCTTAATGAGGTCGGAGAGCCAGACCCTGGGCAGGAGGAACCCGCCCATTCCAAAGGCGAAGATGAGGACCTGTGCCGGGTACATGAGGAAGCAGACGTAACCGGCCAGGACGCCGAGGAAGGTGCTCAGAAGGATGAGTCCGACGAATTCGTCCGCGGTGATGCCTTCCGGATTGCCGCCGGCCCTGAGGTCCGCGGCCAGCTTCCGGTGAAAGACGAGGAAGAAGGATTGCTGACCCGTTTCCTGGAAGCGCCTTTCGGCTTTTTCGGCGTAGGGGCGGATGAGATGTTCCAGGGGCCGGGCGAAATTGATGAGGATGCGGAAGAGCGGGGAAGAAAACTCCTGGGCCCGTTTCGAGTCCGCGCCCGGCATGGCGGAGAGCAGGTCCTGGTAGATGGAATACAGGGACCAGACGAAGAGGGTCAGGCTGGCCCCTGCCAGCACGTACATCCACGGGTCATAATAATCGCGCAGGTATTCGGACATCGGTCAAACGTCGATGGTCACGATCTTTCGGATAATGAGTGCCCCGATCAGTTCCATCACGAAGATCACGGCAATGATGGCCCACCCGTACACCGTCTCGAACATGGGCCGCATGAGGTCTGGAGAGACCAGGTTGAGTCCGACGCCGATGAAGATGGGGAGCAGGCAGATGACTACCGCCTGGGCTTTCCCCTGGGCCGTCAGGGCTCGGATTTTGCCCTCGATGGAGTGGCGCTGCCGGATGGTTTCCGCAATGTTGCTGAAGACTTCGGGAAGATTGCCGCCGATGTCCCGAGCAATGATCGTCGCCGTCACCACCAGCTCCATGTCCTGTCCGGGCATCCGGCGGAGCATGTCGTGGAGGCCGTCCTCGAGGGACACGCCCAGCCTGAGCTGCTGATTGAGCATCCGGAACTCCTGGCTGATGGGGTTCTCCATCTCTTCCTGAATCTGGTCGAAGGCCTGGTTCAGGGTGAGGCCGGCCTTGAGAGAGTTGCTGCAACTGTTGAGGGCGTCAATCAACTGGAGGTTGAACATCTTGTCGCGGCGGCTCTTCATGAAGACGAGGGCGATCTTGGGGACGGAGAAGGCGACGAGGCCGAAGCAGGTACCCACCAAGAAATTCCCGGAAAGGAAGCCCACCAGGAGCATGACGAGGAGGAAGGAAAGGACGGAGAGGTAGATCAGGTTCTGGACGGGGATGGTCAGGTACATGGACTCGAGGGTCCGGGCAGCGCCCTTGACGTAACGTTCCTCGTAGCTGACCCATCCGTGTCCGAACAGGACAATGCCGACGTAGCCGAAGCAGAGGGCGGCGCCGAAAGCCGAGGCCATGGCGAGATAGACGTAAAGGTCCGGATTCATGGCTCTCACTGCCGCACGCCTCAGGACGCCTCGCCCCGGTCGAACATGCCCATGTCCACCCGAATGCCACGGGCCACGAGGTCCTGGACGAACTTCGGTACGGCGCCCGTGGCGACGTACCGACCCTGTACCCTCCCCTGCGGATTGTAACCGGTCTGCTCGAAGCGGTAGACGTCCTGGAGCAGGACCTCATCGCCTTCGATCCCGAGGATTTCTGAGATGCAGGTGACTTTGCGGCTGCCGTCGGAGAGGCGGGCCTGCTGCACGATCACATTCACCGCCGAGGCGATCTGCTCCCGGATGGCGCGGGATGGCAGTTCCATGCCGGACATGAGGACCAGGGTCTCCAGGCGGTTGATGGCATCCTTGGTAGAATTGGCGTGAAGGGTGGTCAGGGACCCATCGTGGCCGGTGTTCATGGCCTGCAACATATCGAGGGCTTCACCGCCGCGGCACTCACCCACGACGATGCGGTCGGGCCTCATGCGCAGGCTATTCTTCACCAGGTCGCGGATCGGAATGGCGCCCTTCCCCTCGATGTTCGGGGGCTTCGATTCCAGCGACACCACGTGGGGTTTCATGAGCTTGAGTTCCGCAGCGTCCTCGATCGTCACGATGCGCTCCCTCTCCGGAATAAAATTCGAGAGGACGTTGAGGAGCGTGGTCTTGCCGCTGCCGGTGCCTCCGGAGACGAGCACGTTCTTGCGCTGCTCGACGCACAAGGTAAGGAAGGCCGCCATCCGTTTGGTCAAGCTGCCGAACCGGATGAGATCGTCCACAGTGAAAGGGTCCGTCGCGAACTTTCGGATGGTGAGCGTTGGCCCGGAGATGGCGAGCGGAGGAATGATCGCGTTGACACGGGAACCGATGGGAAGCCTCGCGTCCACCATAGGACTGCTCTCATCGATGCGCCTCGAAATCGGGGCCAGAATCCGGCGTATGATCGAGATCAACTGGCGGTTGTCCGTGAAATACTTGTCTTCCACCCTGACAATCTTCCCGTGCCGTTCCACGTAAATGGTGTCCCAGTTGTTCACCATGATCTCATCGACCTCCGGGTCGGCCAACAGGTCCTCCAAGGGGCCCAGCGCTACCGCCTCGTCCACCACTTCCTTGATGAGCGCCGCAGGGTCCATCCCAGCGGGAAGGCGCTGCCGGATTTGACCGACAATTTTTTCCACCACGGGGGTGGTCTTGATGCGCAACTCCTCCGGAGTCTCCTTCGTCAGGTCCATCTGTTTGAGATTCAATTCTTTGATGAGCTGCTCGTGAATCTTCTTTTTGACGGCAATGGCCAATTTTCGGCGCTCCGCCATCTCATCGGCCGGCCCGACTGGCCCCTTCCTTTCGCCGGCCGAGGAAGGAGGAGGGGGAGGCGTGGCGGGCCGTGGCGTCGGCCGAGGTTTCGCCTCCGCGGCAGCCGGACCGGCGCTTTCGTCCAGAAAGCGGAGGACGAAGTCTCCGAGCTGGATCATCATTCCGGAAGCCAGGGGGGTATCGGAGGACACGCGTTGCCCGTTTACATACGTCCCGTTTCGGCTGTCCAGGTCCCGAACCAGGTAACCGCCGTTGATCTGGAGAATCTGGCAATGATCGCGGGAAATATTGTGCCGGTCCAGCAAGATATCGTTGCCCGGTTTCTTCCCTATGCTGGTCAGGGTCTTTTCCAGCGAGTACTCCGTCGAGTCTCCGGTGGTCTGATCAATGATGTACAGTTTCGGCATAGCGAGGGAAAGGACTTTTTCAGCAACGAGGATATTCGAGGCCCGGCGAGGAAATGGGACGGGCGGGAACTGGAAGCGACCGACCCGCCATTTCTTCCGCAGCATCCCTCCCATGGGGACAGGGTTGGGAGAAACGACGCCCCGGGAGGGGTGGCGCGTTAGGCGCTTCAGGCCCCAAGCTTGAAAAGACCTTTTAGGTTTGAGTTGTGCTTTTTCAAGGCTTCCGTTTCCCCGCCAGCGTTGGGCCGGCGAAGCCGGGCCAACCCTGGCTCTGAAATCCGAGCGCCCGAAGGGCGCAGTGGATTTCAATTGGCACTTCCGGCATCGATCATCAAGGAGCCTCCTCGGCGCCAGCATCGCCGTCACTGGGCTGCTCCTGGGGACTCAGTTTCGCCCGGCGCACCTCGGCCGCCTGCTCCATGAGCTGCCAGAAGTTCTCGGACGTCACTTTCTGCGGGGCGCTGAGGTCCTTCGGATAACTGCTGTTCCTCAGTACGGCCGTCAGGTTGCCGGTTTCCGTGGCGTGCAGGAGGACGCCGACTTCCTGCGGCGAGACGTTCAGCGTCAAGGAAGTATAACTTTCTTTGGCCGAGGCGGAACGCCTTGCCGCCATCACGTCCTTCGCGCTTAAATTCTGGTCCGTCGCCAAAACCTGGACATTCCTCAGGATGGGGTACGTCTCCAGGGATGCTCCCTCCGCACGCTGCGGGCCCTGCTTCCGGAACGTTGCATACAGGTCGATGCGGTCCCCCGGCCGGATCATCCCTCCCACCCCGCTGGTGCGGGTGACGCTCAAGGTGATCGCTCGCTCCTCGATGGCGAGCCGGCTTTGCATGCCTGTCTCCTTCTCCTCCTCCTTTTCGATCAGGTCAGCCCACTGGATCGGGTCTCCCCGTTTCACCAATCGGCTCACCTTCCGTCCGATGGTCATGGAATGATCGCTCCAGGAGATGGAATCCGGGGGAAGATAGTCCTTGGGGAACTGCTTGGCCTCGATCGAGGGTCCCGTCAGGGCTTCGCCCTCATGGATTTCGCGCCGGGCGACGATGATCTCGACCGGTTTTTTCCCCTCATAGATGGCAACCTCTTTCTGAGTCACGTATTGGCGGACGGCGAGGGCCGCCAGCACTCCCAGCACGATGGCAATCAGCAGTGCGACCTTGGACTTCACGTCCGTCCTCCGCAGGGGTAAGGATGGTGGGGGAATCTCGTCGTCGCCGGGATTCCTCGCAAGAAGAACAATCCGATCATAGCGAAAAACGCGGCCGCCGTCCCGTTCGCATTCACCACGGGTTGCCGTCCGTCTCGTAATTCAGCACATAGCTCGGGTCCCATCGGTCGGGCCGGAGCAGTTGCCCCGCTGCGCTCGCCGCATCGATCTGGTCCGCTGGCGGCATCGCATCGGTGTCCGGGACCGGCGTCTTCCCATTCGCCGTGATGAGCTGCAGCATGTCCATGACCCGCAGATGACTCCAGAGGTAATCCTCGCTTCCCGACACGGGCAGGAGTCCCTGCCGCTGCTGCCGGCCCCTGTAGGAACTCGCCGTCAGCCTTTGATTGGTTTGAGGCACCAGGCTGCTGTGGCAGTCGCGGCAGTTTTGAGCGGGGAGCGACCCCTCCAAATCATAAGTGAGATATTGTGCCGTGGTGAGAGGCTGCTCACCATAGATGAAACGGACAAAGCTGGGCGAGTAGGTGTACTTCAGGATGGTCTGGGAGGAGTTCATCCAGAGCGCGTTCGCCGTTGGGGCGCTCCCGCCGGACAGGGGCTGGTTGAAGTTCGAGAAGGGGCCCGTTGACGACGGGAACTGGTCCGTCACGTCGGTCCACCCTGAACCTTCCAGCCACTCTTCCCGCAGTCCACTAGAAGTGAGGCGGATGCGCGTTTGATCGACCCACTTGTCGTCCTGGCCATTTTGGTCCACGTCTTGGGTTGGAACGACCGGGAGGCTCTTGCGGCCGATGGCTTCCACATTGAGGCTTCCCACGAAGCTGCTCAGGACATTCAAGTTCAATTGGCCGTCGGAATCCTGCCCGAGGTTGAAGGTGGCGTAAGCTCGGGCGAGATTCATCTCCTGGTCCACGAAGGTCGCCTGGCCGAAGAACAGCACGCCATAAAAAATAAAGAGGTACATGGGCAGCGTGATGCAGAATTCGACCGTGGCCGATCCCTGTTCCTCACTGACCTGACTTTTCATCGTTGCCTCCCGTAGAGGTTCTCTCAAATTTTTTCAAGTTTGGCGCCCCAAGCGCCTAATGGTGGACGAGGTCTTCGACATCCGAATCGAGGATGTTCAGACCATGCTGATCGTTGTCCGGATTCATCAATTCATCCAGGACATCCCGCATCTCTCCTTCCGGAGGGGTGGGGGCGGCCTGGCCGCTCATCACTGCCGTGTAGGTCTGGTTCTGCTCGTCATACGTCCGGCTGCTGTTGACCAACTTGTCCAGCAGCATATTGATGCCTTCGGAATAACCTGCTTGCTTATCGAAATCCTGGATCAAACGCGACGACGAAACGAGCCTCGCCTGCCAGTCCGTGAGATAGAGATTCGACAGGCCGGCCAGCCAGTCTGTCCGCGCCTGTTGGGGATCCTGTTCATCAGTGAAATCGACGATCCACTTGCCCTCCTGAGGGTCCCAGACCGCTGGTCTGGCGCTGGCCAGACCGAAGTAGCCCCACTGAGGCTCCCAGGAATCCGGCAGGATCATCGCTCGGTTATGCTTGGGCATCCACAGGGCCGCGCTCATCCCCCACTTGAAGAACTCTTCGGTGAGGACCAGAGGCGGCGATGCGGGCGACTCGCCGTATGCGGACTGGTTCTGATTATCGAGCGAATCCCCGATGTTTCGTCCATCCGGTATCCGCGGGTCAGCCACCTCCTCAAACACCCGCACGTCCATGTAGTCGCTTTCGTCCAGCTCGACGGTCCCCTGCCGGTGGTAGGCATGCCAGGCGAACAGGCGGACGTCCGTCTTGCGGTCGCCATCGTAATCCACTCCGGGCCTGCCCTGCAGTCCGCAGGTAGGACACGCGCGTACCACATCGTTTTCCAGGATGTACCCCGTGGGACCCGTCAGCACGGTCGATGGAGTTTCCGACTGGAGGATTTCCCGGTCATCCCAGCAGGGACCCCGTGTCTGGCAATAGATATGGTCGCCCGGGTTGTAACCGAGATAAATGGGATAGAACACCCTTTGAGGGTCTCCGGACTGGTCCGTATAGAGCAAGTATCGGCCGTGCAAGACCGCCGGGTAGTTGCTTCTGAAGTAATGCGTTTCGCCTCCGATGTCCTTGGCCACGCACCCCGGTTCCATGTTGCCACTCTGGTACTGTTGGCAGGGGCCCTGAGCCGTCGTGTCCAACCATATCCAAATCTCGTTTTGCAGCCCGTCCTGAAGAATCAACTCGTTCGACGCCTCGTTGACGCTGGTGACCGTATGGATTTCCGGCGGGTTGTTCACGATTCGGTCGTTTTCCCATCGGCGACCCTGGATTTGTATGTAGAAGGGCGTCTGGTAAGGATTGGACGCATTCTGGGGCTGGGGAGTGCCGCCTGGCCCGGTTCGGTCCTTCAGAAGCCACAGGCTGCCCACCTTCAGGACGGTGTCGCCCACCTCGTACCCTTTCCCCAGTTCCACCGCTTCAGTCGGGTCCTCTTCGACCAGATGGGGCCATCCGGCGGAGGTATAGACCGCATTGGGGAAGAACAACCTGCCCTGCCGGGCGAAGGTGCGCGGCACCAAGTCCCATATCCCGGTCACCTGGTCATAGGTGGACCGCTCCGTATCCCAGTAGCGCCAGTTGGGAATATTCTGCCCCGTGTAATAATCCACTCCGGTGTACGGGTCGCCACGAATGCCTGCATCGAACCAGGCGACCCAACGTGGATAGGACCCCTGCTGTGGGTGTTGGGCGTCCCCGACCACATGGGACCCGAACCGCTCGGTGTCGGTCTCATTCTCCAGGTAGCGGGTCGGGTCGAAATCCTCGTAGTCGGGGAACACGGTGGCCAACTTCACCCCGCGTCGGCCCGAGTGTCCTTCACTCATGGCAAAGGCTGCTCCGGCCTTGTTGTACAGCCCCGACCGCAGCTTGTTATTGGGCAGCTTGGCGATGATATCATCTTGTAGCTCACTCAATTGCTGCAGGTAACGCTTGCCGGCGGGAATGCTCTCTTGAGCCCGATCGTAAGCGTCGTCATAGGCCTGTTGGGCCTGATTGGGATCGACGTTCGGGTCCGGCCGACGGCCGGGGCTGCGCGGGCCCGGCTTGGCATATTCAAGGTCCACCGCCGTTACCACGACGTCCACGGCATAGCGCATGAGGTGGTACTGGGTCTGGGCGACACCCTCGTTGACCCATGCCAGGGCGCTCATCGCATTGGCCTCGGTCAACGCCATCGAGAAGGCCGCCGCATCCGCGGTGCTCTGCACCTTCATGCGCGTTGAACTGAGAAAGCCCACACGGTAGACCGTCCCGGCAAAGAAGGTCAGAACCATGAGGCTGATGGCGGCGAAGAATAATCCCTGGCCACTCTCGTCCGAATGAATTCGGCCGAGTGCGGCCTCTAGCCTCTGCCGGACATTGGCGCTCCAGGAGGTCACGGTCATCTCCCCCACTTAAAAAACAAAAGAAACGAGATAGAAATCCCTCCCGTACTCGTCCCCAGGGGAGGGATTCTCATTGGTACCGAGGAACGGACGTGTATCCGCACGTCCGTTCCTCGGTACTACGCGGGTCACGGACTCCCCGTGTTCCATGTCCGCGGGAGGGTGCAGAACTCGCGAAGGGTGATATGAGGCGCAGCGTAGCCCGAAGCCAGGGTCAACCTGCCTCCGGAATATTTGAACCCGACGTCCAGAAGGCCAGGGTCAGGGACAAAGATGAGCTGGAAATCATGCTCGACCTGGACCGTCACCTGGGAACCGAGGCCCTGGGGATCCGCTGGTTCAGTCAAAAAAACTCTTGTCTTTTTCATTGCAATATCCGATCGGGCAAGCTCATCCTGGCCGTAACTGTCCCTGCTATTGACGTCTCCCCAGCCGGGTATGGCCAAGACGTCGGTGCTCGACGGCGGGCTACTCATTCCATCCGTATCCACTCCGGTGATGGGAGCGCAGACCATGGCGGCTGCGAGCAAGGCCTCGGTCCCCGCGCGATCTTGCCAGGTCAATCCCTGCCAGTCGGTGCCTTCGGTCACCGCCAGGGCCGCGCGAGCCGCCGAGAACGCGCTGTGATTTACCACAAGCTTGGCCATGTACATGTGTGCCAGTTGCATGACCGCCAGGGTCAGGAAGAGTTGAATCGGGAAAACGAGTGCAAACTCAACGGTTACTTGCCCGTGTTGGCCCCAGTGGGTCCGGGAGAGCCAGCAATGGATATGTCGAAGCCCTTTCATGGCTGATACCATTATTGAGTTGGACTGTAGAAGCCTCCGATGCCCACCGGTTCAAGAACTTTCCCGAAACCAAGCACAAAGCGTGCCGACAGCCGTGGCAAATCCATATGGGATGCTGAGACCAGTTAAAGCGGGGGTGCCATCCACGTGGTTCTTTCGGCTGAGCGTTTTCGGCGAGACGAGGACGGCTGCGGCTTTCTTGAGCCCATCCCACAATCTCTGGCGATAGGCCAGAAGAAGCAGGCTGATGAGTCCGCCGAAGAGAGTTGAGTAGAAGGTCGCGATGAGGACGAACTGCCAGCCCATTAGGGCCCCGATAGCGGCCATCAGCTTCACGTCACCCATCCCCACGCCTCCCCATAGGTGGAATAGGTAGAAGAGGCCAAAGCCTAGGCCGAGACCGACTAAGCTGTTCAGGAAGGTAGGACAAACGGGACGAGCGCCGCCGATCGCAAGGCTCACCAATAGGCCAGTGACGATGCCTGTATAAGTGGCCCAGTTATAGACTTTTCCCCAGAGGATGTCGGTGTAGGCGGCGGCGACCAAGAGGCCAAACAGGACGC
Organism: Planctomycetota bacterium; assembly: GCA_016179685.1. Lineage (GTDB taxonomy): Bacteria > Planctomycetota > PUPC01 > JACPCR01 > JACPCR01 > JACPCR01. The sequence goes on along the minus strand of JACPCR010000059.1, from coordinate 81,188 downwards.
AGATTCGGAGCAGGTCTATACTTGCAATCAGCATGGCGCGGACAATTCCACTCGGGCAACGTCCTCGCCCCCTGGGGAGCACCGCCTTTCGAGGCCACGCGGACGAAAAGCCGATACAGAGCTGGGGTCACCCGAGAAAAACAGAGCTTAGATGATATCCCTTCGCCAGCATCTCAGGCGGAAAACCCGCGTGCTTCAACTCGAACGACCCAGGGTCAAGTCCGGGACCAACCTATCCTACCGCCTCAAACTCATGGAACATCCGGAGTGGCCAGCCCATGCGTACGATCCCGCTTTGGCAGGACGCAGTGCCGTTCCCGTGAGGCGTGGAGTCGAGCTGGTCGGCCGTCGGGCAGCGGCGGCTCACCCCAAGACTAGAACTGGTTCATCCCTTTGGTCACGGTGCCGTTGGCCGTGCCCATCTGGCTGGTGGCCTGGGCGCTGTTGTTCCCGGAGAGCTGCTCGGAAGAGGCGCGGAACACTTCACGAATCTGGTTGCCGAAAATGGTGATCAGGGCTATCGACCCGATGGCGACCAGGGCGACGATGATGATGTACTCGGCCGTCGACTGGCCTTTGCGACCCCACTTGTGACGAAGCACCTTTTGCGTAAGGCTCTTCATGGTACAGGCTCCTAAAAAAACCATCCTCGATCCGGAACGTCCAGAAGTCAAGGAAAGGGCAAGGCAAGTAAAGACGACAAATCCAGATACATGCTTCTCAGTCCGGCGTAGAAGGTACCCGGTAGGTTCGTGAACTCGAATACGGCAAGCATTCCCACCATGACGAAACTGACTACCAAGGCGAACTCGACAATGCTCTGACCCTTCTCACTGTTCCCAGTTGGCCCGGGGTCCGTGGCAGCGGAGTCCGCCGATACCAGGCCAGTATTTGTCACTCGAAGGTCCACGACATGTCTCTTTCTATGAACTACGGTCATCCTTGAAGGTTACATGCATTTTAGTGATTCCGAAAAGCAGTTCAAGTCCCAATATTTCCTCGGTCGACTTGGCAAGAAGTGTAATTTTACAATTAAAACGATCTCAGCAGAAAGGATGCCAATCCGGGGACCTGAGGGTGCCTGAGGTTAAGAATCTTGCCCACAACGGGTTACGAGTAGAACCTCTGCTCATGTTCGGAGCGATTATCGTAGTGATGGCCTTTACAGCACGCAGAAAGTGGGAATCTTCTACAAGTTGACGGACACCCCCTTAAGAAGCAAGATCGGTTTCGGTCGATTCAGATCCGAGCTATGAACCTTTTTAAGCAATTTGGCCGTATCCACGGGTGTAGAGTCCTGGAATCGCTGACGGCCTTCGTCATGGGGGTCGGGGCCGTCGCGCTGCTGACTTTTTCTACACCTGGGTTGCCAGGCGTCGATGGTTATTATCATATCCAGATCGCCCGTCTGACGCGAATGCAGGGCATCCTCCATGAATTCCCGTGGACCCAGCAGAGTATCTTCCTCTCTGGGTTCGCCGACAAGGAATTACTGTTTCATATGTTCCTTGTCCCTTTCGCCGGGGGTGACCTGATAACCGGGGCGAAGGTGGCGTCTTGCTTCCTCGGCGGCATCCTCTTCTTGGTTTTCCATTTCAGCCTCCAAGCACAAGGTTGTCGCTTCCCCCTGTTATGGACCCTGGTTCTGCTCGGTTCGGGCCCGGTCTTTCTTTACCGAATGGCTCTTCCCCGGCCCCACGTCCTGTCCCTCCTTCTTCTCCTCTTGACCGCTTACTGCCTTCACCGCCGCAGATGCCGTTCCCTCGCAGTCCTCGGGTTCGTCTATGCCTGGAGTTACGCGGCCTCGCACCTGATCCTCATCCTCGCCATCCTCTTCAACCTCTCGCTTCTCCTCGCCCGAAAGAGACCTGATCTGAGAACACTCCTCTACACAGCCGGGGGTCTCGTCCTCGGTCTCCTTTCCCATCCCCATTTTCCTCATCACTTGACGCTGTGGTATGTCCAAACGGTCCTCGCGCCTTTTCACGCCTGGGGCGTCCTCCAGGGACAGCTTGTCCAGGGGGCCGAGATGCTTCCGCCTTCGGGCCGCCTCTTTGCCACCGGTATGGCGGTACCCAGTCTCGTCCTGGTGAGCGGCCTTCTCGGCTACCTCTGGAAAGGTCAGCAGCCCGGCGAGCGGACGTGGATGTGGCTCAGCTATTCGCTCTTTTTCCTCGGTCTTACCCTCCTCTCCGTCCGTTTTGCCGAATACTGGGTACCCTTCACCCTGCAACTCGGCGCGTCGGTCTTGACGGACTGGATGGAGGCTTGCGACTCTGAGCCAGGTTTTCGATGGCCGCGCTCGGCCCGATGGTCCGTGCCCGTTGTTTTTCTTATACTCTCGGAGGCCGCAACAACACACGGTATCCTCAAGGCCCAGGCTTCCCTCACGAAGGACGGTGATTCCAGCATGGCCGAGGCCTGCGCGTGGCTGAACGATCATCTTCCTCCCGGGGAAATCATTTTTCACACGGAATGGGACGACTTCCCAAAGCTCTTCTTCTATGCTCCCCGGCAGTATTACTTGGTCGGACTCGACCCGGTCTTCATGTGGAGGCATGACCGATTGTCCGCTGAACTATGGATGGGCATTGGTGATGGCCGGCGGGCGGACTTCGCGGCCCTGGTCAAGGATCGCTTCCACTCTCGTTATCTTTTTGTACGACACGGCCAGCGCCGGGCTCTGGAGCGCCTTCTTCGCCGTTCCCCTCAGGCCAGGTTGAGGTACCGAAACAGTGCGGTCTCGGTCTATGAGCTGTAAGAACGACCGCCGCTATCAGCCGCTGGAAAGCCTCCCGACGGACCCCTCCATTTCCTGCCAAAGTTCCTGAGCGGCGCGAAACTCCCTCCGTGCCGTCACCCGGGGTTCGACCGATGGGTCGGGTGGAATGCGTGCACCGAGAACGAGGGGGCCCTGGAATCGGAACTCTTGCAAACGAGCAAGAAGTGGAATGAAGTTGACGATCCCCTGGCGAAAGGGAACGTCCTGTACCGAGCCGTCGCGTCCGTACTGGATGTCACGAAGCACCACGAGGGCCAGAAGGTCCCTGACGGAATGCAGCACATTTTCGGAATAGTCCAATCGTGCCTGGAAGCAAGCCGCTGTGTCCAGGGCCAGCCGGACATCCAGGCTGCCCGTCCACTGGAGAAGCCCCGCTGCGCTGAACGGGTCGTTGGCCAGGCTCTGTGGCCTGAGGCACACGCAGATTCTTACGGGAAGCGGCGTGTGTTGAGCAGAATCCGCAAGGAGGCGCAGCCAGCGGGCCTCTTCCCGAAGAGCCTCGAGCAGTCGCGTCGGTTGACGGGGCCGAGAGGAAGGATGAACTACGAGCCGCGGGCAGCCCGCAGCCGACGCCAGGTCCGCGGCTCGGCGCGCTTGGTCAAAGGCGGCGGCGGGGTCCTGCGATTCGGTAAAGCGTCCAACGCCCGGATCGTAGACCGAGAGTTCTAAACCTGCCTCGAGCGAGGCCGCCGCTGCTTCTTCGGCCTTTCGCTGCGGGGCGTTCAAGGAAAGATGGCGCTCGTCGAGGCAAAGCCCGGAGAACCCTTCTACCCGGGCCGCCACCATGCAGTCCTGGAGCGGGCTCGGCCCCATGCAATAGGTGCTCAAGACCAGATTCATCACTCGTTTCCGATGTCTCCAATGTGCGACCGTTTAAGACGGTCGAAGATTATAATGCTTCTGCCCTCGTGAAAAGGTTTCAGGCTTCAGGATTTCAGGCAAGGTTCAGGGCTCAGACAACTGACGAAACGATCTCGGCGTCACCGAGAGTAACATCCTTAAGGCGGGCGAAGCCCGCAACCCAACAAGGGTGCAAAAGGTGTCAGGGTTCAGGAATCAACTGACACCCGACCCGCCTCCCACTGCGACAAGTCTGGCGGGACACCTTTCAACTTCTCCGCCGGATGCCCGCCGGGTGCCCACGTAGTGGCGCGGGGCGCGGAGAAGTGACACCCTGAGACTCTAAAGGGTTAACCATGGCATCGCTGGCCGTTCTTGCCGACGATTTCACCGGCTGCACGGACGCTGAAATCCAGCTCCTGCGTTTCCCCGTCCGTACACTCTCCCTCTTGCCTCACGCTCGGTTGGAGAGCTATCTGGAGGCCGCCGACGTGGTGCTTCTCGATACCGAGGCGCGAGCCGCCTCTTCCCCGGACGCGTACCAAGCCACTCGTGCTGCCGCTTCCCGGCTGGTTGCCTCGGGTGTGTACCGGATATTCAAGAAGGTAGACTCCACTTTCCGAGGCCACATTGGTAGCGAACTGGACGCGGTCATGGACGCCCTCCGATGCGATTTCTGCGCCCTGGTCCCCGCCTATCCCGCCAATGGGCGGACCACCCGGTCGGGCTGCCATTATGTACGCGGCCAGCGCCTTTCGGAGACCGAGTTTGCCCGGGACCCCGCACACCCGATACGGGAGTCTTCTCTCGTGGTCTTGTTGAGGGGCCGAATGCGCAGGCCCGTCGGCAACCTGTTCATCGAGGCCGTTCGAGCAGGTCCCGAAAATCTGGCCGCCGCGATGGATCGGGAGCGCGAGCGAGGCGTCCAAGTTGTCCTCCTGGACGCTGAGACGGACCGCGACCTCGAGTGCATCGCTCTGGCCCTCCGGCGAATCGGAAGGCTCGGGCTCGTCGCGGGCTCCGCCGCCATGCTGTCCGCTGCATTCGAAAAGATGCCGGTCCACTCGACACGCCCGCCACCGCCCGGCCTCCTGCCGGGCCCCACACTCGTTATCTGCGGCAGCCTCCATCCGGCGTCGGCCCGGCAGATCGACACCTTTGCCACCGGTCTCCACGCTCGGATATGCTTTATCCGGGCGAGCCGGCTCTTCTCGACTTCTGTGGAACGCGAAAAGGAACGCGCTCGCATCCTGGCCGAGGCCTCCGACGCCCTCGAGCAAGGACATCACGCCGCCTTGACGACTGGCCTCGAGCGCTTGACTGACCTGGAAGGGAACGCCGGGCCGCTTTCCAGCTTCATCGGCGAGGTGGCTCATCTTCTCGCTGAACGCCACACACTACGAAATTTTTTCGGCATCGGCGGCTGGACGTCCCTAGCTATCTGCTCTGCCCTGGGTCTGGAAGGCATCCAGGTCTACCGCGAGATTGAGCCCGGCATTGCCCTCTGTCGGAGCATCGGGGGGCCCTGCGAGCTCCACCTCGGGCTTAAGCCAGGCGGTTTTGGAAGCGATATGGCCGTGCTCGAGGGCGTTCGACAGCTTTCGAGTCATCCGGTCTAGTCGACGAACTCGGAAGTTCGGGTGCACCGATGAACTCGTCGGCTCGTTTCGGCTGTTCTGACTTGCGCCGCTTCAGGGGCCCATGCGGTCGAGGCCGCGCCTCACCGGCCGGGTGAGTAGGGATTTTTCAGGCAGAAGCACTTTCTGATGCAGTTTGCGTGTCCAGGAAACTGGTGGATCAAGAACATGAAGAGTGCACAATGTACTCGTATGCGCTTTTCCGAAGTCTCTGTTTTGGCCCGAAAAATCCCCTTTAGACCGGATTTCTCATCCCGGCGGGATGAGAAATCCGGTCTAAAGAGCTTAAGATGATACCTTGAAGGGTGTGAAATGTCCTACAAGAAAATAAGAATAGCACCGGTATTCAAAGCTAGCGCAACATTTATGATTATGCTATTCAGTGCTATACGGGGATTCAGCAGGAATATGTCTCCTCATATGTGGGGAGGCCACTTGAAAACTCCACGCCACGGAGGAGGCTCGCATCATCCACGATCGCTGATTTCCCCGTCATCTACCCAATGCTTCAAGAGTCGAATCCAGCGGGCCAGCATTCTGAGAAATGACCATGTACAAGATAATTATCGCTGATGACCATCCTGTCGTTCGAGCCGGCCTGACCAGCATTCTCGCACGGGAGAATGACCTCAAAGTGGGCGGGGAAGCGCCGAATTCACAGGAACTGCTGATGCTTATCCGCAAGCAGGACTGGGACCTCGTCATTCTGGACATCAACATGCCCGATTCGAGCGGGTTCGAACTGATCAAGGATATTCGAAGGGTTCGCCCGAAACTTCCTGTTTTTGTGGTCAGCATGTATCAGGAGGAAGTATATGGGCCACGAGCCTTGAAAGCAGGCGCATCAGGTTACGTCAGCAAGAAAATTCCTCCGGACATCCTCGTCAAGGCCATTCGAACCATCTTGCAAGGTGGAAAGTACATCAGTCCCGTCCTGACGACGAGGTTGGTTGATGAACTTCAAACGGGCGACAAGCCGGCACATCACGTCCTGTCGGACCGGGAATTCGAGGTCATGTGCAAGATGACCGCAGGCAAGACGACAAGCGAAATCGCGGCGGAGCTCTTCCTGAGTGTCAAGACCATCAGCACCTACCGTTCTCGGATCCTGAAGAAAATGAGAATCCGGACCAATGCGAGCTTGATCCGGTATGCCCTGGAAAACCATCTCATCGACTAGCCACCGAGGCCGGAAGCGCTTCCACTCGGTTCGGTTCGAGGCGGTGCTCCGCTAGCACACGTGTAAGGAAGTGCACCCGCACCTGCGAACTCGTCTACTTGTCTCCAATCACCCGCCGCAGAACGCCCCCCGCGTCGGCCAGGAGCTTTTTCGCCTTGCGAGGCGATGTCCCGCACCGCGCCATGACAATGGCCGTCTTCGTGTCCCCGTCCACGCGCTTCAGCAGACGCCCCGCGGCCACGGCGTTCAGACCGGTCAGTTCCATCACGATGCGTCGTGCACGGTCCCGCAGTTTGTGGTTTGTCGCCCGAAGGTCCACCATGAGGTTGCCGTAGACTTTTCCAAGGCGGATCATCGCCGCGGTGCTCATCGCGTTGAGGATCAGCTTTGTGGCCGTGCCCGCCTTCATCCGTGTGGAGCCCGTGACCACCTCCGGGCCGACGACGGGATCGAGAATCAGATCGGCTGCCTCTCGATCCTGGTTCGGGTTGAAGGTCAGCAGAATCGTCCGGCATCCCTGCTGTCGTGCCGCTTCGAGAGCGCCCAGAACGAAGGGCGTCGATCCGCTGGCGGTGATCCCCAGGACCACGTCCTGGGGCCCGACGCGCCGGCGTCGAATGGCCCTCGACCCGCGCTCAGAACTGTCCTCAGCACCCTCGACGGACCGATCCAGCGCCCGGCGTCCGCCCGCGATGATGCCCTGGACCAGCTCCGGCGTCGTTCCGTAGGTGGGCACGCATTCCGCAGCGTCCAGGACGCCCAGGCGCCCGCTCGTGCCCGCCCCCACATAAAAAAGCCGCCCGCCCGACCTCAACGCCTCCGTCATCCAGTTTACCGCCTGCGCCATTCCTTTACGGACCCTCCGTACGGCGCGGAGCACCTCCGCGTCCTCCCTCTGAATGGCATCGATGATCTGCAGAGCCGTTCCGGAATCGATACGCCGGGTCCTTCGATTCCTCCGCTCCGTCACCAGGCAGCCGAGATGCCGTTTCGTCCTCATACCGTCCTGCCCTCTCCTTGATTTTCGTGTCCGAGCCGCCCCGCCGGCCCGGTGGTAACCGGAAAACTTTGACACTTATGCCCCTGCGAGACGAGTTCGCAAGTGCACTGGCACTTGCGAACTCGTCGTTTCGTATTCAGTCTGGCAAGACAATCTTGCCCAGAACCACGGGACGCCGGGCACCCGTGGCCGAAGGCAGGTTGTTCGGACGGCCCTCCAGGGTCTCGTCCGCGAGCACGGCGAAGGCTATGGCTTCCTTCGCCGATACCGGCAGTCCGAATTCGTCCGAAAGCGCGACTCGTGCGCTTGGGAAACGGTCCCGAATCAGTCCGAAAAGCGTCGGGTTGAGCGCCCCTCCTCCGCTGAGAATGATTTCGTGAATCGGCCCATGCCATTTCAGGAAGCGCTCATATCCGAGGGCCATCGATTCGACCGTCAGGGCCGCGGCCGTGGCCATCAGGTCGTCCGGACCCAGGCCTCGCGCCCGGCCGCGTTCGACGAGCCCGTGGACATAAGCCATGCCGAACACTTCACGGCCCGTGCTTTTGGGAGGCGTGAGCGCAAAATACGGGTGGCCGAGCATCTCCTGCACCAGGGTGTGGTCCGCCCGGCCCCTGGCCGACATCGCGCCCCCGCGATCGAATGAAGTCCTGCCATCCGAAAGAAGATGTGCCAGCCCGTCCATGACCATGTTCCCGGGACCCGTGTCGAAGGCCACGACCTGTTCCGGCGATGCCCCAGGCGGGAGGTAGGTGACGTTGCCGATACCACCAAGATTCTGCACGGCCCGACCCAGATGCCCATGGTGTAGGACAAGATAGTCCACATAGGGGACCAGAGGAGCGCCTTGCCCTCCTGCCGCCAGGTCCTTGGGCCGAAAATCTGCAACCACGGGTCTGCGAAACGCCTCAGCCAGCACCGATGGCTCGCCAATCTGGAGCGTCGCACCTGCCTCGGGCAGGTGATGGACCGTTTGGCCATGCGACCCGATCAGATCGATGTCCCCGGGGCCCACTTGGCTCGCCGTGCATGCCATCCGCAAAGCGTCGGCATAGACCCGGGCCAGCTCGACGTTCAATGCGCACAAGCGATCGATCCGAGAGGTTTCAACCTCCGCCAGGGCCAGCAATGCCCGGCGGAAATCGTCACAGAAAGGGACCTGGGAGAAACCCCGCAAGCGGATCAAGACCTTTCCCTCCTTTCGCCTGATCTCGACGAGGGCGACATCGACGCCGTCGCAGGACGTGCCGGACATCAGACCGGCTACCAGGCGGGGATTCTTTTGCCGAGTTCGTTCGAGGAGGGTCATGATGAATGAAAGCGAATTGAATATATTACAAGAGCTAAATGAGTCTAATGGTTGGGCGCTTGGGGCCCCAAACTTGTAAAAACTTTTTAAAGGCTTGTCTTTCCCCGCCAGGGTTGGGCCGGCGAAGCCGGGCCAACCCTGGCGGGGAAATCCGCGTAGCCCGAAGGGCGCAGCGGATTTCATGAGTCAGAGTTTCCCCCGAAGTACCTTCGAAGAAACTCCTTCCGGTCGCCCGTCGAGTGCACGAATTCGACCATCTTCTGCAGCCGCCCCAGGTCACGGCGGCGCTTGTCCTGCCGCTCCTCTTCCCGCACCCGGTCGGACTCCAATGGTGATAGAAATTGAAACCGGCCATACTCCGGCGTTAGGGCGATCACGCCAAGGCGTTCCAGTTCCCGCACCGCATATTCCACCCGCTGGTCGCCACGATCCTTGGGCAGCAGGTGAGCGCGCAGGCCCTCGAGGTCCCACAGGTCCGGTCTTTCGCGCTGCGCCTCGAAAAAATCCGCCGCGCGGACCAAGAACTCCCGGTCCGGATTCATCCACTCGATGTACTCCTGCTGGACCGCCAAATCGTCCATGTCGTAGAGCAGCAGGCACTCCGACGGCAAGCCGTCCCGGCCCGCTCGGCCCACTTCCTGATAATAGGCTTCGACCGAGCCGGGCACCTGGGCGTGGACCACGTAACGGATGTCCGGCTTGTCCACCCCCATGCCGAATGCGTTCGTCGCACACAGGATGAGCGGGCAGCTCCCCATGAATTCCTCGTAGACCGTCTTCTTCGCTTCACGAGGAAGGTCGCCGTGATAGATGCGGACCGGATGTCCCCGTTCCCGCAGGGCCGAAGCGACCCGATCGAGGTCCCGGATGCGGGCGAAGTAAACGATCCCTGTGCCCGGGTTCGAGGCGATCACCCGGCCGATGCCTGCGAGCTTCTGGGACTCCTGCCAGACCTGTTCGACGTTGAGACAGAGGTTGGGGCGCTCGATCCCCGTGAAGAAGAGAGGCATCTCCGGCTCGGACAGCCCGAGTGCCTGCCGGATATCCTGCTGGACCTCGGGCGTCGCCGTCGCGGTCAGAGCCACCGTCGTCGGGCTTCCCAGAAGTCGCCGAAACTCGCCCACACGGCCATAATCCGGCCGGAAATCGTGTCCCCAGCGGCTGATGCAGTGCGCCTCGTCCACCGCCAGGAGCGGGATGTGCACCCGCCCAATCGCCTCGCGAAAGTCTTCCTTTCGAAATCGTTCCGGCGTGACGTAGAGAATCTTCCACGCGCCATCCGCCAGGGCGCGGTAACGCCGCTGGCGCTCCTCGGACGACAGGGTCGAGTTGATGAACGCCGCCGCAACTCCCCGCTTTCGCAGAGCCGCCACCTGGTCCTCCATCAGGGCGATCAGCGGGCTCAGGACCAGGGTCGTGCCGGGAAGACAGAGAGCGGGTACCTGGTAGCACAGGCTCTTCCCGCTGCCCGTCGGCATCACGACGAGGGCGTGCCCGCGGGCCAGCAGCCGTCCAATGACCTGCTCCTGAACGGGGTAGAAGGAAGGCAGGGCAAAAATGGATTTCAGAATGTTCTCAACGCCAATCATCTTCTTCCCTACCCACGGCGTTGTTGTTTGACATTCTAGCAGGCCAGCAGCAGGATCGCCCGATCTCTCAGATTGAGCACAGCCAAGGGGGACACCAGCCTGAGCCTGAGTCACCCGCACGCAAGAAGCATGTCAGGTCCATGGTGAGAGAGTAGAGATGGATGGCCAGAAGCGACTGAAATTTACCGAAGCGGACAAGTTCCAGCGCCGAATTCTTGACGAGACCGAGCCCTGCGGCCACTGGAATTACGCCAAGGTTAAAGACCGACCTGTCTGTCAGATTTGCCACTTCCAGGCAGCCAGAAACCGCCTGAGCAAAAGGTCCAAGAACTCGAAGGCCGCATTGACCGCGCGGTGAAGGAGCTTTCCAACCGCGTGGCCCAAGGCGCGGTCCGAAAAATTCTCGAAGCCAGCCCGGACGCCGGCATCAAGACCCTTCTCGAAGTCATCATCGCTTCACAGGTCGAGCGTCTGCCGGACGTGCTCATCCCTGAAGTGATTGGCCGCATCAAGGAACTGCTGCGGGACGCCAATCTGGAGCACCGCGACCTTCCCGTCCGGCAGCTTTTCGGCGATTCCGTGGCCCTGGAAGAGGGCGAGATTGATAAAGTCCTTCACGAAGTCCACGAACGCCTGAAAGCCGCTTTCTCCAAGGCCAAGGCGGAAACGGGCGGGAAGAAGCGGATTCGGTTTTTCCTGAAGTAACGGCGCCGTAGCCGCGCTCCGTGAAAGCAATGGAGCAAAACGGTACAATCTTGGAAAGCAAACATGGAACGTCTGAGACGCTTCAAGTGGATCGATTGGAACATCCAAAAGGTCCGTGACAACGACCTCGAACCGGAAGAAGTCGAGGAGGTATTTGACCGAGTCCTGCTTTATGACCGCCGACCGGATGATTCCTTCGAAACTTTTGGGCTCACTGGCGCGGGGAGAGCCTGTTGGGTCATCTGGCGATGGGACGAAGGAGGAACCGATATCTTTGCCGATTTGCCCGAACCTGTTATTTTCGTCATTACAGCTTATGAACCTTCAGCATAAAGGACTGAATCCATGAAACTGGAAAAAGACACTCGAACTGAAGAGAGACGGAGGTTGGATGAAAAGATCGCGGCGGAACCGCCCAAGCCTCGTCCGCCAAAAATAAATCCCGCCACCACTAAGCCCATCGAAGAATTCCTCGGACCGGAGGACCTTCCCAAAGCCCGAGCTGTCATCGGGATTGTCGAGAAGGGCTTGGTCCGTCCCTTGGACCCGAACCACCGGTTACCCGAACAGCATAAGGTGCTCATCGTCGGCCAGTGGTAAGCCTGTAAGCTCTCCTCCTGAACACACCCATGTCCAAACCCGTTTACGACTCCATGCCCGCGGATGAGTTCATCCACAAGCACGGAAGTCCTACGACCCGGAGACCGATGACTACGAGCGCCGGCCTTTCGTCTCCGACATCAAGAAAGGCAAGAACGACCCCATCTACAACGCGCACTCCTACCACACCAAAGTCCCGCCCCGCGCCATCATCCCCTACATCCTCCATTACACCGAGCCGGGCGACATAGTCCTCGACCCCTTCTGCGGCAGCGGGATGACCGGCGTGGCCGCGATGCTGTGCGAGAACCCGCCTGAGAACCTCGTGCAACTCGTACAGCGGCAGAATCCGGGCCGGGAGATCAAGAAGGGCGCGCGGTGGGCCATGATGTCCTCTTCAACCTCCATAAGCCCGGCCCCACCCGAAAACCCGCCATCCAGCCCGCTTCGGATAATGGGGAGCTTGAGCACCTGGTCCTGGAGGCCGTGCAGGAGCACCTCCGCACCCTCCCGGACCGCATCAAGGCGAATTCCGTGTGAACCAGGTAACGGCAGGTGGCCACGTGATTTTGAGCGTGGACGACAAGCCCGTGGCCCAACTGGTTCCTATTGAGCAGCGCGTGGCTGGCCTGCATCGTGGCGCCATCTCGACGAGCGAGGACTTTGACGATCCGTTACCGGATTCGTTTTGGACCGACGGGAAATGAGACTCCTCTTGGACACGCACACCTTCATCTGGTGGGACAGCGAGCCGGACAAACTCTCGCCTAAGGCGCTGGCGTTGTGCCGAGCTACGGACAACGAGCTTATCTTGAGTGTGGCAAGCCTGCGGTGACATTTGGCGTTTCTTGAACGGTAAAGGTGAAGCGCGCCCCACCGATGCCGAGCTTTGCCGCTGGATTGACCTCTGCTATCGAATGGAGATGTGGAGGGAGGGTACGGAGTTGTTCCGCCGCGTTCTGAAGAAAACGTCCCGACCGAGACCTACCCGCCTGAACTCCAAGGCTTGGCTTTTCTCGACCGCCTCCATGCCTATGTGCCAGGCTGGGAAGTGCCAAAGATACGCCCGGAAAACTATGCCACGGGCTATGGATTCATGACCGACTACCTGGCGGAGATTTTCGCCGAGTTGAGACGACGGAACTTCCAGACGCATGTCGTGGCGGCGGTGGACTTCGGCCCCATGACGGGCCGAAACCAGGACGCGATCAAGAAGACTTCAGCCGGGATGCTGAAGTTGCTTCATCCCCATTTGGCCCGCGAAAACGGCTATTTCAAGAACATCAAGGATGTGCTCGACTTCGCCATCGAAATGCGCAAGCGAGTCGTCGACCAGCTCGCTATGATGAGGCCAGCCGAGTTTGCAGGTGTGGACTACGGCTACTTTCCCAACTCATCAGGATTGACTCCCTAACTATGCCACCTGGAGGGCGATCCTCTCGCTCCGCAACTGGCATGATTCGAACCCTCGCCCTCTTCCTCTGGCTGGCCGGCCCCCTTTGCGCGGAGAAGGCCAACGTCGTCCTCGTCTCCATCGATACGGTCCGGGCGGACCACCTGGGCTGTTACGGCTACCCGCGCCCCACCAGCCCCGCCCTGGACGCCTTCGCGGCCCAAGGCGTGCTCTTCCGGAACGCCACCTGCCAGGCGCCCTGGACCCTCCCTTCGCACATGGCCGCCTTCACCGGCCAGTACCCCTCGACGAACGGAGTCAACGACCTCTCCAAGCAGCTCGGCGAGAAGAAGTACACGCTCGCCCACATCTTTCAGATCAACGGCTACGAGACCGTCGCCTTGGTCAACGACGGCAACCTCAAGCGCCACTGGGGCTGCGACCGCGGCTTCGATACCTGGCAGGAGTTCAGCGCCATCGAGCCCGAGGGCGAGGCTACCCACATCACCGCCCAGGCCATCCAGTGGCTCGAAGCCCGCACCCGAAAGAAAGACGCCCCTCCCTTCTTCTTGTTCCTGCACTATTTCGATCCCCACGACCCCTACAGCCCGCCCGAGCCCTATGATCGGATGTTCGCTCCGGACTACGGCGGCTCGATCCGGCCCGGCGAGACGGCCGATATCCTCTACCACTACCGCTCCCCGGCCCGGAACATCGAGAATCCGGCGGACCTCGCGTACCTCCAAGCGCTCTACGACGGCGAGATTCGTTACCTCGACGATTCCCTTGGCCGATTGTTCCAATCGTTGAAAAGCCTCGGTTACGACCCCAACACCGTTGTCGCCGTCTTCTCCGACCACGGCGAGGAGTTCGAGGAACATCTCTCCACCACCCACGGGGCCACTCTCTACGAAGAAGTAATCCGCGTCGCTTTCCTCGTCCGCTCGCCTTTCAGGCTCAAGCCGGGCATCCGTATCGACTACCCCGTGGAACTGGTCGATCTGATGCCGACGCTGCTGGACCTCCTGGGGCTGGCCCCCTTCCCTGGCGCGCAGGGCGAAAGCCTGCTGGGCCTCATCGAAGGCGAAGCCGGTCCGCGGTTTCGTTTCGTCCGATCCGAGACCACGCGGGTGCTCGAGGCCTGCGCCCTGAGGTCGCTCCGCACCCCGCGCTTCAAATACATCTACTCCCTGCTGGACGGCCGTGAGGAGCTTTTCGACCTTGACGCCGACGCGGCCGAAAAACTCAACGTGGCCGATCGAAAGGCCGACATCCTTGAATTCTTTCGCAGCGAGATGAAGGCCTGGACCGGCCGTTCAGCCGATTTCTGGCGTCTTCGCTTCCCTCCGGGCAACAAGCCCGGCCCCTTTTCCGGCACGCTCCGGCCCGTCTCCGGCCAGCTCGGCGTCATCTTTCCCGTCGGCCTCGATGACAACGACGAGTTCGCCGTCTCCCGCGAATGGGACCGCATCCAGTTCCGTATCCGGCCCGGACCGGCCGAGAAGGGGGTCTACTTCGAGGTGTTGGACTCCCGGGCCCCGGTGACCCTCGAGTTCGAGCCGACCCCGGTCCGCTTCGGCCACACCGCTTCGACCCGCCAGATTTCCGCCAGCCCCGTCACCCTCGGACCTGAAGAATCCCTCTCCGGGCCCTTCGTCCTTCCCGCCGCTCTCGGGCTGAACCCGGACGGGGCACCCTGCCTCCAGCATTTTCGGGGCCCCCACCGCGAGGAGGCCGCGCCCGCCCGCGCCGCGGAACTCGACGACGCCACCCGCGAAATGCTCCGCACGCTGGGCTACATTAAATGATTTCTGAGCGCTCCATCCGCCGCTTCATTCCTCAAGAGCGCGAGGGGATTCCACCTCCCGACCGGTGAAAACTCACCGCTCACCCGGGCTATGCCCCCGATTTTCATCGTTGAGCCCCCGGCCCCGACCGGCGCTCAACCCTATCACCGCCAACCTCAGGGCCACGGGAGCCTTTTGCGAGGCGCTCGCCATGTCCAGACGTTTGAGATTTGACCATCCGAACACGGTTTTAGGGAGGCGAGGGCGGAATTCCTGGACAGGAGCAGGGCACTGCGCTCGAACCTGCGTCTCGTCGGCACAGGCGGCTGATGAAGAGCGTTCGCATCAAAACCGACTTGCAATGGCTCAGGGGAATTCCATCTCGAATAACTCATAGAGGGTTGAGCCTGCTTTCCTCCTTGCGCTTCCGTACGTGGGTAAGCTACATTTCTCGAGGAGCTGAGAAAAAGCTCCATCAATTGCCAAGAATCCGTGAGATTGTCGAGTCCGCCAGGGCGGGTGCGGCCCGGTCCGTCAACACGGCCCAAGTCGTGGCCAACTGGTTGATCGGGCGGGAAATCGTGGAGGAGGAGCAGAAGGGAAAGGCAAGAGCCGGCTCATGGAGAGCGGCTTCTCGAAGACCTCGCCATGCGTCTGAAGGGGGATTTCGGAGCGGGCTACTCCGTACAGAACCTACGGTATATCCGACAGTTTTTCCTGGGTTATCCAGCCTTGCTGGCCGATCGTCGGATTCCCCACGCAATGCGTGGAGAATCCGTAACCCCAGGCCAAGACAAGGTCCCCGTAATTCGCCACGCACCGCGTGGCGAATCGTGGCGACCGGGGTACTTGCACTCCAACCTTTCGTGGACCCACTATCGCACACTCCTGCGCGTGGACAAGCCGGAAGCCCGGGCCTTTTATGAAATCGAGGCCGTCAAGAACAACTGGTCGGCCCGTGAGCTGGAGCGCCAGATCAACAGCCTCCTCTACGAACGACTGGCGTTGAGCCGGGACAAGAAGGGTCTCATGCGGCTGGCCGTGAAAGGACATGACGTCCAGAAACCGGCCGACGCCTTCAAGGATCCAGTCGTGATGGAGTTTCTCGGCCTCCCGGAATCGCCGCGGCTGGTCGAGTCCGAACTGGAGGAGGCGCTCATCAACCACCTCCAGACGTTCCTGCTCGAATTGGGAAAGGGGTTTGCCTTCGTGGCCAGGCAGCAACGGTTGACCCTTGACGGCGATCATTTTTACATCGATCCGGTATTCTATCACATCACCTTGAAATGCTACGTCATCATCGACCTCAAGACCGGCAAACTGACGCATCAGGACCTTGGACAGCTCCAGTTGTTCGTGAACTACTATGATCGGGAATGCCGGACGAAAGGCGACAACTCGACGCTGGGATTGATCCTCTGTGCGGACAAGAACGATGCGGTGGTTCGCTATACGCTGGGACCGGACCAGCGCAAGACCATCTTTGCCGCCCGCTACAGGATGTACCTGCCGAGCGAGGCCGAGTTACGGGCGGAACTCCGGCGCGAAGTCGAGGCGCTCGCGGCGCCCGCAAAGAAAGAGGACGAGAAACGAACCCGGCTGTAGGCACCATCGCCAGCCGTCTGAGCCTCTGCCCGCCCCAACGGATCTCGCTCTTCGCGAAGATTCCCGTCAAACGACTTGCGTCGTTCCCGCTCGGGGCTAACCCGGATCGAGGTGCCAGAAAGGCCGCGTAAAGCCTGTATTGCAACGGATTGCTGCACAGGCGGATATCGAGTGTGCCGTTGCGACTTGGTAGAAATCCGGGTTAGGCTGTTCCCCCCCGTCCTGACGCAGTCGGGACGGGGGGGAACAGCCTACAGAGAGACCCGAAACGAATAGTTCCAGCCGAATCCGCCTTTCTGGTAATGATAGGCTGTGCGGCCGATCAAGACGCCGCGCCTTCTGGCCAGCACCTGCAAGCTGTATAGAACCTTCTCCTGGCTCGGCGTCAGGTCCAGCACGAGGTTCGTCTCGCGCAGGACAAACTTGCCGATCGCGGCGTCCCAGTAGCTGTGCTGATTCAGGTCCATCGTACCCATCAGGCACTCGTATTCCGCGTCCGGCCCGAAACCCTCCCATTCAAACCGCACGGGGCTCTTCATCACGGGTGCGTCTTCCCAGTCGTTGCTCGCGTGCGGAATTTTCTTGCTGTTATCCAGGGGCGACAGCATGTGCATGAAGCGTACGAGCGGCACCTCGAATTCAGCAGCTTGGCGATACGGGATGATCAGGCTCGAGGCGTAATGGAAATCGCCCACTCCATCCGTGAATTTCTGGTTCTCGCCACCCACTCTGGCGGAGAAGTGATGCTCGCCCGCGGGCACGCCCTCGACGAGGCAGCGACTCTTTTCATACTTCATCGTCCGTGCCTGGCCTAGCGAAAATTCGGGTGTCGCCTCCGTCACCTCGTGCAGAGGCCTCCCGTCCCACGTGAAGAAAAGTTTCAGATCGTACAGGGGCAGCGCGTCGCTCGCGGCCAGCGTCTCCGGGGCCGGCCTGGCCTGCGCCTCGAGGACCTCCTTTGCCCAGGCCACCAGAACGCCCCGGCCGTTCACGGCGCACCAGACCCGGCCGTGCCGGTCCGCCAGCACCCCGGAGCAGGAGGCGGCTGGAAGCACGCCCAGCATCTTTTCCTTCAGCCATTCGTTGGTGCCCGGTTTTCGGTAATAGAGGCCCTGCGTCGTGGCGGCCCAGGAGACGCCATCGGGCCCGGTCGAGAAGCCTCCGCTCACCGGGATGCTTTCCAGGGCATGGGAGGCCACGGAGTCACCCGGCCCGATGTTGAAGATGCCCCGAAGGGTACCGATCAGAAGGGCCCCTTGGGCGTCCTCGCCCACTCTGTAGAGGTAGCCCCAGTACGCCGGATCGACGCCTAGCTTTTCCCAACCTTTCCCGGCCATCTTCCACAGATCGCGGCTCGTCACGACCAGCAGGTCGCCACCCCTTGTGGCGTAAAGGGCCGAAATTTCCTGACCCTTGAAGCTCGTATCCAGCCTGAGGCCCGCCTCGGCCCCCTCGGACTCGTCCCACCAGCCGAGGATGCCTCCAAGACCTGCCACGTAAGTCCTTCCTCTGTAAGGAGTAAAATCCGAGATTCCCTTCAAAGGGAACTCCGGCGCAGTCCATTTGCCGCGTCTCTTGCGCAAGACGACATCCCTGGAAATGGATACCCAAATCTCTCCTGGCCGCGCCGCATAAAAAGCCATGACGCCGGACCACCCTCCCGAGCGCCAGACCGCGCCATTGCCTTCGGTCATCCTGGGAAGAAAGTATGGATTGAGCTGCCAGACGGGCCCCTCCGGATCGCCATCGCGATAGGCCACGAGTTCGTTGGTGGTGCCGACCCAGACGTTTCCTTCGGAGTCTTCTTGGAGGCGGCCGGACTTGCTGGCCAAGTCCGGCAGGCGCGCCCAAGGGGTGCCCGCCACGGCCTCGACGGGCTTCGGCGGGCGCGATGGCAATTCCTCCCGAATCTCCCGGTCGGCCGTCGGAGTCGGCCCCGGCGGCACGGATGCCGACACGGTCGAGGGGCCCCGGGCCGGCGGCCTCGGCCGAGTCAGATGGGCCGCCCCCCAAAGGGTCCCCAGAAGCACCGCCGCTGTCAGACCTGCGGCCAGCCTCTTCAGACGCCGGCCGCGCCAGGGCGCCTGCCGCCGGGCCACTGGCCGGCCAGCCAGCACGCCCTCCACGTCCGCCCGCATTTCCGCAGCCGATGGATACCGTTGATGCCAGTCCGGATCAATCGCTCGTTCGATCAGGTCCGCGCACGCGCTCGATACGTTCACGTGCGGCCGAAACTGGAATCTCATGCCCGAGGCCTCGAGGTCCGTCGGCTCCTTGTGCGAAAGTAGAAAGATCAGGGTCATCCCGAGGGCATAAAGATCGGACGCCGGAAGCGCATGACCCGAATACTGCTCGTACGCCATGTAGCCGTACGTGCCGACAAAGGTGAACCCGAACCCGAAGGCGTCGCGGTCGCGCATCACCTTCTCCCGCACCGCTCCGAAATCGATGAGATGCACATCGTCTCCGGCCCCCAGCATAATGTTGCTCGGCTTAAGGTCCCGGTGAATGATGGGCGGGTCGAGGCCGTGCAGGTATTGCAGGATGTCGAGCACCCCCAAGGCAATCTCGAGCGCCTCGCGCTCCGTGAAGTGCCGCCCGGCCTGCACCAGTTGGGCCAGATTCCGGCCCTCGATGTAGCCCTGCACCAGGTAGATGCGACAGCCTGAATCGACCTCTTCCTCGAAGAAGTCGATGAACCCGGGTATCCGGGCATGCTGAAGCTGTTTGAGCACATGCGCCTCTCGCTCGAACAGTTCGTGCGTCTTCACGTCCCGCACACGGCTCAGATCAATCTCCTTCACCACGCAAGGTTGCCCGGTCTGCCGATGCCGCGCCCGGTAGGTTCGTGCGAAGCCGCCCTCGCCGAGGGGGCTTTCGATCTCGTAAGTTCCTTTGAGGACGGACCCGGTTTGCATGGAACAGGTTTCAGGTTTCAGGTTTCAGGTTTCAGTGGGGATTCAGGACTTTCGAGGGGCAATGGCCTATCAGCCCTTGGTGCTTGGGACTTCCCTGACACCTGAAACCTTATTGTGAAAGCCTTTGTGTCTCGGTGTCTTAGTGTCCTGGTGGTTAAACAATCATTCTGGTTCAATCCCGGACCCGGAATTTCAGGTCCGGGTCCGTGCCCGAGTGGCCCTGCACGCTCCAGATGCGCAGATCCCCGACGGCCGTCTCGCCCCTCTTCGCACGCAATGAAAACTGGTAAACCTCCCCGGGGCCGATCGGCGACAGATCGAGCGACACCCGGCCCTCCTGCGTCGTTCCCGCCTGCACCTCCCGTTCCTCGTCCTTGTCCTTCTCCTTTCCCTTCTGGCGAAGGCTGACCCGGTAGTGATAGGTCACGCCGTTGCCCAGGGACTGCCAGGAGAACCGGACCGGGCTCTGGAAGGAGGGCGCTTCGGGATACCACGTCTCCCGGTCCTTCCCGTACGTGATCGTCCCCTGGTTGTTGACGGGCAACAAGAGATGGAGGCACCATTTCAGCGGAAGGGACAGCTCGGGGGCTTCTCGGAACGGAACGTCGAAATCGATGGTCCCCTGCAGGTTGCCAGGCGCATATTCGTTGTACGAGGGCCCGAACCAGAGATTCAGGCGATACCGGCCCGTCTCGAGTCCGCGGATTCTCATCCCGTCTTCCTGACGCCGGATGTACCGCGGCTCGACCAGGGTCACCCCGCGAGATATTTCGGCCAGGCGGAATTGGAAGTCCTGCGAGGCACGGCCGCCAGGCCCACCCTCTGGCGTGACCAGGCGGACCCGGAGGTCGTTCTCGGACGCCGCCCGGAGCGGTTTCGGCGTCATCGTGACGGCCCTCACCGCCTCCTCCTCCGAGGCTACAAGCGAGCCCCCGAATCCATAGAGGCTGCACCAGAGTTGGCCGTGCCGGTCCGCCAGCAACTCGAAGACGTGGTTATGCGGCAACCCCTGCTCGTAGCCGTAACCGTGCCATTTCCCATCCGAACAAAGCCAGAGGCCGTGTTCCTTCGAGCCGGCCCACAGAAAGCCGCGGGGTGAGACCGCCAGGGACGTGATCTGAACCCCCGGCAGGCCCCGAGCCAACGCTTCGCCCCTCGCATCCAGGCGAGCGATGCCATCCTCCGTCCCCACGAAGAGATGACCTGAAGCATCCTCCGTGAGCGCGGTGATCTGGTTTTTTTCACTGCGGTCGTCGAAGCCGGCGAGGCAGACCCAGCCGCTGCTGGACTGCTCCCAGACGCCATAAGGCATGGTGGCGAGAAATCGGTCCGAAGGCGTCACGTACAGCTTTACCGGGCCATCAAAGCGATGTTCGAGCATCCAGACCCTCTGCGCCCCGTCCCATCGCCAGAGGTGTCGCCACATGACGTTGTTCCAGAGCGGCAGATCGAACTTCACGGCATAGAGCTGTCCCCGGTGGTATGCGATGGACGCGATGACCGGCTCGTAGTACTTGGACCGGCTGGCGCCCCACAAGCACTCCCAGCCCTTGCTGGCCAGGCGGTAGAGCACGCCGTCACGCCCCCCGATCCAAATCTCGCTGGAACTGCGGGCCAGGCTCGCCGAGATCGGGCCCCAACCGGAAAACCGGATTCCCTGACGCCGAGCCCGGTCGGCGATCTCCGCATCCATCAACATCCCGGGATCGAAGACCAGTTCCGGGGAAGCAGCGTCCCCGCGGCGATATCGGATCAGCTCGTTGCCCGATGTCACCCAGACGTCCCCGTCCAGGTCTTCCTGGATGGCCGTGGCCCATACCGGCCGATGAACATGCCGGAAGAAAGTGCCGGAGACAGCCTTCGGCAAGTTTTCGCGCTTCGGGTCCGCTGGGGGTGACTCCGCGGGCAGGGACGAGTCTAGCGCCTGAGTGGGAACGGTCGTCCGTGGCAGCGGACGCGTCTCTCGAGGGCCCGCAAAAGGCCGGGCCAACCTCCAACCCCAAACCGCCGCGCAGGCCGCCAGCAGGACCGGCAAGGTCATCCAGAGATTCTTCTGGCGGCGCGCACGCCGCTCCATTGCCGCCTTCTCCTGGGGCGACGGCCCCGCCAGCACCTTCTCGGCCGCCTCGCAAAACTCGGCCGCCGACCGGTAACGCGCCTCCCAGTCCGGCTCGACCGCTTTCTCGAGCAGCCGGAGGCAGGCGGGCGAGACTCGCACGAACGGCTGGAAGAGCGGCCGCATGCCGGAGGTCCGGAAATCCACCGGCTGCTTCCTGGCAAGCAACACGATGAGCGTCATGCCCAGGGCGTAAACGTCCGACGCCGGCAGCGCCTGGCCCAGATACTGCTCGTAAGGAATGTAGCCATAAGTCCCCACGAGGGTCGAGCCTCCGCCGCGCCGCTCCCGGTCCTGCAGCATCTTGTCCCTGACCGCCCCGAAATCGATGAGATGCGCCTCATCGTCTGGCCCCAGCATGATGTTGCTCGGCTTGATGTCCCGATGGATGAAGGGCGGCGAGAACCCGTGCAGATACTCGAGCACCTCGGCGACGTGGATGCCGATGGTGAGGGCCTCCGCCTCCGAGAAGACACGGCCCTCACCCATCAAGTCCGCCAGATTTTTTCCCTCCACCCAGCCCTGCACCAGGAAAATCCGGCAGCGGCCGTCGTCCATCTCCTCGAAGAAATCGATGAACTCCGGGATGCGCGGGTGGCGGAGGTTGCGCAGCACCCGCGCCTCGCGCTCGAACAGCTCCTCCGTCTTGATGTCCTCCACGTTCCCAAGGTCAATCTCCTTCACCACGCACGGCCGGCCGCTCCTCCGGTCCCGGGCCAGATACGTGCGGGCGAAACCGCCTTCGCCCAGCCGTTGCTGAACCTCGTAGGTGTCTTTCAGCGTGAAAGTGGTTTCCAAGGCTTGCTCTTTAGGGAGGATGGCCGTCACGCGGAAGGATTCATGACCACGTCGTGAATCCCTCTACACAAGAACTGCCGAATCTTGCACCAGGCACCTCCCTATTGGTCCTGGGTGAACTTCTTGCCGAAATCTATGACCGAGCACGTTATGACCTTTGTCTGGATTATCGGCGGCCGCCTATTCCCCGCCTGTCGTCAGACGATTCATCGTGGGCCGCTGAACGGCTTCGCCGGTAGGCGACTCACGAGGCCTTTGGCCGCAAGCCACTTCGGTCATTCCGCACCCGCGCGCAAAGCCGCTTTCTCCCGCAGCAGCTCCGCCAGCCGCGGCTCCATCAGCCACTCGAGCATCCGCTGCTCCGCCTGAAGCTGCATCAGCTCGAACGGCGAGTGGACGCGCGCCTGGATCAGCTTCTCGAACTGCTTGAGCACCTCGCTGGGCCGCGCCGCGGCCTCGCCTTCCTCGGCCGACAGCGTCCGCTCGATCAAGCCCGCCACCTCTTCGCGGGCCGCGCGCTCCTGCTCCGCGTCACCCCGGCCCAGCATCCGGCCCACCTTCCACTCCAAGTCTCGCCGGACCGGCTCACGCATGGGCGCATTCTCCCGGGCCTGAAACAGACGCCCCATCCACTGGTGCGCCAAGTTGCCGCCGCCCTCTCCTTCCCCCAGCAGCCGCATGATCTGGTCCGCTTGAAGCAGCTTTACCGCCTCGCCCGCCTTGGACCACGCCATGTCCATCCTCCGCGTCTCCATCTCCTGCGGATTCGGCGGCGCGCCCGGCTCTCCCTGACCCTGGCCCGGCGGCGGGAGGACCTGGCCCAACTGTTCAAAAAGCGGCCCCATCTCCGTCTCCGGGGCGTCCTCGAGCAGCCTCTGGCGGATTTTCTTCAGCACCGCCGCCGCTTCGGGCTTCAGCCCCGGCCCCACGAGGCCTTGACGTTCGCCTTCCAGGCTCTCGGCCAGGCCCAGCAAGGCCTCGGCCTGCGCGTCCGTCAGGCGAAGCTGCCAAATCTGCCGCAGCACGTGAATGTCGTGCATCATCCGGCCCAGATCGCTCGGAGACGTCTCCATCGGCATCGATCCTGCCGCCAGGGGAGGCCGCCCCTCCGCCCGGAGCGCGCTCGCCAGCCCTCCGCAGGCCGCGCCGGCCAGCAGCGCCGTCCCCGCCAGAAGGCAACAAGGCCAGCGCCAACCCTTCCAAAGGCCACCGCTCGGCACGACATGAAATCGAACCGGCTCGTCGCTCGAATTCATGGCTTCTCCCTCCACGTGTATTGCCCCGGCCGTTTCCGGCCGGATCGGATCATAGATTCCTCGCCACCCATTCCTCCATCGCCACCGCATCCTGCGTGAAGGACGTCCGGGTCTCGACCACGGGCGGATAGACGCCCCACTCCTCCGGCTTCAATCCGTCCGGATCGTACCCCTGCCGGAAGTACGGGATGCGCAGCAACGTCTGGAGCGCCGCCTGGGGGACCGGCTCGTGCATGTGGGGCTCGAGCGGCTTGTCCCGGAAGACGACGAGAGCGTTCTCGAGGATATTCGGGAATACCGTTTTCACGACGTCACCGCCGAAGAACTGTTCGAGATGCCAGATTCTGGGCCGGCCTTCAACCTCCGGACCGATCCGCATGGAGGCGAGAAGGAGCTTGGTCGGCCAGGCGTTTCGGCGGTAAATCTCGTAGGCGCGCTTGGCGATGGCGATGCCGGCCCATCGCCGCAGCTCCGGGGTCAGCTTCACGCCCGCCTGCGCCGCCGAGGCCTCGTGTCCCTTGCTGTCCTCGAAACGGCCCAGCATCATGGTCGCCACCGAGCGCCAGTAGCTCATGTCCACGCCGCGGCGACGCGCTTCAAGTAGGCCCGCCGCCACCGCCTCCGCCACCGCGAGGAGCTGGGACACCGTGAAGACCAGCGTCGCATTCGTCGGTATCCCGAGCGCTGTCACCCGGCGGATGCCCTCGATCCCCGCCTTCGTGCCCGGAAACTTGATCATGATCCCGGGTGACGCCTCGCGGAAGAATCGCGCCTGCTCCACCATCCGGTCCGGGTCGTCCGACAGCCTCGGATCGAGCTGGCAGGAGATGTAGCCGCGCCGGCCCATCGAGGCCTTCAGTACGGGCGACAGCGTCTCCGCGCCTTGCCGCGCCACCTCGCGGTACGTCTCCAGATAGGCCTCATACCGCGGCACGGCCGGATGCTTGCACCGCCAGGCCCGCACCCATTCCCGCCACCGGGCCTCCTCCCCCGGATTGACCGTCACCGCCTTGAAACCCAGGCCCGGGTTCGTTGTCGACCCGTCGATCACTCGGTCCCTCGCCTCCCCCTGGAAGAAACGGTCCAGGGGATTGCCCGATTCCGGCAGCGAAAGCTTCGCCGTCACTTCCCGCCGCCACGAGGCGAATACAAGGGGACTCGAGTCAAACCAGAGTTCCGTGTCGGGATTGAGAGCCTTCATCCGGGCGAAAACGTTGTCGGACATGGGGTGACCTCGCGAGGCTTGCTATCGCCGGCAAGACGATCCGGGGACAAATGGTTTCAGGTGCCGGGTGTCAGAGAAGGTCAGCCAGGCCACAGGGGCCGCGGATATCCAATTCCCCTACTCAGCGCCAGGCGCTCAGCTCTTTCCCGACACCTGACACCTGACAACGAAAGGATCAGTCTACTCGCTCAGTGTCCCGGATTGCAAGGTGAGCGGCCGCATCCGAACGTGCCGTGAGACGCCCCCATCGGCCTTGTCCGGAAACGAAAGAAGGGTGCTGAGATGGTCACCCTGTCCCCCGAGGCAGCTCCTGCTCTCTATGATGAACTCGCCGGCGCGGCCCGTGACGAACGGACTGCCGAGTTGAACTCCCGCCTTGAGAAGCTTGCCGTGCCTGACCTTAAGGTTCTCGCGAAGGAAACGGGCCTTCGGGTTGACTCCGATCTATCCCGGCAGGTCCTGATCAAGGGAATCATGGGGCGGATTCGAGAGAGCGTGTTGCTCAGCACCAACACCAACGTAACGTCTCCACGAACCACCATGCCCGCTTCGAGATCCTCCAGAAACACGGAGAATGCCGTGTCTCCACCAGACAGGGAGGTCGACCCGGTGGGCGGCGGTGAGACCGGGTGACGGAGAGGACGGGCCCCTCCCCTGCAGAGCTTAGGGTCCGAAGCCGCACTCTACGGTGCGATTCGTGCTTTTTGCGGGTGGAACTTTCTGTGCCGACAGCCTAGAATATCAGGAATAAGACTCGAAACCGTGGGTGGAGGTGTTTCATGCCTACCTCGAAAGTTGACATCATCAAGGACGTCGTCGAAATGCAGAATGAAATGGTCAGAACCTTTCAGGAATTCCTTCTGAGCACGCAGCCAGCTACTTCCGTGCACACGGACGGCTGGCGGCCACCGACCGACGTGTACGAGACACCGGACGAGGTGGTCATCCGCATGGAGATTCCCGGGATCGAGGCGGAGGACTTTCAGATTGCGGTGGACGGCGACCGGTTGATTGTTCAGGGCCAGCGGGGCGACGTGCCGCGCAGGCCGGGCACGCAGTTTCGGCAGATGGAGATTCACGTAGGACCTTTCCAGCGGGTGATCAAGATGCCGGGCCCCATCGAGGAGTCCCGGGTGAAAGCGACGTACAGCGGGGGCTTTCTCGAGGTGAGCGTGCCCAAGGCGCGGGGTCGAAAGACCACCCGGGTGATCATCCTGCGGGAATCCTAGCCAACGGCCGCGGCGGCGGCGGTCCGATGGCGCTTCCGCAGCCGTCGACCCAGAGGGTGACGCTGATGGACGAAAGCGAAGAAACGAGTGCGAAGCCGGAACACGGTGAAAAGCCCCCGGAAGCCGCGGCGGAGGGACAGCCTCCCTCCTCCACCCCAGAGTCCTCTGAAGAAAGCGAGCCGGAAGGCGATTCCGAGGCCTCTGAGCCCTCCTTCCGCATCCCCTCTTTTCTTCCCGTCATGCCGCTGCGCGACGTGGTCGTGTTCCCCGGGATGATGATCCCCCTCCTGGTCTCCCGCGACTCCTCGATCCAGTTGGTGGACGACGTGCTGGTCGGCAACAAGCTTCTCGCGCTTGTTCTTCAGCGCGAGCCGGGCCAAGAGAATCCGGGTCTGAAGGACCTGCACGGCCTGGGGACGGGGTGCATCGTATTGAAGATGGTAAAGTTTCCGGACTCCACGGTCCGCATCCTGGTGCAGGGCTTGAGCCGCGTGCACGTGGATGAGGGCATGGCAGGCAAGCCCTACCTGGTGGCGCGCGTCCGGCCGGCGGGGGACCGTCTCGAGCCGTCGCGGGAGGTCCTGGCGCTGGACCGCAACGTGACGAGCCAGTTCCAGAAGTTCCTGGCGCTCAATCCCCAGTCCTCCCAGGAGCTGCAAGTGATCCTCTTGAACATCGAGGACCCGGGCCGGCGCGCCGACCTGATCGGAAGCGCCCTGAACATCGCCCTGGCGGAGAAGCAGCGGGTACTGGAGGCCCTGGACGTCCGGGCTCGGCTGCAAGTCGTGTCCCAGTTTCTCGGCCGCGAGCTGGAGCTGGCAGAGTTGAGCACCAAGCTGGAGAGCCAGGTGGAAACGGAAGTGAACAAGAGCCAGCGCGAGTATTTCCTCCGGGAGAAGATGAAAGCGATCCAGAAGGAACTGGGAGAGGGCGACGAGCGTGCGGCTGAGGTGGAGGAATTGAAGAAGAAGCTCGAGGCCGCGCGGCCGCCGGAGGAGGCCAGGCAGCAGGCCGAACGCGAGCTGGAACGCCTCGCCCGCATGGCCCCGGGGTCCCCGGAATATACCGTCTCCCGCAACTACCTGGACTGGATTCTCGCCCTCCCCTGGCAGGTGAGCACGGAGGACAATCTGGACATCCGTTCGGCGGAGAAGGTGCTCCAGGAGGACCACGCGGGGCTGGAGAAGGTCAAGGATCGCATCCTCGAGTACCTGGCGGTGCGGAAGCTGAAGAAGGACATGCGGGGACCGATCCTGTGTTTTCTGGGTCCGCCGGGGGTGGGGAAGACCTCGCTGGGACGTTCCATCGCCAGGGCCCTGGGCCGCCGTTTTGTGCGTCTCTCCCTCGGCGGCGTGCGCGATGAAGCGGAGATTCGGGGACACCGGCGGACTTACATCGGCGCGCTCCCGGGCAGGATTCTGCAAAGCCTCCGCCGGGCCGGCACCAACAATCCTCTCTTCATGCTCGATGAGATCGACAAGCTGGGCGCGGATTTCCGGGGCGATCCCTCCTCCGCCCTCCTCGAGGTGCTTGACCCCGAACAGAATTTCTCATTCTCGGACCACTACTTGGAACTGCCCTTCGATCTCTCCCGCGTGATGTTCATCACCACGGCCAACCTCCTCGAAGCCATCCCCCCGGCCCTTCGCGACCGCATGGAAGTCCTCCACCTGCCTGGATACACGCTGGAGGAAAAGCAGGCCATCGCCCGAGGCTTCCTGATTCCCCGGCAGCTCCAGGAGCACGGGCTCACGCGGCTTCATGTTCGTTTCGTTCCGGCCGCGGTCCGGCGTATCATTCAGGACTACACCCGTGAGGCGGGGGTGCGCAACCTCGAGCGCGAGGTTGCCGCCGTGTGCCGCAAGATCGCCAAGCAGAGGGCTTACGGCAACACGCGCCGCGCCCGCGTCACCGCCGCATCCGTCCCTTCCTTCCTGGGCCCGCCCAAGTTCGACGCCGAGGTCGCCGAGCGCACCCGGGACCCCGGGGTGGTCACTGGGCTGGCTTGGACGCAGGCAGGGGGCGAGATTCTGTTCATCGAGTCGACGAAGATGCCAGGCCGGAAGGTCTTCAAGCTGACAGGCCAGCTTGGTGATGTGATGAAGGAGTCGGCGGAGGCGGCGTTGAGCTACGTCCAGTCCCGCGCCGACACGTTGAGCATCCCGAAGACTTTCTTCGAGAAGCACGATCTCCACATCCACGTGCCCGGGGGGGCCGTCCCCAAGGACGGGCCCTCGGCCGGCCTCGCCATGGCCATCTCCCTGGTCTCGCTGGCGCAGGATCGGCCCGTCCGGCCCCTCGTCGCCGTGACCGGCGAGATTACCCTCCGAGGCCGTGTCCTTCCCGTCGGCGGCATCAAGGAAAAGGTCCTCGCCGCACATCGGGCCGGCATCAAGAGCATCCTTCTGCCTGCCCGAAACCAGAAGGACCTTGAGGATATTCCACAGGAAATCCGCAAGCGCCTGGAGTTCCACTTTTGCGAAACGATCCAGGATGCCATCGATCGAGCGATGCCGGGCATGCCCGACGGGGACGGCGCAAAAGGCAGTAAAGGTCACCGCTGAAAGGTATCCTGCCGGCAGATTCATTTTTCGCAGAGGCCGACGCTGCGAGAAGTCAACTACTTGTCTTTCTCCGGCGCAGGCTTCTCCCGAGCCGTCTCTTTGTCGCCACTCATGAAGGACCGGATTTCGTCCAGGTCCATCGCCTCGCCGTCCTTGATTCGCGAAGTCAGTTTCCTCTTACGGCTCTCGATCGCCGCTTTCTTCCCCGTATACGCCTTCTTGAGGCCGCCCAGCATGGGATCGTACTTCCGCAATATCCGGGCCACATCACCCTCAAGCTGCTTCTCAGCTTTTCTCAACGTCTGCTTCGCGTCCGGGCTCAAGTCTTTTTCCTTCTTCTTATCCGCCTCCAACATCCCGCGCACTTCCTTCAGGTTGTCCTCCTTGGAACGTTCCTTGTCTTCCGCCACGGTGACGGCGCAAAGCTTCGTGTTCGCGTCCGGCGCCCCAAGCGTGTAAGACTTTTTTTCTATCATTTCCTTGGATTTGGCCTCCTCGACCTGCTTCTGCTTGGTCTGAGATTCCTTCAGTAACTCTTCGAGCAGGTCCTCCGCCACCTTGTCCACCTTCGCAATCAACTCGTTGGCCCCGCGGGCGCGCTCCGCCAGGAAGTTGATGACCTCCGAATGGCAGTCGTCCAGGAAGCCCTTCCGGGTCCTGTACACCGCCGTCTGGCCATGTTCAGACTGGAATTCCTTGAGCAGCTTCCCCAGAGCCCGCATGTCCTTCTTCTCCAGCACCGCCTGGATTTCGTCAATCGCTTTCTGGGCCTCGACCTCCGGCGCGATCTTCTTGATGTCCTCGTAAACGGAAACCCCGGGATAGGTCGCGCTCACCTTGCCGAAGAAGGCCACCGCCTCCGCATAACGTTTGTCGCAGAGGTACACGAGGCCCACCCCCAGGAGATCATCCGGCGTCGCCGTGGCATCGGTCAGGCCGGCGTAGCCCAGCAGCTCCTGTCCCGTCAGCTTGTTCCACGGCTTGTCCTGCTTGCGTCCATTCACCTCCACGCTCACCTTGTCGGCGTCCGTGGAGAGCACCTTGACTGGGCCGGACTTCAGGCTCATGGTCTGGCCCACCTTCGCCGCCTTCTGCGCTTTTTCAACAAGCGCCTGCAGCTTCGGGAGGTCCGCCCGGAGCTGGTCCAGCAGCGCCTTGATCGGCGCATTGGCCGCATCGCCCGAAAGCGCCTCCGACATCGTGGTCGCCTGGACCACGTTCCGCTGCTCGAGGACCGGCAGAAGCCTGGGCATGACGGAGCCGTAGGCCGTCAGAAGGGGTTGGAGTTGCTCGAAGTTCAGACCGCTGGGCCCTGGTGTGTTGGCCGAATTCGAACTGCCTGGCGGCGGCGTCATGGACGCCAAAACTTCTTTCTCTTCCTTAATTCGGGCGATGCCCTTGTCGATCACCTCATGGAACTCCGGGCCCAGCTTCCGAGCCTCCTCCAGGAGTTGAATGCCTTGATCATATTGGTTGCCGTTAACGAGCTGCCTGACCTTGGCCTGGGTCGAATCGAAGGCCTGCTGCCGGACGTCCTTGTCCATCCCCGAAAGCTTATCGACCGCATCCATATCCTTGGCAAGAAACACCTTGGCATCGGCGATCAGCTTGATGGCTTCCGGGAAGTCGGACGCCTTCACCAGGTCAGGAACCTGCGTCTCCACATCCGCCATGATTTTCTCGTCCTCCTGGCCGACCCACTGGGGCCTCCGTTCCTGGGGCGAAAGCTGGGGAGTCGCCGTTGCCGTGGCTGTTCCGTCCGTCGGAGGCCCGTCGTTCGTCGGAGGCCCGTCGTTCGTCGGAGGCCCGTCGTTCGTCGGAGGCCCGTCGTCGGTCGGAGGCCCGTCGTCGGTCGGAGGCCCGCCTCCGCCCGCCTTACTTGCGGGAGCCGGGGAACCACCCTTGGCGGTATCCGGCGTTCCCGTGGTTTCCGGCGGGCCGCCCTTGCCGGGCCCGACTGGAGAGATGCCTTTATCCGGGGGACCGTCCGTTTTGACAGTTGCCTGAGCGGTTGGGGGTGTCTTATCTCCCTCGGCGACCGACTTATTTTTCTTGACGAACCAATAGACGCCGACCCCGATGATGAAGGCCAGCAGCAGCACGGTGAGCAACATGAGCTTCTGGGCGCTGGACTTCCGCAGGGAACGGATCAAGTGAACCTTTTTCCGGGTCAGCTTCTTGGTGTGTCCGCCGTTGGTTTCGGATTTTTGTTCCGTGGCCGGAGCGGATGTCGCTGGCGAGGCGGGCTGGACCGGGGCCGCGGCAGGCTGTGCCGCCAGGGGCTGCAGCGGCGCGAGGGCGGCGGGCTGGACCGGGGCCGCGGCAGGCTGTGCCGCCAGGGGCTGCAGCGGCGCGAGGGCGGCGGGCTGGACCGCCCTCGCCGGCTGAATCGGGATAGCCGTAGGCAGGGCTGCAGGAACCTGGACGTGCTGGGCCGGTGGGGCAGTGGCCACGCGGGCCTGCGTCTTGGTCTGGTTCTCGAGCTGCAAGACCTGCTGGAGTGCTCTCTCGGCCTGCGGGCGCGACAGAAAGCCCCAATGGACCAGCATGTCCCAAAGGGTGATTGGGTTACCCTGACTCCGTGCGGTCTCGATCGCTTGCTGGGCCTGTGCTACCTGCGTGGGATTGAGCCACTGCAATTGCGAGACCGTCTGGAGAAAATGAAGTTCCCTCTGGGTCATGAAGCAAGACTCCCCGTGGAGAAGCAATCCTCTTTAACCTTATCCATTCCCGGCCCGTTCGGCAACAACATTTTTCATATTGCGCCACGGTGAGATTGGAGCACATTTTCCCGGAAAGATAGAATCACGTCATGAGCCCTCAGCCGTCCCCCGAAACGACGGGGAATACCGAGTCCACCCGCCGGGCGAATCCGGCCGGTCGTCCCGGCCGCTGGAAGCGGCGTGCGCTCCTCGCTGCCGCTTCCCTGATCCTGTCTTTCCTCGTTTGCGAGATGGCTGTCCGGCTGCTCTTTTCCGATGACGACTTGAACCGACAATATTATTCCACCTTAAGCTACCACGTCAACGAGGGCTACGAACTAGTTCCGAACACCGAGGAGAGTGTCCCGGGTTACCGGGTCCGGATCAACTCTCTGGGTTACCGCGACCAAGAATTTCCTGCAGAAAAGCCACCGGGAACGTTCCGTATCCTCGTGCTGGGGGACTCCGTTGTGTTTGGCCCGCGGGTGAATCTGGAGGAGACCTTCACCAAGCGTCTCGAGGCCCGGTTGCGAGCGCAGGACGGCGGTCCCTATGAGGTGATCAACGGCGGGAATCCCGACACGGGCATGGGTGAGCTTCTCAGAATTTTCCAGAAGAGAGACCTGCAAGTGCAGCCCGACCTAGTGCTCGTCTGTTTCTATCTGAACGACTCGCGTCCGCCGGTGGGATTCCGTTCCGAATTCACCGGAGGCGATTCGATCGTTCGCGGCATGCAGAAGTATCCCGGGTTGCGCCGAAGTCTCTTCTTCTCATGGGCTTATGGCAAGTACTACCAGGCGTTGATGGCCAGGCGGCTGGCGGGTGGTCCGAATCCCAATCTGCCATTTCGGCGGCGCATGCAGTGGGTGGAGTTGTTCGAGAACGGGGCATGGAGGGAACATCCAGCGGCCCTGAATGAACTGATCGAGGCGGCCGAATTCGACTGGGGTGCCGCCTGGCGGCCCGAGACGTGGCCGGAGGTCGAGGAGCAGTTTCGCGCCCTGGACCATCTGTGCCGCGAGCATCGCATCCGACCGGTCCTCGTCCCGATGCCCGTGAGCGTTCAGGTCCATGCCTCGGTTCACCGAACGGAGCCGCAGGAACACCTCGCGCGCACGGCACGCGCCTTGGGCTGGCCGTTCTATGATCCGCTTCCCGGCCTGCTCCGCGCACGAGGCGGTCCCCCGCTTTTCGATGACCATTGCCATTTCACGGTTGCGGGCCACGAGGAGATGGCAGGCCTGCTGTTCCAGTTCC
This sequence comes from Planctomycetota bacterium, assembly GCA_016179685.1. Lineage (GTDB taxonomy): Bacteria > Planctomycetota > PUPC01 > JACPCR01 > JACPCR01 > JACPCR01. The sequence continues at coordinate 48,696 of JACPCR010000059.1, read as the reverse complement.
TGAATGCATCCCTGCTCGAGACCGTACCCGCATCAGAGGTGGGGCCGTGAAGCCGTCGATGCATGGGCCGGCGGATGCCCCGCCATCGACCCCTCCCTCGGCGGCTCTGGCTCTCTCGGGGTCCATCGTGGCCGCAGGAGGCGCTTTCGCTGGCCTCACGTTCGACATCCTCCAACATGCTTTCGCCAGCGACGGGTCCCTCGAATGCTTCGCCGCCAGCTCCGCTGCCCCCGCGGCAGGCCTGGCCGTTGCCGCTCTCCTCTGGTTGCTGCTGTCGCGGGAAAGAAGCCGAGGCGTCCGCATCCCCTTCCCCAACGCCCTGGTCGAGTCCGCCCGCGTCTTCCTCCCGCTCCTTCTCCTCGTCCTTCCGCCCCTGGAGCGCGCCCTGGGGGCCGCCAGGGCCAGGGTCGGCTGGTCCGCACTCTTCCTCCTGGCGCTCAGCGCGCCTCTCGGCGTCGCCCTCGCTCCCTACCTCGTTCAACGCATCAGGTCCGGCCGGCTCGTCCTGGGGGCTGGCGTCGCGCTCTTCACCGTCGCCTTCTCCTGGGTCGGACTCGAACGCTATGCCTGCCTCGAATGGGGCTACTCCGACAGCGGCTGCATCGCCGAGGTGCTCCACAACACGCTGTCGGGCCGTTTCTTGCACACCAATGCACTGCCGTTCGGCAACTACCTGGGAGACCACTTCTCTCCGGTCCTGTTCCTGATCCTTCCCATTTACGCACTCGCTCCAGCGCACGAGACCCTGATCATCCTCCATGCGGCGGCCATCGGGCTCGGGGCCGTCCCGGTTTTCCTCCTCGCCCGCCGTGCCACGGGGAGCGCCTCTTGCGCCACGGCCATGGCCCTGGCCTACCTCCTCTTCCCGCCCGTGCAGATGCAGACCACAAACCACTCCTACGGCTTCAAGTGCTCCAGCCTCTCGATCCCTTTCCTTCTCTGGGCCATCGACTGTGCATGGGCCCGGAGGACCTGGGCTCTCCTGGCTTTTTGCCTGCTGGCCCTGAGCTGCGAGGAAAGCGCCGCCGCTGCCGTCTTCATGCTGGGCGTCTGGGCCGCCCTTCGGGGCCCTGCGGGCCCCGGCATCCTGATCGCCGCCGCCGCCCTCTCCTGGTTCTTCGCGGCCACACGCTGGATCATGCCCGCCATCAACGAGGCCCGTTACGTTCAGATGAGCCTCTTCTATGGACACCTGGGCTCCTCCGCCAGCGAAATCCTCGCTTATCTCTTGACCCATCCCGCAGAAACCCTCGGTAGGGTCTTCCAGCCAAAGGCCTTCCATCTCGCCCTGCATCTTCTGACGCCGCTCGCGCTGCTCCCGCTCCTCCGGCCCCACCTGCTCCTGCTGGGGCTTCCGACTTTCCTATTCCTTTGCCTGAGCCGGCAGGAGGCTTTCCTCTGGTATCAATACCAGTACAAGGCCACGCTCATCCCTTTCGTCTTTCTGGCCGCCTCGGCCGCGCTCGCATCCGTCCCGCCCAGGATCGGGCGCTGGCTGGGTTCAGGCCCTGGCGGCGGGCCTCGATCGGCGTCACACCTCCTGGCCAGCATGGCGCTCTGCGCCTCGGCTCTCTCCTGCGTTTTTTTTGGCAATCTCCCGGTCTCCTGGGTTCATGCCCCGATCACGGAGCACCATCGGGCCGCGGCCGCTGTGGCGGCCCAGGCCAAGGAGATCGTGCCCCACGACGCGGCCATCCTGTGCTCCGAAAGGCTCGCCTCGCACTTCACGGACCGGCGCGATCTCTTCCGCATCCGCAACGTGCCCGGCGCGGCATTTGACTTCGCCGCGTTCGACCTCCTGAGCGACTGGCCCCTGTCCAAGGCCGAGCACGAAATCCTTCTCAACCTCCTTGAAGAAGGGCTATTCCAACCCGTCCTCGCCGAGGAAGGGATCGTGGTCCTCCAGAAGGGCGGGCGGAGTCCGCCAGAGCTTCAAGCCCTTGGCCCCTCTCAGGCCGGGCCGCCGGGCACGCCAGCCGCCGTCTTCCCCGGCCTCGGTCGTCTCTACCTGCAACCGGTCCGAGCGGAAGGCGGCGATCTCCGGGTCCCCGCCGTGTGGGAAGCGCTGGGCAGGAGCGATCGGCCCTATCTTGCCGAGGTGTCCATTCTCACTCCGCGGGGTCCCTTGACGCGGCTTTTCCCTATCGGCCGCGGCCTTTGGCCTCCCACCCGATGGGAGGCTGGCCAGTGGTATCCGGACGCATTCCGTTTCCGCGGGGCCGGAGACTCCTGTTCCGGCGTGCGGGTCAGGCCCGTTCCCCCGCCGGCCTATGCCGGCACGGGGCTTGACCCGTGATCGAAGCCAGCGGACTCCAGGAGGGACTTCGTTGGGGTGCGAGCTCCAGATGCGAGGCATCCAGCCGTGTGGCTGATGTCTAGCCGTTTCGCGGAAGGCGAAAGCTGAGACCCATGAATAAAGGCCCATGTGCATCTTCCTGAAGTTGTCCTGTGCCAAGGGTCCCCTCGATGAAAGCAGTCGCCAACTACGGTAGAACCTTGGAACGCTATCCGAGACTTGGTGCTCAGCGGGTCAAGCCGTAGAATCCTCGGCGATGACGCCTGCATCCCCGCTGAAGCATACTGCTCGCGACTGGATTCTCTTCCTGGTCCTCCTCACGGTCGGCGCATGGGCTCGACTGGCCAACCTGGAGCGGACCGGGATTCGCACCGTGGACGAGGGAAGCTATTGCTTCTTCGCGATCGGCGTGCTTCAGGGGGCTAAGGGCTGCATCCAGGACAAGCCGGGCCAGGCGCTCCTCCTCGCCGCCGGATTCACTCTCCTGGGCATCAGCCAGTACGCAGCTCTACAGACCCAGGCCATGATGGGCATAGCCGCCCTGCCAGCCCTCTACTGGCTGGGGCTGGGCCTCGGCTCGAAGCGAGCCGCGGTGACCCTCATGGCCGCCGGGGCCTTTCTTCCCTACCTTCTCCTCTATCACCGGAGCGCCGCTTCCGATTCCAACGCCTTCTTCTTCGCCGTCCTGGCCCTCGGGTTCTTCCTTCGCGCCACGGAGACCCATCTGAAATCCTCAAGCCAATCGGGACGGCGCTGGCTTGCCGCCTGCGGCTTCAGCTTCGGGCTCGCCGCTACCGTCAATCTGGCCTCCATTCCAACGTTCGGCGTCACCGCCGCATTCCTGGTTCTGCTCGGGCGCTGGCGTGGCCGTGGCCTCGCCGACATCCTCCAAGGCCCCGCCGTGCTGGCCGCCTTCTGGGCCGCAGGCGTGGCCGCCGTCGAATTGCCCTTCGCTTCCTTCATCGACTTCCCGAAGGTCTGGGGCCAGGTCGTCGGGCACGCCGGACAGATTCTCGAGACTGGACCCCAGTGGGGCTGGGCCGCCCATCTCTGGCGCTTCACGGGGCCCGTCGAGTTGGGATTCGCCCTCTTCGGTCTGGTGGGTCTCCGGAAATGGTGGCGCACGCCCTGCGCCCTTTTTCCCCTCCTCCTGGTCACTCTCACGGCCTTCTATGCCCGGGCCGAGCTTTCGCTCCCGCGGTTGCACCTGCCTCTCCTGCTCGCTATCCTCCCCCTTATGGCTCTCGGCCTCGACGGCCCCCTCGACCGGCTGCAGCACCTGCTCCGGCACAGGATGCCCGCATTCGCCGGCCGGGTCATGGCGGCTGCCCTCTTTCTGGTCCTCCACACCGCGGACGCAAGGCACATCGCTTCTTTCGATTCCGGCTACCCCGAAGCATGCTCCTGGCTCGCCCGAAGCATGAGCCCGGAGGAACAGGGGGTCTCCACCCACTCTTTCTGGACCTTCTCGGCGTTCACGGGCCGGCTCTTCCGGCCCGGGAGCGATCGTCTGGCCGAGGCGTTGAACGCCGCGGATTGGGAACGCGAGCTGTTCCCGAGGCTGCAAAACTTCCAGGATAAGGGCTTCTCTTACCTTGCCCTGGATTACCTGCTGTTCAACCGCCTGCAAGCCGCTGGCATCGAACATCTGGGGCAGTGGGTGCGGCGTTATCCGCCGGACCGGCACGGGGGCGTGGCCGTCCCAAATCCGGTCGCTGGCGAATTTCAGACCTGGGCGGAGGACGGGTTGACTCCCCCGCTCGACCGCGAACCTCTGTCTCATTGGATTTATATCTATCGTATTTCGGACCTGCTGAGCGGAATGGAACGGAAGCGAGGGAGCGCTTCCGTTCCAGAGGATTGAGCACACCGGCACGAAGGTCCACCCACGCCAGACCAGCAACTTCTCGATAAGTTCGGGTAGGTTGAGGCAGCCGTATATATAAGTTGCTGTATAGCAAATTGTTATAGAAAACGGGTAAGCGATTTAGCCGAACTTATTGAGAAGTTACCCTGACCAGCGTTAACCTGTTTTATAATCATCACTTCATTGTGTTAGAGGCTGTCTCGGATGATCCCCACCTTGGAAGAAATCCTGGATGCCCGGCGGCAGTTGACGCCCCATTTCCCGCCAACGCCGCTCTACCCGAACCCGGCATTGAGCCGCGAGGTTGGATTCCCCGTCAGCGTCAAGTTTGAGAATCATATGCCCACCGGGTCGTTCAAGGTGCGCGGCGCCTTCTACCACCTGTCACGCCTTCGCGATCGCGGCGTCGCCGGCGTCGCCACGGCGTCGACCGGCAACCACGGGATGGGGGTCCTCGATGCGGCTCGGCGTCTCCAATTTCCCGCCGTGGTCGTGATTCCCGAAGGCACGGACGCGCTCAAGGCCGACCGACTCCGTGACCTCGGAGGCGAGGTCCGGACCCTGGGCAGGGACCTCCGGGAGGCGTGTGCCCACTGCCGCGAGCTTGCGGCCCGGGCCGGCCTGGCCTACGTGGAAGACGGTGAAGACGCAGGCCTGATGGTCGGCGCCGCAACGGTGGCCGCCGAAATCCTCGAACAGGAGACCCGGACCGACGCGGTCTTCGTACCCGTCGGCGGCGGCAACCTCATCGCTGCCGTGTGCCTCGCCGTCGGCTTCCTCCGGCCCGACACCCGCGTCATCGGCGTGCAGTCCGAGGCGGCGCCCGCCGCCTTCCTCTCCTGGCAGCAGCGCCAGTGGGTCGTGACCGACCGGTGCGAGACTTTTGCCGGCGGACTGGCCACCCGCAACCCGGGCCGGTTCGCCTTCTCCGTCTACGGCCCCCGCATCTCCGATTTCGTCCTCGTCTCCGAGCAGGCGCTGCGGAAGGCGGTCGCCGGAATGCTCCGGGCCACGGGATTCGTCGCCGAGGGCGCTGCCGCGGCCCCGCTGGCCGCCTGCCGTGCCTATCGCGGCCGCTGGCAGTGCCGGAATGCCTGTTTCATCTTCTCCGGAGGCAACCTGGCCGTGGAAACCCTCCGGGACATTTTGATAAACTCATAGACGGGCACGTCCGTGCGGGCGCACGGGCGTGCTCCAGAACTGAGCATGGAGATTCCGAGGCGGTAACGCGCATGTCCAACCCGCAAACCGGTCCGAAAATCACCGTGGCCCTGATCCAGATGTCCTGCACGGACCGGCCGGAGGCGAACCTCGAGAAGGCCCTGGATCGGATAGGCGAGGCCGCGGCCCGAGGCGCGCAAGTGGTCTGCCTCCAGGAGCTTTTCCGGACCTGCTATTTCTGCCAGTCAGAAAGCGACGAGGCGTTCGACCTGGCCGAGCCGATCCCTGGCCCGACGACGGATGCCCTCGGCCGCGCCGCGGCGAAGCACCACGTGACCCTCATCGGCTCCGTTTTCGAGAAAAGGGCAGCCGGTATCTTCCATAACACAGCGGTCGTTCTCGGCGAGGACGGCTGCCTCCGCGGCCGCTATCGGAAGATGCACATCCCGGACGACCCGCTCTACTACGAGAAGTTCTACTTCACGCCCGGCGATCTGGGATTCCAGAGTTTCCCGGCCGGCCCGGCCCGGATCGGCACGCTGGTCTGCTGGGACCAGTGGTTTCCCGAGGCGGCCCGGCTGACCGCGCTCGCCGGCGCACAGGTGCTCTTCTATCCGACCGCCATCGGCTGGTTTGCCGGCGGGCCGGCATCCGAGTGCCGAGCCATGCACCAGGCCTGGGAAACGGTACAGCGCGGGCACGCTATCGCCAACGGCGTCTTCGTTGCGGCCGCCAATCGAGTGGGACGCGAGGGCGGCCTCGAATTCTGGGGCGCCTCCTTCGTCTGCGACCCCTTCGGCGAGGTCATCGCCCGGGCCAGCCACGACCGGGAAGAAATCCTTGTCGCCTGCTGCGACCTCGGCCGCGTGGACCAGACGCGCCGCCAGTGGCCCTTCTTCCGGGACCGGAGGATCGATGCCTATGGGGGCATCCTCGAACGGTTCAACGATCGGCCCGGGGGCGACTCATGAGTGCTCCCGGCGCTCCTTCCCGGACCGACAAGGCCCGGTCCCCGGGCCTGCCCCGAGAAATGGGATATCGCCTGCCCGCGGAATGGGCGAGGCACGAGGCCACCTGGCTCTCCTGGCCCCATAACGCCGAAACCTGGCCCGGCAAGCTCGGGGAGGCCGCCCAGGTGTGGGTGGACATCATCCGGGCGCTGAGCCCCGGCGAGAAGGTCCACCTGCTCGTGGACGACGCCGGCGAGGAGAAATCCGTAAGACGACGCCTCGACACCCTCCCCTCCAAGGCCAACGTTCTTTTCCATCACATTCCGACCAATGACGCCTGGATGCGGGACTCCGGCCCCCTCTTCATCTGCCGCCCCTCTCGGACCCGCCCGGTGGCCGTCACCCACTGGGGCTACAACGCCTGGGGCGGGAAATGGCCGCCCTTCGACCGGGACCAGCAGATTCCCGGCCGAGTCGCCGAGGCGCTCGGCCTGCCGGTCTTCCGGCCCGGCATGATCCTCGAAGGCGGATCGATCGACACCAACGGCAATGGCGTCCTCCTCACCACGGAGGCGTGCCTCCTCAACCCCAATCGCAACCCGGGCCTCAGCCGCGTCGAGATCGAGCAGAGGCTTCGGGATTACCTTGCGGTCCGCCATGTCCTTTGGCTTTACGCCGGGGTCGCCGGCGACGATACCGACGGGCACATCGACAACCTCGCTCGATTCGTCGCCCCGGATACGATCGTCGCCCTCGTCGAGGAGGACCCCCGGGACGAGAATTACCAGCCCCTGCACGAGAACTGGGAACGCCTGCGGCGCATGAAGGGCCCCGACGGCCGCCCCTTCCGGCTCATCCCCCTCCCGACGCCGGGTCATGTCCTTCACGAGGGACGGCGGCTGCCGGCCAGCTACGCGAATTTCTATATCGGCAACCGGGCCGTTCTACTGCCCGTCTACGGACACCCCAACGATGCCCGCGCGCTGGAGGTGCTTCAGGGCTTGTTCCCGGACCGCGCGCTGGTCGGGATTCCCTGCCGGGACCTGGTGATCGGGCTCGGCGGCATCCATTGCATCACACAGCAGCAGCCTGCACAGCCTTGAGAGGCAGGCGCCTGGCGTTCCAAACGAGTGGGCGAGTGAGCCAGTGCACCCGCACTTGCTCACTCGCCTGCTAGAAAACTTTTTTCGATTTGCTCCAGGTCGCGAGCTGTCCTTCCGCGGTTTTGAAGGTTCCGCTTCTTGCCATGGATGGCAGGTCCCGCCGGGTTGGCAAGTCTGAAATCCGCGAGCCCGAAGGGCGTAGCGGATTTCATCAGAGACCTTGAACTTGCAACCCCAAGGGGCAAGAGGTAAACCTTGCCAAGTGAAGCAGATTCGAAATGTGAATGGATTGTCCCCCAACTGACCGGAGGACTTTATGACTGTCAAGGGAAGCTTTGTCGACTTGCAGACGCCCACGGGGCTCATGCGGACTTACGTTTACCTGCCCGAGAATCCGCGGGAGGCCGGGCAGAAGTCCCCGGGCCTCCTGCTCTATTCGGAGATTTTCCAGCAGACGCCGCCGATCCGCCGTCTGGCCATGCAGTTCGCGAGCCACGGCTTTCTCGTCATGGTGCCGGAGATTTACCACGAGCACCTGGCGTCGGGCACCGTGCTGGGCTACGACGACGCGGGGAAGGACCGCGGCAACGCCCTCAAGCACCAGACGCGGCTCTCCACGTTCGACCGGGACGCCCAAGTCGTGCTCACCGCGCTGGAGCAGCACGCGGCGTGCACCGGGCGTCTCGGCGTCGTGGGCTTCTGCATCGGCGGCCATCTGGCCTTCCGCGCGGCCTTCCATGAGGAGGTCCGGGCCGCCTGCTGCTTCTACCCGACGGATATCCACAGCGGCACGCTCGGTGAAGGCAAGAAGTCCGATTCCCTTCAGCGGGTCCGGGAGATTCGCGGCGAGTTGATGATGATCTGGGGCCGGCAGGACCCGCACATCCCGGACGAAGGGAGGCTCGCGATTTACCGGTCTCTGCGCGAGGCCGGCGTGTTCTTCACCTGGCACGAGTTCAACGCGGCCCACGCCTTCATGCGGGATGAGGGAGAGCGCTACGATCCCTCCGCCGCGCGCTCGGCCCTGGCGCTCGCCCTCGACTTGTTCCACCGGGCGCTCTGACTGTCTCCTGTCCGCCGCGGTTGCTGGCCACCTACTTCAGTTTCCACTCGGACTCGAGGTTCAATACCGCCCGGGCCGTCTTGCCCGACGCCAGCTTGATCTGTACCGTCACCGGAGTTGCATTCGGCGTGCCGTAACGGATCACCTCCCACCAGTCAAAGGAGAGCTTGAGCAGGTTCTTGCCCGCATCGATCCCTCCTTTCAAGGCGGGTAGCGGCTTGGGCAGGAGAAAGTCGCCCACTTGCAGAACCTCCACGCATCCCGGCAGACCCTGGACCTGTCCTTGGACCTCGGGTGACAGCATGATCTTGGCCTCCAGCTCCTCCTTGGACTTGCCCTTGGCGAACTTGACGACCTGCTTGTCCGTGAACTTGCCGGTAACCGAGTAATCCGCCGCCTTCAACGGTGTTTCCGACACGGGGCGGTCCAAATCGACCTCCGTGTCCTGTTTCACGGCCACATCGTACTGGGTGCCGCGGAGAACGAAGCCTTGACGGCCCTTGGCCAGCAGACCCGGGATGCCCAGGAGCAACGTGTAACCAACGGTCGCCCCCGTCCGCTGCCGGCCCTCCGACCCCAGATTGTCCTTGTCCGTGGCGACCTGTTGCCCATCGATGGCCTTCACATGCGTCACGTAGAATTCGATCTCGCCGCCCCGGCCCACGCTCTGGCTCGCCTTGGTCTCGCCGACCTTGCCGGTGGCGGGGAAGCCCTTCGGAATCACCAATGCCTGTCCGACTCTCACGTCCTCGATCACGCGCAGGTGGACGGTTTCTCCCGGTGAATTCAGCTTGGAATTCAGGTTTTCCACGATTTCCACAGGGATGCTCGTTCCTGCCTTGAGAACGACCTTCTCGGCCCACAGGGGAGCCGTCTCCGCGGCCAGGAACAACAATCCGAGAACGGCCCGGCTGGCCCAGCGACCTGCAATGACTTCACACATCTTGCCCACACCTCCCCTCTTCCTAATCGATAGCATGGCTCGTCTCCTCTGGGTCATGGGTTCCTGTTATTGGCCACATATTCAATTTTTCACCAATTCCACTCGCTGGCCGGTCAGGACCGAATCGATGCCGGCCTGAAGGGTTTCCTGCGCGTCGCGGCAGAGCCGGGGATCGCACCAAGCTTGCGCCTCCGCCTCTTTCCGAATGAGGTGAAGGAAATACTCGATGGGATTGCGCTGGCCCGCAGGACGCGGCTCCGGCGGGACCAGAATGCCTTCCGGCTTCGAGGTGGTCAGGATGCGGACGGGACCGTCGCCGTAAAAATCAGTCTGGAGAATGCCCTCCATGCCGTTGAAGACGACGCCCAAAAGAGGGTCCCGGCCGTTCAGGGTCCAGGAACCTTCGATGACGGCCAGAGTGGACGGGTACTGGGCGACGAGGACGGCATTGTCGGCCACCTCGCGGTCAGGCCGGGCCTTCCATTCCCAGGCGAGGACGGACCGGGCGCGTTCGCCAAGGGCGTAGCGGAGGAAAGTGGCCCCGTAGCTGCAATAGTCCAGCAGGATGCCGCCGCCCGTCTCTTTCCGCCAGAACCATTCTTCGGAGCCTGGCCCCATGTGGCCGCCTCGGAAGTGAGCGCGCACGATGCGGCCGATCGCCCCGTCCTGAAGGAGCTGCCGCGCCTTGTGCACACACCCGCTCCACATGGATGGCCAGTTGATCAGGAGTCGGATACCGGCCTTCTCGGCGGCAGCGACCATCTCGTCGGCCTGGCCCAGCGTGGCGGCCATGGGTTTCTCGATGAGGACGTGGAGGCCGCGGCGGGCAAACTCCTGAACGTCCTCGGCGTGCTGCGCATTGGGGGAACAGCAGAGAACAGCCTGGGGCCTGGCCTTCCGGTAAAGCTGCTCCCGGCTCTCGAAGATGCGGTCCTGACCCACGGCCTTGACGGCCTGGTTCATCCGGCTCAGCGGGATGTTTCCGATCCAGGCCCCCACGAATTCCGCATCCGGGCTCTGCTTGAGCAGGCTGAGGAGGCCGTACATATGGCCATGGCTGAAGTCTACGGCAGCGACCCGGATTTTCGCGGGCATGCGTCCCTCCGAGTAGACGAGTTCGCAAGTGCACCCGCACCTGCGAACTCGTCTACTATAGGAAACCCCAGGGAAATAGGAAAACCCGATATTCCATAAGTGGTCAATCAAAAGGGGTTAAACAGGAATGACCTTTGAATTTCGCTGGGGTTTCCGGCTCGTACCCCTGTTAAGAAGTGCCCCGCACCCCCCAACGCGAGTGCTAAGGCGGCAGCACCTGGCCGGTCCGGATGGACTCGATGGCGGCGAGGGGAATGCGCGTCGCCATGGCCCCATCGTGCACGTCCGTGGTCGGTGCCCGTCCTTCGAGCAGGGCGCTGATGAATTCGATGTTCTCGAGCTGGAAACCCTCTTCCTCGGGCCGCTCCTCAGTCCACACGCGGCCGCGGTCCGTGAACGTGGCCTTGGTGAGCCGGTCCCAGAGCTGGACGCTTCGGCCGGAGGCGAAGAGCTGGAAGAAGAAGGCGCTGGTCATGGAGGCTGCTCCCGCATCGCCCTGGACCCAGAGGGCGCCGCGGCCGTCGGCGAGGCGGAGAGACGCCATGCACTGGTCCGGGAAGGAATGGCCCGGATGCGTATGGGTGCCGCCGACGGCATGGACGTGCACCACCTCGCTCTCGGCGAAGAAGCGAATCAAATCCGCCCCGTGACAGCCCTGACTCAGGACGTTGCCTCCGCCCTGCTCCGGCGCCTGGTCCCACCGCGTGTCGGACCACGGCTGCTTGATGATCTGGCCGAAGAGCACCTCGGGCTTCGGGATGAACTCACGGGCCTTCTGCGACAAAGGGTAGTACCGCATCTTGAAAGCGGGCATGAGGTGCACACCCGCCTCGCGGACGGCGGTGACCACGGCGTCGCACTCGGACCGGGTGAGCGCCATCGGCTTCTCGATCAGGACATGCTTGCGCGCCTGGGCCGCCCGGATCGCCAGCGGCGCATGGGAATCGTGACGGGTGCAAATATAGACCGCGTCGACGGCGGGATCGGAAAGGACCCGCTCCACGTCGGCCGTGGCGTAGTCGCCTCCGAAGGACTGGAGGAAGCGATCCGCGGACCCGGGAAGCACGTCCGCGTAGGCCCGCAGCCTGGCCTGGGGAATGTGGGCGAGACAGCCTGCATGAATCTTGCCCAGGTTTCCGCAGCCGATGAGGGCCACCTGCACCTGGGAGCGAAGACTACCGGACATGGGGGCATATCCTCAGAGGGAGTGAAGATGGCCTTGGTCGCGGCACGACGGCATCGGCGTTCAACAAACCCTATGATATCGAAGGGAAGGTGGCAAGGGCAAGTACTCGGCGCTGCAGTTCGTTGCGGCCGCATCAAAGAGTGTGTTAAAGTCTAAGCTTGAAATTTCTCCGCCGGGTGCGCGCCCAGGCGGGCGCGGCGCGGAGATGCTGGAAGGTGGCCCGCCTCCGGCGGGCCACCATGACGAGCCTTGTCGGGTTGCGGGCATCACCCGCGTGAGTACTTCAAGAGAGATAGATGATGCGCCCACCTTCTTCTGACCCCGTTTCAGGGCTACCGACCCGCAATACCCGAATCGGGGGCGGGACCCTGATGCCGTTGAGACGGCACGTTCCCGAAAGGCCTTCGGACGCGTTCCTGGTGGAGACCACTTGCCCCGCGTGCGGCGCACGGCTGGCTGCTGAGAAATGCAAGATGATCTGCAAGCAGTGTGGAAACCTGGTCATGAACTGCTCCGAATTCTGATGGGCCGTCTTTTCCACGCCGTCTACGACCCCGTGATGGCCCCCCTGGATCGGGTCGGGCTCGCCCGGCTGCGCCGGGAGGTCCTTCGCGCGGCCAGGGGCCGGACGCTCGAGGTCGGCATCGGCACGGGCCGTAACTTGCCGTATTATGCCGGCCTGAAAAGCCTCTGCGGACTCGATCCGGCGATGGAGGTGCTCAAGAAGGCCCGCAAGCGCCGGCCCGCCGGCGCCTTCCCCGTCCAGTTTCTCTTGGGCCGCGGGGAGGCGATGCCTTTCCAAGATGCCGCCTTCGATGCCGTCGTCGCCACCCTCGTCCTCTGCACCGTGCAAGACCCGGCGTTAGTCCTCAGGGAGATGAGCCGGGTGCTGAAGCCCGGTGGGCGCGTCTATCTGATCGAGCACGTCCGCTGGCCTCACGGACTCGGGGCTTGGACCCAGGACCGGTTGGCCCCGCTCTGGGGCCACCTCTTCGCCGGTTGTCGCCTCAATCAGGATACTCGCCAGCTTCTCCTGGATTCCCCGTTGCACCTGGTCCACGAAGAAAGCCACTGGAAAGGCCTTCTGTTCCATTGGATCGCCCATTAGCGAAGCGCCGCCTCCAACCGAGTCGCAGGGCTCGATCGGCCACAGCCGAAACAGGATACGGCAAGCGCTTCGCTAACTTGTCCCATGATGACCCACGAGACCCGACCCACGAGCCTGACGCTGCCCATATCCTCCCGCGAAGCCTTCATTCTCTCGGAGGTCTTTTACTCCATCCAGGGCGAAGGCATGCTGGCCGGCGCCCCGTCCGCGTTCATCCGCTATTGCGGGTGCAACCTGCGCTGCCGGTGGTGTGACACCCCCGGTACCTCCTGGTCCCCCTCCGGTCGGACCTGGTCGCTGGCGGAGATTCTGGACCGGCTGGGCACGTACCCCACTCGATACGCCGTGGTCACCGGAGGCGAGCCCTTCCTCTTCAAGAATCTTGCCCTTCTAACGGAGACCCTGGCGGCGGCGGGCTATCACGTGACCGTGGAGACTGCGGGCACCGAGTTCCAGTCGATCCGCTGCGACCTGCTTTCCCTGAGTCCGAAGCTGGCGCATTCAACGCCGCGGGACGTGGAGGGGGGCCGGGAGGCCGAGATGCACGAGAAGCGGCGACTTCAACTGCCGGTCTTGAGGTCGCTCCTCCGCGCCCATGAGTACCAACTCAAGTTTGTGATCGACGCACCCGGCGATATCGAGGAGGTGGAGGGGATTCTGCGGGACCTGGACGCTGGGGTCCCGCGTGAAAAAGTCCTGCTCATGCCGCAGGGGACGGCCCGAGAAGAGCTTGAAGCGCGCTCGGCATGGCTGCATCCCCTCTGCCTGTCGAAGGGCTTCCGATTCTGTCCCCGCCTGCACATCGAGATGTTCGGCCTGCGGCCCGGGACGTAGTTTCCCGGTAACAGAAATGCGGGAGTACTCCTGTCACCGGAAAATGAAGGCGGGCGAAGCCCGCAGCCCAACAAGGCTGGGAAAGGCGTCCCGCCAGACTTGTCCCAGTGGGAGGCGGGTCAGGACTCAACTGACACCCGACACCTTTCAACTTCTCCGCCGGGTGCCCACGTCGTGGGCGCGGGGTGCGGAGAAGTGACGCCCTGAGACTCTAATAGGCCCGCCGGGACGGCGGGAGGTTTTCGAAGCCCGTGTCTTTTCGGGCCCATTCGATGATGCGGATCACCTCATGGACCTGTTCGGGGAGAATTTCCTGCTTGCCGCCCTTCCTCAGCACCGCATAGACGTTGTCATAGAAGTCGTGGCCGCACAGGTGTGAGGACGGCATCTCGAATTCCTCCCAGGGCAGCTTGTCGTCGTTCCCGTATCGCCGGCCCGCGGGGGGCGTCTCGACCACCTTCAGCTTCTTCACTTTCCGGGGATTGAAACGCCGCACCCTGCTGGTCTTGCCATCCGAAGCGAGCGTGCCGCAGGACCCCAGCACCGTCCAGTTGGGCTCAGGCAAAGCGCAGGATGTTGAAAGTTCCATGTCGACCACGCGGCCGTTCTTGCCCCGGAACACCAGCTTGACGTGGTCTTCGGCGTCGCCCGCGTCCGAGATGAGCTGGAGGTCGCTGAAAAGCCGCTCGACGGGCGAACCGAGCATCTGAAGCGCAGCGTCCAGAAAATGCGGCCCGTTGTTGTTCAACAGGCCGCCGCCATACTTCCTCAGGGTCTGCCAGTCGTTGCGCCGCGCAAAACCCAGCGTGCGGATGCGGATTTCGAAGACCTCCCCGACCGTCTTCTCTCGGATGACCTTGAGGACGTGCTGAATCTCCGGATGGTAGCGGTAGTTCTGGTGGACGAAGAGCTTCCGGCGCGCCCGGCGCGCGGCCTCGATCATCCGGGCGGATTCTCGGGTGTTCATCGCCATCGGCTTCTCCACGATGACGTGCCGGCCCGACCTCAGCGCGGCGATGGAGAGCGGCGCGTGCGTATGCGACTGCGTCGCCACGACCACGCACTCCACGTCGGCGTGCCGCAGCAAGCTGTTCGAATCCGTGTACGTCTCACACTGGAATTCGCGGCGGGCCTCGTCGAGACGCGCCGGCTCGAGGTCCGTTACCGCGGCAATCTGAAACTCAGGATGCCCGCGCATCCGCGCAACGTGGATGTTCCAGCCCGCACGGCCCAGCCCGAGAACCCCTATCCGGATCGGCTTCATCTTCGGCATGCTTGTTCCTTTGCAGTCACGCGGGACTCCTTAAAAAAACCAGGATAGCATGGGTATCCCGAGCCGCAACTCCCAATCTTTCAGCGGTTGAAGCCCGCAGCACCCTGGAATGCTAAACTATGGGGAATTGGAAAACTGCGGGTAGGGAAGCCGTTGACACCATGGTGGCAGGCCAGGACGATGCGCTGAGTGCATCGGTTCATACGTTCGTCACAGGTTTCTAGCGCCTGTGACCCTCACCCCGGTCCTCTCCCGTAGGAAGAAGGGGATGCTGAAGAGTTGCAGTCTTGCTCGCCAGGTCGTTGCTCTCAACTCTCGATTCATAAGTATCTGATAAATAAGAACTTAATATTTGACTGGGCAAGCGTCAGTCAACTTGTGCAAGTGGCAGCCCTGGGAGAGGGCCGGGATGAGTGAAACCCGGCGGCGAACTTGTAGGCGTGTGTACTGATGCTCTTATGTTCATCTCATTCAGCGCCCGCTTCGACGACGCATCGGCTCACCTATCGGGGCCTCGCTCCAGGTGGCCGCCGAATTCTCCTCGGACTCGGGGCGGTGAGCCTCATGGTCGGCGTCGCCTCGTGCCGCCTCGCGCCTGCTTCCGGGCGCAAGGATCAGCGGGTGTGCCTCCTGGACGCCGAAGGCGAGCCGGTGGTGTTCCGGGCCGTTCGTGGAGGAGGCGGGCTGACCCTGAGTCTCCAGGCAAGGCCGCCTCGGCGCTTTCTGGCCGATCCCCTTTACCGGGCGGAGGCGGGCGAATTGTTCCGCTTGGCTTCGAGTGACACCTGGCTGAATTTAGGCTACATTCCCCCGGAACGCGTGGCGGCCCGGCTCTGGGTGACGATCGATTGGGTGGTGGTCGGGCCCGCTGAGGCCCGCGAGTCGGGCGTCACCCGCGTTCAACTCGAGGCCTCGCCCGAACGCGGCCTCCGAGTCCTTCATGCCGAAAATGACCTCGATGCCTTCGAGGGACCGCCCAGCAAGTAGCGGAATGCGGAAGTGCACCCGCACTTCCGCATTCGTGGGGTCGGACTCTTATGGAAAAAATTCATCTTGTGGTCATCGACCCTCAGTACGATTTCTGCGACCCAGAGGGGGCGCTCTTCGTCCCCGGGGCCACCGACGACGTGGAACGGCTCGCCGGGATGGTGGACCGCCTGGGAGAGGCGATTCTGGAGATACACTGCACCCTCGATTCCCACCACCTCATCCACATCGCACACCCGGCCTGGTGGAAGGACCGGCTGGGGCGTCATCCCGAACCGTTCACCATCCTCAATGTCGAGGCGCTCGAGACCGGCGAGTGGTCAGTTTCATGGCCGGAAGCCTCTTCCCGATCCCTCGAATACGTCCGGAAGCTATACTCGAACGGGCGTTACCCCCTTTGCATCTGGCCTGTGCACTGTCTGATCGGAGGCTGCGGGGCCACCGTGATGCCTTCCCTCTTCCAGGCCTTCCAGCGGTGGGAGGCGGAGCGTCACGCCCTGGTCGACTTCGTGGCCAAGGGGAGCAATCCCTGGACCGAGCACTACAGCGCCGTTCAGGCCGACGTGCCCGACCCGACCGATCCGAGCACGATGCTCAACAAGAAGTTCATCCAGACGCTCGAGGAGGCGGATTTAATCCTTCTGTCGGGGGAAGCCGGAAGTCATTGCCTGGCCAATACCGTTCGAGACGTCGCCGACCATTTCGCCAGCAAGTCCTACGTGGAAAAGATGGTGCTGATCGAAGATGCCACGAGTCCGGTTCCGGGTTTCGAGGCCCAGCAGGAATCGTTCGTCAGGGAGATGACCGCACGGGGCATGAGGGTCTGCAAGGCGCGGGACCTATAGCGAAGAGGAGGAGATCCGCAGTGTCGAATGATCCTGGACGGCAAGTCCTCGCTGAGGGGGCGTTCCTTCGCCTGGTCCGGGCCGGGGGGTGGGAATACGTCGAACGGACCCGGCTCAGCGGCATCGTCGTCATCCTGGCCGTCACGGACGATCGCCGGTTGATCCTCACCGAGCAGTTCCGCAAGCCTGTGGGGAAACGGGTGATCGAGCTGCCAGCCGGTCTGGCCGGCGACGTGGAGGGCGCGGAGGGCGAGGCGCTGGCTACCGCTGCGCATCGGGAGCTCCAGGAGGAGGCTGGTTACGAAGCGGCCGAGATGGTTTTTCTGACGGAAGGCCCGCCTTCTGCCGGATTGAGCACGGAGATGATCACTTTTTTCCGGGCTCGTGGGCTGAAACCCTGCGGTGCTGGCGGGGGAGACGGGACCGAGGACATCCTCGTGCATGGAGTACGGCTGGACGAGGTGGCTGCATGGCTGGAACTTCGAAGGAAAGAAGGACTCTTGATCGATCCCAAGGTGTACGCGGGACTTTACTTCGTGGAGCGGGAAGAGTGAAGCGGGAAGAAGGAAGGATGGATTTCGATAGCGAAGAGCGAGGAGCGGGGAGAAGGGAGGTGGAAGTATGGGAGTGTGGAAGCCTGCCCCAAAGCGAAGCGGGGGTGTGGAAGTGTGGAAGCCTGCCCCAAAGCGAAGCGGGGGTGTGGGCGGGGAGGGGGGACGAGGTGACGGAGTGACACGCCGACACGGGGACGAGGAGACATGGGGACGAGAGGACCAGGGACGCGGTGGCCAAGTGACCCGGTGGGAAAGCTGACAGTTCATGGCCCAAGGACGTGAGAACTCCTTCGATCGCGATCGCGATCCCGACCCCGGCCCCAGCGAGCGCACGCCTAAGAAGAGTTCAAATCCTTGGCCATTCCTCGGTAACTGGAACCCCCTGTTTCTCTCCGTCACAACGAAGCGAGTCCGCAAGCTTCGTAAATCACGCTTCAGACTGTCCGCCAGTCGCCGATCGCCTCACTCCACCGGGTCGTATCCACCTCGACAGAGTGGATTGCATCGGAGGATGCGGAAAACGCCTTTGAGCAGGCCGAACAGCAGCCCTTTCTTCTGGATCGCTTCGATGCAGTACTCGGAGCAGGTCGGGGTGAACCGGCACGCCGGCGGCAGCATGTGCCGGACATATTTCTGGTAGCCGCGGATCAGGGAGACCGCGAGGCGCGACATGTCACTTCACCGACTTGCGCGAGCGTCCCGTTTCGTCCGACGTATCGGGATCACGTGCGGACAGAGGGCCGGGGACACGGGCCCGGGGTGGGAGCTTCTTCAGCAGCCGGAGGAAGCGCGCCTGAACCTGCACGAGCGAATCCTCCTCATAGCCCGGCGCCGGGACGACGACCAGGTCATAGCCGATTGGAAGGGAAGAGGTATTGAGCCGGAAGGCCTCCCGCAAGAGGCGTTTGATGCGATTCCGGCGGACAGCGGGCCCGACCTTGCGGCTCACCTGCAATCCGAGCCTGGACAAGTCGAGCCCGTTGGGTCGGTTATAGATAGAGAGCTGCGGATCGCGGACGACACGGCCCTGATTGAAGACAGCGTCGAATTCCCGTGTCTTGAGCAGGCGCCGAGTTTTTTCAAAGGTCCAGGCGACGTTATCATCGCGGGCGTTAGACATTCGGCCCCTTAACGGTCTCTTATGAACGAAGCTCTTGAGAAAGGGTGAGCTTCGTTCACCCTTTCTCGGAATTCCAATTGCGGGACCGACAATGAAAGCTGGGCCGATTATAGAGTGCATCGTACACCCCGGCAATCGGCCTGGAGTCGCCGTCTCTGTCCGGCTCGAGGTGCCCGACGGGGTGCATCCGCCTGGCCCACTGACCACCGCTCACTTATCAGCCCTGGATGTCCGCGGCGGCGACCGTGTGCTGGACCTCGGCTGCGGTTGTGGAATCTTTGGCATTTATGCCGATCGGGCGGGCGCATCACGGGTGGTCTTGACGGACATTGATGCTGCTTCACTCGATGCAACGCGCCGGAACGTCATGCTTAACCATTGCCAGCATATTGACTTACGGCTTGGTGACCTGTTTGAACCCGTGGACCACGAGCGATTCGACCTCATCATTGGGAATGTTCCGCAGACTCCAGCGCCTGCTCATTTCCGTACGGACAAGTGGGGCGGTCCAGAAGGCGTTTCGATTCTGCTCCGGCTCGCCCGAGAGGCGCCCCGGCATCTCCATCCCGGCGGTCGGCTCTATTTCGTTCACATCGGCCTGGCCTATCCCCATGCGGTCATCGAAGCCTTCAGCCGTCACTTCGAGCTTTGTGCCGTGCACGAGTCCCGCCGAGTCTTCACGCCCGAGGAATACGAGTCCTACCAGCCAGGGTTGTGGACCTACCTTCGGGACCTTCGTCTTCAAGGCAAGGCCGAGTTCAAAGAGGAGGCGGGCATCTGGTCCTTCCTCACGCGGTTCTACAGGGCCAAGCTGTTGGAGCGTGAGGCTGAATCCTGACAGGGTAAGCGTGACACCGGGCTGGCGGTGCTCAGCGGCCATGCGCTGGCACTTTAAGTTGAAGCCCAGGTTCACCACCCTCTACCGTTCACTCAGCCCGAGTCGCGACCTCCACGTATCCGGATGGCGGCGGAGGTGCATCACGGCAACGACGAGGATTACGCCGCGACGAACTTGATCAATGATGCCGTACGGGAAACGCCTGGTGCGACACCGCCGTGCGCGCGGAGACAGCGGGTGGCAGGCCTCTGGAAGATGTTACGGAGTTGGGCCCCGGCTTTCCTATTTCGGCCCTTGGGAGCTTCTGACTTCTGGAATCTTGTCCCTGGTCTCCTGGTCTCCTGGCCCTCTGCTCTCCTGCTCTCTTGGTGTCCTGGTCTCCTGGCCCTCTGCTCTCCTGCTCTCTTGGTGTCCTGGTCTCCTGGCCCTCTGCTCTCCTGCTCTCCTGGTGTCCTGGTCTCCTGGCCCTCTGCTCTCCTGCTCTCCTGGTGTCCTGGTCTCCTGGCCCTCTGCTCTCCTGCTCTCCTGGCCCCTGGCCCCCTGTTCCCCTGTTCCCCTGTTCCCCTGGCCCCCTGGCCCCCTGGCCCCTGGCCCCCTGGCCCCTGGCCCCCTAGTCCTCTGGTCCCCTGGCCCATGGGCCCCTGGCCCCCTGGTCGCCTAGTCCTCTGGTCCCCTGGTCCCTCGGTACCCGGCGCCTGCGGACTGCGAAAATGGGCGGACGCTTCCGGCGTGGTGAATCAAGACGCACTCATAGGCCTTGAGGTAACCGTCGACCTCCTGGTCGAGCGAATGTGACTTTTCAATGGCGGCCGCCGCATTGCGACCGATCTGTGCCCGTAGAGCCGCGTTCAAGGCCAGCCGCTCCGCTTTGCTTCTGAAGTCCTCCGCATCGTGAAGCCTCCGGGCCGGGTCCTCCGAATCCGGGGTAGTCTGGTACAGGATGCCGGTAGATTCTTCCCAGGCCTCTGGCCGGAACTCGACATAGGCCTGATTCCCGTCGATGCGGGAGGCAAGGACGCAGCGCCGGGCGGCCATGGCTTCCAGAACCACGTTCGAGCCGCCCTCGGAATGAGAGGTGTTCAGCACCACGTCCGCCGTCTGATACCAGGCATGCATGTGCTCCCGCGGACTTTCGCCGGCGTGCTCGATCCAGGAATGCCGAGCAAGTTCCGCCTGGAAGCGCTCAAAATAGTCCTGCTCGATGGCGTGGCCGAGATAAATGAGCCGGATGGGAACACCGCCGGCACGTAGCTGCGCCAGCGGCTTCATCGGGAAACAATTATTCTTTACGGCACGAAAGCCCGCGGGCAGCAGAAAGACCACCTCCTCCGGGCCAATGCCCCGCGTCCGCCGATCGAATCTTAGGGTAGAGTCAGGGAAGAGCACTCCTTTGGAAACCACGGAAGCGGGAGTAAAGACTTCAAACTCCTTCTTCAGACGCTCAACGCATGCCCGGTTTGGACAGATCACATGGGCAGCTTTGCGAAGGTTGTGCAAGGTTTGCACTCGGCGGGCTGGATCATGGAGCGCCAGGTTCACGTCCGTCCCGGTAATGGTCATCACAAGGGGCAGCCGGAGTTCCTCGGCCAAGGACACGCCCGCCCCACCGGCCTTGAAGGCATGGAAGGCATGAATCACATCCGGACGGAACGCCCGGAGCTCCTCCAGCAGCTTCTCCCTCGGACGCTCATGCAGGGTGAGGGAAAGCGCCGAAACCCCGCGCCGGGAGAGGCCCGACGAGAGCCGGCTCAGGGAAGTATTCTTTCCGCAGATGACTTCGGGTGGCTCGACAGTGATGAAAGCGACACGCAACGATGAAGTCATGGGACAACGTTTCCGTAGTGGACTGGAAGGATTCCATGTTCGTCCAGCCAACGCCGCAGGCCAGGGTCCGTCAGCATTTCCATTTCCCGTTCACGTTCGGGCCGTGCGGAGAAAGGGACGGAAGCCGGATCGCAACGGCCCGGGTGCGTCATCAGCTCGGCGGTGGGGCCGTAGAAGGCGTGTAGGGTCAGCCGCAGATGGCCGAGGGTGAAGGCATCCGACAGGGCGATGCCGGCGAACTCGCCGGGCGACCAGAAGCCTCAAGGCACGCGTGCGGCAGCACGGTCCGCCAGATTTCGGAAGAAAGCGGCCTTGGGATGGCCTGCGGCCCGCAAGGCCTTCGCCGGCCCGGACAGCTCCTGATCTGCAGGGGCGGGCACGCCATCGGACGGGAGTGGGCCCGGCAGGGCTGCAAGAATTTCCCGGGGCAGGCGAAGACGGCGAATTTGGGGAAAGTCTCGCAGAACCATCAAGCAGGCTTCGAGGACACCAGGAAAAACATGCACATGATTGTGCCCATCGAAGTGGGTAGGCGTCAAACCCGTTTCCAGGAATCGGTCGAGTTGAGAGCGGAACTCGGCGGCGACCTCCTCGGGATCGAGCAGTCCGGCCCAGGCGGCCTGCCAGACCTCGCGTTTTGGCCGGAAGATGCCTTGTGAAGCCAGGGTCCGGCTCGCGGGCCCCGAGGGCTGCCCGTCCGTGAGGTTGAAGTGCAGTCCGAGTCCCAGTTCCGGATGGGCGCGGGCATAAAGGCTTATCTCGCCGAAGGCGCGGCCATTGACCAGCGCCGTCGCGCTGCGCACAATGCCGTTTTCAAAACATTCGAGGATGCCTTCGTTTCGGGCAGGATCGATGCCCGCATCATCCGCGTTCACAATGAGTTGCAGAGGCCTATCCATTCCCTTCATTTCTCCATTTCTCTGTACTTTCGTTCTGCCATTCGGCGTCGGGAAGGCGTCTACCCATGAGCCGTATTTATGAACCGCTGGCCGACTTGAAGCCGGCGGATATGCCGGAGAGGAAGCATGGATTCTGGAAGATGGCCGGCCCCGGCGCCGTCCTCGTTGGACTCTCCATCGGCGCCGGGGAGATTATCATCTGGCCGAGGACCGTGTGCCAGTACGGGGGAGGCGTCGTCTGGGCAGCCGCTCTCGGCGTCTTCATCCAACTCTGGATTAACCTCGAAATCGGGCGCTGGAGCATCGCGACCGGCGAGACGATCTATACCGGCTACTCGCGGGTCTGGCGCGGATTCGCCCCTCTGTTCATCCTGATGACCATCCTCGGGTGGCTCGCGCCCGGCTGGGGCCGGGCCTCGGGCCTCGCCCTCAAGGCCCTCCTGCTCGATCCGCACTGGCACATGCAGAGAGTGCCGCATCCGCAGGAGGCGGGCCAATGGGTCTGGAAGGCGACGGATTTCTTCGGCACCGACACCTTCTGGACCATGATCACCTTTTCGGCCGTGGCGCTGCTCCTCTTCGGCCCCAAGGTCGTTTATCAGTCCGTCGAGAAAAGCGTCGAGCTGCTGGTCGCTGTGATCACCGTCGGCCTCCTCAGCGTCGCTTTCGCCGTGGGCACGGCCGACACCTGGAAGGAGCTCGGCGCGGGCCTCCTCAACGTCGGACACCGCGAAGGCATGGCGGTCAAACCCCTCTTCATCGCCATTGTCTTCGCGGGCGCGGGAGGGACCGCCAACCTCTTCTACTCCTTCTACCTGCGGGATAAGCATATCGGCATGGGCGAACGGGTGCCGAGCCTGTTGAACCCTCTGCGGGGCCGCACGGAAAAGATGCCCGCCACGGGCTTCCGCTACGAAGACACGGGGGAAAACCACCGGCGATTCCGGGCCTGGTGGGACTACCTGGTCAAGGACCAGCTCCTCTTCTTCTGGTTCCTGAACACCCTCACCATCCTCCTCTTCATCTTCGGGGCACTGGCCGTCCTCCGGCCGCGGGGCATCGTCCCCGAGGCCGGCACGCTCATCTGGGACGAGGCCGTCGTCCTCGGTAGCGAGGAGGTGTGGGGCGGACCCGGCCGAGTCGTCTTCCTGCTCGTGGGGGTGGCCACCCTGTTCAGCACCCAACTCGCCTTGGTCGATGGCGTCGCACGTTCCCTCTCCGATATCATCTACACCAACTTCAGGGGCGCCAGAAGCCGGGACGTGAGCTGGTGGTATCTGCTGGCCACCGCTACCTGGATCATCGCTGGATGCGCCTTGACCTACGTCATGGAAGCACGGGGCATCTCCGAGCTGGGCTTCCTCCTCAACGCCTCTTACATGGGCGGGTTCGCCATGGCCGTCTACGTCCCCCTCACCCTTTATATCAACCGGCGTTATCTGCCGCCGTCGGCCCGGCCCGGCTGGCTGTGCGTCCTCATGAATCTCATAGCTTCCGCCGTCTACGTCGGTTTTGCCGCCGCCTGCATCGGCTTTGAAGCCGGATGGTGGTGATGGCTGAATTCTTTGAAGGTCCGCGAACAACCGATAAGATCAGGGTGTTTCCCAGGTCTTTTCGAACTGGCCTTGAATCCGTGACTTGAGGTGGCCATGACGCCCCCCTCATCCACAAACGGTATCGGAACGGAAACGAAGCCGGAGACCCGCGAGGAGCAGGCGACCCGACGCCAGCCGCCGTACCACGTCGTCCTTCTCAATGACGACGACCACACCTACGAGTACGTCATCGAGATGCTCCGGGCGATTTTCGGCTATCCTCCGGAGCGTGGCTGGCAGATGGCCCGGGAGGTGGACACGACGGGCCGAGTGATTGTGCTCACGACCACTCTGGAGCATGCGGAACTGAAGCGAGACCAAATCCACGCTTACGGCAGGGACAGGCGCATCCCCCGCTGCGCCGGATCGATGTCCGCCGTGGTCGAGCCGGCGGTGGGAGGATGATCCCGGCTTCTGCTCTTGAATGCAGCCGTCGCGCTCATTAACATGGGTTTGAAAGCGAGTGACGCCCGTCCGGCGTGGCCGCTTTTCCTTTAATGCTCTCATGAAGCGCAAAGTCTTGGTTATCGACGATGAAGCCGTGGTCCGGGACACCCTCGGCACCTTCCTGCGACACCGCGGCTACCGAGTCGCCACGGCGCCGGACGGCTTGAAAGGCCTCGAGCTGTTCCGGCAGGACCGCCCCAGCATCGTCTTCACCGATCTGCGGATGCCGGGCTCCGATGGGCTTGATTTTCTGCGAAAAGCGATGCGAATCGATCCCCATGCCCACATCATTTTCATCACGGGGCACGGGGAGGAGAAGGACATTCTGGACGCTCTGCATTCGGGGGCCAGGAACTTCTTCAGGAAGCCCCTGAATTTCCAGGAGGTGATCGAGGCCCTGAGTGCCCTCGAGAGCCGGGTGATGGCGGAAGAGGGGACGCGGTTCGAGTATGCGTTCGTGGTCTCCCAGGATGAAGCCCTCGTGATTCCGAACGACCTGAGCGTCGTCTCTGGGGTCGTCAATCATATCACGGCCAACTTGCCTCACTTTTTTGACGAGCAGACGGTTCATGGGATTCAGGGCGCGCTGATCGAGATGATTGTCAATGCTATCGAGCACGGCAACCTGGGCATCTCTTACGAGGAAAAAACTCGGGCCCTGGAGAACGAGAAACTGGCCGACCTGATCTCCACCAAGAGCCAGCAGCCCCTTCTGGCCAGCCGACGCGTCCACATCCATTACCTCTTCAACGCCGAAGAGGTTCGCTACACCATCGAGGACGAGGGTGATGGGTTCAACATCCATGACGTCCCGGACCCCGGCCACCCCGACAACCTCTGGCTGGGCCACGGCCGCGGCATCCTGATGACCCGTGCCCTGATGGACGAGGTCCACTACAACGAGAAGGGCAACCGGGTGACGCTCGTCAAACGCATGCCCGCGTTGGGAATCCTGCCGGCGTTCTGAGGATGGATTTCCGGTCCGTTACCCCACGCCGCCACGCCCCATCAGTGCCAGGTGAAACCAGACTTGTGAGAAATCCGGGTTGGCTTGGCCCCCCACACCCGCACACCCGCACACCCGTACACCCGTACACCCGTACACCCGTACACCTCACCACCTCTGCTGTCTGGTGTCAACCCCCTGTTTCTTGTCCCCTGCCCCTTGTCTCCTCCAGGGCCCATGCGGCCCAAAAAAAGACGCCCATCACGGATGGCAGCTTCTGGCCGGTGATGGGCGTCCGGATGAAGGCTCGGAAGGGGCACGGATCTTCCCGGACGGCCATCCCACCAAAGGTCGGAGGCAGTCCGGATGAGCCTTCACGGAGGTGAGACTTACAGTGCTGCCAGGGCCCCCAGGTCGTTCAGGGGCATACCCAGGCGGCCCAGCTTCGGAAGATGGAACTGGTTGCGCCGGTTGCGCCGCTGACACACTCGGCAGAACCGGTGGCAACGATCGGTCACAATCCATCGGCCGCACCCGAGGCACTTCAGGTTCTTCCGTTCCAGGTTGAGGCGGCGAGTGCTGCGCGCTTCTTCTTCCGTGAGACGCATTCGGGTCGTTTCCATGGCTGATCCCTCCTTCCGGGGGACATTGAGCCCTTGCTGAGCGGCCGGCTGAGGCTGGCTGGGCCTCGGATGCCCGCACCTGGCGAACATCCACCCTTTCTTACGATTAGACGGAAAAATCGTTGGAAAATTTCATCCTCGACACAACCCGCGGCAGGCGTTACCTTTCCTCTCATGTCCCGCTACTCCTTCCTGGGCCGGCCCATCTCCGGACGCTTCACCATCCCCTCCGGCATCCTCACGGTGACCCTGGACACGCTGGAGCGGCTGGCCCGTGCCATCCCGGCCCTGGGTATCCTCACTACGAAGAGCATCGGCCCCGCACCGAGATCGGGCAACCCTGAACCCGTCTACGTCCAAGTCGAAAAGGGCTCGTATGTCAACGCGGTCGGGCTGGCGAATCCGGGCTGTGAGGCCTTCGCCGGAGAGTTGGCTGGCCTTCAGATGCCGGCGGACAAGTTCCTCCTGGTCTCCATCTTCGGGGGCAGCCCGGAAGAATTTCAGAAGGTGGCGCGCACCCTCTCGCCGTTCGCCGGCGGGTTCGAGTTGAACTTCTCGTGCCCCCATGCCCGGGGCTACGGGCAGGAGATCGGTAATCGGGCGGAAGTGGCCTGCGAATACCTGAAAGCGGTACAGGCCGCCACCGCCAAGCCCATCCTGCCCAAGCTTTCGCCCAACGTCGGGGACCTCCAGCCGCTCGCCGAAGCCCTCATCCAGGCCGGCGCCAGCGGCTTCACCGTCGTTAATACCCTCGGCCCCATCGAGTTCCGGGAAAAACTCACCGGCCAGCCCGTTCTCTCGAACCGCATCGGCGGCGTCTCAGGAAGCCGGGTGCGTCTGGAAGCCCTGCGATGCGTCCGGCAGGTCGCCGCCGCTGTGCGCCGGTCGGGCCGGCAAATCCCCATCATCGGCATGGGAGGCATCTCCTCGACCAAGGACGTTCGCGAGTTCGAGTCCGCCGGGGCGGACTTCTTCGGCGTCGGCTCCGCTCTGACCGGATTGAACACCTGCCAGGTCTCGGAGTTTTTCGCTGCACTCGAACGAGGGGACGCTGGACACACGCCTCCCCCTGATGACTTCATGCGATACCGGAAATTGCACGTTCGAAGGGTGGAGCAGCCGGCCGATGACCTGAAAATCCTGTGGGCCGGGGAGGACTTCCATTGCCGGCCCGGCCAGTTCGTCTTCCTCTGGCTGCCGGGTGGCATGGAGAAGCCCTTCGCCCCGGCCTTCGACGAGCCAGCCGCCCTGGTGGTCCGGAGGGTTGGCCCCTTCACCTCTCGGCTTTTCGGCGTCAAAGAAGGCGACGCCTTCTACCTCCGGGGACCCTACGGCGTCGGGTTCAATCCCGAGCCTCGGCCAGCGCCGGAGGCTTACGCTCTAATCGGAGGGGGAACGGGCGTCGCCCCGCTCCTGCTCCTGGCCAAAAGCCTGCGCCAGCGCGGCGTGCTGGCCGACTCGCTCCACGTCTTCCTGGGGGGGCGCAACGCCCGGCAGATTTGTTTCCAGGAAGAATTCGGCCGGTACGGCACGCTGCACGTGGCGACCGAAGACGGGTCTCTGGGCTTCCGCGGCCTCGTTACCCAGTGCTTGGAAGAGCATCTGCGGGCGCATCCGGGGGCTCTCCATCACTTCTACAACTGCGGGCCGGAGAAGATGGAGGCCAGGGCCTTCGAGATCGAACGCGCCGCGCCCCACACGGGCATCGAGACCTCGGTCGAGCGATACATGAAATGCGGCGTCGGCATCTGCGGCATCTGCGCCCTCGACGGATGGCGGACCTGCGTGGACGGACCCGTGCTGGGCGAAGAGATTCTGGCCGCCTCGAACCAGTTCGGCCGGCTGCTTCGCACGAAGACGGGCGGGCTCGTAGACGAGTTTACAAGCGCATCCGCACCGGCGAACTCGTCTGCTGCAGGTGTTTCGCTGTGAATCTCGGAGCCCACATATCCATCGCTGGGGGCATCCACCTCGCCCTCCATCGCGGCGTCGAACAGACCTGCCGCGTGGTCCAGGTCTTCGTCAAGAACCAGATGCAGTGGGCGGCCAAGCCCCTGCAGCAATCGGAAATCCAGGCCTTCAGGCGTGCGAAAAAGCAGACCGGCATCAAGACTGTGATCGCTCATGACACCTACCTGATCAACCTGGCTTCCATGTCGGACGCCCTGTGGAAACGGTCCATCGAGGCCTTCCACCTCGAAATGGAACGCTGCGAAGCCCTCGGCATCCATGGGCTCGTCACCCATCCCGGCAGCCACGGGGGCGCCGGCGAAGACTCCGGTCTTGGCCGCGTCGCCCAGGCGCTCGACGTCCTCCACCGGCGCACATCCGGCTACCGCGTCCGCGTTCTCCTGGAGACCACGGCCGGTCAAGGCACGAACCTTGGCTGGCGCTTCGAGCACCTCCGGGCCATCCTGGACCGTGTCCAGACGCCGCAGCGGCTGGGCCTCTGCGTGGATACCTGTCACATCTTCGCCGCGGGTTACGATATCCGGGAGGAGGCGGCCTGCCGGACGACCTTCGAGGAGCTGGACGGCATCGTCGGCGTCGAGCGGATAGAAGCCTTCCATCTGAATGATTCGAAGCGTGAATTGGGCTCGCGAGTGGACCGCCACGCTCATATCGGCCGGGGGAAAATCGGCCTGGCGGGTTTTTCGTTCCTGCTCCGCGATGGCCGATTCAGCCGCATTCCGATGTTTCTGGAGACGCCGAAGGAAGGGAACATGGACCGCCGGAATCTTCGGACGCTGAGGGCGTTGCGGCTGGCGAGGAGCGGGGAGCGGGAGGCTGGCAGAAGGGAATAAGGGGCGAGTGACGGGTGACCAGTGACTCGGAACCCGGTGAGCCGAGCGCCCCGCCTTCGGGGCTGGGCAAATCTCTGGAGCGACTCGTGACCAGTGACTCCGGACCCGATGAGCCGGCGGGAAGGTTGACAAAGTATGGGGGTGTGGGAGTCTGGGCGGTGGAAGGGTAAGAACTGAGTGAACATTCCCTGTTTACCATCTCAGAAGAGCCCCGAAGTGGGCGAAGTGAGATAGGCCAGGGCATGCGAAGCGCTGCCCTGGGCTGGCAGGCGAATGTCTCCATGAAGCCCTGTAAGGGCGACAGAGGGATGTTTTATAAGCAGTTACGTGGAAGGTGACGAGAGACGTGAGCCAAGGTGACAAGAGGGCAATAGACCATGGACGATAGAGCATGGACAAGCGACAAGGTACAAGAAGACCAGCGGACAAGAGGCTGAAGGTTGAAGTCTCCGATGCGGATGACTAACACGGCAGCGGTACATTGTGTAACCTATTTATTTAAAACATGATATGATCAAATTTGAGGGGAACTATTGCTGGTCTCGAAAGCCCAAATCAGAAAACGAAATCGACTATCAAGTGGGTCAAAGTGGGGGATGAGGATGGAGTCCGGCATCCAAGGTGGCCCAAATTGCAGCGCCAAACTGAACGTTGTCTAAAAGAAAAAACGGAGAATCGTGATACTATACCACTCAAACGAGTGGCATTATATATATGGTACTGACAGTACAAAAACCATATATCTTGTGTTTTATCAGATAGATGGGATTGCCACGGCTTTGCAGCCTTGAAGCACCACAGATTTTTCTTGACGTCCAAATTGAAATGAATAGACTTATGTCCAAGTGGGTTGAAGTGGGAGATAATCCCATTAAGTGGGAGCAAATGCTCAACTGCATCGAGTTTGTAAGAAACGGAATCACCCAAATTGGAATTCGCGGGCAGATTTCCTCATTCCTTGGACAAGAAGAAAAGGCTCATCATCCCTGCCGAGTTTCGGGCAGTCCTGGAGGAAGAGCAGCCGCAGGAGAAGGGCTTCTGGGCCACTATCGGCATGGACAAGTGTATTTACATGTACACGCCCCGAGGATGGGCGGCGCTCAAAAGCTATTTCTCGGACAACCCATTTCAGAAAGAAGAATCGAGGTACGTCGAGCGCTGGTTTTATGCCAACGCCCGTTTTCTCGAGTTGGATCCTGCTGGGCGAATCTTACTCCCGGACGCTCTGAAGGACATTGCAGGGATTTCGGACAAGGTCGTTCTCGTCGGGATCAACTGCCGAATCGAACTGTGGTCGCCGGAGCGATGGGCCGCATTCCAGGCCCGAGTCGAGCCGAATTTCGACCGATATGCCGAGGAGGTGCATGAGGAGGCGGCCCGGAGGAGTCAGGCGCCGTGAACCCATTCTTAAGGACACCCCTCTGGCAGGGGTCTCCGATAGTAGACCAGTTCGCCAGTGCAGGTGCACTAGCGAACTCGTCTGCTAGGTTCTTTGAAATTTACGGTTGACGGCCATTTTCCTTGCTGGACGAGTCCGATGGTCCATCGGCCGGTCATGCTGCGGGAGATGCTTGAGTTGCTTGAACCGAGGCCTGGTCAGACCATCGTCGACGCGACGCTCGGGGCTGGTGGGCATGCCGAAGCGTTGCTGGAGGCGATGATGGGCCAGGGCATGGTGCTGGGCATCGACCGCGATGAGGCAGCTATGAAGCTGGCGGGTGACCGCCTGGCCCGGTGGGGGGAAGCCTTCAAGGCATGGAAGGCGAATTTCGCCGATCTGCCAGGGGTTTTCCATGAGCAGGGGCTGGCGAGGGTTGACGGTCTGGTTGCGGACCTTGGCCTATCGTCGATGCAGCTTGCCGAGGCTTCTCGCGGCTTCAGCTTCCGGCTCGACGGCCCGCTGGACATGCGGATGGACCGGTCGCTGGAGGTCTGTGCAGCCGACCTTCTGAACCGGTTGTCGCCGGAGGCCCTAGAGCGTGTGTTTCGGGAGCAGGGTGAGGAACGTTATGCGAGGCGAGTGGCCCGGATGGTTGTCGAGCGGCGTCGGCGCAGCCCCTGGCGGACGACGCTGGAGCTGGTGGAGGCTCTGGAGCGGGTGATGCCTGGCCGGCGGGGCCGGATTCATCCGGCGACCCGCGTCTTCCAGGCTCTCCGGATAGCGACGAATGGCGAGCTGGAGAACCTGGACAGGCTCTGCCGAGGGGCCTCGGACCTGTTGCGGCCGGGCGGGGTTTTCGTGTGTGTGAGCTATCACAGCCTGGAGGACCGGATAGTGAAGGAGCATCTGCGTGAAGGAACGTTATGGGAAAAGTTGACCCAGAAGCCGCTGAGGCCTGCGGCGGACGAGGTGGCGCAGAACCCGAGAAGCCGCAGCGCCAAATTGCGAGCTGCCCGAAGGAGGTGAGATTCATGGTCTGCCGTTGGGTGCTGGTGACGCAGATTCTGGGGATGCTGGTCCTGGCCATTTACACGGTGCGGGGCCAGGCGGAGGTCTGGCGTCAGGGCCACGAGCTGGCGGCTCTGAGCCACCGGTCATCCCGTGAGGCGGAAAAGTCCAAGGTGCTGGAGATGCTTTTGACCCGGGCGAGATCGACAGAAATGCTGGGGGAGAAGGCGCAGGCGATGCACATCGTCTTGACCGAGCCGGCGAGGGAGAAGGCGCCTGAGCCGGCGAGTAGCCACTCGGTACGATCGAAGCGGACGGCGCAGGCAGTCTCGAATTCGGCCCGTCGGTCCGCTCCGGCACGGCGGGCGCGGGTCCGCCGATTCTGAGGATATCGCTCCGCCCGGCGGCCTGGCCGATGCGAATGCCGCCGAGGGGATCGATATTTGGCGTCGGGCATGGCCAACCGAGACGGGTGGTCTGATAGCCCTCTCTTCCGTCACACGAGTGAGGGCCTTCTTCCGGTTTTTCCGTGGGGCTCGCGCGATTGAGCAGAGAAAATTGGGCGAGTAAGGAGAGAAGGAAGGAGGGTCAAGTGAGAGAGAGGTCGCTATCAGCCCGTCTCGGTCCCGGCCATCTCCTCAGGCGGGCGATGCCCGCAACCCGACAAGCCAAGGCAGGGCTTCAGGTGTCAGGTGTCAGAAGAAATCTGCCCCCGAGCCCTGATTGCTAAGTCTTGACCCCACCAACACGGAGGTTTCTTTCTTCCCGGTGATCCCTTCCGACTGACCCGCCTCCTGCCGGCCTGATTCGAGCGTGACCGAATCTTTCTGGCCGGCGTTCCTTTCCGAGTCGACACCTCGCTTGCCGCCTGCCATCGCTCTTGGCGCTCCGGCGGGCCGGCGTTGGGAATTCTTGGCCGGCAGGAATTTCCGGATGGTTTCGGGCATTCCGTCTTGCCGGAATGCTGGCAGGGAAGCTCACCGCCTGGGGGCGGATATGGATTCCGAGACTGAATCCTCAAAATCGTTAGAGCCGGCCCATTTCTGGGCACGTGCGCTGCTGACCGGCTTCGCCGGGAGCTTCTTGCTGCTTCTGGGCCGGTTGTTTTACTTGCAGTGCTGGCCGGATGAGCGGCTGGAGCGTCTGGCGGCCCGGCAGCATCACCAGCGTGTGGAGCTTCCTGGCCGGCGCGGGAATATTTTCGACCGCCGGGGCCGGCTCCTGGTGACCACTCTGGAGGGCTATTCCGTTTACGTGGACCCGGCCGAGGTGGAATCGCTGTCTTTTCTTATCGAGGAGCTTGGGGACTGTTTGGACTTGGATGTGGGCCGGCTGCGGGAGAAGCTGGAGGGCCGGTCCGGGGCGCGTTTCGTCTGGATTCGCCGAATGGTCTCGGAGAAGGAGATCCGGAGGCTATGGGATCGGATGACCGAATCGCCGGGATCGGAGTCGTTCCGCGGGGTGCATCTGACGCCAGAGATGCGGCGCGGCTACCCGATGGGGAATCTGGCGGGCCAGCTCCTCGGTTTCATCGGCACGGACGGGCGCGGCCTCGAGGGGATCGAGGCCCATTGGGATAACGAACTCCAGGGCCAGGACGGGTATCAGGTCGTACAGCGTGACGTGCGGGGACGCCGCGTGCTGCTTCCGGGCCTGTCCTCCATGGCCCCGGCCCCGGGGCATTCCCTGCATCTGACGCTGGATGCGACGGTCCAGCAGATCGTCGAGGAGCAACTGGCGAAGGCGGTTGCGGAGTATCACCCGAAGGGGGCATGGGCGCTGGCGACGGACCCCTGGACCGGGGACGTGCTGGCCATGGCATCCGAGCCCGCGTTCGATCCGGCCCGGCGCGGCGAGTATTCGGAGGCGGAACTGAAACGGCGCTGCCGCAACCCGGTCGTTGCCGACTTCTTCGAGCCGGGATCGACCCTGAAGCCCTTCATTATTGCCGCCGGCCTTTCGGACGGGCTGATCGACATCGGTTCGGTATTCCATTGCGGGAACGGGGTGCTGCATCTCGGGCGGCGAGTGCTGCACGACCATCATCCTTACGGGCGGTTGACGGTGGCCGAGATTCTGGAGAAGTCCTCGAACGTGGGGACGGCGCAGATCGGGCTGCGAGTCGGCTCCGATCGGATGCACGCCTACCTGGCGCATCTGGGATTCGGTCAGAGGACGGGGATCGATTTCCCGGGCGAGGCTGAAGGGATTCTGAGGCCGCTTTCGCAATGGACGGACTACAGTGTGCCGAGCCTTTCCATCGGCCAGGAGATCAGCGTCACGCCGGTACAGATGGCGATGGCCTTCGGCGCGATCGCAAACGGCGGCGTGCTCATGCGGCCGCGTCTGGTGCGGCGCATCGTAGATGCGGGAGGCCGGGTCGTGCGCGAGCTCCCGGTCCGGCCGGTGCGGCAGGTCTACCCGGCCCAGGTGGTGCGCGGCGGCCTGACCTCGGCGCTCTGCGGCGTCGTGGAGGAGGGGACGGGCACGGCGAGCCACGTCGAGGGTTACCGGATTGCGGGCAAGACGGGGACGTCGCAGAAGCTGCTGGCTGGCGGACGCGGCTACAGCCATTCGGAGCATCTGGCGAGTTTCGTTGCGTTTGCGCCGGCGGAGCAGCCGCGGCTGCTCGTGTACCTCGGGGTGGACGAGCCCCGCGGGGCCTATTACGGCGGGCAGGTCGCTGCTCCGTACGTGGGAGAAATCCTGCGGCAGGCGCTGACGACTCTTCATGTTCCTCCTACAACGGAGGTGGCTACCCGATGAACCTGGTGAATCTTCAGAAGGCCATTCCGGACGCGTCCTGCTGGGACTTCGAGGCGTGCGAGATAGCGGGCCTGACGCACGACTCGAGGTCCGTGAAGCGGGACTATGCTTTTTTCGCGATTGCGGGCCACCGTGACGACGGCCACCGTTACGTCGAGGAGGCCCTCGAACGCGGCGCCCGGGCGCTCGTCGTGGGGCGTCGGCTGCCGCGCCTGTCCCGGCCCGTCCCGCAGCTCGTAGTCCAGGACGTGCGGCTCGCGCTCGCCCACGCTGCGCGTCTGTTCTACGGCGTGCCTTCCCAGCGCGTCCGCGTCAGCGCGATCACGGGGACGAACGGGAAAACGAGCACGACGTACCTGAGCCAGGCCATGCTGGAGTCCGACGGATTCCGGGTCGGCCGAATGACGACGGTGACGGTGGACGTGGGGTCCCGGTGTTTTCCGGCGACGCACACGACGCCGGAAAGCGTGGACATCCAGGGCTACCTGGCGGAGATGCGGGAATCAGGCCTGCAAGTGGCCGTGATGGAGGCGTCGTCGCACGCTCTGGACCAGGGCCGCCTGGCGGGCGTAGACGTGGAGACCGCGGTGTTCACGAACCTGACGCCGGACCACCTGGACTATCACGGGGACATGGACGGTTACCGGGAGAGCAAGGCGAAGCTGTTCGAGATGCTGTCTCCCGCAGGTTGGGCGATCGTGAACCAGGACGATCCGTCCTCGGTGCGGCTGGTGCGCGGCTGCCGTGCCCGGCAACTCGGGTACGGGCTTGAGGATTCTGCGGACGTGACGGCGGAGGTGCAAGCGGCGGCGGCCACGGGGACGCGGTTTCTGCTGCGGACCCCGGCCGGCTCCGAGGAGATGTGGAGTCCGCTTCTGGGCCGGCACAACGTCTACAACGTTCTGGCGGCGGCGGCGAACGCCCTGGCGCTGGGCGCCCATCTCCCGGCGGTGTGCTCCGCGGTCGCCGCCTTCCAGGGCGTGCCGGGCCGGCTTCAACGGGTGGACCGGGGCCAGCCGTTCACCGTGCTCGTGGATTATGCGCACACTGCGGACGCGTTGCGCAACGTGCTCGGCACGCTGCGGCCGCTCCGTGCGGGCGGCCGGCTGCTGCTCGTCTTTGGATGCGGAGGCGATCGGGACCGGACGAAGCGGCCGCGGATGGCGGAGGCGGCGGAGGCGCTTTCGGACTTCTTCTGGATCACGTCGGACAATCCGCGCACGGAGGACCCGGAGCAGATATTCCGGGACATTCTTTCGGGGGTAAGTCCTCGGGCGCGGTTCGAGCTGGTGGCGGACCGCCGGGCGGCGATCGCGGCGGCAATCGCGGCGGCCCGGCCCCGGGACATCGTCTTGATCGCCGGCAAAGGACACGAGAATGTCCAGATCGTGGGCGCTCGGCGTCTGCACTTTGATGACGTGGAAGAGGCGGCCGGGGCCCTCGAGCGGCGGGCCGAGTCCGAGCCTGCGCCCGGCCCGGTATCGCCCGTGGCTGCGCCTGCGCCCGTGCCTGCGCCTGCGCCTACCCGCACGGCCCCGCAGGCCGTACGGCCGCTCCCTCCGTCGCCGGGCCGATTTCCCCTGACGCTGGGCGAGGCGGCGCTTGCCCTGGGGACGGCGGTGGTGGGTCCCTGGAGCAGCCTGACGCTTTCGGGAGTCTCGACGGACAGCCGCGCCATCGAGCGCGGGGCGCTGTTCGTGGCCCTGCGCGGCGAGCGATTCGACGGACACGGATTCGTGGCCGCGGCCGCAGCGGCCGGAGCGGTCGCCGCCGTCGTCGAGGGGAGCGCGCGGCCCGCCGGCGTGCCGGAGGATTTTCCGCTGGTCCGCGTCGGCGACTCGACCCAGGCCCTGGGCAGGCTGGCCCAGGCCTGCCGCAGGCGCTCCCGGGCGCGCGTCCTGGCGGTGACGGGGAGCAACGGGAAGACGACGGTAAAGACCTTCACGACCGCCCTGCTGGAGGCCTTCGGCCCGGTCTGCGGATCGCCCAAGAGCTTCAACAACCGGATCGGGATGCCGCTGACGCTTTTGGCGGCCCGGCCGGAGCACCGCTGGGTGGTGCTGGAGATGGGGACGAACCATTTCGGCGAGCTGGCGGAGCTGGCCGCGGTGGCCGAGCCGGAGGTCGCGGCCGTGACGAACATCGGGGACACCCACCTGGAATTTCTGGGAGACCGTGAGGGCGTGGCGCGCGCGAAGGCGGAGCTGCTCGAAGCATTGCCGGAGTCGGGAGTGGCGGTGCTGAACGCGGACGACGCCTTCTTCCCGTTCCTGCGCTCGAGGGTGCGGGGACGGGTCGTGACGTTCGGCCTGGGGCCCGGGTCCGACCTCTTCGCCACGGACGTGCGGCCAGCCGGCAGAGGCTGTCGTTTCCGGGTGAACGGGTGCTTCGAGGCGGAACTGGCCGTGCCGGGCGCCTACAACGTTCGGAACGCGCTGGCGGCCCTGGCGCTGGGGTCCGCGTGCGGCCTGGACCCCGAGGCGATGTCGCCAGGGGTGCGCGGCTTCGAGCTGCCTCCACTCCGGCTCGAGATGCGGCGGGTGGGCCGGCTGACGTGCGTCCTGGACGCCTACAATGCGAACCCGACCTCGATGGCGCTGGCAGTGGAGGAATTCGAGCGCTGGCCGGTGGGTGGCCGCCGCATTCTTGTGCTGGGCGAGATGCGCGAATTGGGGCCGCGTTCTGCGGAATGCCACGCGGCCCTGGGACGCGAGGTGGCCCGGCGGGCGTGGGACACGCTGGTCACCGTGGGGGCCGGGGCGAGGGGCCTGGCGGAAGCCGCGAAGGCGGGGGGGGGCCGCCCCGAGCACGTCCGGCACTTCGACGATC
Source organism: Planctomycetota bacterium (assembly GCA_016179685.1). Classification (GTDB taxonomy): domain Bacteria; phylum Planctomycetota; class PUPC01; order JACPCR01; family JACPCR01; genus JACPCR01. The sequence goes on along the minus strand of JACPCR010000059.1, from coordinate 12,351 downwards.
GCGACGAGGCGGCACGGGTCCTCGCGCGCGAGGCCCGGGCGGGCGACACGCTCTTCTTCAAGGGTTCCCGCGGCATGGCCCTCGAGCGCATCGTCGAGGCCCTCGAGGCCGCTGCATCACCGGGCCACCGGGGAGGCAACTCATGAGCGCTTCAACCGACCTGGCCGCCCGGTCCGGGGCGCTCGAGTGCCCCTCCACGGAAGCGACGGTCCGGCTCGTCGTTTTCGTCCTTCTCGCCTTCGGATGCGTCGTCGTCTACAGCACGGCCACGGGCCTGCCGCCCGTGGGCGGGGCTGACCCGCTGGGCTACGTGAAGAAGCACGTGATCTTCGCCCTGGCGAGCTTCGTCCTCATGCTCGCTTTCAGCCTCGTGGACTACCACCAGTTCCTGACCGACCGCGTCCGGTGGGTGACGGCGGGCGTGACCCTGGCGCTGCTGGGCATCGTGCTGCTCTTTCCGCCGATCAACGGGGCAAGGCGCTGGATTCACCTCGGGGCGCTCTCCTTCCAGCCCTCCGAGCTGGCCAAGCTCACCGTCGTGCTCTTCCTGGCGCGATTCCTTTCTGACCGGAGGGAGCGGATGGGCCGTTTCGTGGACGGCTTTCTTCCGGCGGCGGCGATCGGATGCGGCGTGGCGGCCTTGATCCTCCTGGAAAGGGACCTGGGCACCCCGCTCCTGCTGCTCTCCGTCGTCTCGGTGATGATGCTGGCCGCGGGCGTCCGCCTCTGGCACTTCCTCCTCCTCCTGCCGGCCGCGGCCCCGACGGTCTACGTGTTCGTCACGAGCGCCCGTTTCCGGCTGGACCGCTTGAAGATTTTTGTGGACCCGTGGGTCGATCCCCAAGGCGCGGGCTACCAGGTCATCCAGTCGCTGGTGGCGATCCATTCCGGCGGATGGCTCGGGCAGGGGCTCGGCCGGGGGCTTCAGAAGCACGGCTACCTGCCCGCCCATTTCACGGATTTCATCTTCGCCGTGGTGGCGGAGGAACTGGGCTTCCTCGGCTGCCTCCTGGTGATCGGCCTCTTCGGAGTGTTTCTTGCCTGCGGGGTGAAGGTGGTCCTCAGGGCCCCCGATCTGCCCGGCGCACTCCTGGCTGCGGGCATCGTGGCGAGCCTCGGCCTCCAGGCCATTCTCAACATCGGCGTCGTGACGTGCCTTCTCCCGACGAAGGGGATCGCCCTGCCGTTCGTCAGCGTGGGCGGATCGTCCATGCTCTTCACGGGGGCCGGCGTCGGCCTCCTCCTCAACATCGCCCGACAAGGGGCCGGAGACCCATCGAAATGAAGTGCCTCTTCGCCGCCGGGGGGACCGGCGGACACATTCAACCCGCTCTGGCTCTGGCTGCGGAGATGAGAGAGGTGTCGCCCGGTTGCGAGATTCTGTTCGCCGGCGGACACCGGCCGCAAGAAAGGGCATGGGTCACCTCGGCGGGCCATGACTTCCGGCCGATTCGGTCGTGCCCCTTCACCGGGCCGGCGCATGAGAAGGCCCTGGCGCTGCTTCGGACGGCCCGGGGCGTATCCGAGGGGGTGAGGCTGGTGCGGGCGTTTCGGCCCGACGTCATCGTAGGGTTCGGAGGATATGCCTCGCTGCCCCTGATTCTGGCGGGCTGCCTTCTGGGCCGACCGCGGGTGCTGCTCGAACAGAACGTGTTGCCGGGCCGGACGAACCGGCTGCTCGCCCGGCTGGCGACGGAGGTCCACTCGCAGTGGGAGGAGGCTCGGCCCCATTTCGGGCGGCGAGTGGTCTTCCGGCACAGCGGGAATCCGGTGCGGCCGGCCATCCGGCGCGCCGTGTCGTCAGCGGTGGCCGGGCGGTCCGCCCTTCTGGTGATGGGGGGCAGCCAGGGATCGGAGGCGGTGAACCGGCTCATGCTGGAGGCCTCTCCGGTCCTGGGGGCGAGGCGTCCGGGTCTCGAGGTCCTGCACCTGGCGGGTCCGTCCGGCGTTCAGGAGCTGCGGGCGGCCTATGCGCGGGCGGGCTTGAGGGCGGAGGTGCATGCCTATCGGGAGGACATGGAGGCCGTCTATGCGCGGGCGGGTCTGGCGGTGTGCCGCGCGGGCGGGACGACCATAGCGGAGCTGATGGTCGCTGGGATACCCGCGCTGCTCATACCGTATCCTCATGCCGCGGACGATCACCAGACGAGGAACGCCGAGGCGGTCGAGGTCCGCGGCGGCGGTCTCTGCCTGCCGGAACGGGCGCTGACGGGTGAGGCCCTGGCGTCCTATCTGCTGGGCTTTCTGGGCGACCCGGGCCGCCTGTCGGCGTTCCAGGCGGGTACCCGCGCCCTGGCGATGCCGGAGGCTGGAAGGCGCATCGCCGACCGTCTGGTGGAACTGGCGGGCCGAAGGCAAGGGGCTGCTTCGGCGTGCGGCCCTTCTGCCCGCGAGACCCTCTCGGAATGCCCGGCCGGGCTCAAATTTCAACCGACAGGAGGAATGGTGAGGCCATGAAGACGAGCGTGTGGAAGGGGAAGCGAGTCCATTTTGTGGGGATTTCCGGGGTGGGGATGAGCGCTATCGCCCACGTGCTCCTGCGGCGCGGGGCACGAGTGAGCGGATCGGACCTTTCGGAGAGTCCGATCTTCGGGGTGGTGAAGGCGTACGGTGGCCGCTGCGCGCTGGGGCATCATCCCGGCCACGTCGAGGGGGCGGAACTCGTGGTCTATTCGCCGGCCGTACCGAGGGACAACTGCGAGCTGGAGGCGGCCCGGGCTAGGGGTCAACGGGTGATCTCGAGGGCGCGGATGCTGATCGAACTGGCCGGCGACCGCGACTGCATTGCGATCACGGGCAGTCATGGGAAATCGACGACGACGTGGCTGGTGGGACACCTGCTTATGGAAGCGGGCCTGGGGCCGACTATCCTGGTCGGTGCGCATGTATCGGAGCTCGGAGGCAACATGCGGGATGGTGAGGGCCGACACCTGGTGGCCGAGGTGGATGAAAGCGACGGGATTTTTGTGGACCTCCATCCGGAGCTGGCGATCGTGACGAACATCGATCGGGAGCATCTGGATTTCTACCGGAATCTGGCGGACATCCAGGCTCATTTTCAGGAGTTTCTGGGGCACACGGCGGACCGGCTGGGCGCGATCGTCTGCGCGGAAGATGGGCCTGCGATGGAGGCGGCTCGGGCCTCGGGATCGCCGGTGCTGACCTACGGTCTTACGGCCGGCGACCTGCGGGGTCGTCTGGCGGAGCGGGGGGCCGGGGGATCGGCCTTCGACGCCGCGTGGCGCGGGCGCGGCCTGGGCCGCTTCCGGACGCCTCTGCTCGGCACGCACAACGTGCTCAACGCGCTCGCAGCGATCGGCGTGGCCCTGCGGCTCGACCTTCCGCTCGAGAGGGTCAGGGACTCTCTAGCGGCGAACCGCGGGGTGGACCGGCGGCTGTCGCTCCGCGGCCGCGTCCGAGGCGTCTCGGTGCTCGATGACTACGGTCATCATCCGACGGAAATCCGGGCGACCCTCGAGGCTCTCCGGCCCGCGGTCCCGGGCCGCCTGTTCGTCGTGTTCCAGCCACACCGGTATTCCCGCACCCTGTATCTCTACGAGGAATTCGGAGGCGCATTCGCCATGGCCGACCATCTGGTCGTAACGGGCATCTACGCAGCGAACGAGCGCCCCATCCAGGGCGTCGAGGCGCGCTTGGTCGTCGAGGCCGCGCGGCGTCAGGGACACCCTTCCGCGGAACTGGTCGCGGAAAAACAATTCGTGACGGCGCAGATCGCCCCTCGGGTTCGGCCCGGCGACGCCGTGCTCTTCCAGGGCGCCGGGGACGTCTACCATCTCGCCCACGACCTCCTGGCGGCCCTGGCCGCGCCGGAGGGTGGACAGGCTTCAGGGAGGACCGCCGGATGAGCGTCGCCGCCAGAGTCCAGGCCCCATCGACGCTCCGCGTGACGCGGTCCGTACAGGTCTTCGAGGCCACGGGAGTCGAAGTGCGGTCCGGCGAACGGCTCTCGGCCCACACGACCTTCGAGATCGGCGGCCCGGCGCGCTTCTTCGCCAGTCCGACTGCGGCCGAAGAAGTCGGCCGCCTGGCCGCCCGGGCCCAGGAGGCGGAAATCCCGATCTACGTCCTCGGCGGAGGATCGAACCTGCTCGTGGACGATGCAGGCGTGCCGGGCCTGGTCCTTCATCTCACCCGCTTGCGGGCCTGCCGGATCGACGGCGGCGGCCTGCACGTGGGGCCCGGCTACCCCTTGCCGGGGCTGGTGAACTTCGCCGCGAGCCATGGCCTGGCCGGCTTCGAACGCTTCGCCGGCATCCCGGGCTGCGTCGGCGGGATGCTGCGGACAAACACCGGCGGCCGGCACGGCACCCTGTCGGACGTGCTCGTGTCGGCCGTGCTGCTCCACGAAGACGGCCGGACCGAGACGCGGCAGGCGTCGGATTTCCAGTTCGGACACCGGCGGAGCAATCTGGGGAGCGAGATCGCCCTGGAACTGGTGTTCCGCGCCGATCCCGACGATCCGGAGCGTGTTCGGGCCCGCCGCGACGAGATCATGCGGACGAAGATCGCCAGCCAGCCTCTGAACGGCCGGAGTGCGGGCTGCGTGTTCCGCAATCCGCCGGGCGAGCACGCCTCGCGCCTCATCGATCAGTGCGGGCTGAAGGGCGCTCGCATCGGGGATGCGAGGGTCTCGCCCGCTCATGCGAATTTTATCTGCAATGAAGGAGCGGCTGCCGCTTCGGACGTGCGCCGCCTCATCGAACGGGTCCGCCAGACGGTCCGGGAAAGGACCGGCGTCGAGCTGGACCTGGAGATCATGACCTGGCCTTAGCATGCAGCGTCGAAAATGCGGAAAAGCATTCCCGGCGCTGCATACTCTACAACCTGCACCAAGCAAGAAAGGAGAAGCGTCCCATGATGAAGAAACATCAGGTGGTCGTGATGGAAGGAGGATTCTCCTCCGAGCGGGAGATTTCGCTGCGAACGGGAAAGGGAGTGAAGGAAGCCCTGCGTGAGAAGGGTTTCGACGTGCGGGCCTACGACGTGCGCGACCGCGAGTTGCGGGGATTCGACCCGGCGGGCGTGGACGTCGCCTTCCTCGCTCTGCATGGGACGTTCGGGGAGGACGGAGGCATACAGTCGCGACTCGAGGACATGGGCGTGCCCTACACGGGATCGGGCCCGGAAGCGAGCCGGCTGGCGATGGACAAGGTGGCGGCAAAGCAATGCTTTGCAGGCGCCGGGCTGCGGACCGCGCCTCACGTCTACCTCAAATCGGACGCTGAACTGGAAAGGGCCCGCGCCCGCATCCTGGCGCTGGGCATGCCCGTGGTGGTCAAACCCGTTTCTGACGGCTCCAGCATGGGGCTGAGCCTGGTGCGGAATCTTTCCGGGCTGGCCGACGCGGTTCGCCGGGCCGGCGAATTCCACCAGGGCATCCTGGTGGAGGCCTATGTCCCGGGCCGGGAACTGACGGTGGGGATTCTGGGTGACGAGCCTCTCCCCGTCATCGAAATCCGACCCAGGGGCCAGCAGGGGTCGCAGGAGCTATTCGACGTGGAGGCCAAGTACAGCGGACTCAGCGAATACGACCTGGATTCGCTCCCGGCCCCCGTGGCGGCGCGGGTGCAGGAGGCGGCCTGGGCCGCTCACTCCTCCCTCGGCTGCCGCGACGTCTCCCGAGTCGATTTCCGCATGGAAGAAGGCGCGACCGAGCCGGTGGTGCTCGAGGTCAACACCATCCCCGGCATGACGGCGACGAGCCTGCTGCCCAAGGCCGCAAAGAAAGCGGGCCTCAGCTACGCGGACCTGTGCGGCCGGCTGGTCGGGATGAGCCTCCAACGGCAGATGGCGAGGCGCGTGGCGGAGAAGATGGCCCCGTCGATCTTGCAGCGGAGGGCCGCCGTGAGGGTCTGATCCGGCCCAGTGGTTCTCGGTGCAGGGCAGGAGGATGATGACCTCGTATCCCTGTTCAGAAGTGCACCCGCACTCTGAACAGGGATACGGGTGGACGAGTTCGCAAGTTCGGGTGCACTTGCGAACTCGTCCACGAGATGCAGGAGCAGGAGAAAATGGCTGAAGCATCGAAGGACAAGTCGGCGGCAAAGAGAGGCCGGGGACGCCGTGGAGATGGCCCCGGTGATGCGTCATCGGAGCGTCCGGGTCTGGCGGAGAAGTCGCCGCCGCCCGGAGCGGTGAAGATGAGCTGGTGGGCGCGGATGAGGCCCTATCGGCCTTTCCTTTGCCAGTGGGTGCTGCCCCTCGCAGCGCTTTCGGCCTCGCTGGGCTGGGCCGCCTGGGCCGCGGCGCGGCGCGTGTACGACCTGCCCAGGTTTCAGGTCCAAGCGAGCCATCTCGTGATCGAAAACCGGCCCGGCTGGCTGCACGCCGAGGCGGAACAGGGGATCAATCAGAAAGCCTTCCGATCCGCCTCGTACTCCATCTTCGACCCCGACCTGACTCGCAGAATCCATGAGGCTTACGAAGGTGACCCCTGGGTGCTTCGCGTGGAAGGCGTATCCAAGCACTTTCCCAACCAGGTGAAGGTGCGGCTGATCCTGAGGCAGCCGCTGGGCCGGGTCCATCATGGGACGCAGCAGTACGTGCTCGACCGAGCGGGCCGCGTGCTCGACATCGTGCCCGACCATGCCTCCGCCTTCTACGGCACACTCGCGGAATTGCGGGGAATCGAATCGTCCCCGCCCGGCCGGGGCGAGTTCTGGCAGAGCGATGATGTGAAATCGGCTATCGAGGTGCTGGACGCCCTTTCAGGCCACGGACTTCTCGTGTCGCTGGGTGTCCTCGGCGTGGACGTCGGCAACCTGGAGGGCAGGGCCGACCCCACGGAGACCGAAATTCTGCTGACCTGCCCCGGTGATGTCCGGATACTCTGGGGCCGGCCTATTGGCCGCTACGGAGAAATTCCCGTCGAGGAAAAACTGGTGAAGATCGAAACCCTGATGCGGGAATCCGGGGCCGAGCAGGGAGTGGATTGGAACGTCCGGTTCGCCAACGGGGGAATCATTCGGAGGGCGGGACCCACTCAAACGGCGAGCAAGCGCTGAATCAACGAGTTCGGGAGTGCTCCCGCACTTCCTTACACGTGCACGATCCGGAAACCCCTCCCGGACCTGCCCCTCCCACAGGGACAAGTATGGGAGGGGTCCCGTTTCCCGAAGGAATCCTGCGGAGGAAGGCGGAATTCAAGAGTCATTCCGATTTAACGACTTTTGAATTGGTCACTTATGGATATCGAGGCAGCTTCTCAATGAGTTTGGGGAGATGGACCCGCCCGATTTCATCATCGATGATGATTCAGCACTTCACGAGTTTTCGTAGCGAAGCGCGTCAGCGCTTCGGCGAAGCCCGGAAGGGCTTCGCCTGCGTTGGCCGGGTGTCGGGCCCGAATTTCGTAGCGAAGCCCGTGAGGCCTTCGGCTACCTTCATAACTCATGGATTTAACCCTATCGTCCCCCCGAACTTATTGAGAAGCTGCATATCGAGTTCCTTTACTTCGCCTCTCCGCGGGACCCCTCCCGATGGGACGAATCCGGGAGGGGTTTCCTGAAGTAGACGAGTTAGCAAGTGCGGGTGCACCTGCTAACTCGTCTACTAGGCACTCCGGCGTTTACGGAAAGGGATGGGGCCACGAGGTCGGCCATCCGAACGGTCGTGGCTCAATGAGGCGGTGGGACGTCTGCATGCAGAAGGCAGGGCCGTCCGCAGGGCCTCGAGTGCGCTGCGGGTAAGCTGGACGCGTTTGATTACGAACCACCCAAGACCTTGGCCGAAGGCTTCTTCAACGATTTCAGCAAATGGGGCTGTCGGGCCTTGCGCTTCGAGATGGATTTCGAGGCTGGTCCGGGTCTTTTGCGATTCTTCGTGGAGGATATAGCTCATCATTTGCTTGCTGCAACTGCCCAGCATCCCTCCGGCAGTCTCACGAGGATTTTTCTCAATGTCCCTCCACAGGGTCCTTCCCACAGTCCCGGCGGAATCCCTCCCGCGGGGACAGGTGCAGGAGGACAAGTCCGGGAAACAGGCTTCCTCCCAACAGGCGAGAGCAGGAGGGCAAGTCCGCGGGAGGGCAAATCGGGGCGACAGGTGCGGGAGGACTACGTCATTCCGCATAAATTGAGAATGATTCTCAATTGCTCGAGCTTCAATTGTATCATGTCCAGACCCTCGTGCAACACGATGAACAGCACATTTAATTCATTTCGTGGTAAGCGCCTGACCGCCAACGATGGCTTCGAAATTCCCGCGTTCCGTGATGCGGTAATCCTTTCCACCGAGCAGCAGCACCTGGGCTGGGAGTGGCCTGCCGTTATAAGCCGACCCCATTTCGTAGCCGTACGCGCCCGCACAGAGGATGGCCAGGATGTCTCCTTCCCGAGGTTCGGGCAGAGGACGCAGCTCTTTCTTGTTCTCGTTGAATACGTCGCTGGACTCACAGAGATTTCCAGCGACCATGAAAGTGCGCTCGCACGGGCCGCGGACCCGGTTGCACAACACCATCTCGTGATGAGCGCCGTAGAAGGCCGGACGGACAAGTGTGTTGAAGCCGCCGTCCACTCCGATCACCGGGACATTCTTCTCCTCCACCGTGTTGATCTCGAGTAGGAGGACGCCGCTCTCGGCGACGAAGTACCGGCCAGGCTCGATGGCCAGTGTGCAGGAGAAGCCGGCGGTCCTCACCGCCTCCACCAGCCCGCGTGCGTACTCCTCGATGGGGAACGGCGATTGTTCCTCCCGGTATCGAATACCCGGTCCGCCGCCGAAGTCGATGAACCGGAAGGGGCGGCCGAGGATGCGCTCGGCCTCGCGGGCGACCTCGAGCGTCCTGCGGACGCTCCCCAGGAAGACGCGGACGTCGTCGCCGAGCCAGCCGGAGCCGATGTGCTGGTGCAGGCCGACGACCTTCATGCCCAGTTCGCTGGCCTCGCGAAAGGCATCGAGCACCTTCGCCTCCGGGATGCCGAACTTGATGTATTTGCCCGCCGTGATCGTGTGGGAATGCAGACCCGCGCCGGACCCCTCGCCAGGATTCCAGCGGATGGATATCTCGGGCGACCGGGAGAACGTCGCCAGACGTCGGAGCTGCGACAGCGAGTCGATATTGATGCGCACCCCGAGGTCCACCAGCTCTGCCAGGTCCCGGTTCGAGACCGACGTACCGGTGAAAAGGATGCGTTCCTTGCCGATCCCCGCCTTGAGCGCCAGGCGGCACTCGATGGGCGAGACGCAGTCGGCGTGCGCCCCTTCCTGTCCCAGGAGCTTGAGCACCTGGACATGCGCGTTCGCTTTGACGGCGTAGTGGATGCAAAAGTTGTCTGCATGGCGCGCCAAGGCATCCCGGACCAGCCTGAAGTTTTTCAATATTTTATCGCCGTTATAAACGTAAAGCGGGGTGCCGTGACGGCCGGCCAGGTCGGTCGCTAGGTGACCGCCAACGGAAAGCTGGTTGTTCTTGACCTCGAGATGCCCCGGTTCGACCCACCACATCGGCGTCGTTCCTTCACGAATGAAAAAGCAGCCCCACAGATTCTAGAAAGCAAAGGATTTTAGCGATTCCGGGGCCGTTTGCGAAACGCTGAGGCGCTTCGGGACCGTCGCTGCGTCAGGCCGTTACGGGTTTGAAAGGTCGACGTTCTTGTTGGCAGCTCGATACTGAGATCGGATCATATATAAATCACCTTGACCGGGTTTTCCGGTCCTATGGCAATGGTGTGACGCTCTCCGGTCAAGATTCATGGGGAATTTGACGCGGAGTTCTTGAGCCTACTGCCCGGAGCGTCTATCATCCATGGTCCGTTGCCGGCGAATAGAGACTTTGTGTATAAATGACCACCCAGCAGCTTGATCTGTTTGCTAACGGAGCACAGGGACAGAAGCCGTTAAGCATCGAGGAGTTTGCTGCGGAGGTAGAGAGCTTCACGGACTTCGGCAAAGCAACGCAGGTCCTTGAGTTTCCTGCCTCGGGCTTCCAGATTCCGGTTTACGTAAACGAGTTTTGGACGTCAAAGCAACGTGCAGCGCACTCGATTCACGAGGTCTCTTATCGTGCGTGCTTCAAGCCGCAGTTGCCGCGCTTCTTCATTAGTCGCCTGACGCGCCGTGGTGACAGCGTCTACGACCCCTTTATGGGCCGGGGTACAACCGTGGTGGAGGCCGCCCTCTTGGGCCGGCGTCCACTCGGGTGTGACATCAACCCCCTCAGCAGAATACTCGTACTGCCCCGGCTGTCCCCTCCGACCGCTGCCGAGGTAGCAGAACGGTTGATGACCCTCGATCTTGAGCGGCCAATCGAGACGCGGGATGATCTTCTGGTGTTCTATCATCCCAAGACGCTCCTTCAGATCGCGAACCTGCGGCATTATCTTCTCATTCGAGAGGGCGAAGGATCACTGGATCGCCTGGACGCGTGGATTCGGATGGTGGCAACCAACCGACTGACGGGCCACTCCCCTGGTTTCTTCTCCGTCTACACGTTCCCTCCGAATCAGGCCGTGACCGTCGAGGCGCAGAGGAAAATCAACGAAAGGCGAAAGCAGGTTCCTCCTGAGCGTGATGTGAAAAGAGTTATCCTTCGCAAGACGAGCTCACTGCTAGGCAAGTTGCGGGAAAGCGATCTGCAGGTAGTGCGAGATGCTGCGTGTGCTCCCCTGATTCTGACAGGGTCCTCAGACCACACACCCGATATTCCGAACGACTCCGTGTCCCTGGTCGTCACATCACCACCATTCCTCGATACCGTTGATTACGAAGCGGACAACTGGCTTCGATGCTGGTTCAACGGGATAGACGCCAGCAAGGTTGGCATCTGGCAGCTCAGGAAGTCCGGTGATTGGCAGGCTGCCATGACGGGCACCCTCAGGGAGCTTCATCGTGTTCTCGTTCCGGGAGGCTATGTCGCCTTCGAGGTCGGTGAGGTGCGCAACGGTTTGGTGCTGCTGGAAACCCTGGTGGCACCGGCTGCCAGGGATGCAGGTCTTGTACCGCTCATGGTCTTGCTCAACGATCAGGTCTTCACGAAGACCTCCAACTGCTGGGGGGTGGACAACCTCAAGAAGGGCACGAACACGAACCGCGTCGTTTTGATTGGCAAGCACTGAAGTGAGTCGAAGAATGAGCATTCCGAAGAGGATTTCCTTCCCGACTACGGGCTCACGGTTTCGGGTCTCGCTCATTGGCGGACCGTTTCATCATGGATGAGCGCCTGTCTCGACCCGTCTTTTTCCTCCCCGCCCTTCTGCTGCTGGCCTCCGGGCAAGCTGCCTTCGGGCAGGCCATTCATACGGCCAGCCTGACCTACCCGGCGCCCGGCAACATCCGGCCCGCCGAAGGCATGGTCGAGCTCTGGTTTCGGCTGGACACCGAGTCCTTTGAAGGGTGCTATTTCGGACTCTTCACGCTCACGTATCCGCCTTCGGAGACTCCGTGCCTCCACTTTTCCTACAACGACCATCTCGGTGCAGTCCGATTCCGTATCGCCAGCTACGGCCGCTTCTTCGGCATCGTCATGGCCAACCCCTACTACGGGTCGGCACTCATCGGCATGCCGGTCAAGGGTGAAACGGCGGGCAATCCCTACCCGCGGCACCGCGCCCTTCGGGCCAAGGAGTGGCATTACGCAGCGCTGGGCTGGTCCGGGAAGAATCCCCAGCTCATCCGCGTCCACCTCGATGGCCGGCTCATTGTCCCTCCGGGCAAACTCAAGGGCGACGTATGGGATGACCTCACCCCGGCACAGCTCCAGGGACCTTGGGGCCAACTGACCGTGGATGAACTACGGATCAGTTCCCGTTGTCGGCCTGAATCCGAGATCCGGGCCTACTGGGACAGCATGGAAAAGGCCGAAGGGGATGCACCGCAAGTCGCCGAACCTGAGCCGGCCGAGGGCGAGAAATCCGAGGACGAATTTCTTGCCGGCCTCGAAGGCCGGCCCGAGCCGGGCTTCGCCGCCGATCCCGACACTCTGCTCCTCGACCACTTCACGGCCGTGCACCCGGGCGGGGATGCGGCGGAGACGGCTGCGGCGGTCATCGCCGGCTATCGGAAGGAACGCGGCGGCCTGATCGGCGGCCCGGCCTGGAAGCGTGTTCGCGGGAGATTCGGCACCGCGCTCCAGCTCTGGGAGAAGGCGGCGAGCGGGCCGTGAACGGGCATTGACGATGGGGAAATGGTTGATGGGAAAATCCCGGAATCTTCCGGGCAGAGAGCGTCCGGACTGCTTCGTAGGCGGTTTGAGGCTGCCGCACGCGCTCTAAGTTCCTGGCGGTGAGGGGGTTGGGCGGCGGGCGAAATTTGGTTCACCCCAGAAATGGGCATTTTTGAGTGGGTGACGGGCGTGAGGGGCGGATTTTCACCCCACGGTTCTAAAGGACTTAC
>JACPCR010000100.1 GCA_016179685.1 Planctomycetota bacterium | reverse complement strand
CGCTTCTGTGCCTTCCAGGCACATCACGCTCCTCGCTCCTTGTCTCGCGCCAAAATTACCCTGGCAAATTGCACAGTTTATTTCTTGACAGGCCCTTACCTTCGAAGAGGTGCCGGCGGGCCGCCCCGGAGAGGTTTCGTCCTCGAAGAGCCCCTGACGGTCACCCCCCGACCCGATGGCGCCTATGAGCTGGTGGACGGATTCAAACGCCTCGCGAACCTGCGACAAAACGGAACGCGGATTGTCCCGGTGAACATCCAGGACTGGGACCTGGGGACAGCGAAGGCCATGATCGGAGTGCTCAACTCGCGCCGGAAGACAACGAACTTCGGAGGCACTGGAGCGTTCCGGTGCCTTTATCCCATGCCCTGCTGGCGGAACTTGTCACCGCCGGTGGGGCCGGCCCCACCGGCGGTGACAGTCGGGAAAGAGTCAGGAGGTCCCGCGCTTCGGCTACCCCTTCAGCGCCTTTTCCACCAGGGTGCGGGCGTCGGGCGGGAGTTCCAGCGCCAGCGCGGCCTCGTGCCCCCGGGTCGACATCTTCCGCCACGTCTTCCGAAGGATCGTCATCAGTTTCTCCTCATCGTGTTCCCGAGCGAAGTCGGCGAAGTAGTTTTCGAGAAAAACCAGGCACACTACGTCCTCGAGAAGCTGCACCTCGGGGTCCTCCTTCAGGTCCTCCTTCCGAAGCAGCGCCTGAACCCGAGCCACCGGCGCGGCGTCGTAACCCACCTCGCGCAGGATGCCCCCAGCCTTCTCAGCGTGGAATCTGCCCAGGGTCGTCCGCCATTGGTAGTAGCCCCGGCGGTCCATCGGATAGTCGTTCCGCGGAATCATCCAGCGGCAAAGGTGCTGAGCCCGCACGGCGAGCCGTACGACCTCTGGAGCGTCCGGGGCCATTCGCTCGAGCCAGGCCGTCATCCGCTTCGCATAGAGCAGCTCCTTCGGAAACTCCTCGCCTCTGAAGACCTCCCGATTGGGGTCCTGCCGATTGGCCTCATCGAATCGCCGGATGGCTTCCAGAAACCGTGGCGTTTCTTGAAACATGATTCAGCCTCCGCGAAAAATGTGGTCGGGACGCTGGTCCTCTACTCCATTTTCTTGCCCGCAAGCTCACACGGGCTGCCCGCGCTCCGACCGGTTCTGAGAACGGCCCTGACCTCCACGATGCGGGGTCTATTTTGATGCCAGGTTCGGATGATTCTGCCGCAACCCGGTTCCCACTCGCTCACGCAACGAACGCGCCAGGGACACCATCTCGTCCGCCTCCGCTGCCGAGATGGCCCCGGCCCGCTCGCAGTCGCTGGCGTTTCGCTTCGTTCGAAACGCATCAAGCTTCGACGCCAGGTGGTTCTCCACCACCAGCGTGTGGCCCAAACTCTGAACGATGCGGAAATGGTGGGCCTCCCGTGACGCTCGGTAGCCGCTGGCCGCCAGTGCCGCCGTGGCGCATTGTAACGCAGCGTTATAGGCGATCGCTAAACGCCAATCCTCGCTCAGACCTTTGATGGTGAACGCCCGTGAATCAAAATTCACCATTGCCTTGGAGAACTGGCCTTGTGGGTCGGGTCCATAGTGAGATAATGAATTCTTTAACCTGCCTCCCAAGGGGAACGGGCCGGCCTAGGACCCTTGCGTCCCCCTGAAGGCCGCCGTCCCGACGTCTCGCGATGAATGCAACTCTTGAAGACCTTGGCGTTCCGGCGCGTGGCGACACCTGGCTTCAGTTCCGAATGGCCCGGCATCCCCGCACGGGGGCCGAGATGGCCCTCGGATCGCTTTCGCGGGGAGGATTCGTCGTCATCGACCCGATCCAGCGGCGCTGCACCCAGGTCAGGCCAGCCCATTCGGCAACCGAAGGGTGGGCCATTGGGCAGGCTCCGGACGGCTGCATTTATCAGGCCGCCTCGTTCGGCCGCGGCAAGGAAAACGCCCTCTGGCGCTGGAACTGGGAAGGGAACGTCTCCGAGCTCGCTCGCGAGCTTCCTCCTCTCGGCGCCTTCAGCCTGGATGTCGCGCCCGACGGCCGAGTCTATATTCCAAGCTACTCGGACAACACCCTCCACCGTTTCGACCCGGCCCGAGACGTCTGGGACAACATCGGTGTCTTCGCAGCCTTCGGCAAGCATGTCCGCTTGGCCTTCTGCGGCCGTGACGGATGGGTCTACGTCAGCGTCACGGACGATCGGAGTCGCCGCATCGTGGCGGTGCAGCCGGAGACGGGCGAGACCTTTCCCGTGGAGATGTCCGAGCGCCTCGCCGTCCGCCATCGGCACGCCGATCTGCTCAAAGACGCCGCGGGACACGTCCTCGCCGGGTGCACCCGCTGGGGCCGCGAGGCCTGGGTGGAGTTATTCCATGGCCGTGCCGCCGCCATCGATCCCGCCGACGTCCATCTGGCCCGCACGCATTTTCAGGTTAGCGCGTCGGCGGAGACCGAGTGGATGACTCCGCTCGCCTTCCGGGACGGCAGCTACATCCACTGGATCGGCAGCAAAGCGGTGGGGTTCACGGACTCCCAGGGGCGCACGAGTGAAATCGACCTTGCCATCGAGGATTCTCCTCTGCGCATCTTCACGGTGGAGTACGGTGGCGGGCGTCTCTGGGGCGGCACCTTCATACCGCTGACGCTGTTCAGCATGGACCCGGCTGGCGGCCTGGCCCAATCTTACGGCAATCCCACCGAGACCAGCGGCGAGATTTATGCCATGGTGTGGTCGCACGGGAAGCTCTACATGGCGAGTTATACTCGTGCCATGCTCACGCGGTATGATCCCGGCCGGCCCTGGCGGATGGACCATTCGGTCTGGGCCAATCCGGCCAGCCTGGGATTGATGAAGGAGGACGCTCCGCACCTCCATCGGCCGCATGGCAAAGCCCTCGCGCCGGACGGGCGCGTCTTTTTCGCCGCGCGCGGGGACTACGGGTGCGAGGACAGCGGGATTTGCCGCATCGAGCCGGAAACGGACGAGGTGACCCGCTGGATTTATCGCGAGACCTGTTTCGGCGCCCTCTGTTTCCTCCCCCAGAGCGGCCAGCTTCTCGTGAGCGAGACCCGGAAAGGAGAAGAGGCGATCCGTTTCACGCTGGTTTCCACGGAAACGGGAATGGTGCTCTCGTCCGAGGTCGGCATCCGCGACCGCGGCGAGGTGGTCTCCTGGCTTCCCAGCGGCGGCGATTGGGTCTACGGACTGCACAGCTACCGGGCGACGATATTTGCCTACAGCCTGTCGGAGCGCCGGATCGTGCGGCGGCTGGAGGAGATGCGCTTCGGCGACCACTGCTACAACGTTCTGCTCTTCGGGCCGGATGGCCGCATCTGGGGCCTGACCAACGACAGCGTCTTCGCCGTGGATCGGGAACTCTCTTCAGCGGAACGGGTGGCGGCCTACGAGGACCATGCGGGCCGGAACTTCTACCGTTTCGGCATGGTGTATGGGCCGGACGGGCATCTCTATTTTCCCAACGGAACGCATCTGATGCGCCTGCGCATCACGGGGACCGGGGAATCGAGTCGGATGCCCGCGTAGTGGGCGCGGCGCGGGGCGCGGAGAAATGACACCCTAAGACTCTAGGTACCCAGTACTCTCGATGCCGCTTCTTGGATTTTTTGAATACGTGTGGTCACCTCCTCCCGCGTCCGGTCCGGATGCGTGCCGATCATCACCGTACGGTTCAGAATATCGAGCGATCGGGCGCACATATCCCTGGTGTACTTCCTCCGGCAGCCGCGGTTCTCCGGAAACCGGAAGGGATTCATCGCCTCGTGGTGTGCGCCCTGGAGGGCGAAGATCGGGTCCCACTCCGTATAGACGTGCCGGCCCGTGCGACCCGCGATGCCGCAGCCGACCTGAGTAGCGAAGTCCTGCGCCTGTTTCTCCGTAGGCAGCAGGTAGAGGACGTGGGTGCCGCACTCGTGGTCGAGGCTGTGACACGGGCTGGCCTGGAGGCCCGTCCTCGCGGTCTCCCGCAGGATGCGCTTCTTCTGTGCCCGGGTGGCCCGGAGGAGGCCCGGTACGCGGTCGAGCTGGACGTTCATCATGGCCCCCTCGATCTCGGAGGCGCGGGCGCCATTGGAAACGAATGGGGTGAACGTGGCCTTGCGGCCCTTCCAGTAGAACGAACAGCAGTCGATCATGCAGCGGGCCTTTTCAAAGACAGGGGACCCGCTGGTCACGACGGCCCCGCCCTCCCCGCAGGTCATGTTCTTGAAATAATTGAAGCTGAAGGCGCCGGCGTGTCCCAACGTGCCGAGCTTCCTGCCCTCGTAAGCGCCGCCCACGCCTTGGCACGCGTCTTCGAGCACCAGGAGCTGATGCTTTCGGGCCACCTTCAGGATGCGTCTCATGTCGCAGGGCAGGCCCCACATGTGAACGGGAATCACGGCACGGGTCCGCGGCCCCACCGCGTCGTCCAACGCGTTCGGGTCCATCAGCGTCGATTCATCAACGTCGATGATCACAGGGATCGCCCCCACTGCCACGACGGCAATGGCCGTCGCCATATAGGTGAACGAAGGGACGACCACCTCGTCGCCGGGGCCGATGCCCAGGCCGGCCAGCGCCGCCGTCAAGGCGTTCGTCCCGCTGGCCGTCATGCAGACGTGCTTGACCCCGAGGAACTTCGCGTAACGCTTCTCGAAGCGATCGCACTGGCCGCCGGGATGGTAGCGAAACATCTTGCCGCTTTTCAGCACCTCGCCGATCGCTTTGATCTCTTCCTGTCCGACTCGTAGCATGGGGCACTCCGTTCAGCAGGGGATGGGGACGACAATACTTTGCGGTGCGCGGGGCCGGGAAGTGCATCCGCACTTCCCGGCCCCTGCGCTCACTGCCTTTACCATTCTACGCCAAAGATTTCGAACGCGCCGCCCCTCCTTGTCCGGCGCTTCCGCGAGCCTGGGGGTTTCTATTGAGATGGCCAGCACGGAAGTACGGGTGCTCTTCCGCGCCGGCCATCTCAGGGAGGTTCGTATTCCATGCTCGGACAGCAAGTCATCGATCTCTATCACACGATCGTGGATTCCAGCCTGCGCCGGACGCCGTTCGACGGCTCCTCGAAGAAAGCATTCCTGGCCTGGCAACGGCGTGCCCGCCGAATGGTGAATCGCATCCTCGGTGAGATGCCGCGACGCAAGATTCCCCTTGACGTCCAAAAAGAAACGGTTGAAGAAACCCAGTCCTTCGTGCGTGAAAGGCTCGTCTATTTTACCCGGCCCGGACTGCAGGCCACGGCTTACCTCCTTACGCCGCGTCGGGTCCGGGGTCGCCGCCCAGGCGTCCTTTGCCTTCATGGACACAGCCGCGGTGGAAAGGATGAGGTCATCGATCCCCATTCCATCTACCACGGGTTCGGCCGCCGGTTCGCCGAAGAAGGTTGCGTGGTCCTGTGCCCCGATCAGATCGGTTTTGGGGAGCGCGCCCTGCCCGAGGACAAGGTGAACTACGGGGTGCTGGTTCATGGGCTGAACATGCTCGGCCACACCTTGATCGGGCTGCGGTACTGGGACCTGGTTCGCGCTCTCGATCTGATGGAAGCGCTCCCCACGGTCCGGCGGGACCGCCTCGGGGTCATGGGCCTGTCCCTGGGCGGGGAGATGACCCTGTTTCTATCCGCCCTCGAGGTCCGCGTTCATACCGCCTGCGTGTGCGGATATCTGACCTCCCATCGCAGCACGTTTCTGGACCGGCCCCACTGCACCTGCGGGCATCTGCGGGACCTGGCGCGGCACTTTGAGCACGTGGACCTGGCCGCTCTGATCGCCCCGCGCCCGCTTTTTCTCGACGCTGGCCGAGAGGACTCTTCCTTCCCATTCCAGGATGCGCAGGCCATCGTCCGAAGTCTCCGGCCCGTATACGAGCTTTTTGGCAGGCCTGCCTCGACCATCGGTATTGAGATTCATGAGGGGGCTCATGAGATTGCAGGGCGTCGCAGCATTCCCTGGATGTTGCGCCAACTGAGTAAATAGAAATAGGCAACCCTGCGGCCGGCGCAGCGCCCGCACTACTCCGCGGTCCGCGCGAAGTGGACCCGCCGCTGCGGCCGCGGCCAGGTGCGCCCGAGGGCTGGCCTTTGCAATCGTGATAAAAACTAAAATTCATACGACTTGGCCATCACGAAGCATCTTTCAACCGCGTGGGTGAGTGGAAAATTCAACTTTGATGGCAGAAACCGACACGCTGCCGCAAAATGTTGTTGTGAAACTGCCAATCTGTCTCCTTATGCTATAATAATTTGGGCATGTGTTTTGTCCTCGTTTTCTACCATCGCTCATCGCGGGGGCGCTCGATGCAGGCGCTGTGTGCAGAGCGCGGCAGACAAGTTGTACCTTTCGAGTCTGACCGCAGTCATTGAAGCGCTGGCAGGCCAGGGCTGTTGCGTGAGGGAATAGAGCGGACTTTGGAGGTTGTCGGGCATTGGAAACACCGAGCCAGCAGACCCCAGTGCCGAAGGGCAGCAAGACGGGGAAGAGGCCTACCGTCCGAACGCGTGCGTTAAAAGAGCCTGACGCGGTGCGCGGTGCCCAATGGAGCTTGATGCTCAAGTTCACCGTCGTCCTGAGCTTGGCCATGTTCCTGACGGTCCTGGTGCTGGGGATTTTCATTTATTTCCGGCTGAAAACCGAGCTGTTCGAGGACATCAAGCGGGAAGGGGCGTTGGGCGTTACCATGCTCTCCTTGCTCGGCCAGGAAATTCTCGAGGGGAGGAAGCTGCAAGCGGATGTTCTGGAGTCCGTGGGCCCCCAATCGAACTTCTGGGTCAGGGAGCCGGCTGGCGAGGCGGAGAAGCTGCCGGTCTCCGTGCTCAAGAAGATGGAGGAAATCCAGAAGATGGTGGAGGACACGGAGGAAAAGGGGAAAGGTCTCTTTTCAAGCCTGTTGAATTACTCGGGTAGCCTGCCCCGGGACTACTCGGAGGTCCTCGATGCGGTGGTGACGAAGCGGACCTATACGGACGAGAAGGAGTACATGATTCTGGGAGCGCGTTCGGCGAGTTTCACCTTCCGGGGTGCGGAGCGGGACAAGAAGCCCCTGGAGTTGATGACGCAGAAGGGTCCGCTGATGTTGAAGGATATCACCATCCTGGAGGGCGAGTATGAGCCCAAGGAAGGGACGCGAGTGGGGGCTTTCGAGTTTCTCAAGGCCATCCAAAGCTCGGAGAACAAGCGGATCGGGATGGCCCGGCTGACCCTTTCGGCGCAGCGCGTGACCGAGATTACGGGCCGGATGAGGGGTTTTTTGATTCTTTCGAGCGGCGCGGCGCTGATCCTGGGCTTCGTTTTTTCGTTTGTGCTGGCGAGCCTGGTGAACCGGCCGCTGGAGCTGTTCATGGAGGACATCCAGATTGTGGCGAAGGAGGGCCGGCTGGACCATCGGGCGCGCATCCGGACGAACGACGAAGTCGGTCTTCTGGCGCGGACATTCAACCAGATGACGGAGAGCCTGAAGGAGGCGCACAAAGCGGAGATTGAGAACGAGACGCTGCGCCGCGACCTGGAGGTGGGCAAGGACATTCAGACGAACCTTGTGCCGCAGGAGATGCCGCAGATTCCCGGCCTGGACATCAGTGCGCGGTATGAGCCGGCGCGGCACGTGGGCGGCGACGCTTTTGATCTGGTGCCGTTGAGCGAGGGGCGTCTCGGCGCGGTGATCGCGGACGTGGCAGGGAAAGGCGTCGCCGGGGCACTCTACATGGCGATGACCCGTATCGCTTTCCGCGTGGCCACGAAGCAGAGCCGGTCACCGCGCGACATCGTGGCCACGGTGCACCAGCTCATGTCCCCGGAGCTGGCCGACGGCCGATTCATCACGGCGGTCTACATGGAGGTCGATCCTCAGGCGGGGAAAGTCAGTTGCTGCAGGCTGGGCCACAATCCGATCCTGCATTTCAGCGCGTCTAGCGGGCAGGTTTATTCCTACGCGCCCCGCGGCACCGCCATCGGCATCGTCCCCACGGACCGTTTCCGGCAGATTCTCGAGGTGTGCGATTTCGCCGTCCAGCCGGGCGATCAAGTTCTGGTTTATACGGACGGTATTTCGGAGGCGGCGGACCCGGAGGAGCAGGAGTATGGGCAGGAACGTATCGTGCAATTTCTTCAGCAGAATGCGAAGCTGACGCCGGACCAGCTCGTGCAGGCGCTCATTCAGGACGTGAAGACCTTCACGCGGGGGCTTCCCATGGCGGACGATCTGACCGTGGTCAGCATCTCGCTGACGGGCCAGCCCGCCACCGCGGTGGCGGGAGCCCAGCCGGTCTTGCAGGCCTGAAGCGGCTCGTTTTCAGCGGCGGAAATGCGTATCCGCACTAACGTCGTATCTCGATGACCAGAGCAACGAGGCCTTGAGGGGACTGACCCGCCGGCGGCGTCTCATCCGAGCGCAAATCGATGTGGGGCAGGGCGCGGATTCTATCGAGCAGAGCGTCCAGCTTGTCCCCAGGCAACACCGCAGAGAGACGAGTCCCTTCCGGGCCGCGGGAACGACTGACCTTCAATCCGGCTTCAACCAGAAGTTTCTCCAGTTCCCCAACGGCCTCCGCTTCATCCTTAACGGCCCGCACCAGGATGGTCGTTGGAAGCGGAGAAGCGGCGGAGACGGGAATGTCCTTTTCGGGCCCGGCCTGCTGCCGCGCCGGTTGCGAAGGTCGAAGGGCCGATGCGGCGTGGTCTGCCGTCTCGTCGATTTCGACCCCTGTTTGGACCGGCTGACGGTCTCCAGGGACCCCATGCGCCCTCCCGTATTGGCGGCGCGGGCCGATGTAAAGGTTGGCAGCAGAAGGGCTTGGGACGCCGCCCGACGGCTGCACCTCGCTTACCTGAAGGCCGGGAGGCTGCGGGATGGAGATTTCTGGAGCTGTGCCTGCCGTCGTGGAGAAGGGGCCGGCCGGCGTTCCGCCCGCGCCCTCCCCGCCGCCCGGTCCGCTGGAACGCGGTCGCTCTGCGGCCTGTGACCCCTTCACCTGCTGAGAAGCAAGCCTGGGAACGCCGTGGGGAGAGGCGGGTTGCTGGCCCGGCGCGTCCCATCGACTCTTTCCGGCATCGTCCCCGGCGTGCCGAGCGTTCGACCCGATCCGCGGGTCTGCTCCCGTCTCCGGGCTCATTCCCGCTGGCCCGCTGGCGGACCCGGGCATGAAGGGGTCACGAAGCAGGAGCGAAAGGATGACGAGGGCTGCAAGGGCTGCGGCGACCGGCAGTGCCCATCGGTGGAGACGAGCGGCCGGCCGAGCGGCTTGCCGGAAGGGATTCCGGCGGGCGTGGGCACGCACGCCTTCCCGCACGTTCCCGGGCGCGGGCAAGCGCGGAAGGCTCTCGATCAGCGAAAGGGTCTTGCGCAGCGACGCCAACTCTTGCTGGCAGGAGTCGCACCCGGAGAGATGCCGGTCCAACTCCATTCGCTGGGACTGCGGGAGGCCGCCGTCGAGGTAATCGCCCATTTGGTCAGAGCATTGGATGCAGTTCATTTCGAATCTTCCAAATGTTTCAGCTTCTCTCGCAGTTCGAGTCGGGCACGATGCAGACTGGATTTCACCGTGCCTACGGGCCATTGAAGAATCTCAGCGATCTGGAGGTATTCCAGCCCTTCTACGTGCCGGAGGAGAACGACCATTCTCTGACCGTCGTCCAGGGAATCGATGGCCTGTTGAATCATCTCGAGGGTCTCCCGGCCTTGTGCCAGGTCGCCAGGGTCAGCGCCGGGGGCAGGTGGAAGCTCGCCCGATCGTTCGGTCGGACGGTCACCCGCAGACACTTGGATCGGGATGGTCTTGATGACCGTTCGCGCCTTAGCATGGCGTTCTCTGCTGAAAAAGAGATTGGCGGCAATACGGTAGAGCCAGGTATAAAAGTTGGACTTGAACTGAAAATCGGGCAGTGATTCATATGCCTTGATGAAGACCTCCTGGGTCAGGTCCTGGGCATCTTGATGGTGGTGACACAACCGGTAGATGAGGTTGTAAACCTTGTCCTGGTAGAGACAAACCAGCTCATCAAACGCCTCGGCCCTTCCCTGGAGCGTTTTCTCTATGAGTTCGGCCTCCCTCTTGTGTGCCAAAGGTCAAGCTCCCAAGAAGTTAGACGCACGTAAGAGGAGTCAAGTTCCGGGCTCGAGGCGTTCATCTTTGCCTTCGTCCTTCGCCGCTTCTTCTGAGTCCGAGTCGAGGTCGAATAGCTTTTCAGCCGCGTCCAGAATCCGGTGACCGTCCCCCTTGGCTACTTCCTGTCGGATGGTCGAAATAGGCGAATTGAGCAATTTATTGATGATTCGCTTCGTCATGTACTCGATCTCTTCACGATCCTTGGCGCTCAAAGCGCCTAGTTTGTTCAGGGTGCGCTCCAGCTCCTGCTGCCGCATCTGATGCACCTTCTCGGTCAAGCGCGCGATGACGGGCCCAGCGTCCCGGATGCGGATCGCATTGACGAACTGATCGACCCTTTCGGCGACGAGGCGGCGGCACTCGAGGATTTCGCTCTGACGGGCGGCCCGGTTTTCCGCTACGGCTTTCTCGAGGTCGTCGATGTCGTAGAGAAAGACGTTATCCATTTCATTGACGGCGGGATCGATATCCCTGGGCACCGCGATATCGATCAGGAACATGGGCTGATGCCGCCTGCGCCTGAGCGCTTCCCTGACCTGCTGCGGATGAATGATCGGCTTCGGCGATCCGGTGCTGGAGATGACGATATCGGCCAGGGTGAGGTTTTCGAGCATCAGCTCGAAGGGGAGGCTTCGACCCCCGAAGGCCCTGGCCAGTTGCTCGGCTTTTTCGGGGGTCCGGTTCGACACCAGGATGGTCTGGACACCCTTATGGACCATGTGTTTGAGGGTCAACTCACTGACTTTGCCTGCGCCGAGCACGAGGAGGGTTCGGCCGGCGAGGCTCGTAAAGATTTTTTCGGCGAAGTCCACGGCCACGGAGCTGACGGAAATCTTGAGTTTTCCGATGCCGGTGAGGGTATGGACCTCCTTTCCGACGGCGAGGGCGTGCTGGAACAAGCGGCCGAGGAGGGGCCCGGCCATGCCGGCCTGCGCGGCCACTCGATAGGCTTCCTTGACCTGAGAGAGAATCTGGGTTTCGCCCAGGACCATGGAGTCGCCGCTGCACGCAACGAGGAACAGGTGTTCGATGGCCTCGGCATCGCGGTATTTGTAGAGACAGGACGAGAACTGCTCCTCGGGTAGCTGGTGGAAGCGGGCGAGGAACGCCTGGAGGTCCCGGAAATGAATGGGCTCATCGGGTCGGCAGGCATAGAGCTCCACGCGGTTACAGGTTGAAAGGACGACCGCCTCGCTTACTCCGGCCTGGCTTCGCAGCATCTCAAGCGCCCGGGCCGCCTGTTCCGGGGTGAAGGCGAGCCGTTCGCGAATCTCGACGGGTGCGCTCCGGTGGTTGAGTCCGAGGGCAGCGAGCTTCATGGCGCGAGCCCTCCGAGTCCCGTGCCGCGGGCATGGAGGCTGTCGGCGCCGAGGAAAAGGCCGAGGGTGCAGAGGATCAGGGCGAAGCCAAGGACGGTGAGATAAGCCAGCTTCTTTCCCCGGAGGGGCGTCAGGAAGCGCGCATGGACCGCGAAAAGGTAGAGCACCCAGGTGACGGCGACGAGGAAACCGAGGGGCTGCCGCACCCATTGGAGCGGCGAGCGCATCTGCCCCACGGCGGCGGCGACCAGCGAGCCGGTATAGACGGCAAATCCGAAGGCCAGAGCGGAGACGTTCATGCGGTCGAGCACGTCGAGGGAGGGCAACCGCCGGAGGAGTTTTCCGAAGGACTTGGCCTTGAGCTGGTGTTCCTGCACGAGGTACATGACGCCGGTGACGAAGGCGAAGGCGAACGCGGCGCAGCCGAGGAGCATCAGGATGCCATGGGCGAGCATCCAGCCGCTGGCCGATCCGGGCTCTGCCGCGGGTTCAGCGACGGAGATGCCGAGTGCGGCGAGCGAGAAGAGGACGACGACGGGCATGAAGAAGGAGGTCAGCGCTGGCGGCGCGCCGAACAGCCGGTAGGAGATGAGGAAGAGCAAGACCGCGCACCAGGCGATCAGGGAAAGCGAGGTGAAGGGGTCGGCCTCGGGCAAGCGTCCTCGCTCCGCGGTCACCCAGGCCAGCCAGAGGGTATGGAGGAGGAAGCCTCCAAGGGCGCAGAGGAGGGGGCACGGGGAACGTGAGGGCCTGGGAGCCATCAGTTCCCGGAGTGCGAAGATTCCGCCGGCAAGATAGATCAGGGTAGCGATGGTGAACATGTGTCGTCGTCGTCGCTGGCGGGGAAACGAAAGCCTTTAAGAAATGCAACTCAAACTCAAAACCTTTTTTCAAGTTTGACGCCCCAAGCGCCTATCGGTTCGAGGGGTTGCTTCGCTGTCGGTTGCCGCCCGATGCTCGGGTGTAGTAACGGACCAGCCTATGGATGCGGGCCTCTGCGGCTGGCCGGCCTTGCGTCCGCAGCAGCTCGAGGATGTCCGGCTCGGACAGCCTTTTGAGGAGTCGCATGCGGATTTGCGGGTCGTTCACGCCTTCCAGGATTTCCTGGCGGCAGCTCTGGAGGAGCTCGAGGAATGCGCCGTATTCCGGCCCGATCCATGCGTTCATTTGACGGGCGAGGCGTCCGGAGAGCGATGGGCTGGCGCCGCTCGAGCTCACGGCGACGCAGAGGAGACCTTTGCGGAAGACGGCCGGGGCGATGAAATCACTGAGCTGGGGCACATCGACTACGTTGAGAAGCACTCGTTTGTCACGTGCGGCTCGGGCGACCCGGCGGGAGGTTTCCGGGTCGTCGGTAGCGCAGATCGCGAGGCAAGCGCCATCGAGGTCCCGGCGCTGGAATCGGCGTCGGTGTCGCCGGATGTTTTTCGAGCGCGGGAAGGAGGGCGAGAACTGCGGACTGACGACGTGGAGGCTCGCGCCCGCTTCGATCAGCTCCTTCACCTTGCGCGCCGCGACGTTTCCACCGCCGACAAGCACGCAGCGCTTGCCGGCGAGATTGAGATAGATGGGATAATAGGTTGGCATGGACCTGCCTTCGACGGCGGCGCTGGGCCATCCTCCAATCCTATCTTACTCGATGGCGGACTCTTGTCCCACCCGCGTCCGCCTTCTGACGCCAGGTTCAGAGTCTCTTGGATCGGGAGCGCCAAACAGCTCTCGATCACCGCCGAACCCTACTGGCGAAGAGCGACTGGCTATACGGTTTCACAAGTTCGTCTAGAGTTTTCCCTCACCCCGGCCCTCTCCCATGGGGAGGGGGATTTTCTCCGTCATTCACGGATCGGCCCACGAATCGGCGCCCCAGGTCCCTTTGGGAGAGGGCCGGGGTGAGGGTCGTGGACGCTAGAAACCTGTGACGGACCCGTGGACCGATGCACCTACAGTTCCCGGGCGAGGATGTAATCGCAGAGGCAGTAGAGGCTGCGCTTGGCGGCAGACTCCGGGACGTTACGGAGGTGGGCCCGGCCTTCGAGGAGAAGCTGCCGAGCGGTCTCGAGGGAGGACTCGACCGAAGCATGTTTCCGCGCCAGTTCCTGGAAGCGCGCACGCTGAGGGGCGGGGAAACCTTGCTGGACCATCTGGGCGACCTCGGCGCGTTCCGAGGGCGATAGGCGCTGGAGAAGCCGGATGGCTGGCAGGGTCAACTTGCCTTGAGTGAGGTCCGTGCCGAGCGACTTGCCCACGACGTTCTCCGTGCCGGTGATATCGAGGCAGTCGTCGGTGATCTGGAAGGCCGTGCCGAGCTTCAGGCCGAACTGATAGAAGGACTCCTCGACCTCCGCCGGGGCGCCGGCGAGCCGCGCTCCGAGGCGGGCGCTGACGCCACAGAGCGCCGCGGTCTTCAACTCGGCGATGTGCAGATACAGCGATTCATCGAGGTCCAGATCATAGCGGGAACGGAGCTGGACCAGCTCGCCCTCGCACATCATGTTCGTGGTGCGGGTGAGCTGGCCGAGGCAGGCGGCCCCGTCGAATCGGGCCAGCACCGAAAAAGCTCGGGAGAAGAGATAGTCGCCGAGCAGTACGGAGATTTCGGTGCCCCACTTGGCGGAGACGGTCGGGATGCCACGCCGCATCTGAGCCTCGTCCAGGATGTCGTCGTGGACCAGCGTGGCCGTATGGATCAACTCCACGATCGTCGCGAGAAAAATGTGACCCTCGCCGAGACGGCCCAGACACTTGGCGGTCAGCAGCGCCAGCGCGGGCCTCATGCGCTTGCCTCGATAGGATGTGACGTGCTCCAGAAGCTCCCGGACTCTCGGCGCGTGGACCGCAAGCTCCTCGGCGAGGACCTCTTCGACCCGGCTCAGTTCAGCCCGCACTGGGGCATAGATGTCGTGAAGGGTCATGGGCACGGGTGAACACCGGTGAAGTGAACGGGAGACGCAACCCGCGTCTTCCAGGCGCGTTGAGTCACACAAATCCTTCATGCCCGTCTCGTATGAACCGAGGATTTCAAGGGTACCAAAGTCGTTCAGGGGTGTCAAGGTAAGCTTCTTCTATCCGGTAACCGCGCGTACGATGGTGGATTAACCGAAAAAATCCTCAGCAAAATTGTCCTCGTACACGAACGTCTGCTCCTTGCCGTTGAGCGTGCCCGTCAACTTGATCGCCGGGTGGCCCTCGCCCTTGTAACGACCCAGCACGAGCAACTGGCTGCCCTTGAACGGGTCCGACGTCTCACGTGGGTAGAGGTCGTACGTCTCCGCCTTCCCAAAATCGATCTTCAGGCTCGACAGCACCGGCGCACTCACTTTGTCGTAGAAATTCGATACCTTCACCTCGATGTCCTCCTCCGGGGCCACATACTGGCTCGTGGCACGCGTCTCCCGGCGACCTGGTCGAGGAGCTGGGTGTTGACGTCATGCCCCACCCCGAAGGTGAAGATGCGGATGTTGGCCTGGTTCTTCTTTAACACGTTGTCCAGAATCGGCTTCGGGTCCGTCGTCCCCAGCGCCGACAGCCCGTCCGTCATGAACACGATGAGATAAGGGCGGTTCTCGCCCGTCTCCATGCCCAAGGCCTTCTCGAGCGCCCAGTTGATGTCCGTGCCGCCTCGGGCCTCGAGCTTCGAAATGAACACCGCCGAATCCCCGCCGGATGCCCACGCCAGTGGGCGCGGCGCGGAGATCTTGCAACCAAAGACCCTACCGGACGGCGAAGAGCTCATCGAGTTCCCCGTCCGTGAGGTCTTCCTTGCCCGTCTCGCCGACCAGGATGGCCTTGCCGGACTTGAGAACGACCAGGACACGCTCGCCCAGAGCGAATACCTTCTTGAGCTGCGTGTCCCGTTCTATCAGTCTAAAGTAGGCGTCGCTCATGTACTTGACCTCGACAGGCTTGTTCTCCGGCTTCCAGGACTCGTCGGTCCAGACGCCCTCACGCCACTGGAAGGTGCGGCCCGCGGCGCTCGCCGTGCCCGTGGCCACCCTTTCGGTCTCGTCGGATTCGGCCACCTCCTGTTCCTTCATGTACCGAAGGGTCTTGCTTGCCATGACCGCGTCCTTGCCGGATTCCTTCTCGAGGCCGAAGCCCATTTGCCGCTGCTCCTCGGCCTTGCGGCGGGCGAGACGGTCGTCAATATGCTTTCCGCGGCCGCCACCACCGGCCGCGCCCGAGGCCGCGCTCTCGGCTGCGGGCGCGCCGGGTGCGACTCCGGCCGCATCGGCCGCGTTCCAAGCACCGTTGACCGCCGCGCTCTTGCTTTCTCCGCGCTCGCGCTCGACAGCGCCCCCGCCGCCGCCCAACGGGACGTTCCAGCCATCGCGGCGCGGCGCGGACGCCTGCGGCGTCCTCGCCACCGCATCCTCCACGACCAGGTACGACGTGTACGGCGTCATGATGCCGTGTTCCTTGCTCAGGGCGATCACCTCCTGCACCAGCTCGGGCATCTCGCCCTTCAGCCGGATCTCGTCGAGCAGATAGCCTACTTTGCGGTTGCCCCAAAGCTTCGGAATGAATTCGTTCTTCGACTCCTCCTTCGCAAAATTGTCCTCGTACACGAACGTCTGCTCCTTGCCGTTGAGCGTGCCCGTCAGCTTGATCGCCAAGTGGCCCTCGCCCTTGTAACGTCCCAGCACCAGCAACTGGCTGCCCTTGAACAGGTCCGGCGTCTCACGCGGGTAGAGGTCGTACGCCTCCGCCTTACCCAGGTCGATCTTCAGGCTCGACAGCACCGGCGCACTCACCTTGTCGTAGAAATTCGATACCTTCACCTCGATGTCCTCCTCCGGGGCCACATACTGGCTGGTGGCACGCGTCTGCCCGGCGACTTGGTCGAGAAGCTGGGTGTTGACGTCATTGCCCACCCCGAAGGTGAAGATGCGGATGTTCGCCTGACTCTTCTTTAACACGTTGTCCAGAATCAGCTTCGGGTCCGTCGTCCCCAGCGTCGGCAGCCCGTCCGTCATGAACACCATGAGATAAGGGCGGTTCTCGCCCGTCTTCATGCCCAAGGCCTTATCGAGCGCCCAGTTGATATCCGTGCCGCCCCGGGCCTCGAGCTTCGAAATGAACTCAGCCGCCTGCGCCTGGGCCTCCGCATTCACATCCGCCAGCCCCTCCTTGAACGTGTTCACGTCCGTGCTGAACCGCACGATGTTGAAGCGGTCCCTTTTGCCGAGGCTGTTGACGCAATACTGGAGCGCCTTTCGGGCCTGGTCCATCTTCGGCCCGCTCATGCTGCCGGAGGTATCGATGACGAAGCAGACGTCCTTGGGCAGGATTTCCTCCTCCTTCACCTCCGTCTTCGGGGCCAGAAGAACAATAAAGTAGCCGTCCTGGCCCTTGGGCCGGTGTGTGACGAGGCTGAGACCGAAGTCCTTTTCCGACAAGGTGTAAAAGAGGCGGAAGTCGTGGTCGAGCGCGCCTTTGGGCTCCTCGAAGCTCACCCGAACCTCGTTGTCGCCCTTCTTCACCACGTCCACCGTGTGCGTCGGCGAGTAGACGCTCTTGATGGCCACCTTCGAATGAATGTCCACCCCCACGCTGAAGTCCGAAAGCGTCACCGATGCCTGCTCCCCTGTCTTCAAAGGAAACACGTATTCCGCCAGGCCCCCGTCATTCTTGATCACCTCCGAGTAGGAAAGGTCGATCTTCTGCTCCCCTCGAGCCGGGATGGGGAACACGCTCGCTTTGAACAGGTTCGACCCCATGTACTCGAGCAGGCCCGGGTCCCGCATCCGCCGCACGATGTCCGTGTAAATCTCCCGGGCGCGGTTCTTTTCGAGCACCTCGCCCGCCACACGCTTTCCGTTCATCATCATGGCGAACTCGGACACGCTCGCGCCCGCGGGCAGCGGGAAGATGAATACGGCTTCGAGGACCTGGTCCGTGTTGTTGATGAACACCTGCTCCACCTGCGTCTGGGCCACCTGGTCCGTGATGGTCACCTGCACCCGGTGGCTCTTGATTCCCAATGCAGGCAACCCAGGCGTCTTGGGCATCAGGATGCCCGTGGCCCCGGCGTTACAAACCCAGGCAAGGACGAAGGCGAAAGCCGTCGGAAGGACCTTGCAGTACAGTCGCATGGGAGACCTCCAAGGTGTCAGGTGTCAGGTGTCAGGTGTCAGAGATACGGGAAAACCAAGAAGAAGCTGAACGGGCAAACGGACACGACTTGTTCAAGCGTTACCTTGAAAGAAGGCTTGCGCCGCCAAAAAGGCTGAGATGAACCACGACGCCGCCTGAGGAAAGCGCTCGGCCGTTGGCGGAGCCTGAGACCGTAATGGACCTTCCCTCGCCCGGCGTGTTGCCGTAGATCAACTGAGCACGGTGCACGGCATCGAGAAAGTTGCGGACGTCTCTTTCATCCACGTCCCGAAAGGGCCTAACCTCGGGATAATGGAGGCAATCGAGGATGTAGGAGTCCAGAATCTTGTGCTGCAGCTTCGAGAATAGGTTGGAGCTCCCGAACACCTCCGCGCCGACAATCGTCCCGTAGCGGCAGATCACCAGGCCCGCCATGGCCCCGCGCCAAAACGGCCGAAATCCCTTCTGGTAATCGTCGATTTCCTTCCTGACCCGTTCGGTTTCATAAAACGACTGAAAGTTTTCGGTCTTGGACTCGCACCCGAGCGTCCTGGCGCTTTCCGCAATCTTACCCCAGACGGCATCTTGCGATGCGCCGCTGGCCGCCTGGCTTCTCAAGCCCGGGAGAGAAAGGGAACACTTCGATTCGAACTGCCGGACGTCCCCCTCCCAGCGGCCTTTTTCAACGCAGTAGACGGGAACGCGGACCTGGGTTTGAGGAGGGATAAGCACATCCTGGCCGAGCATCCGGTTCTGTTTCCCACCGATGAGGATTTCACCGGCCATTCCGAATGCAGCGATGTTGGAGCGGTTAGCGATGGCGACTTCCGCAACAATGCCTGTCTCAAGAACTTGCAGTGAGCCATTCCCGAATCCGTCGTCCAGGCTCAGGTAGGACCTGCCATCCAAGTCCCGTCTCAGGATCAGCGGATAGACCGTGAGCCCACGGTAATGGAAGGCTCTGCCAACAAAAGAGTTGGAGATCAAGTGGGAGACTTCATTCTCGACGACGGGAGGCGGCAGCGGGATCGGTCGTGGCTCGATAGGGTCGTGCCCGGGTCTGCGACCCTCTGGGAAGTCAGATTCGAGGAAAGCAGCAGACGCAGCGTTTATGGTCAAGGCAAGTAGGATTCCAACAGTTCGCATCAATTGTTCTTTTCGCATGTGCTTCCCTTCATCCTGGTGTGCATCTTACCCATATAGACGCACATCACGAAGAAAAATTTCGCAGAGAATCCGTCGCCCATCATACCGGGTCAAGAGTGTCTCTTCGAGACTACGGCTTCAGTCGGTATCGCCAGGTGTCGCCCACCCATTTGCCCTGCACGGGGAAGAATCTCGGCATCTCCAAGATCGTCGACCCGTCCGCGCGGTCCTCATGCACGAAAAAATTCGAAAGTTGAACATAGGCGCGTCGCGTCGATCCGCTTCTCAGAGCGTAACTGCTGAGTGAGACTCCTTATCCCGCCCCTCCTAAAGGGATCTTCGATTCAGGACTCAAATCTCGTCGTTCTGGTTCTTTTACCCAGGCCGGCATCCGCCTTCGCTTCCGCCTTCGGCGGACTTGGCCTGGGCTCTCCTATTTCGCCCCTTTGCTCCCAGGCCGGCATCCGCCTTCGCTTCCGCCTTCGGCGGACTTGGCCTGGGCTGCCTTATTTTGCCCCTTCAGAGCTATTTATGAGTGTCGCGTTTCTCTCTTTCATTAAGTTCTTCCGCTTACTGTTCACTCCTGAGAAACAAGCGGATAACACGTTTTCTTACAACCACTTAAGAAGAAGGCCCCACGCCGCCGCGCGGCAGGCAGGCGTGACTCCAACATCTCCGCGCGACGCGCAAACTTTCACAAGTAAATCTCTACCTCGGCCACCCAGACCCTTGTTTCTCGCTGTCACAACGAAGCGAGCTCGTGGCTTCGTAACCATGCTGCTCACTGTTCACTGTTCACGGCTTCTCGGCGTCCGGCTGCACCCGGACCTTGATCCCATGGGTCAAGCTATGGGCGCCGCGCACCACCAGCGTCTCGCCTTCTTCGAGGCCGCGGATGACCTCGACGGTGCCGCGGGACCTCAGGCCCAGGTGCACGTCGCGTTTCATCACCGCGTCGCCGTCCAGGACGAAGGCGACGAAGCCGGACTCGGTGGGCAGGACCGCCGTTTCCGGTACGATCATGGTATCCTCGAGGGACGGCGCGTCCATCAGGACTCGGCAGAAGATACCGGACCGCAGTCCCATGGCCGCGTTGTCCAGCTTGGCCATGACCTCGACCGTGCGGCTGGACGGGTCCGCGTGCTCGCTGACGAAGAAGACCGTTGCTTCGAACTCTCGGCCAGGATGCGAGTCGATGGTGAATCGCACAGTCATTCCCGGCCTTACCATCGCCGCGTCTCCCTCCGGGAGAGTGAACCGGACTTTCAGTGTCCGGTTATCCACGATCCGGGCCACGGTGGTATCGTCCTTGGCCCACTCGCCGGCCGAGGACGTTCGAGCGACGATAGTGCCTCCCACGGCCGTACGAACCTGGGTCTCCGCGAGAGCCTGTTCCGCGAGAGCCAGGTCCGCCTCCGCCTGTTCCACGGCGGCGCGGCTGCGTCCGATTTCGCCCTGGGCGGCCTGGTGCTGGGCCTGGGCCTCTTCGACCCGCGCCTTCATGAGGTCCACTTGAATCCGGGCCTGGGCCGCCTGGCTGCGTGCCTGGAGCACTCGCTTTCGGGCCGTCTCCCTCTTCGCTTCACTGACGGAGACCTGCGCACCCGCCTGCTGGATGCCCACCCGGGCGGATTCCACCGCTGCATGGGCCTCCTCGAGCCGGGCCTGGGCCGATTCGGAATCGGCCTTCGCGGCGAGATAAACTTCCTCCGTCAGATACCCGTCCTTCCTCAAGGCCGCTTTTCGCTCGAGGGTGTCCGCCGCCAGGGCCGAGGCGGCCTGCGCCCCCTTCTGCCGGGCCTCCGCCTCCGCCTGGAACGCTTGGGCGCGGGTCAGGCCCGTCTGGTCCGCGGCGAGCGAGGCCTCCACGACCGTCACCTCCGCCTCGGCCAGGGTCACCGCCAGCTCGGCTGACGCCACCTGCGCCTCAGCCGAGGCGAGCTGGGCCCGGGCTTCCGAGCCCCTGGCGGCCGCCGCGGCCGCCAGAGATTCCTTCACCGAGACGTCGGACCTCGCCAGCGAGACCGCCGCCTTTGCCCGGCCCGCCGACAAACGGTAATCCGTCGGATCGATCTCCACGAGGACCGCGCCCGGCTGGACCCGGTCGCCCTCCTGGAACAGCACCTTGAGGATGACGCCGCTGACCTTGGTCGGGACGAGCGCATCCTCGTTTGGCCGGAGGTCGCCGACGGCTTCGAGCCGGTGGACTGCGGGCTTTTTCGCCACGGTCTGCACGACGACCAGAGGCACGGGCCTTGCAGGGCGCGGTGCGGGCGACTCGGACTTGGCGCAGCCCGCGAGGACGAGGGCGGGGAGGATCAGCGCCCGCGCTCGTGCTCGTTCTCGCAAGGGCATCCGCGTTCGCGAGCTTGGGCACTTTAAGAAATTCAGGCGAAACCAGAAGAGTCGATATTCCATAAGTGACCGACCTAAAATGAGTTAACAAACAAAGTCGTAGTTTCTCAATAAATTCGGGGAGGAGAATCAGGTCAAGTCCATGAGTAAGGTGGGAATGATGATGAGAAGCATGAGACGCAATGACTTTGCCTCAACCTGTCACCTATGGGGCCAGGGGCCGCCCAAGCAGCCGTCGCAGCCGGGCATCCTGGATGCGCTCCTCCAACATCTCGCGTTCCAGGTCAATCTGGGACCGCAGGAGGAGGTTCTGGGCGGTGAGCACCTCGAGGTTGGTGGCGAGGCCGCGGTCGAATTCGGCCTTGACGAGCCGGTCGCTTTCCTCTGCCGCCTGGAGCTGCTGGCGCAGGGCCTCGACGAGGCTGCGGGCGGCAGCGAGCTGCGCCGCGGCCTGCTGCACCTCCTGTTCGATGCGCCGGCGCGCCTCGTCCCGGGTCAACTGCGCCTGACGCCGGCGCGAGTGCGCCTCGCGCAGCCGGGCGCGGAGCAGCCCGCCATCGAAGAGGGGCAGCTCGCCGTTGAGCCGGGCCTCCCAGTCCACGTCCGAGGCGGAGCCCTCGCGCCGGCCGTAATACTCGCCTTCGAGCCGAATCCGGGGCCAGTATTCGCCGAGGACGACGCGGACCTCTTCGCTGGCCGCATCCACTTCCTTCTCGAGCGCCCGGAGGTCCTGTCGCACCTGCTGAGCCTCCGCGACCAGGCCCGGCACGTCCGAAACTTCCGTCCTCGGCGTCTCCGGATCGGCCAGCTCGCCTTCGGGCCGGAATCCGATGAAGAAGCCCAGGGCGGTCCGCAGGACCTCCGCGTTCTGCCGCGCCCGGAGGAGGTCGGATCGTTCCCGGGCGACCTCGGCGCGGATCAACTCGACTTCGGCCCGGCGCAGCATGCCAGCCTTCAGCCGGGCCTCGGCCTCGCGCCCGCGTTCCTCCTGCCACCGGAGGGAGGCCTCGCGCACGGCCATCTCCTTCCGGGCCTGCAGCAGGCCGAAAAAGGCCTCGGTCACGTTCAGGAAAATCTCTTCCCGGAGGTCCTTCAGCGCGGCCTTACGGCCGTCCTCTTCTGCGCGGGCCTGCCTTCGTGCATAACGCTCGCGGAAGCCGCTGAAGATGGGCACCTCGAACGAGAGGAAGTATTCTTCGCGCTGGATGGGGAAGAAGGCGGCGCCGCCGAAGGCGGGCGGCTCGTCCTGCCGCGTCACGCGCCCCTCGATGTCCAGACGCGGCAACGCCAGCGCCAGGGCCTTGCGGCCCCGGAGAAATGCTTGCAGGACCTCCTCGCCCCCCCGCTCGAGGCGTTCACTCTGGCGAAGAGCCAGCCGGTAGCCGTCTTCGAGCGTCAGCGGAGGAGCGGGCCGACCCGCCTGCGCCGACACGGCAGGCAGGCCAGACTCGGCCGGCGGGCCGATCCGGGGCGGCGGCAGCTCGTTGCGTGCCGGCGGCTCGGCCAGCACGGATTCCGTCGGCGGCCGCTCGGCCGACGGGGAGGTCACGCAGCCAGCGGTCAGCAGCAGGAGCAGCAGCGCCAGCGGGTCGAAGCCGCCGCCTGGCCGCGGCATTCCTCGGGCGGCCCATGGACCAGGACGGGGCGCTCTCACGGGCTCTCCTTTGCCGCCGGGGCTTCGCGGGCGTGCGGAGCGGCCTCGACCACCGGGGCTGCGGAAGACGGGCCCCGAAACCACCGGCCGAACGAGTCGATCAGCTCGTGGAGGATCGGCACGACGACGAGGGTGAGGAGCGTCGAGGCGATCATGCCGCCGACGACGGCGACCGCCATGGGCTTGCGGCTCTCCGCGCCGGGTCCGAGGTGCAGCATCACGGGCAGGGCCCCGACGATGGTCGAGGCGCTCGTCATCAGGATCGGCCGAAGCCGCAGGGGGCAAGCCAGGAGCAGCGCCTCGCGGCAGGAATGGCCCTTCGCCTGGAACTGGCTCGTGAAATCGACGAGGAGAATGGAGTTCTTCTTCACCAGGCCCATGAGGAGCAGAATGCCGATCATGCTGTACAGGTTGAGCGTCTGGCCCGTGGCCCAGAGCACCACGAGCGCGCCCGTCAGGCTGAACGGCAGGGCCGCCATCACCGTCAGCGGGTGCAGGAAATGGTTGAACTGGGCGGCCAGGATCATGTAAGCGACAACGAGGCCAAGGACCAGGGCGAAAATCAGGCTCGTGAAGGTGTCCCGGAACGTCTGGGCCGTGCCGGAAAAGGTGATGGAGTAGCCCTCCGGCAGGACTTCCCGGGCCATGGCCTCCACTTGCAGCAGCGCCTCCGACTGCTTCAGGTTCCCGCCCACGTTGGCCGTGATCGTGATCGCCCGCTGCCGGTTGTACCGGTTCACCATGAGCAGGCTCGCCCGGTCCTCGAGCCGGACGAGGTCCCGCATCGCGAGGAGCTGTCCCTCGCCGCCCCGGACCCTCACACCGCCGATGGCGGCCGGGGTGTAACGGTCTCCGGCCATCAGCCGCAGCCGGACGTCGTAACGCTTGCCGCGGTCGTTGAATTTCGCGATCTCGACGCCTCCGAAGAGCGATTGGACCGTCCGGTTGATGGAGGCCACATCGACCCCGAGGTCAGCCGCCTTCTCCCGGTCCGGGTGAATCCGGATTTCCGGCATGCCCACCTCGTAATTGGAATCCACGTCCAGGATGCCTGGTGTCCCTTTCATCCGATCCTTGAGCACCGAAGCATGCTCCGCCAGCTTGTCGAGGTCCGGCCCCTGAAGCGCAAACTCGATGGGGTAGCCGCGCTGGGCGCTCAGACCCATCGAGCTGAGGTCCTGGACGAATGCCAACATCCCGGGAATTTTCGCCATCTCCTCCCGAAGCGCCTTCTGGACCTCCACCTGCGACCGCTCACGCCGGTCCCTCGGCAGCAGCGTGATGAACATGATGCCGCGGTTCGCCATGCGCTCCTGCCCGATGCCCACCGCGGCAAAATAGCCCTGAATCTCGGGCATCCGATCGGCGATCGCTTCGCATCGGACCAGCATTTCATCGGTGTAATCGACGGAGGACCCGACGGGCGTCCGGATGTGGAGCAACAGGCGTCCCTGGTCCTCGGAGGGAACGAACTCCCTGCCCAGGAGGAAGAGGAAGTAGAGCGAAGCGGCGAAGACGGCGGCGGTGAGGACGAGGACGACCCAGCGAAGCCGGAGGCAGAGTCCGAGGAAGCGGCGGTAGAGCGGGGGCCACGCCTCGATGAAGCGATCGATGAGGTGGGAGAGGGGGTCCCGGGCCGTGCCGGGCTGGAGGTAGCGCGAGCAGAGCATCGGAGTGAGCGTGAGGGCGAAGACGTAGGAGACCAGGATGGCCACGGAGACGGTGATGCCGAACTCGTAGAAGAAGCGGCCGATGATGCCTTGCATGAAGGCGACGGGTATGAAGATGGCGACGATGGAGAGGGTCGAGGCGAGCGCGGCGAAGGTGATCTCCCGCGCCCCGGCGAGCGCCGCCTCCTTGCGCTTCTGCCCCTCCTCCTGATGCCGGTAGATGTTCTCCAGGAAGATGATCGCGTCGTCCACGACGATGCCGACCGAGAGCGACAGGCCCAGCAGGGTCAGGGTGTTCAGCGTGAAACCCATGAAATACATGAAGCTGAAGGTGCCGATCACCGAGACCGGCATCGACAGCGCGATGATCAGGGTGCTGCGGAAGGAGAGCAGGAAGACGTGGGTGATCACCGCGGTGAGCAGGATGGCGAAGAGCAGGGTGAACTGAATCTCGTTGATCGCTTCCTCGATGAACCGCGAGCTGTCGAACGCCACGACGAGATTCATCCCTTCGGGCAGGTTGTTCCACATCTCGGCGAGCTTGGCCTTGACGGCCCGGGCCACGGCCACGGTGTTCGCGCCGCGCTGCTTGCGGATGCCCAGTCCCGCCGCGGGCATCCCGTTGTAACGGGCGAAGGTGCGCTTGTCCTCGAGGCCGTCCTCCACCACGGCGACATCCCGGAGGCGGACTACGGCGTCCCGGCGCTCCGCTACAACGAGCTGGTTCAGCTCATCAATGGTGCGAAATTCGCCCATCGTGCGCAGATTGAACTCGATCTGGGCGCTCTCGAGTCGGCCAGCGGGCGATTCGAGGTGCTGCCGGCCCACCGCCGAGATGACCTCGTCTACCGACATCGCATAGGCCTCGAGCCTCTGGGCGGAAACCCAGAGGCGCACCTCCCGCTTGCGACGCGCACCGGGGAAAATATCACCGACGCCCGGTATCCTCTGAATCTCGTCCGACAGCACGTTGTCCGCGTAGTCCACCAGCTCGGAATAGGGACGCGTCCCGTAAAGCGATAGCCAGAGAATGGGACTGTCGCCCGGATTCACCTTCGTGATCTGCGGAGGTTCGATGTCTCGCGGCAGCTCGCGGGTCACCGCGGCCACCTTGTCCCGCACGTCCTGCACCGCCAGATCGATCGATCGGCTCAACTCGAACTCGACGGTGACGATGGACGCGCCCTGCACGCTCTGGCTCGTCAGCGTCCGGATGCCCTGCACGCTCGAGACGGACTTCTCGATGATCTCCGTGACATCCGCCTCCATGACCTCCGGGGCGGCCCCCCGCATCACCGTCGCCACGGTCACCACCGGGAACTCGACGTCCGGGAACTGGCTGACGCCCAGGCCCGTGTAGCCGATGGCCCCGAAAACCACGAGGGCCATCACCACCATGACGGCGAAGACCGGGCGATGAATCGAGAGATCGGACAGCGTCACGATGGCCTCCCCCGGGAACGGGCCCCGGGCGGCGGGACGGCCGCCCCGTGGCAGAAGAAATCCACCAGCCTCGCGAGGCTCTGCACCTCGGGAGGCTCCTCCGAGAGGTCCCGGAAACGAGCGCGGAGCATTCCCAACAGGAGATTGGCGAGGGCCTCCTGCGGGTAATCCGTGCGGATTTCCCCCTCCTGCATCCCCTTGCGCAGGATGCCAGCGAGCCCGGCCACCATCTTCTTGCGCTTCTCCTTCCAGCGCTGGCCCAGGTTGCCCCGATACCAATACATCCGGTCCTCCTCCGCCTGCATCATGCGGAAGAGCTGCCGCCTCTCCTCGAAGAAGGAGCTGATGGCCAACGCGGCGTGGAGGAGCTGGTCGCCGAACGGCGCGTCCCCGGGCACCTGGCGCTCGAGCAGCGAACAGAGGTCGTCAAAGCCGGAGGTCGCCACCTGGAAAAACAGGTCGTCCTTGTCCTCGAAGTACCGGTAGATCGTTCCTTTGCCCACGTGCGCCGCCGCCGCGATGTCGTCCGTCGTGATCTCGTGAAACCGCCGGCTCGTGAAGAGCTGCTCCGCGGCCTGCATGATCTGCTGTCGTTTGTCCGGCCTGGCCATGGTTTCCGTCCGGGAAACTCAGATACGGGAATAGAACTGACCAGTCCGTTCTACTTGGACGGCGGCCGCAATAACGGCTAAAGCCTGTCTGCGCCGCGCAGCAAAGCGGCGCGCCTGCCTGTGCGTGCGGCACGCACGCAGACAGGGCAGGCAGGCCGTCACTCCAACTTGTGGGTTGGGGCCTTCTTCTTAAGTGGTTGTACAGAAACGTGTTATCCGTCTGTTTCTCAGGAGAGTGAACAGGGAAGGTTCACTCAGCTAGAATAGCGACGGATATGACCAGCCATGAAAGAGTCGCCTGTGCCCTCGCCAGAGGCCTTCCCGACAGGATACCGTTCGGGGATTTCTGCATCGACAACCGTTGCGCGGAAGCGGTCCTGGGCAGGCCAACCCCGATTCACAATCCAGCTCTCTGGCTGGATAGGCTCTCAGAGGGAGACTGGGACGGACTTGTGGCTCAAGAGGCTGAGGACTGGGTAGAGCTGGCTCTCAACATTGGCCTGGATTGGATTTCCGTAGATGTCAACGGGCAGCGGCCCAGCGTCCCGCCCAGGAAAACAGCAGCCGATGAGTGGGAGTGGCTGGGCAGAACATACACCTTCGATCCCAGAACCCGCCTGATGCACAGCCAGGGGGGTCGAAGCATATCCCTGGAGGAAGAGGCCCGGCGGATACTTTCCGCGGCAGAGCCGCCACCGCCACGGCATGAAAAAGAGACCCTCGAGGTCGTCGGACGCGTCGCTCGACGCTTGGCCGAAAAGCGCCTGGACATTCCCCTGGCCATGCGAACTCACGGCTGCTTGAGCGTCCATCATCGCCTCGAACTGATGGCTCTCTATCCCGACGCGGCTGAAATCTATTTCAGGAGAGCCGCTGCACCGTTCAGAGTTCAAGGAGTCGAAGCCATCGCGATGGGTGTGTCGATCCTCACGGCGGGTGGCCATCTGGGAGGCAACCGGACCTCCCTGATCTCGCCGAGCGATTTCCGCCGTTTCATCCTTCCCGTGCTCCAGGAACAGGTCCGTGCCTACCATCAAAGGGGAGCGCGCGTGTGTGTGGCTTCGGGCGGATGCGTGTGGCCTTTCGCCGAGGCTTTTCTTGTCGAATCCTCTGCCGATGGCTATTGGGGGATCGATACGTATGCGGGTATGGACCTCGTGCGTCTTCGTGACCTGTATGGAAGAAGGGTATGCCTGGTTGGAGGCGTGGATAGCGTCCACACGCTCACTCGCAAGCGTCCAAGCGACGTGCGAGAAGAAACTCGAAGAACGCTGGAGTGCTTCAAGGATTGGCCTGGATTCATGCTTTCGAGCAGCAACAGCATCCACAACGACGTGCCCCCGGAGAACTTCCTGGCCATGGTCAACGCCTACAGGGATTTCTATGGAGCTTGAACGATTCCACAGGTATGTCCCGAGCCCACGCGCACGGAAGTGCACCCGCCCTTCTGAACCGGGAGACGAGGATTCATAAGTGCCGAGTCGGCGATGAAATGATAACTTCTTGTGCTTTCCGGGAGTCTCATCCGATGCCTCCTCTCTTCAGAGCCTCCATTCTCGTGCTGTTTTTCGCGGCCGCCGGCCTCGAGGCGGACCTCATGGAGGACGCCTGGCACGTCGAGCTTCCGAACGGATTGGAAGTGATCTTGATCCCCTATGGGGCGAATCCGGTGGTGGCGGTGACGGCGGTGGTCCGCGCGGGCGTTCGAGACGAGGCCGCGGGGCAACACGGCGCCTCGCATTTCCTCGAGCACCTGCTCTTCAACGGCACGGAGGGCCGGACGCAGAAGCAGCTTTACGATGAGGCCGATTTCCTTGGCATTTACAACAACGCGGCGACGCGGGAAGACCACACGGTTTTTATGATGCTGGCCGGCCGGGAACATCTCGGCCGAGCCCTGAACCTCCAGGCGGACATGCTTTTTCACTCTACGCTGCCTCCGGAAAGCTTCGAGAAGGAACGCAAGATCGTCCTGGAGGAGATCGCTCGGGACGCACACGGTGCGGATTTCAACGCGGACCAGTTCCATCGTTCGGTCGTCTTCCGTGACACCCCGTATGCGCGTTCGGTGCTCGGCACGCCGGAGAGCCTGGGCCGCCTGGCGCGGGACGAAGTTTGGGCGTACTACCGGCGGCATTACAGCCCCGGCAACATGACGTTGATGGTGATGGGCGACTTCGACGCAGAAGAGGTGCTGGACGCCGTGCGCAAGGAGTACGGAGGCGTTCCACGCCGTGAAAAACCTGCCGAAAATGCGGCAGGCTCGATCTCCTGGAACGGATGCCGGATGTGGTTGAAGCGTGAGCCCTCATTCCACCGGCACACTCTGGACGTTTCGATGCCGGGTCCCCGCCCCGGACAGCCGGACTATCCGGGCGCCGTAGCGCTGGTGCGGGTGCTGAATGATCGGCTTGCCGCCCGATACGGGCATGGGAGAGTGGAGGGCGTCCAGGAGGTCTCGCTGACCGTGGAGTTCAATCGCGATTTCGGGCGCATCCGATTGTCTGCCCTGCTGGACGAGAAGTCGGACGCCCTGGCCCTGGCGCAGCAGATGCTGGCGGACCTGCGGCAGCCCGGATCGTACCGGGCGAAGGCCGGGGACATGGAAGGACTGCTGAACGACCTGGCGGCGAAAGAGACGTTTCTCAGCGAGAAGGTGCATTATTTCACGTTCGAGAAGGCCGGGGCGCTTGCGGCGGGGTCACTCCACTTCCTGAAGGGGTATGTGAAATCGCTGGAGGCCGTGACGCCGGAGCATCTGATAGAGCTGGGGGAGCGCTACCTGGCCCAAGCGCCGTTCCGGGCCACGGTGATCGGACCCGGCGTCGAAACGCGGGAGAACGCGGAGTTTCCCCTGGACGCGCCGGGCCGAGCGCTCGCCAGCCCGGACAGGGTCCGTGCCCCGCGTCTCGTCCGGCAGGTGCTGCCCGGCGGCCTCACCGTGCTGGTCCAGTCCAACCCCGGCTCGAACCTCTGCGCCGCGCACCTTCTCGCGAGAAACCGGAGCGCTTCGGAGTCCCCGGCATGCAGCGGGATTGCGGATTTCCTGCACCGGGCGCTGCTGCGCGGCACGCATCATCGGACCGCTGAGGCGATCGCTCGGGACATCTCGGAAATGGGCGGCACGATCAAGGTCACGGACGATCGGTTTCTCCCGTTCGACGATTATTATTTTTCGCCCGAATACTCTTATGTTCGTTTGGAAACCCTCGCCCGGCATCTCGATCGGGGAGTGTGGCTGCTGGCGGATTTGGTCCGCTACCCCGCGCTGGACCCGAAGGAAATGGAAAGACTGAAGGAGAAAATCCTGGCCGAAGTGGACGAGGGCGCGGGCGGCCCGAAAAAGGCGGCGAGAGAGGTCCTCCTGAGGAAACTCCTGGGTGATCATCCCTTCGCTCGGCCCCTTTCGGGCGATGCGAAAAGCATCTCCTCCATCAGCGGCAAGGACCTCGCCCGCTTTCACGCCCGCTATTTCAGCCCGTCTAACCTCATTCTCTCGGTCGTGGCGGACCGGATTCCGGAGACCGTCATGCCGGTCATCCGGCAGGCCTTTGAAGGCTTCACGGGCGGGTCCGCGTCCGAGGCGGCTGGAGTGTGGAAGGGACGGGAATCGAAGGGGGTGACGTTCCTCCCTGATGCGGGGCTGCCCCAGGCGCAGATCGCCCTGGGACACCGTGTTTCGGTGGCCGAGGCGGAACGGCCCGTGGCCGCGCTGGTAGAGGCCCTCTTGTCCGATCGCCTGGCGTTTCAACTCCGGGAGAGGGAGGGTCTGGCCTACTCGCTGGGATGCGCATTCACGCTGACGCCGTCGGGCGGAATCTTCATGGCGGAGATGGGCACCCGGCCAGCGAACGTTGATCAGGCCCTGGCGGGCCTCCAGCGGGAAATACGCGGGTTTCGGTCCGCCAAGGTGGCCGCCGGGGACCTGGACCGCGTGCGGAACACCCTGATCAGCCGCCGGCGAATGAGGCGTCTGACCAGCATGAACCAGGCTTTCTTCCTCGGCCTCCAGGAAGCTCGGGGGCAGCCGGCGGATTTCGAGGAACAGTGGACCCGAGCCCTTCGAGATGTCCGCGTCGACCAGGTGGACGAGGCATCCGCCCGGTTCATTCGGCCGCCAGAAGAGGCCGTGGTGGTCATCGCGCGGTAGCGAAGTCCCGCCTCCTTTGTGCTGCCTTCGTGAAGCATGGGAAGGAGATGCAGCGCGGAGGGCGCGGAGGACACGGATTTCTTTTTCCTCTTATCCGCGGCATCCGCGGCATCCGCGGTCAAGAGTCTTGACTCGGTGCAAATCAGCGATCGTGGGAACGTCATGTGGCCCTGGCCGACCTGTCGACCCGCCTGCCGGCCCAGAAGCATGGGAAGGAGATTCACCGGCGCGGACGCGGAGGAGAAACGCCAGGAGCACTTGCAGAAAGTGGCGCTTCCGCATTAGAGTAGCTTCCGCACCGAAATGCCGGCCCGGCTGGGATTCCGCCGCGGAAGCTTGTGCGGCGATGAAACCGCGCCGCTTCGAATCCTTTCAAGACCCCAAGAATCAGACGCGGTGGACTTCCAAACGCTTCAACAAGTACGGTCGGCCCTTCGCGATCCCGAGATTCTGGGCACTCTGACGCCCGCCTTGGCGGTGGGGTTCGGGGTATTCCCGCTCGCCGCGAAAGAGGACTATGTCGTCATCGGCCACATCCCCGGC
The DNA here is from genome assembly GCA_016179685.1 of Planctomycetota bacterium. GTDB lineage: Bacteria > Planctomycetota > PUPC01 > JACPCR01 > JACPCR01 > JACPCR01. The sequence goes on along the minus strand of JACPCR010000100.1, from coordinate 39,423 downwards.
GTTTGCCCGGATTGCTTCACCTTCCTGGAAAATTACTACGGCAAGGAAATCGTGGCCGTCCAGCTCGATGAGAAAGTGGCCACGGCGGCCATCCATGAGGCCTACCTCAAAGGCCAGTCGATCAATCACGATACCTTCTCCGAGCCGGATTTCCTCCTCAAGCCGGAAAATGAGTCCAAGCTCCTCAATGAGAAACAGGACGAGATCGGATCGGTCAAGGAGGACCTGAACCCGGAAGAAGTCCTTTTTCTCGAGACGTCGTACCGCAGCGTGCGGGTGAACCTGGATTCTGCCGGCCAGGACGACGAGAAGGAGCAGATCGATTCCGAGGAGATTCCCTTCAAAGTGATGGGGGGGACGCCCACCGTTTATCAGAAGCCCATCGCTTCGGAAACCTTCTTGGTGGAGCGGCGGAACTATCGATACGAGGGATGCGAGAATCGACAGGGGATCGCCCGCATCGACGTGCAGGCCATGCCCCACGTGATCCATCCTTCCGAGCTGCAAGTGACGGAGGTCCACGCGGACGGCAGCTTGACGCTCTACGTGTACGATCATTTCAAACGGGTCGCGGCAGGTTCCACCGCTCGTTTCGACGTGCCCTATTACTTCATCAGCTTCGGGCAGCGCTACCGCCGCCTCCTCACCTTCCGGATTCATGCCCTCTGGAAGTTCCGGAGGGAGCAAGTCCTCTACGCGTCAGAAGCTCCGACTTGGGACTTGGAGGATATGGCGCGCTGGTTCTGCCTCGAATAATGGGCATCAACGCGTCGATCCTTCAGGAGGTCTCCGATGGCCCCTTCCCCGTCCGGATCGAAGCCGCTTCCCGGCCCGCCCCAGGCGCTCGGGGTCGGCTGCTCCGCCCTGGACCTCCTCTGCGTCATTCCACGCTACCCGGAACCCGATGTGAAGCTGCCCATCCGCTCCATCGTCCGGCAGGGAGGGGGCCTCGTCGCTACGGCCCTGGTCACCCTGGCGCGGCTGGGCGTGCCCTCCCGTCTCCTCACGGGCATCGGTGACGACGAGAACAGCCGGTGGCTGGTCCGGGACCTCGAGTCGGAGGGAGTGGAGGTCGTCCCGAGCCGGGGAGCGGCGGGCGGGCGAGCGCGGTTTTCCATCATCCTGGTGGACGCGCAGACCGGATCGAGGACCATTTTTTACACCCAGGAGGGCGTGCCGGAGACGCATCCGGACGAGGTGACGCCGGGCCTCCTGGCCGGGACGAGAGTGATCCTGGTGGACACGGTGGAGTCGAGGGCGGGGCTGGGCGCGGCGCGGATGGGCCGGGCGGCCGGCATTCCGGTCATCTTGGACGCCGAGCCGACCGGCGCGCCCGAAATCCCCGAGCTGCTCGAAGCCGCCACGGTGCTCATCCCCTCCTCCCGGTTCGCGCTCGAATGGTGCGGGGGCAAAGATTTCCGTGATGCGGCACGGCGGCTGTACCGGCAGGCGCAGGCGGGAAATCCGGGAAAGGTCGTCGTGGTCACGGGCGGCGCGGAAGGCGCCTATGGAATATCGGCCGAGGGGGAATTCGACCAGCCGGCATTCGGCGTCCAGGTAGTGGACACCACCGGCTGCGGGGACGTGTTCCACGGGGCCTTCGCTTATGGGCTGCTCCACCGATGGGAACTGCCTGCAACGCTGCGATTCGCCTGCGCCGTGGCCGCCCTGAAGTGCCGGGCGCTGGGAGGCCGCGCCGGCATTCCACGGCTGAGGGAGGTGGAGGAGCTCCTGCACTCTTGATTGGCCGGACCGGTTATTCTATAATGTCCGTCCTGGAGGCGCTGGATAGGCCTCCTCCCGGGTATTCTCTTCTTGAACCGCGTATCCGGAAGGGAAAGCGTGCCACGCCGACACGCTCGAATTCCCGTCCGGAAGTGCGACTGTCCATGGCAGACTCTCGGTCGAGCCCGGTCTTACAGGTGACCCAGGGGCCAGATATCGGGCGTACTCATCCGATCCAGGAAGGAGTGACGCTCGGGCGCATTCCCAGTTGTGGAGTGGTGCTGACGGACCCCGCGGCATCTCGGCAACACGCCCGGATTTCCCGGACGCCGCAGGGTTACATCATCGAAGACCTCCAGAGCGCTAACGGCACCTACGTCAATGATCAGCGGGTCACCAAGTCGCCGCTGAATCATGGCGACTTGATTCGCATCTGCCGGCTGGAATTCTCGTTCCTGGCCGAAACGCCGGCCGGGTCGGGTGAGCCGTCGCCTGCCGGTGCAGGGCCCGCAGCCCCTTCCGGAACTGCCGCCCGGCCGACGGACGAGATTTTGTTCGGAAAGGATCGTTTCTTTACCTCTGCAACCGCTTCCGGCACGGCCGCCCGGCCCACGAGCAGCGTCGGCCGCCGGGCCGGAAGGGCCGCTGTCTCGCCCGCGGACGAGACCCGCATGGAGGGCGAAGTCGGCCAGACCATCATCCACTCCTTCGTCGAGGTGCGGCAGGATAACCTGGCCAAGGATATCCGCTCCGCCCGGTCGGAGGAGGAGTGGCAACGCATCTCCCATCGGTTCGAGATCATCAACGACGTCAGCAACAAGATCAGCACGATCCTCGATTTGAATGACTTGCTGAACTCGGTCATGGACCGGCTGTTTGAAGTGTTCCCCTCGGCGGAACGCGGCTACGTGCTGATGATCGATGCGGCGAAGAACAACGAGCTCGTGCCGAAGGTGGTCAAGCCGTCCGAACTGGGAAAGGACTCCGAGCTGCAGTACAGCACCACGATCGTCCAGCGGGCCATCCTGGACAAGCATGCGATCCTGGTCTCGGACGCCGCGCAGGACGATCGGTTCGATTCCGCGCTCAGCATCATGAAGTACAATATCCGGTCCTCCATGTGCGTCCCGCTCATCTGCCAGAACGAGGTGCTGGGGATCATCAACATCGACACGACGCGGCTTGGAAATCGCTTCAAGGAGGAGGACTTGAAGCTGCTCACGGCCATTGCGTCGCCCATTGCTACGGCCGTGAAAAACGCCCAGTTGGTCAAGGAAAAGGAAGCCGAGGTGACCAAGCGGGCCTCCCTCCAGCGCTATTTCTCGCCGAACGTGGTCGACAAGATCGTCAAGGGCCAGCTCACGAGTAACCTGGGCGGGGAGCGCCGCAAGGGCATTGCTTTCTTCTCGGATATCGTCGGCTTCACGAAAATGGCGAGCCGGGTGACCGCCGAGCGCGTGGTGCAGCTTCTGAACAGCTATTTTGACGTCATGGTGGAAATCCTTTTCCGGCATCAGGCGACGATCGACAAGTTCAGCGGTGACGCGATCATGGCCGTCTGGGGGGCGCCGGAGGCGCTCGAAAACGCGGAATGGCACGCCGTGCAGGCGGCGCTCGAGATGCAGAACGCCCTGTTCGAGTTCAACTGCAATCAGCTCGCCACGAACGTCGAAACCGTCGAGATGGGCATCGGCGTCAATTACGGCAGCTTCATCGCCGGCAATATGGGCGCTAGCGGCCACCAGGTCAATTACACCATCATCGGTGAGGACGTGAACCTGGCCGCTCGCATCGAGGCCCGCGCTGGCCGCGGCCAGGTCTTCATCAGCGAAAGCGCTTACGAGCGGGTCCGGTCCTCCATCGGCGCCGTCGTCCTTCCGGCCACCGAGGTCAAAGGCATCCCCTACCCCATCACCATCTATTCCGTCCGCGCGGTACGGCCCATCGGCGAGGACGCGGACACGAGCCAGATGCTCACATCCCTGCCCGTGGAAGTCACCTTGAGCGAAGCGGAACGCGTCCAGGGATGCTTGATTCGGGCCAAGCGGGTCCCCCCCGGCCAAGGCGCCCTCCTCGACCTCCTCGTGCCGAGGGCCCTGACGGTCGGCCTCGCTCTCCATCTCGCTCTCAAAATCACGGAGCTCAAGGAGGTGCCCGTTCTTCAGGCCGTCGTCGTCGAGTTGATTCCCCGCGAGACCGGCGGGACCATCCCACAGGTGGCCCGCGTCAATGTCGAATCCCTCCCGTCCTCCCTCCAGGACCTGTTGACAATGGGTGAGCCGGCAAAAACCAGCGTCGAGTGGAAGGACCTCGTCCGGTAGATTCTCAGGTTGTGGCTTCTCCGCGTCGCGTCCGCTTTGAACATGGCACTTCGTGCCGGTCTGCCTGTCCCGCCGGGGCGCCTGCCTGTGCGTGCGGCACGCACGCAGACAGGGCAGGTAAAAACGAAGCATCATTGCCTATTTGCTATTTGTCATTGATTCACCCATGCATAAAGAGAATGGACGTGGATGAACCCGGGGAAAGACTCGTCGATTTCGCGGTTCGGATCATTGAACGGAGAAATCGGCTGGCGAAGGGCCCTGCGGGAAACCCTGTGGCCCGGCGAATTCTGCGTTCATTGCTTGTGGCGGTAATCAATGACCAACGGCAGATGACCCATGACCCATGACCCGTTTTCTACTCGCAGAAGCATCCGACCCATGAACCCTCACTGCCAACTCATCCAGGCCGGCGAGATACAGGCCATCGTCGGTGACGCTTCACGACAGGGCATGGGAGGGACCCAGTACTGCGGTCTCTGGTCCCTCGCCTCCCAACATTGGCCGTTCAACGCCTTCGGCAACTCCTTTGCCGGCCTTCTCCCTGGCGAAATTCGGGCCAAGTCGCCCGATCTCGAAATCGTCGATGAGACCACCAGCGCGCTCACCCGAAAAGCCGATGAGGCCCACCCCGTCGATGTCCGGGCCTCTTACCAGGTCCAGCCGCCCTGCTCCGTGGACCACCGCCTCACCTTTTGTGACCGCCGGGACGTGCGGACGCCGGGCTTCCCGTTCCGGGAGGTGTCCTGGTGCTGCTACATGAACAACCCGGAGGATACTCGCATCCACTTTCTTTCCGGCGGCCAGTGGCATCGTTATATTTCGCCGCGACACGGCGTTGGAGCGAACATCGCACCGGCCTACCTGCACGACAAGGAACTGGAGGTCCGGCCCCAGGTCAAAGGCGATCCGCCTTTCCACTGGCATCGCTATGAAAGGCGCTTTGACGAGCCTTTCTACTACGGGCGTCTCGGTCCCATGGTGATGATCCTGGTGTTCGGCGATGCTCCTTGGCTGCGGTTCTTCTGCTCACCGTCCGGAGGGGGCAGCGGCATCCTGCCGGGCAAGACTTGCCCAGCTTGGGATTTCGAGTGGCTGATCCCGGATGCGGCGTACCAGGTGAACCGCGAATTCACCCTGCGGGTCCGACTCATTTACAAGAAGTTCATTTCCGACGAGGACGTCCTGGCGGAATACCGCCTGGCCCGCGAGAAACTGATAGACGCGCCCGGGAATTCACCCGCACCTTAAGCGACCGCCATGGAGTGCGCATGCCTGCACCTTCGTCGGTGGTTTTCCCTCACTCCGGCCCCTTCCCAAGGGGCCGTCACTTCTCAAGTGGTTCAATGGGAATGACTCTTGAATTTCGCCTCACATCGGAATTCCTCCCATAGGAACACGTGCGGGAGGGGTTTCCGGCTCGCATCCCTGTTCAGAAATGCGGGTGCACTTCTGAGCAAGGGTGCGGGGTGTTCCTGACAGGGGCCGAAGTGCGGAATCATGGAGACTCTCGAGACGCTGATCCAGGAATTGCGAGCGGGTCCGACCGCTGTGCGCCGCGCCCGAGCGGCCGTGGCCCTCGCGCGGCAGCGTGATACCCGGTCCGCCGAAGCGCTCCGGGCGGCGCTCAAGGACTCTGGTCGTCAGGTCCGTCAGAGGGCTGCGGAGGCCCTGGGTGAGATCGGGTTTGCGGAGGCGCGGGACGATCTGGCTGCGCTCCTCACGGACCCCGATGCCGCGGTGGCCCGGCATGCGGCGCGGGCCCTGGGCCTCATGGGCGACTCCCGCGGCCTGGCGCTCCTCCTCCAGGAGCTCCCTGCGGGCCGGGCCGCTGACCGGCAGAAGACCATCCAGGTCCTGGGCCGGCTCGGCGTCCCGGACGCCGCGCCCGCTCTGGCCGCGTGCCTCGAAGATGCCGAAGAAGGCGTCCGGGCCGAGGCCGCCCGCGCCCTCGGCCGCCTGGGCGTCGCCGGCGCGCTCGACGGACTCGCTCGGCGTCTCCGCACCGACCCGAGCCGCGAGGTCCGCTGGCGCGCCGCCCGGGCCCTCGGTGAGATCGGCGGCGCGCGTGCACCCGCCCTCCTGCTGCCAGGCCTGGACGATTCCGACCCGATGGTCCGCGGCCGCACGGTCCAGGCCCTCGTGCAGTGCGCGAGCGGTATGGCCCGGAAGCCGCTCGAACGTCTGGCCCGGAATGACCCGGACCCTGGCGTGCGCCGGGAGGCCGAGTCGGCGCTCCAAAGTTTCGGTCGTGGCTCATGAAAAAGTGGCTTCCACCCGCCCTCTTCTGGATTCAATATCTCGCCCTGGCCGCCTGGGTCGGAGGCCTCGCCGCACTTCCCTTCTTCGCCACCGTCACGTTTCAGAAGCTCGCCCCGGACCGGATGGCCGCAGGCGACATCGTCGGCGAGACCCTCCGGCGGCTGGGCCTCGCCCACATCGGCTGCGCCGCCGCCTTCCTCGCCAGCAGCACGCTCCAGCTCTGGCTGCTGCGGCCCCTGAGCCCCGGTTTCCGCTGGCGAAGAATACTCGCTCTCAAGATAATCACGCCTTTTCTGATGCTCCTGGCAACGCTCCACCTGCGCTTCGCACTCGGTCCCCGGATGGAAGCCCTCCGGGCGCAGGCGCCAGCCGGGGGATACGAGGCCTGGTCGGACGCCGGCCGACAGGAGTTCGACCGCCTCCATCGCCGATACGTTCACGTCAGTCAGGGCATCCTGCTGGGAGGTGCTGGCTTGTTCCTGCTTCTGGCCCTCGAGGGGGTGCAGCCATTCCGAGCTTCACCGATCTCTTCTCCTTCCGACGCGCCTTCCGCTCCATGATCTTCCTGAAGTCCCCCCGCGAGCTTCAACGGATGCGGCGCGCCTGCGCCCTGACCTGCCGGATTCTGAGGCAGATGGGCGAGAAAGTGCGGCCCGGAGCAACCACTCGAGAGATCAACGACTACGCCCTGGAGCTGTGCCGTCAGGCGGGAGCGAAGCCGCTGTTCCTCAATTACCCGGGTCAGAACGAGGACCATCCGCGCTTCCCGGGTGCCATCTGCGCCTCGCCCAATCACATCGTGGTACACGGGATTCCGAACGACGTGCCGCTCCGCGAGGGCGACATCCTCTCCATCGATTTCGGCTGCCAGTTCGACGGCTTCTGCGGCGATTCCGCCTATACCTTTCCTGTCGGGTCGATCACTTCAGAAGCCCAGTCCCTTCTGGACGTCACCCAGGAAGCGCTGCGCCGCGGCATCCAGGCCGCTGTGCCGGGCAACCGCGTCGGGGACATCGCTTGGGCCATTCAGAACTACGTGGAATCCCGGGGCTGCGGCGTCGTGCGCCCACTGGTCGGCCACGGCATCGGCCGTTCCATGCACGAGGACCCCCAGGTACCTAATTACGGCAAACCCCACGAAGGGGACAAGCTCCGGGTAGGCATGACGCTGGCCATCGAGCCGATGACCACGCAGGGTCATTATGACGTGGTCACGCTGCCGGACCACTGGGGTGTGGCCACCAAGGACGGCAGCCTGGCCGCCCACTTCGAGCACGTTGTGGCCGTCCTGAGCGACGGGCCGGAAATCCTCACGGTCGAGGCCTGAACGACCGCCTGCCGGTCGGCGGCCAGGATCGCCTCGGCGTTGAGTTTTCTGCCTTGCTCTTGAGTTTTTGGCGAGACCGATCCCCCTGAAGGGATTCAACGAAGTCTAAAATCGTGGTTTTCAAGTTGAAACTGACTAAGATATTGGAGGCCGGCGCAAATACCCTCGGATGTATCCGCAGATATTCGCAGGATGTTCGCCGTGTGTTGGTGCGGCGCTTCCCTTGTTCCAATGACTATAACTCGACCATCTCCGTTGCGTTGAACGCCGCTACGCCTGGCATCTTCTCAATAAGTTCGGGGAGGAGGATAAGGTCAAATTCATGAGTTGTGAAGGTAGGCGAAGCCCTTCCGGGCTTCGCCAGGAAATTCAGGGCTGACACGCGGCGAACGTAGGCGAAGCGCTTCCGGGCTTCGCCCCGAAGCGCTTGCCTGCTTCGCTGCGGAAATCCGTGAAGCCTTCAATCATCATCGGTTATGAAAATGAGCGCGTATCTTCCCCGAATTTATTGAGAAGTTACTACGTCTGATGGTAACCTGATTGCCAAGATAGTCCCGGTGGGTCGGGCTCGAAAACCGGCAGCCGCCTCCCGGGTCCCCTGTTTTCCATCCTGCCCGAGGCGATTCGAATGGATTCCTCTCAACTCCTGAGCGCCGAGGAACTGGCTCTGCTGCGCCGGTTCGACACCCCGACGGTCTGCAACGTGATCGAGTTGTTCGACGTTCGGCCGCGCAACGCCGGCTACATGGACGGCCGCATCAAGGCCAACTTCCCCAAATTTCCTCCCATGGTCGGCTACGCCACCACGGCCACCTTCCGTTCCGCCGCCCCGCCTCGGGGCCAGGACGCCACTGCGGGCATGGAGGGCCAGCTCGCCGCATTCGCCCAGGTGCCCGATCCGCGCGTGGTCGTATTCCAGGACCTCGATGACCCACCTGCGGCCGCGACGTTCGGGGAAGTGATGTGCACGACCTACAAGACCTTCGGGTGCGCCGGGCTCATCACGAGCGGAGCGGGCCGGGACCTCTTGCAGGTGGAAGCCCTCGGCTTCCCGGTCTTCACGGGCCAGACGATCTGCGCGCACGCCTATTGCCATATCCTCGGGGTCAACCTGCCCGTGCATGTGGGCGGCATCACCGTTTACCCCGGCGACCTGCTTCACGGCGACGCCAACGGCGTGACGACCATCCCCCTCGACATCGCCCGGTCCGTCGCCCGGACCTGCGAGGAATTCGTCGCGGCTGAGGAGGTCATCCTCAAGTGCCTCCGGACCCGGGGACCCGACCTCCGAGCATCGCAGGAAGCACGACAGGAGTGCCAGCGCCGCATACGGGAACTGGGGGAGCGGGTCCGCCGGCAAAGTGCCCGCTGAGGAGTGATACGTGTCTGACCAGCTCGACCAGCTCGTCGTGGGCGTTCGGCGCACGCGCCGGCTGCAGTTCCAGCGGGCCTGTATCCTGGGCTTCCTGGCCCTGGCCGCCGTCAGCCTCCTCACCTTCCTCGCCTATGCCGGCCTCGATCTCTTCTTCAAATTCACCGTCGCCGAACGCATCCCGCTGTTCCTTCTCACCCTGCTGGTTCTCGCCGCCGCAGTGGAACGCTTTGCCCTGCGGCCGGCACGCGACGCGAGGCCCGATCCAGCTGTGGCGGGCGACATCGAGACACGCCACCCGCAGATGGAAACGGTGCTGAGCACCTCCCTGGAATACGGCGGAGACGCGGCCAAGACCGAGGCCTTCTCCTCCCCGCCCATCGTCGATCGCCTGGTGAACCAGGCCGTCCATCGCAGCGCCCAAGTCCGATTCGAGGACTCGGTGGATTGGCGGCTTCCCCGCTGGGCCGCCGTGGGGACCGCGGCCGCCCTCGCCGGCCTCGCCCTCGGCTTCCACCACGCCCCTACGCTGTTCGGACCAGCCTTCCGGCGCTTCGTCAATCCGTGGGCCCGCGTCGAGCCACCCACCCTCGCCCGTGTCGAATCCGTCAGTCCGGGTACAGTCGAAGTGCCCGCGCGGACGCCCGTCACCATCGAAGCCCGCATCCAGGGATTCCCCCCCGATCGCGTCCAGCTCCACTACCGGCACGCCGGGAAACCCTGGCATCAGGAAGACATGCTCCCGTTCGCCAGCGGACGCTTCGCTTTCACCTTCCGCGAGGCGAGGGAAGATTTCGACTACTACGTCCAGGCCAGGGACCACCGCAGCCCGGGCTACTCCCTCTCCGTCTACGTCGAGCCAGCCGTCGAACAGGTCTCCGCTCTCCTCACCTATCCGTCCTATACCGGCCTCGAGCCCGTGCGCATCGAGAAGAACACGGGCGACCTTCAGGCGCTGGCGGGGACCGAGGTCGAACTCGAGGTTCAATCCAACGTTCCGGTCTCCCAGGGGCAGATTCTCTTCCAGGAGGCGGAGGCCGGCGGCCTCGTTCCCTCGGGGGCTCGCCGGCTGCACGGCCGCTTCACCATCGCCCGCGACGATCATTACGCCCTGAAACTCTTCGACGGCCGCGGCCGGACTCATCCCAACCTGTTCTGGCACGCGGTCCGGGCACTCGAGGATGCCGCTCCGCGGGTGCGCATCACGCGTCCGGACCCGGACCTCCTCGCCCAGGACGATCAGGAAGTCGTCGTCCAGGCGGAGGCGGAGGACGATTTCGGCCTCATCGAGCTGGGCGTCGCTTTTTATGTCCTCGGCGAGGACGAAATCCGGGAGACCCTCAAAAGCCTTGAAAAGCCCCTTCGGCACACCCGGAGCATCTACCGGTTCGATCTCGGCCGGATGCTTCTTCCGCCGGGCGCTGTCCTCGCCTATTACGTTTACGCGCTCGACAACGATACGGTGAATGGGCCCAAGGAAGGGGTCTCCGTGCTGCAGTTTGTCCGCGTCTACGAGGCCACGGACCTGGCGGGCCCCGACTCGATGGAAGGCGATGCCGCGGCCTCGCAGGCCCGGCAGGCGATGATGGCCAACCTCGAACAGATCGTGGGCCAGCAGATTCAGGTCCTGGCCAATACGTTCCAGATCGCCGGCACGCCGCCGGGCCGACGCACGTCGGCGCAGCAGGAGGCCCTCGAGACGCTGGGCAAGAAGGAGAAGGAACTGACGGGCCAGGTGGAGTCGTTGGCCCAGCACATCGAGCAGGCCCTGGAGGCTGCCGAGATCGAGGAGATGCCCGAGGTTCATGCCCTTCGCGAAGCCGTCTCGGCCCTGCGCGAGTCGAGCTGGTATCTGCACGTCCACGAGGCCCACGAGGCGCTGAACCCGGAAAAAAACGCCCTCCATCAGCTCTCCCAGGCCCGACGCCTCGTCCTCAGCCTGGCGGGACAACCGGGCCGGCAGCAGGCTTACCTGAGCGCCCTTTCCCAGCAGCAGGGCCGGGAGCGCGAGAAGGAGCGCAGCCGGGCCCAGGAATTCCAGAAAATGGCCCAGGAGATGCCGAAAATGCTGGAGCGCCAGGAGAAAAGCCGCCGGGAGCTCGAACAGCTTGCCAAGCAGGAGGAGCAGAACCGGGAGGCTGACGAGACCGAGCAGCCGCAGGACTGGAGCAGCTATCAGAAGCGGGAGGAGCTGGCGGACGAGATGCGGGAGGCGATGTACGACGCCTTCGAGCTGGCCCGGCGCATGGCCCGGGAGGCCGAGTCGGATTCTCCGATGGCCCGCCGGGCCGCAGAACAGATGAACCAGACGGCGGAGCAGATGTACCGGTCCAAGCGCGCCCTCGAGTTCCGGGAGTACCAGGAGGCGCACAGCCAGGCCCGTGAGGCCGAGCGAGGCATGCGGGAAGCGGAGCGAAGCCTGCACAACGCCATGCGCCGGGACATCTCCCAGGCCATGCAGTCCGCCGGCGAACGGGCCGGAGCCCTCGCCCGGCAGCAGGAATCCCTCAGCCAGGAGACGGAAGAGGAGGCCCGCCGGACCGGCGCGGCATCGGCTGGCCCGGAAGAAGCGCCGGCCGAGCCCCCTGCCGAGCATCACCTGGCGCGTCGTCAGGACGAGCTGCGTCGGGACGCCGCGTCTCTCGGCCGGGAACTGGAAGACCTCGCGGCTCGAGCCGAACAGGGCGATCGGACGCAGGACCAGGCGGACCTGGCTCAATCTGCGCGGGAGTTGACGGAGGGGGCCGCTGCCGAGGCCATGAGCCGGGCCGCCAGCGCCATGGAGGCCGGGCAGCCCGGCCAGGCCGTGCCCCACCAGCAACAGGCGCAGAAAAGCCTGAGGGACGTCGGGTCGCGGCTCGCCCAGGCCGTGGCGCGCTCGCAGGGCGAGGACGATGAAAAAGTCCGCCAGATGATGGAAGAAACGGAACGACTGGCCCGGGAACAGAGGAATCTCAATCGGCAGGCGGGCCGGACCGAAGAACGGGATGGCCTCGCCGCGAGGCAGTCAGGCATGGCCGCACAAGCCCGCGCGCTCGGCGAGCGCACGCGCCAGGCGGGCGTCCTCGCCGATGCCGGGCTGGCGGAGGAGACGCGGCAGGCCTATGAGGCCGCCGCCCGGGAGATGGAGTCCGTCCTGAAGGCCCTGGCCGCGCCCGGCGAGATGCCCGCGGCGCCCGGCGAAGAAGCGGAACGCCATCTCGGCAGCGCCCTGGAGAATCTCCGTGCCGCCGCGGACCGGTCCCTGGGAAACCGGCTGGGCCTGGCCGCGGCACTGGCCCAGTCCGCAGCGGAGCAAGAGCGCCGCACCGAGGATGACCTGCGAGCCGGCTCGGAAAACCGGCCGCCGGACCAGCCCTTTGCGGACGGAACGCGCCGGTCGGCCGCTCGTTCCCAGGCCCAGGCGGCCCAGGCGGGGAAGGGTCTGGCGCTGGCGCTCCAGGTGCTCTCCAAAGCCGCCGAGAAATCCGATCCCTGGGTGGCCCGGGACATCGCCAAGGAACGCTCCCGCCTCGAAGAGCGGGACGTCGTGCCCGAGATGGAACGTCTGGCCCGGGCCTTGTCGCCCGATTCCGATCCCCTGCCTGTCTCGAAGGCCGGGGAAGCCCGGGAAAAGGCGGGAGAGATAGCCCGCGTCATGGAAGAGGTCCAGCACGAGTTGGAAAAGGTCCACCTGGACTACCTGGCCACGCCCCTCGAGCGCCTTCAGTCCGTCCAGAAAAAATTGAATGAAACCCTGGCGGATCTCGCTCGGATCGAATCCGGGATCGAGAGTCAGATTCGGTTGCCTGAAGGAGAGCGCCGGGGGTCCGAGGACCGGCTGGCCCAGGCCATGGAGCGGCTCGAGCAACAACTGGATGAGCTGAGCGACCGGATGGCCCGGAGCGCGGGCCAGCCGCCGGCCGATGGGCAGGGCATCGGACTCGCTCGCGAGCTGTTGAGCGGCGTCCGAGCCGCACTCGGTGTCCACCCCGGCGGCCCGCAATGGGGCAACCTCCTCTCCGTCCGGGAACATCTCCAGACCGCTCGTGAGGGCGTCATCGAGCGCATCCAGCGGATATTGAGGAAACGGGACATCCGGGAGCCGGGCAGCGAACGCGTGCCCGAAGAGTATGAGGACCTCGTCAAGCGCTATTACCGGGTGCTTTCTGAGGACAAGTAACGTGGCCCTGTTCCGAGTCGAAAAACTCTGCAAGAGTTACCATCACAGGCGGGTGGTGGACGAGGTGGATTACGCCGTGGACCATGGCGAGCTGGTCGGCCTCCTGGGCACCAATGGGGCGGGGAAAACGACTTCCTTCCGCATGGCCGTGGGCCTCGTCCGGCCCGAGTCCGGCCGCGTCCTCCTCGGCGAGGAAGAGATCACTCGCGATCCGATCCACATCCGCGCCCGAAAAGGCATCGGCTACCTCGCCCAGGAACCCTCGGTCTTCCAGGGACTCAGCGTCTTCGATAACCTCGAAGGTGTCCTCGAAATGCTCGGAGAAGGCCGAAAGGAGAGACGGGAACGCACCGAGGCCATGCTTCAAGAGCTCGATCTGCTGGCTCACCGCGACAAGAAGGCCCGGGACCTCTCGGGCGGGCTGCGCCGCCGGCTCGAGATCGCTCGCACCCTGCTCCTGAAACCCAAGCTCCTGCTGCTCGATGAGCCTTTCTCCGGGCTCGACCCAAAGGTCGTTGGTGACCTCCAGGTCCTCATCCGCGGCCTCACCCGGCGCGGCATCGGCATTCTTCTGACCGACCATAATGTGCGGGAGACCCTGGCGGTGACCGACCGCGCCTACATCATGCACGAGGGCCGAATCGTGCGGCACGGGACGCCCCAGGAGCTGGTCCAGGACGAGCTGGTCCGCCGGATATACCTCGGCGAGCGCTTCGACCGCAGCGTGCAGGCCTGAGGTGGGCGGCGAAGTGGGGCGGGTGGAGTCCCCAGTCCTCTGCCTTCAGCCTACATCCTTCAGCCTTGAACAAGAATGGACCATGAACCATGGACGATTGACCATGGACCAGGGCAATGGACGGACACCTGACACCAGGAGCGTGGGAGTGTGGGGGTGTGAGGCCGGGGTAAGCGATCTGCCTCATTCACGGATCAACACTCGAGACCGGGCGCTGGGATTTCGAGCAGTTCCACAGCGGGCTGCTCGTCGCAGAAGATGGTGGCCAGCCGGCCATAGGTCTCGGCTGGCTGCGACAATCCGAAGAGCCGGGCGAGCTCCCCACGGGCGTGGACGCGGAACAGCGTATGCACGTCGATGCGGCGCAAGAGGTTGTGACGGATGAGGATGTAGCCCAGCGGCGTTCGTTCACGCAGAATCTCGTTCCGCACGGCCTCGGAACAGCATCTGAAGTCGAAACGCATGATCCCGAACTGCACGATGCGGCCCGTTCGTGCGCTCGCGAGAAGCACCCTGCGGGCATAGAGGTGTCCCCGCCGTACCTTGTCGACGATTCGAAGATCGATGGGGCTGCGCTGATGCGCCTCCATGGTCACGGTCATGTGCGCGTGATGGGCGAGGAGACGGCGGTACGGTTCGGGCACCTGGTCAGGCTGGACTTCCTGCACCTGGGGCCCTCGAGAGCCGGGACGGAATAGCCGGAACAGGGACCGAATGGAGCGCGCGACGGGGGAATGTCGCATGGGGCACTGGGGCTGAGGATCTCGTTTTCATCGGCGGAAATGCGGTAACGCATTTCCGCCGATGAAAACGAGAAAGGCCGAGTAGACGAGTTCGCAAGTGCAGGTGCACTTGCGAACTCGTCTACTCGGCCTGGATGGGCAGGCTGACGAGCGCCTCGGGCCGTTCGGGCATTTCCCCGGCCAGAAGGGAATCGATCAGGAAATAGAGAAGAGCGCGGAGCTCGATCGGCTCGGCCTCATCGGCTGCGGCCTCGGCCCGGGAACGGTATTTCTCGACGAGCTGTCCCGCCTTATCGAACGCCCGGCAGCGTTCGTAGACCCGGCGCACTCTCCGCAGGGCTCGCTGGCCGTCTTCGGCGTCCCGGTGAGGCTCGAGGAGGATTCTACGCTCCTCGGGCCCGGCGGCTTCGAGGGCGAGCGCGAGGAGGAGGGTGGGCCTGGCCTTGGCGGCGTCCCCGCCGGGCCTGATCTTGTTCTCATCCTCCTGCCAGTCCTTGAGGTCGTTGAGAATCTGGAAGGCCACGCCAAGGTTCTTCGAGAATTCAGTCACGACCTCGAGGCGACCGTCGATGGGCCCGGCGAGTCGCAGGCCAGCGAAGAACGCGGCCTCGAAGGCCGGAGCGGTCTTGAGGGCGTAGATTTTGAGGGCATCGAGAGGGGTGAAGGCTTCGAGGCCGGCCCGTCTCCAGAGGAGCTCGGCCCCCTGGCCCTCGGAGAGCCGGACCTGGGCTTCAGCGAGCCTGTGGAGAATGGACGCGGCGGAGTCGCCGCCGACGGCGGCCGCGTCCTGGCCGGCGAGGCGGTAGCCCAGCCCGACGAGGTAATCGCCCACGTTGAGAGCCACGGGCACGCCATACCTGCGGTGCAGCGTTTCGCCGCCGTAACGATAGTCGTCGCCGTCCTCGATGTCATCGTGAACGAGCGAGGCCTTGTGAAAAACCTCGACGGCCGCGGCGGCTCGGCGCACGGGATCGGGCAGATCGATGCCATGGTCCCGGGCATCGGGCAGAGTGGCCGTTCCTCCGCGCAGGGCGTCATAGGCGGCCAGAGTGATGAAGGGCCGGAATCGCTTGCCGCCCCGGCCGATCCACTCGAACGCGAGCGCCTCCGTGGCGGCAACGGGGTCCTGCGGAGACGGCGCAGCGCCCGCGCTGGCGTCGCCGTCCGAGGGGCCTGGCGTCGCCGTCCGCCTCAAACGGGGCGCGAGGCGCTCGAACACGGGTCCCTCGAAAAGTTCATGGGCCGCCCGGAGCAGCGGCACGTAGCTGCGGGTCCTCTGCGGTGGCGGCGTCGTCCGCAGCCCGATCACCTCGGCGACCCAATCCTCGTCCACCGAGGTGTTCTTGCAATCGCTGGAGAGGAGGGGCACGGCGAGGGAAGGGACGCCCACGCTGAGGACCTTATCGAGCGCTTTTTCGAGCACGTTGAGGCAGGCGACGCCGATGATGGCGTCGATGTAGCCGCTGACGATGATCTTCAGAACAATGGGCGTGCCTTCGGCGACCATCACCTTGTAACCCAGGTCCTCCGCCTGAACCTTAAAGTCGGCGATGGAACACGCCCCGCACTTGCGGCAATCCAGCCCGAATTCGTCATAGTCCGCCGGACAGCCCTCCGCATGCTTGAGGCAGTGCGGCAGGAGCAGCAGCCGGCGTTTGAAATCGATCGCCATGAGCTGGTCGCGCCAGAACTCGTTGTTGAGGGCCACCATGGCGAAGCCGAGATAGCTCTGCAGGTTCAACCCGAGCCGGACGAGGAGCTCTTCACCCATCCTCTGAAGCGACTCCTTGGTCAATGGGCGCGAGCGGTCCAGCGTGGAGGCGTACCGGACGGCCTCGCGCCGGATTTGTTCCCGCAAGGCCTTGGTCTCGGGAATGACCTTGAGGTGAGCGGTGCTCGCCTTCTTTTTCCGGCCCAGGGCCGAGGGCTCGATCGGGGCGGGGCCCGGGACGGACGGCACGCCGCCGGCCAGGCGGATGGAATCCGTCAAAACAGGTTCACTCGCATTTCCCACGGGTTCACTCCGTTCGGGTTGCAGGGGAGGGAGCGGAGAAACAGGTGTGCCGAGCCGTGCCCGGCTCGCGTCCGGCCGCGCCCAGCGTCCGGACGGCGCGTCCGGCCGCGCCCGCGCTGAAGATCAGCGGGTACAGTCTCTCAAAATACCAAAGTTTGGCAAAATAGAAACCGATCGGGCTGGGCTGATCCAGTCCGCCACACCCGACGCTCCTGGAGAGCCAGTCGAAGCCGTGGGCCAGGGCGGCTTGATGCGCGGCGGAGGGGCCAGTGGATGCGGCAAGCGCCTCGAGCGCCAGACCGGTCTCCTCGACGGTGGAAGGGGTGTCCGGGCCGCCGCCCCAGCCGCCGTCCCCATTCTGCGAGCGAAGAAGCCACTCGAAGGCGCGGCTCGCCGGGCGGCTTCGCTCCAGGCCCAGTTCCACATAGGCCAGGAGCACTCGGGCCGTCCCATAGGTGCGGTTCTCTTCTCCGGGTGCGATGGGGTTGCCAAACCAGAGAGGCGTCCAGAAGCCGGGGAGGTCGCCTGATGCGCCGGCCGTTTCAACGGCGGCTGTCCCGCGGCCTTGCGTCCGTTCAAGATAGACGAGGCCCCGGCGTCGGGCCAGGTCGATCCGACCCGATAGCGTCGGCAGGTCCCCGGCCCACGCGTTCAAGGCCCGCAGAGCGTGCGCCGTCAGGTCCGGACTGCTGCGGTCGAACGGCAGGCTGCCCCAACCGCGGCAGAAGGTGGGCCAGCCGCCGTCGCGGTTCTGGAGTGCCAGCAGCCAGCGGAGGCCGGCATCGGCGGCCGCCCGAGATTCGCTCCCCCCGCCGAGATTCCAGAGGGCCAGGAGCGCGCCCGCTGTGTCGTCTGCATCCGGTACGCTTCCGGGCAGGTGGGTCCAGCCCCACCCGCCTGCCGGCGACCGCGTGTAGGAATGGACCACCCGCGATTGCTGCTGGAGCAGCCAGGCCCGGAGCGGGCCGGTCATCCCCTCATCCAGCGGCTCGCCGCCCGAGGTCAGCGCCTGGATGGAAAGGGTCGTCAGCCAGATGGAAAGGTTGCACTCGATGGGCCAGCTCCCGTCGGAGCGGGCCGATCGGCAGAGGAACTCGACGCCCCGTGCGGCGACGGGATGGCCGCCAAGCCCCATCCCGGCCAGACTGAGCGTGACGAAGCTGGTCAGCGGAACGGCCTCGAGGAAGCCCCCGCTGGCCGGCTGGATGGAAGCCAGGAGCTGACGGGTGCGCCCGAGGGCGAGCCGGCGCAGCAGGCGCACCAGGGGATGGAGCGGTGGACGCCGTGCGAATCGAACCTGCCCGATGGCGATGAGCGCTGGCAGGGCATAGCTGACGACCGGCATCCGAAGCCACTGGAAGCAGCGGTGCGGCAGGCAGGCCAGCTCGAAGGGCAGCGGCTCGACCTCGGTCCAGTCGGCCCGTCCGGCCAGCGCACAGGTGGTCAGGATGGGGACCGCGAACGTACGGTCGTTCCCATAACGGGCCCTGAGCGCCGGGTAGCCACCCGCCCGCAGGACGTAGGTGTCGGCCTGCCGAAGGCAGGCCGCATGGCTGCCGGAGCATCCGGAGAGTTGAAAAGCCGCGCAGGCCAGCAGCGTGGCCGAAATGTTGCTCGGGCTGCGGACCGTATCACCCCAGCCACCGTCTGAATTCTGGTGCAGCGCGAGCCAGTTGACGCCCGGGCCGATCCGGTCCCCAAAGCGCTCCCGCCCGACCAGAGAGAGTGCGGACACCGCGGTGGCGGTGGCCAGAGCGGAGGCGGAAAGCTCGCCGGTCCAGATGCCTTCCCGGCCGCGTTCAGCCAGAAGCCTTCGAAAGAGGTCGCGTTCGAGATTCTGAACGGTATTCACGGTTCGTTATGTGAAAAGCGGGTCAGGTCGTGAACATAGGACGGGAACATGTCCTCGAACGCGGTGGTCATCCGGGAACAGTTGAGAATTCCCATGGATATTACGAGCTTGGAAAAATTCCGCGAATGGGCCAGAACGGAGGCATTCCCAGAGCGCGGTGTTGCCTTCATCAAAGGTCCAGTTTGTCCAGCTTGTCCATGAGCTGGTCCAGCTCATCCCTGGGACCTTCCTTGTTACGTGCCCCCTGCCGTTTCGGTATTCCAGCGGTCAGCCCTACCGCAGACCGACCGTCTCGGACAAGTTCGCGGTCGCGCTCCTTGGCGGCAAGGCTAAGGGCATCGTCACCGCCGAAGAATCGGGTCAGATCAATCTTCAGACCGGAGATGCTGCCGAGGTTAGCCCCGGCAATGGCCGGGGTCTTGTACTCGGGAAAAATGATGGCGTGCTCGGGACAGACGCGGCTGCAGGCCGGGCAGCCTTTTTTGCAGTTATCTGGATTTTCGACGAGGATGCGGTCCTTGGCATCTACGCCGTAGACGCCGAACAGGCAGAAGTCGATGCATTCCATGCAATTCGTACATCGGCTGAAATCGATGACCGGATACCAGCGGCGGCGCGCTGGTGTCGCCAAAAGTTGCTCGCTGCCGGGACGGCCGTTGCCCCTGCTGGCTGCCGGTCCGGCGATACTCTCACGAGCGATGAAGCCCCGGGGCTTCATCTCGCCAGCGCGGGACGCCGAGTGCCCCTCGGATAGGGTGTTCTTTCTACGCCCGAGGCATTCCGCGGCGATCCGTCGGATTTCTTCGAGGTAGGGCTCGGGCCGGTCCTGCTGGCGGAGGTCGAGCGTGTAGATGTATCGGTCCGGCACATCCGCGGCTTCGATGGGCTTCGGTTTCTCCTCGTCGCCGATGGCCTCCGTGTCTTCCGACGCCGGCCCCACCTCCTCCTCTTCCTCCTCCTCCTCTTCCCCGCCGGCGAGCCTGGCCTCTCCCGGCTTTCCTTTCACGCCATGACGGTCCAGCATCCAGTGAGCGGCCCGGGGATACAGCCAGGAGAGGACCACGATGTCACCGGTGATGGACCTCAAGAAGAGCATCCCCGTATGGTCTTCAGTCAGGTCGTAGAGATGGGGGATCACAGAGACGTCGATTCCGTGCTCGAGAAGGAGCGCCGAGGCCAGATTTTCTTCGAGATGCCGCCGGACCGGATGCTGGCCCTGGGCTTGCGAGAGGACAACCGTCAGTTTGGATGGGTTCATCTCAACTCCCCTGGACCTGTTTCTTGAGCGCCCGCTGGGTGGCTTCCCAGCCAGCGTCGAGGAACTTCACATAGTCTTCCGGCCTGAGCGCCACACTGGCATCTCCCTCCATCTCGAAAAGCCAGCCCGCTCCGTAAGGATCGATCGAAATCGCCGAGGGATCGCTCAGAAGATCATCGTTGAATCGCAGGAGGGTCCCCTGCACGGGCGCGAAGATCGAGGAAAGCGCCTTGGAGCTTTCGATGCTTCCGATCTCCTGGCCGCGTTCGACCTCGACTGGGGCGCTGGTCTGCCAATCGAGGAAGTACACGTCCTTGAGCAGCCGAACCGCGTAGGCGGTGAGTCCGAAGACCAAACGGCGTCCCTCGGTACGCATCCACATGTGATTCCGGGTATAGAAGAGGTCGGCCGGGAAGCGCGCCTCATATTTGCCCATCTGAAAAGTAAGGCATTCCGACATGGGGTCAACTGGTTCTCGCGTGCCGATGCTCCGTCTCAAAGAATTCTGGCAGGAGACTATCCACTCTAAGAAGTCCCTGCCGGGTGAGCCGGATTTCGTCCACGCGCCGTTCCAGGAGTTGCTCCTGTTCGAAGCGGCGGCAGAGCGGTCCATAGGTCTCCAGGATATCACGATTGAACTTTCGGCGGAAATAGGCGGCATCGACGACACCGAGCTTCAACTGGAGGACCAACTCGCGGATCATCTGCTGGTTCGGGGTCGCGGGCCAGGCGCGTGCCAGGGGGAGTTCACCGGAGGCGAGGGCTTCCACATATCTCTCCATCGTATCGACATTCTGATAGTGCGTGCCGGCGACCTGGGAGAAGGAAGCCACGCCGGTCCCCACCATGTCTGCACCGTGCCAAAGGGCGTCGCGGTAGATGAACTGGGCGGGTCCCCGAACGAGCGTGTAAGCGCTCGAAACGCGGTAGCCTGCATCCTCGAATGCGCGAAAGGCATGTTCCGCCCACGCCCTCTTCGTCGCCCAGGACGCCACGGCCACCGGTGCGCCTTCCTTCAGTATTGCCCGGCTGTAAAGGGTGTTGAACGGCAGCTCCATCTGGTAGATGGTCACGCTGTCGGGGGCCAGGTCGATGGCCTTGCAGACGCATTCACGCCAGTTGTCCCACGTTTCACCGACCATACCGGCGATGAGATCGATATTGACCTGCGGGAAGCCCGCGTCCCGTATCCACGCGTAAGCTCGGTAAATCTCCCGGGAAAGGTGGGCGCGGCCGTTCTCCGCCAGGATGGCGTCATCGAAATTTTCCACGCCCAGGCTCACCCGAGTCACTCCGATCTCCCGGAGGGCTTGAACCTTGCCTTCCTGAAGCGTGCCCGGCTCGCACTCGAACGTGACCTCTTCGGCGTGTTCCCAGGAGATGGAACGCCGGAGGCGGTCGGCCAGCCGGCGGAGCTGTTGGGAGCTGAGGAAGGAAGGGGTTCCGCCGCCGAAGTACACGAAGCGGAGTCCTCGGTCTTGCAGGACGGGGAGGCGGCTGTAGATTTCGATCTCTCGCACCAAGGCGTCCAGGTAGGCCTCGACCTCGCCCGCATTCTTGTCCGTATAGACGCGGAAATAGCAGAACTTGCATCGCTTGCGGCAAAAGGGAATGTGGAGGTAAAGGCCGAGGGCCGTTGCCGGATCGGCCCGCAGGCCCATCGATGCCCGCGCGGCCGGAAGATGCTCGGGCCGCCAGAACGAGAACGGCGGGTAATTGGAGACGAAGTAGCTTCCGACTTCGGTCTCTTCGGGCATGGTGATGCTCGTGTCGGTTCCTGGCGCGGCCCAGGGGCCGCAAACCAACTAGGCCGGGGGATAGGTGTCCCGCCACACTTGTCCCGCCCGCAGGGACCCTCCCAAAGGGATCCCGCCGGGCCGCTGGAACGTGGGAGGCGGGTCAGGTGTCAGGAAACATTTGACACCTATACAGACCTCAATGGCTTCCGTTTCCCCGCCAGGGCTGAGCCGGCGAAGCCGGGCCAACGCTGGCTTTGAAATCCGCGAGCCCGCAGGGCGCAGCGGATTTCACTTCTCGTCAGCTCCAAAACAGTACAGACTGCCGTCTTCCGTGCCGACGACCAAGCGGCCCCGGGCCACCGCCGGTGAAGCCGAGATGGCGCCTCCAGCCTCGAAGCGCCAGCGCTCCTTTCCGGTCTCGAGATCGATCCGGTAAAGCCGGCCGTCATGGCTTCCGATGAGCACGTCGTCACCAGCGATGGCCGGCGAGGAATCGACTCGGCCCCGGGCCTCGAAAATCCACAGCAATTTTCCCGTGTCTGCCTCCAGGGCATACACCCTTTTGTCCCTGCCGCCCATCACGATCCGACCCGAATGCACCGCAGGCGAGGAAAGGAACGGAAAGGGTCGTTCCGGGTCCTGGTGTTCCCAAAGGGTCTTGCCATGCTGCCAGTCGAATCCAAGGATATGGCCGGCGAACGTGCCAGCAAAGGCTTGGGACCCGGCGATGCCGGGCGAGACCCCGCACGGCGAGCCCAACTCGGCGCAGCGGGCTTCCTGGCCGTCCGAGAGGCGGAGCACCCGAAGCTTTCCATCGCAGCCGCTGATCAACGCGTGCTCGGCGGTGACGGAGGGTGTGGCATGCACATTGCCTTCAGACTTGAACTTCCAGAGCTCGCGTCCGTCCGACGCCCGGAGGCAGTACAGGAAACCGTCGTAGGAGCCGAAGAGCACGGACTCCTGGGCGAAGTTGGCCGAAGAAAGTATCTCAGCTTCTGTTTGAAATTTCCACACGAGTTTCCCGGTGGCGGCATCCACGGCGTGGAAGATGCCGGAGGCGTCCCCGGCGAAAACCCGGCCGCCGCGATAACCGGGCGAGGCCTTGAAGGCCGCATCGGCCTTGTAGGCCCACACACTCTTACCCGAGAGGAAATCGAAGGCATGGAGGATGCCGTCATTCGAGCCGACGTAGACGGCATCGCCGGCGATGGCGGCGGAGGACTCGATGGCGTCGGCAGTCTCGATTTTCCAGAGGACTTTCAGCTCCGGGGGCAGGGCGGCCGATGCCACTCCGGACAGCGCCGGATTCCCTCGGAACTGAGGCCAGGAGTCCTCAGCCCTTTCGGCTGCCGAGGCCGAGAGGACGAGGAACGCGCAGAAGAGAAAGTGAGAGGGGCGCGAAGTGGGTGACATCCGGATGCCAGGGCACGAGCCTTCGACTCGTAGAGGGTTGGCAAGTGCACCTGCACCTGCGAATTCGTCTATTCGAAGGCCCTCTGATAAAGGGCCAGAAAGTCCCCTTCCGCGAGGGAACGAGGATTGAACGCCCCGGTCCACTGAGTGACGGCCTCCCGGGCCAGCTCCGGCAGGACCTCTTCACGGACGCCAGCGTCTCCTAGAGAGCGTGGCAAGCGGCAGGAGTCGGCGAGGGATTCGATGCGCCGGGCCAGAGCCTCGCCTGCATCGGAGTGTCCCAGGCCGGCCATCTCGGCCAGGTCACGGTAAAGTGCGCCGGCAACGGGGACGTTGAAGCGGACGACGTGAGGGAGCATGAGGGCGACGGCGAGGCCGTGAGGGACGCCGAACCGCGCGGTGAGGGGGTTCGCGCAGGCGTGGGCGGCCCCGAGCATCGAGTTCTCGATGGCGCACCCGGCCCAGTGGGCCCCCAGCAACATGCGGCCGCGGGCATCCACGTCCCCTGGCCGCTTCAATACCTCTTCCAGGTTCGGTTCGAGCAGACGCCAGGCCTCTCGGGCGAAGAGCTCCGAAACGGGGTTGCGTTTCCTGGTCACGTAGGCTTCGACGGCGTGCGCGATGGCGTCCATCCCCGTCATGGCCGTCACGCGCTCCGGCTGAGTCAGTGTCAGGGCAGGATCGAGGAGGGCGATGCAACACGCCGCCTGAGGGTCCCCGCACGCCATCTTCTGGTGTGTGGCCTCGTCGGCGATGAGCGCGAACGACTGGGCCTCGCTCCCGGTCCCGGCGGTCGTCGGCACGCCGATGAACGGCAACAGGGGCCGGCCTGCCCTGCCAAGGCCCCGGTAATCGGACATCGTTCCGCCGTTCGTCAGCAGGAAATTGATCCCCTTGGCGCAGTCCATCGAACTTCCGCCGCCGAGCCCGACGATCAGGTCGATCCGGCGATCCCGTGCGAAGCGCAGCCCGGCCTCGACGTGCCGCGTGGTCGGGTTCTCCTGGACCTCCTCGAACCGGGCCGTTTCGAGTCCGGCCCGCTGGAGGCTTTCCTCGCCTCTGCGGGTGTGGCCCGCCGCGGCGACGCCAGGATCGGAGACGAGAAGAACGCGTGCGGCGTTCAACTCCCGGGCCAGGTCGCCCAGCCTCTCGATGCCGCCGACGCCGAAGATGATCCGGGTCCGCGGCTGAATATCAAAGGGTGTCAGTGGGTCATTCATAGGCAGTGCGATGAATATCCACCTGGCCGCAAAAAACGTCAAGCGCGCCAGCGTTCTCTTCACCGCGGTGCGCTCAGGAGCGGGTCTTGCCAAGCTTGCACACTCGCTTCGTTGTGACAGAGAGAAACGAAGGCTCGCCCGCGCGCTGGGAAGACGGGTTGCTCAGCGCTCTGAGAGCGCTGCCACGCCGAAGCTCGCCCGCGCGCTGGGAAGACGGGTTGCTCAGCGCTCTGAGAGCGCTGCCACGCCGAAGGCTGGCTGTCTAAGGTCCGGTTTCCGCGGCCTCGGCCACCCGGACCCTTTCGGCCCGAAGGGCCTTCGTCGCCTCCAACGCGGCGCGGGCCTGGCCAAATTCCTCCGACCCGAGGTAGCCCGCAGGAGGCGTCCACACCGTCCGGAATCCTACATGGTAGTAGGTCTCGCCCGGCTCGAACCCGAATCGCTTGGCGGCATAGAAGCCGACCCATCCGTGATACCAGGACCCGCCGCGCAGGCAGATGAACTTGGCGGGATAATCCTTCATCCGGTCCGCCATGGGGTTGCCGGGGTACGCCTGAAACCATTCGCTCGTCCATTCATACTGGTTGCCGAGCATGTCCAGCGCCCCATAAGGCGAGGCACCCTTCGGATAACGGCCCACCCACGTGTAGAGCTTCACCCCAATGCCGTGAAGCGCTCTCTGAGCGTTTCTCAGGCCGAAATGACCATGTTCCGGCGTCGGCGGATCGTTCCCCCAGGGATACAACCGACCGTCCGCGCCTCGGGCGGCCTTCTCCCACTGCGCCTCTGTGGGCAGCGCCTTACCCGCCCAGGCGGCATATTGCTTGGCCTCCTCCCAGGGCACGCCGCCAGCCGGAAGAAATTCCTCGGCCGGCTTGCCAAAGTGCCGGGCCGTCTCCTCGGATCGAGATTGCAGGCCGCTGGCCTGGACGAATCGATGCCACTGTCCGACGGTCACCTCGGTCTGGTCGATGAAATACCCGGGCAATTTCCGCTGATGCCGAGGCGCTGCTTCCCAGGCCCAAAGCGGCTCCGCATCCTTGAAGCCCAGATCCCGTGCAACGGTCTCGGCCTCCGCGGCATCGAGTCCCATGATGAACTCGCCGGAAGGCACATAGACCATGATGGCCCCGTCGGTGGATGACACGATCTCCGTCCCGGCAGGCGGCTCCCGGCTGCCGGCGGGATCGGCAGGCGTCCCACCCGGTCCGGGGGCCCCGGCCGGCTCGGCCGCGACGGCCCAGCAAATCCACCATGCGGCCGAATGGAGCCACGCTACGACCCGTAAATGGGAACGGGAATAGTGCCGCACTATGCCCGGCCGATTTGCCCTGGAAATCCCTCCTGAGAAACAAACGGATAACACGTTTATATACAACCACTTAAGAAGAAGGCCTCAAGCCAAGCTGGAGTGACGGCTTTAGCCGTTGTCCGGCCAACGCCACGCCTCAAGGCCTGTCTGCGCCGCCGCGCGGCAGGCAGGCGTGACTCCAACATCTCCGCGCGACGCGCAAACTTTCGCGAGTAAATCTCTACTCCGGCCACCCAGACCCCTGTTTCTCCCTGTCACAACGAGGCGAGTCCGCGAGCTTCGCACAAAGCTCCCATTGGAATCCTGCGGAGGCGAAACACAAGTGTTATCGCCGGTCTGAACGCGCCCCGCCCGCCGATGTGAATGGCCCCACCTGTGCGGTCCGAATGGTCCCACCGGGAAGTGTGTTTTCTGTTCACTTGAGAGAACCCCCGGCAAAAGATTAAAACCCGTTCTCCCATCCATTGTTAATTTGCAAGTGGTTGATTCGATTTGGAATTGGGTACTTCCTGATCCTCGATCTGCAATCTGCAATCCGCAAGCCGCCCCGGGGCATTCGCCTACAGAACGACGCCGAGCAGGTCCTGTCCGACCCGCGCGATGTCGGCCTTCGTACCGCCGAAGGCCCAGAGGAGCGCCGTCTCGGCGTACTCGCGTGCGAGCGGCTGGCCGCCGACGGCGGGGCTGTGATACTCCATCTCGCCAAACCCGAAACCGTCCCACATCTGGACGACCTGTTCACCAGCCAAGCTGGAACGGGGCGCGTCAGCGTAATAGAGTCCGGGCAGGACGGGGAACTGCCGGACGATCAATGCCCATCGGCCGCCCGAGATGGGGCGCAGGACGGCGCTTCGGCCTGAAACCTGGTGGACATCGAGTCCGCACTTGGCCTTGGCCTCGCCCGTGTAAGTCCAGCGGAGATGATCCGCGCGGCACTCCCAGCATCCCTGGTTGAAGTAGCGCAGCGGCCTGGGCTTGCCCCGCGTCGGCACGATCAGCGTCGATCCGGCGGGCATCTGGAGGAGATGCCAGAGGCCCACGGACTTGCCCCGGGGACAACTCCGAATCCGGATGAGGTGCTGGACGCGGACGCCCATGAAACGGACCCGGCGGGCGATGGCCGACGCGGCCGGCAGTGGCGAATCGGTGACCGAGACGCTGCGAGCGACCTGGAAAGTGACGGCCTCGCCGTCGCGTCGGTCGACGAGACGGCATTCCATAGCCATGCGGACGGAGACCTCATCCGCCTCCTCGAAGCGGTATCGGCCCGGATCGACGCCCGCCGGGACGCGGTAATTCTTGAAGGAGACGGCGTCCGCGTCCCCATTCCAGTGATAGGCGAATTCGGGGCCGAACCAGAGGCGATCGCCCCCGATGCCGCAGAAGATTTTTTCGGGGTGCGACCGCAAGGTCTCCGTATCTTCGAGCTGGGGGCTCGTCCAGACGAGATTTTCCTCCTCGCCGGGCAGGGCGAGGCCGATCAAGCGGCCACCGAGGAGAGACAGGGCGGCCCGGCCCCCTCGCCGGAGCTCCCGGACGGAATGTCCGGCCTTCTGAAGCCGCCGGATGACCTGGGGATAGGAGAAAGGCTGTGTGGACAGAGGAGACCTCCTGCTTCTGGGCTCTCGCGTTGACGTGCGCGTGGTGTTGGGGCGCGCTCGCCGGCCCGATCGACGGGCGAGCGATGGAGCGCATCGAGTTTCGGCCGCGATGCGCGGCGAGGGCCTCGATCCAACACTGGCGCATGGGGATGCCCGGGGCCTCTGCTCTTCCAGGGTTCGGTGTCCCCGCGCCCCTGCCTTATTCTGCCACAGAAGCCACAATCTTGTCTAATGGAACGATGTATTGCCTCCACGCATTCATTTTATCGAAAAAGGCCGAGAAAAGAGGTGAGAAACTGGATGCGACTGATATGATTCGCCCTCCTGCCGATGTTCAGTTTGTTCGGTCCCGCCGTCGCCACAAAGCCTATTGACGCCGCGGAGTGGAAGCTGGCTCTTGAAGAAGGCTTCGACGACCCCGGCTGGCAGGGCAGATGGGAGCTGAAGGGCAGCCTCGGGCCCACCGACCAGAAAGCCCTGCTGAGCAACGATGGAGAAGCACGGAAAATTTCTCAGGATGGATGAACTCTTCGAGGTCCCCGACATCGTGGCCTACGCCTTGGAGTCCTACTCCGCCCGGCGCTTGACGCTCAAGACCGGCAGCCCCGCCATCGACGCGGGCGCTGCGCTTCCGAACCTGGCGGAGGATTTTGAAGGCGAAGCCCCCGACCTCGGCGCTTACGAGCACGGCCGCCCACCCCGGCACTTCGGACCCCGGCCCTGAGTTCAGGCGGGACGCCGTTTCTAGCTGGCCGACTCAAGAGCTTCACCGTTGAAGAAGCATCGTGCCGGCGTCGATGGCTTCTTTACATCCATCGCAACACGCTTCGAGCCGGAATCGTTGAGCGGCTGGTGGAAGATCCATGAAGCCGTCACCGGATGGAAGCCCCTTGGAGGTCAGGACACGGCGGGCACACGATTACCCACGAAGGACCAGCCGGCAACGTCGCCCCCGAGCATCCGGTAAGGCGCGGCTACGATCTGGACGGAACGGTCCTCGAGGGGAAGCGTAACGCGCTGGTGGCCCCTTCGGGCCGAAAGCTTCATCGCGATGGCGACTTCAAGCGCCTGGCGGTAGTCGTGTCCGCTGCACTGGGCCTCCTCGCCGGTTTCAACGGCGCGCATCAGCCGCTCGACCACCCGGTCGAAGTGCCTGCCCGCCAGGGGTTTCTCGAGATACTTCGGGAACACCGGGCTCATCGAGTGCCCCTTCCCGCGGAAGAGGACGGGCTTGGGCGGGCAGAGCCAGGCCTGGCCGTAGGTGCCGGTGACGGTCGCGGGGCAGAAGTGCCACTTGCCCCGCTGGGTGGGCTTCGGCTTGGGCACCTCGCAGAGGATTCCCCCGGAGAGGCCGAAGCGGCCATAGGCCCCGCAGTCGTCGTCGTTCGCCGCGGCATCCGGCGGGAGAGTCCAGCCTTCGACCCATTCCACTTCCATGCCGGTGAGCAGCCGCACAAGGGTGATCTGGACGCAACCGCCGCCGGAGACCTCCCGGGGGAGGCCCCAGGGGATGGCCGCGGCGGTGAGCCTCCCGATGCGGCCTTTGCGGACCCACTCGGCGGTCTCCGGAGCGTAAGGGACGTCCCAGTAGGCTGTGCCGCAGCCGAAGGCGACGCTGCGCTCGCGGCAGACGCGGACCATCTCGTCGGCCTTGGCCAGTTCCGCCGCCATGGGCTTTTCGCAGGAGACGGCCTTGACTCCCGCCTCGGCGCACGCGATCACGACGTCGTGCGACGCGCCCGTGGGCACGATGGCTGAAACAATATCCGGCACGTCGCGCCGCAGGAGTTCTTCGACGGAATCGAACACGACCTTGACGCCATAGTGGTCGGCGAAGACCTTCCGGCGATCGCGGGCCCGGTCCACCAGGGCGATGATCTCGCAGTCCGGGTGGTTGGCATAGGCGTGGAGGTAATGTCGGCCCCAGGTTCCGGCGCCGCCAACGACGGCGACTCGGTACTTTCTTCTGCTCTTCATGGTGTCTTCTTTGGGGATGAATTCGGGTTTCGAATGGGGTCGGGCGACCCTGAACAAAAGGCAGGCGCGGAAAAAGCCTCCTGAAAGGTGGAAAATCATATAATTCCTGCACCCGTCGGCAACCTGGCGCGCCCTCCCTCCATCGGCGACGCTCAGGGTGCATCCTGTTGAAGCCGCCGTACGGCGGCTTCGCTCGTCATCGAGGATGGAAATGCGAACGCACTCCCATCCTCGATGACTACGTGTAGCCGAACACTGGACAAAGCAGCCTCAGGCCAACGAAGATCACCACGAAGCCGCAGGCATCGAAGAGAAGCCCTGCCCGGATCATGCGGCTGATCGGGACGAGCCCGGAGCCGTAAACGATGGCGTTGGGCGCGGTGGAGACCGGCAGCATGAATCCGTAGCTGGCGCCGATGCAGGCCCCCAGGGCAGGCGGTAGTGGATTCACGCCCGCGCTCTTGGCGACGGCGATCACGACGGGAATGACCATGTTGGCGGTGGCCATGTTGGACGTGGCCTCGCTGAGCACGATGGACATTCCAATGGCGAGGGCGGTGAGGCCCCAAAGGGACTGGGTGCCCGTGAGCCGCGTGACCTCACGTCCGATGAGATCGGCAACGCCCGTGGTGAAGATCAGGTTTCCGAAGGTCAGGCCGGCCGCGAACATCAGGATCGTCCCCCAATCTATCCGGGATGCCTCCTGCCAGCTCAAGGCGAACTGACCCTTGCGGAAGTCCGTGGGAAGCAGAAACAAGAGGCAGGAGGCGAGGATGGCCACGGGCCCCTCCGGCACGCGGGCGGTGAGGAGCAGCACCTGGGGGTGTTTGTCGCCGAGGATGGCCGCGAGCACGCCGGGAGCGACCCAGAGCACGACGGCCACGCCAAAAGCCAGCAGTACATGAATCTGTCCCCGCGTCCAGGGTCCCAGCAAGTCGCGTTGCCGTTGCAGGTAAGCGGCCAGTTCCTGCGGCTTGACGCCATCCTGCGGCCCCGGCGGATGCAGCCGGTAAAGCAGGAGGAACAGCACCAGGTACATGCAGGCGACCAGCGGCAGGCAGAGGGCCGACCAGCGGACGAAGGTGATGGTCGTGTCCGTGTTCTTCTGGATGAGCGCGATCCCGATGAGGTTGGGTGGCGAGCCCACGGGCGTGCCCAGGCCGCCCACGGAGGCCGCGTAGGCGACCATGAGCATGAAGCCGGTGGCAAAGGGCCATGCCGAGGGACCCTGGGCCGCTGGGGAGGACGACCCGTCCGAGTTCCGAAGATGCCTCATGGCATCGAGAATGCCGAGAGCAATGGGCATCATCATGGCCGTCGTGGCGGTATTGCTGACCCAGAGCGAGAGCGTGGCCGTGACGATCCCGAAGGCGGCCAGCAGCCGGCCCGGCCGGCCTCCGACCCACCGGAGGGAAAGAATGGCCAGGGCAAACCGGCGGTCGAGGTGGTGCAGGGTCATGGCCCGCGCCAGGATGAAGCTGCCGATCATGAGGAAGATGATGGGGTCGGCAAACGAGGCGAGGACGGCCTTCGCCTCCGCCACCCCGAGCAGGATACAGAGGCACGTTCCGAGCAGACCGGTCACGGGGAGCGGCAGGGATTCCGTCATCCAGAGCACGAGGACGCCCGCGAGAATGGCGCTCATCCGCACGCCTTGCGGGGAGAGTTGAGACGGCGCGAGGGCGTAAACGAGGAGGAAGGCTGAGGGGCCGAAAAAGAAGCCAGCACTTCGGCGGAATCGTTCAAAGCGCGCCTCAGCCTCCGAAATGGAACCCTGGAACTCGTTCACGTCAGGAGACGGCATTTCTTGAGGCGTCATCGGCGGCAGGTAGCGGTCACGATGGGAGATGTCTTGCTGCTCGGAACACGGCCACTAGTAGACGAGTTCGCAAGTGCACCCGTACTTGCGAATTCGTCTACTATAGGAAGCCCCAGCGAAATAAGGAAACTCGATATTTCATAAGTAACCGATTCACATGTGGTTAAGCTGGAGTGCCTCTTGAATTTCGCTGGGGTTTCCGGCTAGTATCCCTGTTCATAAGTGCTGGCGCGCTTATGAACAGGGATACTGGCATATCGGACGGCCTTTGTATTGCGGAATCCCGCAGGAGGACATCATGATCGGGAAATGCGCGGTCCACGGCCGTGAAGTGCCCGCTAGCCGGTTGGGTGAGCTGCGGGACAGTTCGGCGATGGTCTCCGATGGAGAGGTGCTCCGGCGGCGACTGGGCGAGGACGGCTACCTGTTCCTGCGAGGGGCCCTCGACCTTCAAGCGGTGATGGCCGCGCGGCAGGAGGCGCTTGACCGGCTGCTCCAGGTTGGGGAAATCCGCCCGCCGGCGATCGAGGGCGTCGCCACGGGGGGGAGCAGACGCCGCGAGCTTGCGGGCGACCTCGGCGCTTTCTGGAAATCCGTGTCCGAGGGGCCCAGGCTCCGCCAACTGAGCCATGGGCCATCGCTGGGATCGCTCCTGGGAACGCTCTTCCGCGAGCCGGCACGGGGTCACGATTACCTCTTCCTCAGGGTGGGGGTCCCCGGCCGCTCCACGAACTTGCATTATGACTACCCGTTTTTTGCAAGGGGTTCCCAGCGCATCGTCACGGTGTGGTTTCCGGTAGGCGATGTCCCGGCTGAGCTGGGCCCGCTCGTGGTCGTCGAGGGCTCGACCACCTTCACCGATCTCATTGGGGACAGCCAGGGGGTGGACTACCATTCGAACGCCTCCCCTCGGGTGTCGTTGAAGGACGACGCCATCACCCTGGCCGAAAGGCGAGGCGTCCGGCTGCTGACGGCGGACTTCCGGGCCGGAGACGTGGTGATCTTCGGAATGACGACGCTGCACGGATCGCTGGACAACCACTCGGCGGAAGGTCGCGTTCGGGTATCCGCCGACGTGCGGTATCAGCCCGCATCGGACCCCCTCGACGAGCGCTACTTCGGGCCGAATCCCGGTGGGACGACGGGGGCCGGATACGGGGAGTTGAACGGGGCGAAACCGCTCAATGAGCCCTGGCACGTCCGGTAGCGGAACGCTTGCCGTGCCCTGTTTCGATTCCGGTCACTCGAGTCACACGCGCCGACTGGAGGCAGCGCCTCTCTAACGCAGCACGTCATCCTGGGGCTGATACCCCACGAGGCGGCGGGTGTGGTCGATGTCCCAGCGCATGCCGGTGTTGGCGGACATGCCGTTGACGACGGCGTAGCGGATGGAAGAGTCAGCCTCGATGCAGCGCTCCATGAGATGGCAGAGGTCGCGGTTCGAAAGCCACATGAGCCGAAACCAATCGTCACGGTCAGCCGGGATATCGGACGCGCGGTTCTCCCCGCCCAGGACCCACCCGATTCGGACGGCGATGAAGGAGAGTCCGCAGGCCTCGGCGAAACACTTGCCCACTCGCTCCCCCATGAGCTTGGCTGAGCCGTAGGGGGTGCTGTTTCGGACCTCTTCCTTGACCACGTAGTGCGTGCCGGGCAGGGGCGGAAGGTCCGTCGTGATCTTCGCCGGCTCATGAATCTCGCGGTATCCGCCCATGGCATGGTTCGAGCTGGCGTAGATCACCCGTTTCACCCCGCCACGCACAGCGGCGAGCAGAACGTTGAAGACCGCGTCCATGTTGGGGCCCACCAGCTCCGACCAGGTGCGCGTCGCCACAGGGTCCGCCGCCAGATGCACCACCGCGTCCACACCCTGAAAGAGCTGCACCCACGACTCGTCCCAGGCGCTCAGGTCGGCCCGCACAACCTCCGGATCGCCCCGGGCATCCCGGTCCAGAAGCCGGAGGCGATAGCGTCCTTCGAGGTGACGCCGCACCTTGCCCCCGACATTGCCTGCCGCGCCCGTAATCAGGACGAGGTTAGCCTGCATATCTCCTCCCGCCGGGATGAGATATGGAGGCTGGCAAGGATTTTTCGGGCAAAAGCCTCTTCTGATGCAGTCTGCTTCTTGGGGAAAACTGCAGGCTCAAGAACAAGGAGCGTGCGTGGCGTGCTGGCATGCGATTTTCCGAAATCCTGTTCTGCCCAGAAAAATTCCCTTTCATCCGGATTTAACCGCAGGTTCGATCCGCCTTGGGAGGTGCCAGCCATGCAATTCTAATCTAGCCTGTTAAATCTGCAATGGATTATCGGCCCGCAGAAACACGTTGCGGGCGTCCAACTCCCAGGTTTCGTTGTAAACCGTCAGCCGCGGTCGCGAGGGCGGATAGCCGGCAGGCGCATGGCCCGGATCGATGAGTTCCAGCCGGTCCCGGCCCCGAGGCCTGTCCAGCCATTCCCGGTCCGCTTCCGATGCCTGGACCTCTCGCCGCAGAATGAATTCCACGTGTTCGAAGCTCGATAGCGCCACGTGGGCGAGAAAGACCCGGTGCACGCCGCTCCCGTCCCAAGTAGCCAGGTCCGGCACGATGACGGGGCCCGTGCAGACCTGGAATTCCGGAGGGTCCTCATTCAGGTTGATGAGGTTGACCGGAAACTCGACGGTGACCTGCAAGCCTCGGGCGGCGTCACGGTAGCTGCAACACGCGCCAAGCAGGTCCCGGGCCAGCGCCGCCTTCACTACCTCACGCGTAGCCGTCAGCTCAGTGCAGGCCGGGAACGAGCGCAGGTCGATCCAATAATTCTGGAAAGTCTGCCGAAGGCTGCTGCACCGGCCCGACTCGGTCTCCCAGCTTGGCCGATGGGCGATCGGCACGGAGCTGTCGCGGGTGAATGCCATGCGCCACTCGCCGCTGGGAATCTGGAACAGGTTGCGCCGAGCAATCGTATATTCGCTGCGGCACGGCGAGCCCAGGAAGATTTCTGCGCCGGGGCTCTCCGGCCGCTCCCGAATTTCGATCCGAGCCTGAAGATTGAACCGGACGTGGTAGACCTGTCCGGTCTGCCCGACGAACCCGCCGGGATACTTGTAATAGGCGTCCGGCCTCCATGGATGGTTTTTCCAAGTAAAGGTCGATCGAAAGAAGTCGAGCATGGCGATTCCTCGTGTTAATGAGAAAACCGGTTAGCGACGCGCTTCGGCTACGCGGCCACGAAACTCATTGGCGGTCCGTGGCGGTTTCAGAGGGATTCACCGCATTTTCGTCAGATGTTTTGGATTTCCACAGCTCCTCCCAGCGCCGGATGGCCGCTTCACGCTGGGCCCGGCGTGAGGTGGCGGGAAGGTCGAGCTTCAGCCCGGTGAAATTCTGGAGGCAGGAGAGGGCGGCCTGCCGATGGTGGGCCTGGCCGTCGCGGACGAGCCGGAGGAAGGGAGGCACGCAGGCGGAGTCGCCGAGGGTGGCGAGGGCGGCGGCTGCGCCGAGATGGACGTCCGGGTCCGCATCCTCGACGAGTTGGCGGAAATGGGGAAAGGCCTCGGCGTAGTCCATGAGGGCGAGGGAAGCGGCGGCGACCTTCCGGACCTCTGGCCATGCGGTGTCGTCCAGGAGGATTTCGAGGAGGCGTGGGCCGGCCTGTAGGGCCCCGAGGCTGCCGAGGGACTGTGCGGCGGCCCGCTGGACGAGGAGCGCCTCGTCATCGAGGGCCCGGAGCAGCGCCGGGATGGCGTCTTCGCGCCCGATCGGCCCGAGATGCTCGGCCGCCGCCACTCGCACGAAGACGTCGGGATCGTCGAGGGCGTCGAGGACGCCGGACTGGGCCGCCTTCTCTCCCAGACGATGGAGAGCGAGGGCGGCCCGATGGCGCACGTCCGGGCTCGGGTGCTGCAGCAAGTTGTGCCGGTAGAGGACGGCGAGGGCGGCATCAACGAAGGCTTCTTCAGTTCCGCCCCGGTGGAAGGCCTGGACGACCTCGGCGACGTGGGGGACGATCTCGGGGTCTCGGATGAGCTTATGGGCGCCCGGGACAAGGGCGATCTGGCAGATGGGCGACGGGCTGGCGATGCGCCGGAGCGCCATGACGGCCTCGACGCGGGTGTCAGGGTCCGGATCGACGAGGGCATCGAGGATGCGGGGGACGGGAGATGACGCGGCCATCTCGCCGAGGGCGACCAAGGCGGCGCGGCGCACACCGGCATCGGGATCGCGAAGCCGTTCTTCGACCTCGGACGCCGCCTGGGTCAGCCGGGCGGCGGCGATGGCCGTGAGGGCGGAACGCCGTTCCCGAGGGTTCTCCGCCTGGAGTCGGGCCCGGAGGAACGGGAGGAGGCGGGGTTCTCCGCGGCGAGCGAGGGCACGGGCCGCCGCCCCGCAGGTCTGGGGATCGAGCCGCTCGAGTTTTTCGAAGAGGAGGTCGGCCACGGCGGGACCGCGTATCTCGCCGAGCGCCTCCACGGCCGCGACCTGCACGGAGAGTTCCTCCTCGCGTTCGTCGAGGAAGGGCATGAGACGGGAGACCGGGGTCTGCGGGTCGAGGGCGGCGATCAGGCGCAGGAGGAGGCCGCGGCTGCGGGTCTCGAAGTTTTCCAGCTTTTCCCAGAGCCGGGGCACGAGTTCCTCGCCTGCGCCATCGATCAGGGCCTGGGCCGCCAGCTCCTGGATGTCGGCCGATCCTGCCTCCTCGACGAGATCGAGAAGCTCAGGAACGGCGGACCGGCGGGCGAGCTCCAGGACGGCCGCCTGGCGCGCGGGGTCGCTGGCGTGTCGCGCGGCCTGAACGAGACTGGGAAGCGCCTGCAGCGCATCGAGTCGGGCGAGGAGGCGGACCATGAGGTACTGGGCCCTGGGCTCGGTGAAGGTCTCGAAATCGGTGAGCCGCGGCAGCGCCAGGTCCCCGAGGCGCAGGAGCGTCCCATAGGCGGATTCCGGACTGCCCGATTCCAGCTCGGCGGCGAGCCGGCCGGCCAGGACTCGCAGCGCGGCCTCGGCCCGGCTGCGGACCTCTGGGTCCCGCTGGTCTCGGGCCTGGAGGAGGAGGGGCACGGCGGCGCTTCCCATGCGGCCCAGTTCCTGCGAGGCCCTCTCTCGGACTTCATAGGAGTCCGACCCGAGTTGCCGGATCAGCTCCTGGACCTCCTCATCGCTGAGGACAATGGGGGGCTGCTCGCCTTCGTCCCCAACGATGCCGCCGCGGGCCGCCAGCAGGACGAGCAGGGCGGAAGTCAGGACGGGAACAGAGGCTCGAAGCCAGGATAAGGTCGAGAAAAAGAAGCGCCGATGAGGGATGCGCCCCGCGTCCGAATCATCCTTTCCTGCCATTGACGACCTTTCGAGTGAGGATGCGGACCGGGACGAAAGGCACCTGTTGAATTCGCTGTCGAATGACTTCGGGCGTGAACATCAGGGCCTCCGTGAGTGGGCTGCCCGGCGCTGATTATAGTATCCGGGTTTGAACGTGCACCCGGTCCAGACGTTCCCGCAAGTGCGGACGCCGTTGCGCATTCGCCACCTCGCACCATCGGACCCTGGCCCATCGGATGCGCTCACGGCGCAGGATTGGGGAAGCCCCGAGATTCCGGGATCGACTGGAGGAGGTCCTTGACGTCCTTGCGACTCCGATCCACTTTCTGGGCCTCCGTGAGCACGCGGCGGGCTTCTTCCTTCTGGTCATTGGCCAAGAGGACCTTGGCGAGGCGGAGGTGGTAATCGAGGTCGGTGGGCTTGAGCTGGATGCAGACGAGGTATTCGCGGGCTGCGGCCTCCAGCTTCGTGCAGGATTCGTAGGACCGGGCGAGGGCATCATGGGCTTCCACGACGTAGGGATTGGTCTTGAAGAGATTCAGCGCCACCCGCTCGACGTCGGAGGGCCGGTCTACGGCGGCATACACCTTGAGGAGGCTCTCGGTGGCCTTGCCGAGGGTTTCCGGGAAGCGGATCATGCCCTCGAGCGCGTCGAGACGCGTCTGGGTCTGCTCCGCGGCCTCGGCCAGCTCGGCGAGCAGCTCGTAGGCCTGGGGCAGCCGATCATAGCGTTCGATCACCTTCCGGAGCATCTCGATCCCGTCCCTGGCCCGGTCCTGGGCCTTGGCGATGGCGGCGAGGCGGAACGGGGGTCCGATCCTGCGGGGCTCGAGCTCGGCGGCCCGGGCGAACGAGGCCTTGGCGGCTTCGAGGTCGTTCTTCTGCAAGGCGGCCTCGCCGAGGATGATGTGGGCCAGGGCGAGGTCCGGCTCGACCTGGAGGGCCTTTTCCGCCGCGGTGCGGGCGGCGTCGGCCCGCTGGCACTGCAGGAGGGCCAGGGCGAATTCCGCGTGGGCCGCGCCCTGGTCCGCATGCTCGCGCGCTGAATTCTCCAGTCGGGTCAGATCGCCGGGCCCGTAGCGTGGCAGGATGGGGAGCTGTTCCGCCGTGAAGCTGAAGAAGGCATAGACCGCGTCCGAAAGTTGAGAGAAGGAAACGCCCAAGGACTTCTGGACGGCCGCCTCGAACTCGTCGCCTTGGCGGATGGCCTTGAGCAGCTCGAGAATCCGGCGGAATCCATATTCGGTGACGAGATGCTCGACGGCGAGCCGCGCCTCGATGTAGGCCAGCAGAATCTCGAACTGGGACTTGGGCTGGGTGAAGCCGCGATTGAGCCGGGCCAGCGGAAGAATCTCGCCCCTCTTCCACGCGGTGACCAGGATTTGGTCCTGCTCGAAGCTCATGGGAACGCCTTCATCGTAGACCGCGAGGCCCTCGGTGAGCCACCGCGGGATGCGGTAATCCGTGGCGTGGAGGGTGACGACGTGGCTGAACTCGTGAACGAGGACGTCCCGCCAGTTCAGGGCGCCGGGCCGAATCCCGGGCGAGTCGGCGACAATGACCTTGCCGAAGCAGACGCCGTTGAGGCCGATGCCGGGGAGTCCGTGCACCCGGGCGGCGAAGTAGTCGTGCCGCGGAAACAGTTCCACCAGGATTTTCTCCGAGATGGGGAACTCGTATTGCCGGCAGAAGGCTTCCTTCGCCGCGTGCAGGTATTCCAGTCCGTAGCCGGCCAGGCAGGCGTCCTTTTTGCGGTGCACCTTGAGGATGAAATGCTCGCTCTCCTCGGTGAGAAAATCGTCCATGTAGTCCAGCGTGTTCAGAAGGTTGTAGACGCGGCGGTTGAATGCGTTGAGCTTGAAGGAGCGATCGAGAATCTCGTAGGCCTCCTTTTCCCGGCCTTCACGGCAGTAGAAGAAGCCGAGGCTCTCGAGGACATGCCAGGACTGGGGGGCCATGCGGTAGGCTTCCTCGTAGAACGTGCGGGCCGTGTCGGGCCGCCGGAGTCGCTCCGCGGCCTCTCCGATGGAGCGATAGAACTCCGCGTACTGGGGATGGATCGCGAAGATCGCCTCGCACTCCTTCTCGTAGGCCGCCGTGTTCGAGGTGAGATAGTGGCAGCAGGCGAGACGCGTGCGAACGGAAAGATGAGTCGGGTTGACCGCGAGGGCGCGCTGGAGATGGGACTCGGCGGCCGAGATGTCCTCCTCTTGGATGCAGAGCGCCGCCAGCATCTCCAGCGCCTCGATGCAGGCCGGGTTCGCCGCGACCGCCGCCTGGCACTCCTCGCTCACTCGCGGGAAATCGCCGTCGTGGAAGTAGCAGCCCGCCATGCCGACGTGCGCGCCCGGATGGGCCGGATTCTCCTTGAGGATCGGCCGGAACTCCTTGGCCGCGTCGTTGACCTGCCCCTTGCTCAGGAAAAGGAAGCCCGTGGCGAGTCGGGCATCCGTGGGGTCCGCCAGGCCCTTCGCCGCCCGGTCGAATAGGTCCAGCGCCTGGTGTGGCCGGTCGGCCTCCTGGAAGACATAGCCGTAGTGAAGCTGCCGTTCCGGGTCCGTAGGCCGATCGGCGTCGTAGCGCTCCACCAACTCCCCGAGCAGGGCATTGGCCTCCGGGACGCGGCCCGTCTCCCGCAGCACCCTCGATAGGCCCAGCCGGGCCAGGAGCGAAGCGGGCGAGGTCTCGAGCGCGGAGCGGAACACCGCCTCTGAGTCCTTCAGCCGGCCCACACGGGCCAGCACTTCCCCGTGCCGGATGCGCACGGCGGCTTCCCCGGGCTGCTTCTCCAGAGCCTGCTCGCAGGTCCTTATCGCCTCGTCATGGCGGCCCAAATCGATGAGCAAGTCCGTGAAGGCCAGAACCTGGTCCGCAGGAGGCGGGCCCGACGCCGACAGAATCTCGCGGTAGAGACGCAAGGCCGTCTCGTACTCCCCGCAGCGATAAGCCGCCCGGGCGGGATCGAGACCGGGGGGTGGCTCCTCCGCCTGAGCCAGATTGGCGATAAGAAAGCTCACCAGAATTCTAAGCCGGATTGAGTCCAAGGTGGTCGCTTTCCAGGACCAGGGTTCAAGATTCGGCCGATACCCGACACTTGGGACAAGGGGCAACGGTCGCCCGAGTGGGAGTATGAGGGTAGGGAGGTATGGTGGCAAGGGGACTACGCGGAGACGCGGAGACGGGGAGACGGGGAGACGGGGAGACGGGGAGACGGGGAGACGGGGAGACGGGGAGACGGGGAGACGGGGAGACGGGGAGACGGGGAGACGGGGA
>JACPCR010000058.1 GCA_016179685.1 Planctomycetota bacterium | reverse complement strand
CATGGTATAGCATGTTACCCAACGCGGCGTCAGCTAAAAACTTCAGCGCCAATCCACATGGCTGCGCACAATTGAAGCAGCGTTCACTAAGGAGTTACGATTCTTTCCACCATTATTGAATCCTTACGAATAGATGAGATCGCAAGTGCACCCCCGCGAGCGGGCTCGTCTACTCGCTCTTTTACGTAGGGAGACCCAGCATGCTTCGATTCCTGGACCGCTGGTTCTGGCGGATGCTCGCGCTCGCTCTGACGATTTGTTTCTTTATCCTCGCGGTGAAACTGCCTGGGAACGTATGTCCCCAGGTCTTTGCCGCCGTCAGGAAGGAAGACGCCGAGGAAAAGCACCCTCTCACGCGGCTGGAATACGCTCAAATCCTTCTCAATTCCCACCCCGATATTCGCATCCTCACGCCTCATCTGGCGTCCGAATATCGTGTCACTGAAAATGGTGTCGAGAATATCGTTATCTATGACAAGACGGTGTGGTCCCCGGACAAGCTGCGTGCCGAGATTCTCAAAAGGCATAACAACGTTCTCGCCGCCATGCAGTCCATTGGATTCAAGGATTTCCAGGCCGGAGACATCCGAGTGGAAGACCGACCCTACCCGCCGGACAAGTAAGCGGCCGCATGGGTCAGGGGTGGGGGATGCCCTGCGCGGCGGCGTTATCCCAGAATCTCGGTTCTTGATCCCGACCGCCGGATAGCTAAGCTCGATCCTGTTTCCCCCATGGCCCCAATCCTGAACATCGAAGACCATCCTCGTCTCGAGGCATACCTGAAATCCACCGGGCGCGTCGGCATCGACGAGCCTCTCTCATTCCAGGACCTTGCCGGAGGCGTATCGAATCGCACGGTCCTTGTCCGGCGTCCCACGGGCGAGGCCTGGGTCGTCAAACAGGCTCTCCCCAAGCTCCGGGTACCCGTCGATTGGTTCAGCAGTCCCGAACGTGTCCACCGAGAGGCTCTCGGCCTTCGCTGGCTGGCCAGAATGGCCCCGCCCGGCGCGCTCCCCCCGTTCGTTTTCGAAGACCACGAGTTTCACCTCTTGGTCATGGAGGCCGTGCCCCAGCCGCACGAGAATTGGAAGTCGGTGCTCCTGCAGGGCCGCATCGACTCGGGCCACGTCGAGCAGTTTGCGCGCCTCATTGGGACCATTCATCGAATGCTGCCGCACTCCCGTGAAGAAATCGCTTGCGCTTTCGATGACCGCACCTTCTTCGAGTCGCTCCGCCTGGAGCCATACTATCATTTCACCGCGTCCCGGTTACCCGAGGCATCCCACTTCCTTCGCTGCCTCGCGGCTGACACACTGACCTGCCGTTGGACCCTCGTTCACGGAGATTACAGCCCCAAGAACATCCTCCTGCACCGCGGCCGACTTATTCTCTTGGATCACGAGGTGATTCACTTCGGCGACGGCGGCTTTGATCTGGGCTTTTCTCTTACTCACTTCCTCTCCAAGGCTCACCACCTCGCAGAGCAGCGACAGCACTTCGCCGAAGCTGCACGCCGTTACTGGACGACCTATCGGCTCACGCTCGGAAACGTGGCTGCCCCGGACGACCTCGAGCGGCGAGCGGTCCGCCACACCCTCGGCTGCCTGCTCGCACGGGTCGCCGGGCGCTCGACCCTCGAGTATCTCGGGGAGCACGAGCGCACCCGCCAACGCGAGGTGGTCCTCGGCCTCCTGCCGTCCCCGCCTGAGACCGTGGACGACCTTCTCTATCGTTTTCTTGAAAGGCTATGACCTATGCCCGTCATCCAGAATCTGTGCGCCCTAGAAATCCTCGACAGCCGAGGCAGGCCCACGGTCCAGGCCGAGTGCACGTTGGCCACAGGCCACGTGGGTATCGCTTCAGTCCCCTCGGGCGCCTCCACGGGCAGCGCCGAGGCCATCGAGTTACGCGATGGCGATCCTGCCCGCTATCGAGGGTTAGGATGCCAGCGCGCGGTCGGACACGTCCGCAACGAAATCCGGCGAGCCCTCGCCGGACGAAATTTCGTCGGGCAGGCGGACCTGGACCGCGCCTTGGCGGACCTCGACGGGACGACGAGCAAGGCACGCCTCGGGGCCAATGCCCTCCTGGCCGTTTCCCTCGCCTACGCCCGGGCCTGCGCTGCCCAGCTTGGCATCCCTCTTTACCAGCATTTTGCCGACCTGCTCGGCCAGACACCAAGGAGTCTTCCCCGCCCGACCATCAACCTATTCAGCGGAGGCAAGCACGCCGGCGGACAGGTCCCCATCCAGGACGTCCTCGTCGTGCCCGCCTCCGCCCGCACCATGGACGAAGCCCTGGCCATGACCTTCGCCGTCTACCAGGCCGCCGCCGACCTTACCGCACGGAACTACTCCGCACGTCCCCTACGGGCAGACGAGGGTGGGCTCGCTCCACCCTTCCCTTCCGCAGAGGCCATGATCGCCGACGCTGCGGAGGCCATCCGCCGCGCAGGCCTGCGGCCCGGCCACGACGTCGCCCTCGCCGTTGACGTCGCTTCCACCCATTTCTATCAGAACGGCCGTTACCTCCTCGGACCCGAATCCCTCGACAGCCCTGAGATGATTCATCACCTCGTTCAATGGCTGGACCTTTATCCCATTGTCAGCATCGAAGACGGCCTCGCCGAGGAGGACTGGGAGCATTGGCCCATCTTGTGCGCTCGGCTGGCCGGCCGCGCCCTCGCCCTGGGAGACGACCTGCTCTGCACCAACCCCGCTCGAATTCGCCGCGCGATCGATGCTAAGGCCGCAACCGCCCTCCTCCTCAAAGTCAACCAAGTCGGCACCCTTACCGAGGCCGGTGAGGCCTGTCGACTCGCCCGCAGCGCTGCATGGCACGTTACCGTCAGCGCCCGAAGCGGCGAAACCGAGGACTCCTGGCTTGCCGACCTGGCCGTTGGCTGGGCCGGCAACCAAATCAAGGTCGGCTCCATTACCCAATCCGAACGGCTGGCCAAATACAATCGGTTATTGGCCATCGAGGCGGAGACGGGACTACCTCTTGTCCAGTGGCCCTAGCCCGCCGGAACGGGGTTCTCCCTCACATCCGTTCCGGTCTGCCGGCGAAGCCGGCGCCTCAGACCGCCTAACCGGAGAGGCGGTCGCTGATTCTTACAATCTCGGAATTTCAGTGTTTGGGCTTTACCGTCTGGAATCGCAATCCTCGTTGGCCTTGCATCCATCCTTCCGGGTCGGTGTCGGGATCGCTATCGGGATCGATTTCGGCAGCCGCTCCAGATCCTTCGATTCCGATCCCGATTCCGCGCCCGCTTCCTCCCGAAGGAATCCCGGCGAGAAGCGGGCGCCCGCCCCCGTTTCTCCGCCAGGGCTGGGCCGGCGAAGCCGAGCCAATCCCGGCTTTGAAATCCGCGCAGCCCGGGGGGCACAGCGAATTCGGCAGGATATATGAGCTGGTAGCCGTGGAGGTCAAGGCGTTAACTTTGAAGGCAATCCGGGAGAAGGGCCCAAACGTGTACAGCGGCAGCATGTTCTCGTCCCCGGCGAAGCATCCCTTCGCATCGCCAAGATTCTGGAAAACGATTGGGCATGCCAATGAGCACCTGCGGGTCAAGGTCGCCGCAGGCCGCGTCACTTCCTGTCGTTCCCGTTGAGTTCCGTTGCGCAGGGGGTTATCCTCTTAGCGAAGCGCTTGCCTTACCCATTTCGATCCTGGTCGCTTGAGCGACACGGGTCGGTCTGAGGCAGCGCTTCGCTAGTCCATGATGGAGTGAAGAAGCATGACCATCACCAACACGGAGGTGAAGCCGTCCCCGGGTTTCGACTCCAGCTTGGGCGGGCATTGGAGAGGGCGGGTATCTGAGTGAAGTGATGCCATGCCCTACCGCCGCGTTGCCAGTTTGAAATCGGTGGACGAATTCCGGGCCTACCTGGCCGAAATCAGCGTCGACTTGCCCCTCGAGGACCGCATCCTCACCGCGCCCGAATCGCCCCTGGCCCAGTCGCTCCAGGTCGGCAGCTTCACCATCGGCAATCGTTTCTGCGTCCAGCCCATGGAGGGCTGGGACGGCACGGAGGACGGGCGTCCCACCGAGCATGTTCTGCGCCGGTGGCGTCGTTTTGGCGAGAGCGGGGCCAAGCTGATCTGGGGCGGCGAGGCCTTCGCCGTCCGCATCGACGCCCGCGCCAATCCCAACCAGCTTTACATTGGAGAGGAGACCGCAGGGGACATTGCCGCGCTCCGCGATGCTCTCCTGGACGCCCATGCCCGGCACTTCGGAAAGACGGATGATCTTCTCATCGGACTCCAGCTCACGCACTCTGGGCGATTCTGCAAGCCGTGTGAAAAGACGAGATTCGAGCCGCGCATCGCTTACCATCACCCCATACTGGACCGCAAGTTCAATGTCCCGGCCGACACTCCCCTTCTCTCCGACAATGAGATTCGGGCCATCATCCGCTGTTACCACAAGGCGGCGCGCCTCGCCGCGGACGCAGGCTTCCATTTCGTCGATATCAAGCATTGCCACGGGTATCTCGGACACGAGCTTCTCAGCGCCCGCTCGCGCCCCGGTGAATTCGGCGGCAGCTTCGAGAATCGCACCCGTTTCCTCCGCGAGATTGTTGAAGGCATCCGCGCCGAGATACCGGGCCTCCTGCTGGGCGTGCGCTTGAGCGCTTTCGACTTCGTGCCATTTCGCCCGGACCCGGCTCGAACCACGGAGAAGCGCCCCGGGCCCGGCATCCCGGAACCCTTCGGCGACCTCCTTCCCTATCGGTGCGGGTTCGGGACCGACCCGGCCGATCCGACCCGTTACGATCTCACGGAGACGTTCGAATTCCTCGATTTACTTCGCCGCCTGGACATCCGGCTGGTCAACCTTTCCGCCGGAAGCCCGTACTACAACCCGCATATCCAGAGGCCTGCCCTTTTCCCACCGTCCGACGGCTATCAGCCGCCCGAAGACCCGCTGGCCGGCGTCGCCCGCCAGATTCACGTCTGCAGCCTCGTCAAGCAGAAGTTTCCCGATCTGGTCATCGTCGGCTCCGGCTATTCCTACCTCCAGGAGTTCCTGCCTCATGTCGGCCAGCATGCCGTCCGCCACGGCCGCGTCGACTCCATCGGCATCGGCCGCATGGTGCTGGCTTATCCCGACCTTCCCCACGACGTTCTCAG
Source organism: Planctomycetota bacterium (assembly GCA_016179685.1). Classification (GTDB taxonomy): domain Bacteria; phylum Planctomycetota; class PUPC01; order JACPCR01; family JACPCR01; genus JACPCR01. The sequence goes on along the minus strand of JACPCR010000058.1, from coordinate 100,030 downwards.
CCGGGGCGTCCTGGATCATCAGCGTCTTTGCCGGACCTTCAGCGACTGCACCACCGCGCCGCGCAACGGCATCATCTCCGGTTGCTTCCCGCTCGACGACTACTACCGGGGACTCCCCGAGGCGGTGCGGCTCAAACAGATCAAACGCGGAAAAGGTTCTTAGCAGCGGCTCGCAACAGCTTCCCGTTGATGCCATGCTGCCGTTGTGTTAGGATGCAAATGTTCCTCTCTGCATCGCCCCGCTTCCCTCCTCACCCTGGTCCAGCTCGTCCGCCCGAAGGAGTGGACTCATATGATTTGCGAAGCCTGTGGCAAGAACCCCGCCACCGTTCACATCACCGATAACCCGAACGACAAGAAGAAGAAGAGAGAAACTCATCTCTGCGATGCGTGCGCCAAGGAAAAGAGCCCGATCCAATCTCTCACTCAGGTCATGGGCGGACTCCTGGTGCAGCCGGCATCCGAGGAAGAGGCATCGGCCCTGGCCGATGTGACTTGCCCGCGCTGTGGGATGACCTATTCCGAGTTTCGTTCCTGTGGACGCTTTGGCTGCTCGGAGGACTATTCCGTTTTCAAGAAAGCGCTGATTCCCTTCTTCGAGAAAATCCATGGGAACAACCGTCACATGGGCAAGTCTCCGTCCCATCTTTCCCGCGCCGCCGCGGTGGACCAGCGTCTGACCCTTCTTCAGCGGGAGATGGAAAAGTCCATCCAGGAGGAAGATTTTGAGCGAGCCGCCGATCTCCGCGACCGCATTAAGGATTTGAAGGAGAAGAAGGATGGAACTCGATAGCCTCGCTGGAAAGGTCGGTGAGTGGCTGCGCGGTGAAGGCCCGGAAGGGGATATCGTCATCAGCTCCCGTATCCGATTGGCCCGGAATGTGGACGGGTATCATTTTCTGACGAAGGCGACTCTCGAGCAGAAGAGAGACATCGAGAGCCTGGTCCGGAGGAAATTTCGAGAGATCGAGTTCTCCCCTGAGATTTCCTACCTCTCCCTGGCCCGGCTGAATGAAGTGGACCGTTCCATGCTCGTGGAGCGCCACCTGATGAGCAAGGAGCATTCGGAGGCCACCGGGGAGCGCGGCCTGGCCATCAACGCGCAAGAGACCCTGAGCATCATGGTCAATGAGGAGGACCACCTTCGAATCCAGGTCTTCCGCTGCGGCATGGACCTCGAGGCGTGCTGGAAGCAGATCGACGAAGTGGATTCCCTCATCGAGCAGCGCCTTCCCTATTCCTACCACTCCCAGTTCGGCTATTTGTCCGCCTGCCCGACGAACGTCGGCACGGGCCTGCGGGCCTCGGTCATGCTCCACCTGCCCGCCCTCGGACTCACGAAACAGATTGAGAAGGTCTTCCGGGCCGTCGCGAAGATCAACCTGGCCGTCCGGGGCCTTTATGGCGAAGGGACTCAGGCCACGGGCAGCTTCTACCAGATTTCGAATCAAACGACCTTGGGCAAGACCGAAGAGGATCTCATCCACAACATCACCAGCGTGGTGCCCAACATCATCCGCTATGAGCGCCGGGCCCGAGAGAGCCTCGCCGCAGAGACCGAGAAGCGCCTCGAGGATAAGGTCTGGCGGGCGCTGGGCATCCTCCGAACGGCCCGGCGAATGTCCTCGACGGAGGCTCTCGAGCTGCTGTCCCACCTGCGCCTCGGCGTCCACATGAACCTGATCCGGGGGATTTCGATCCGCGAATTGAATGAGCTGGTGCTCTTTTCTCAGCCCGCTCATCTCCAGAAGCAGTCCGGCAAGAAGCTGGCAGCCCCCGAGCGTGACCAGGCACGCGCCGACTACCTCCGCCAGCGACTCGGTGAATTGTAGGCGAAAATCACGACTCCGTTGTAAAATGATAGGGTGACGTCCGAGGATGGACCGGGGCCGTCTCCCCGGCGGCCTCGGGCGACCCGGGCCTGAACACTCTGATCCGGAGAGGAGGATCGCTCATGTTCGACCGAATGACGGACAGAGCCAGGAAAGTGATGGAGCTGGCTCGCCAAGAGGCGCAGCGTCTCAACCATGAGTACATCGGCACTGAACATATCCTGCTGGGCCTGATCAAGGAAGGGAGCGGTGTCGCCGCCAGCGTCCTCAACAATCTCGACGTCAACCTCAAGACCATTCGACTTGAGGTGGAGAAAATGGTGCCGAGCGGCTCGAACATGGCCACGATCGGGCAGAAGCTCCCCTACACGCCCCGGGCCAAGAAGGTGCTCGAGTTCGCTTTCGAGGAGGCCCGCAATCTCGGGCACAATTACATCGGGACCGAACATCTCCTCCTTGGCCTCCTTCGCGAGAACGACGGCGTGGCCGCCCAGGTCCTCCTGAACCTCGGCCTCAAGCTCGAGGACGTCCGCGAGGAAGTCCTCAGCTTCCTCAACGCCGAGTTCCAGCAGCCCCAGGGCGAGACGAAGGAGCGCAAGACGAAGTCCGAAACCCCGGCCCTGGATTCCTTCGGCCGCGACCTGACCGAGCTGGCCCGAGAGGGCAAGCTCGATCCGGTGATCGGGCGTATCGCCGAGATCGAACGGCTGACGCAGATTCTGTGCCGCCGGACGAAGAACAATCCGGTCCTGCTGGGGGAGGCTGGCGTAGGTAAGACGGCCATCGTCGAGGGTTTCGCTCAGGCCCTCGTCTCCGGTGAGGTGCCCGACCTCCTCCGCGATCGCCGCATCGTCGTCCTGGACCTGGCCATGATGGTCGCCGGCACGAAATACCGGGGCCAGTTCGAGGAGCGCATCAAGGCGGTCATGAACGAAGTGCGCCGCGTGAAAAACGTCATCCTCTTTATCGACGAGCTGCATACGCTCGTCGGTGCGGGCGGGGCAGAAGGCGCTATCGACGCCTCCAACGTCCTCAAACCCGCTCTTTCTCGCGGCGAAATCCAGTGCATCGGGGCAACCACCCTCGATGAGTACCGGAAGTACATCGAAAAGGACGGGGCACTTGAAAGACGATTCCAGACCATCATCGTCAATCCGCCCTCGAATGAAGAGACCCTCGAAATCCTGAAGGGGCTTCGAGACAAATACGAGGCACACCATCGGGTTCAGATCACCGACGCCGCCATTCAGAAGGCCGTCGAGCTTTCTTCCCGCTACATCAGCGGGCGCTTCATGCCCGACAAAGCCATCGATGTCATCGACGAGTCCGGAGCGAGGGTCCGGCTGCGAGCCACGACCAAGCCGCCGGACCTCCGGGACCTCGATACGCAGATTGAGGACCTCAACAAGGAGAAGGAAGCTGCGGTGGCCGCCCAGGACTTCGAGACCGCGGCGAGTTATCGCGATAAGGCCGACAAGCTGAAGAAACGCCGGGAGACCATCCTCCGGGAATGGCGTGAGGCCAATGAGGAAAAAGAAGGCGTGGTGGATGAAGAGGTGATCAGCCAGGTCGTCTCGCGAATGACGGGCATCCCCCTGACGCGCCTCGAGTCCGAAGAGGCCGAGCGCCTCCTTCGAATGGAAGAGGAGCTTCACAAGAAGGTCGTCAGCCAGGAAGAAGCCATCCGGGCCATTGCCAAGGCCGTTCGGCGTTCCCGGGCCGGTCTGAAAGACCCCCGCAGGCCCGTGGGCACCTTCATTTTTCTCGGCCCGACCGGCGTGGGCAAGACGCTGCTGGCCCGCGCCCTGGCGGAGTTCATGTTCGGCTCCGAGGATGCCCTCGTGCAGATCGATATGTCCGAGTACATGGAAAAGCATAACGTCTCGCGGCTCATCGGCGCCCCTCCCGGCTACGTGGGCTACGAAGAGGGCGGACAGCTCACGGAGCGCATCCGGCGTCGGCCCTACGCCGTCGTCCTCCTCGATGAGGTCGAGAAAGCGCATCCGGATGTCTTCAATATGCTCCTGCAAATCATGGAGGAGGGGCGGCTGACCGATAGCTTTGGACGCCACGTGGATTTCCGAAACGTCATCCTCGTGATGACTTCCAACATCGGCGCAGAAGTGATCAACAACCAGGTGTCCCTCGGATTCGTCAAACGGACCGAACAGCAAGCTTACGAGTCCATGAAGGAACGCCTCATGAACGAGGTCGATCGACACTTCCGGCCAGAGTTCCTCAACCGGCTCGACGATGTGATCGTCTTCCGCCCACTCACGCGAGAAGACCTCGTTCAAATTGTCGAAATCGAGTTCAGCCAGGCCCGAAACCGGCTACTGACCAAAGGACTCGATGTCGTCCTTTCCGATGAATCGCGGGAGTTCCTCATCGAAAAGGGCTTCAACCCTGAATTCGGAGCGCGGCCCCTCCGTCGCGCCATCGAACGCCTCGTCGAAGACCCCCTGTCGGAAGACATCCTCCGGGGAACCTTTGCCGGCGTAGAATTGATTCGCATCGAGGTCAAAGAGGGACGGCTCGTCTTCGTGCCGCAGGGCAAGGAAGCACCTGCTACCGCTTAACCCCTGCCTTCATGACACCCCGCGGAGCCGAGTTAAGTGGGAATATGGCGTGGTGGCCTCCTTCCGCGGATTTCATCCGCAACCGAACAAGAGCCTCCCAGCGGATTCTCTAGGACTTGTCTTCCAGAGGGATCCCGTTTCGCACGATCCCTCTGGGAGGGATGATGATAGGTGTCCCGTTTCCCGACGGGATACCTGCGGGAGGGAGCGGGTTTTACGAAGCTCGTAGGCTCGCTGCTTTGTGACAGAGAGGAACTCAGCCCGTGTGAACCACGGAGAGCACGGAGAAAATCAGCAAAGCTCTTCATCAGAATCCCTCCGTGTCCTCCGTGGTTCATCTTGGGCTTACATCCTCGTTATGATCAAGGTCACTGTGTACTGCTGGCTAATGAATACTCTCCGTGTGTGTCACCCCAAGCCCAAAGCCTGGGAAAATGGAGAAAACGTAAGTGATTGTGACGAAGACGCTTATCCATTTGTCTCTTAACAGTCTGTGTACAAAATATTTAAGTAGTGATTGAAAGTAAGTTTAATAGCAAGAGATGGAACAACTCTGGCTTCAATTCGCACCTCGGCCATGACAACCCGCCGGTGGCCAGCCCTGACCCTCCTGATAGCGTCCTCTTTCCTGTTGACTCTCGGGGCTAACCTGCAGCCTGACCCGCGAGGCTTCGGGACACATGAGCAATTGAAACTTCCGCCATGCGATTTTCTCGCATCGACCGACCTCCCCTGCCCTTTCTGCGGCGGCACCACCAGCTTCTGCCTCTTCATCCAGGGACGCGTCCTCAAGGCGTTTCGGGCACACCCCGTTGCACCTGCCTTTACCCTCTTGGTCCTCGCCTGCCCGCTTTGGGCGCTCCGGGCCCTGTTCCTCCACCAGCCCTTTTTCCCTTCCTGGGCACGGGCTCAGTGGCCATGGCTCATCCTCTCCCTCGGTCTGTTGTGCGCCGCGACCTGGTCCTATAGAATTTTATTCCTCGGAGACTGACATCCGCCGGATGGCTCGTTCCGTTTGGCGTTTCCGCCCGGGCCACCGACTCCCTCCGATCGAGGCGTCAATGCGCATGGACGATCAGAAAAGGCCGTTCCTCAACCTCGAAATTCCTGAAGTCGTTCAGATGACCTTTCGGGGCCGGGCTCTCTTTTTGCAATTCGTGGGCACCTTTGTGGCTCTGGCCATCTTCTATAGCGCTCTGAGCATCGCCTTCATCATGAAATACACCATGGTCAGCGCCTCCATCATCTCCCTCGGGCTTTTCCTCAGCTATCCGCTTATCGCCGCCACCCTCCTGATTACCTCCAGCTTGCAGATCAACAGCCATCCCGGCGAGTTCCGGCAGTTCCTCTCTTCGCTCCAGACCAAGCTGGTCCGCACATGCCTCGGAGCCCTCCTCTGCGCGGCGATCACCGTCTTCATCGCCATCCCTCAGGTTGTTCTGCTTAAGATTGGCACCGCAGGCGATGCCGGACAGGTGCTGCTCGCCCTCTTCCTCGTCCCACTCCTCGGCCTCACCCTGCTCCAGCTCGCCTTCCTTTTCTTTGGCCTCTTCGTCCTCCCGCAGCTCCTCGCTTGCGGGGATGGCAGCCCTTCAGAACTCCTTCAAGTCCTCAAAGAAGTGCTCGTCCAGGGTGGGCGTAAACTCGTGGCGCGGCATACCGTCGGCATCATCCTCTCCGTCCTGCTCGCCCTCCCCTTCTGGCTGGCTATCGATTTCAGCGCCGGCGTCCTCGGGGCCATGACTACTTCCCTGCTCGGCAGGTCGTCTCCACCTCAGCAACCGCCCGCCGATCCCTCGACCCTGACCTCCCCATCCTTGGTCCTGCCCCTCGTTTCTCAACGCATCACGGCGTTTGCACCCGTTTGGCTTGGATTCAATGAGGTCGCCCTTTACCTCACCGGCCTCTCCGCCACTCTGGCCTACTCTCTACCCTTGGCCATCGCCGTCCTCGGACAGAGTGCTACCGGGCTGCTCGCGCTCCGGACCCTGACGGGCGAGGTCGAGGACATGGAGTATCCCCCGCGATCCGAGCATTCGTGACACCTTTCCGAGCCCTGTGGGGCTTCGGGTATCATCCGCCACGATGATTATGCCTTGCCCTTCCAGATTTTTCCCTGCCGGCGGCCAATATTGGGCTTCCGTCCGTGATTCGATCGCTTACTCCGCCATTTGAGCCGGCCTCTATCCAACCTTCGTTTCTGCGGCATGATGATTCTCTCCCAGCCATGGATGTCCTTGGCCACCATCTCCAAATCGTATTCTAGCATTCCTGCCTGTCCCGCACAATGATTCGGGCTTTCAACTTCTGGATGCCATCGTTTGCCGCCCCTCATTCTCCCGCTCATCCTACTGGTCATCGCCGTCCAGGCTGTTCCTGACGAACGCCCCCCGTCCATTGCACTCCAGCGTGGACTTGGCTACCTGCTTGCCATGCCTTCGACACCTCGTTTGCCTTCATCCCACCCGCCTCTCTTGGTCATCCTCCATGGCACCAATAGCTCGCCCGAAGAAGCCCTCAAGGTCTGGGCGCCCGCAGGACTCGAAGCGGGCTTCCTCCTTCTCTGTCCCGCCCCCTCCGGTGAGGACTGGAGCCTGCAGGAAGACGTTCCTCGTATCTTGAGCCTGGTCCACCTCACCTTGGAGAAATATCGCGTGAATCCGGTCCGCGTTCATCTCACCGGCTTCTCCTCCGGCGCTACCCTCGCTTGTATTCTAGGACTCAGCGAGCCGAACCTCTTTGGGTCCATGGTGTTGGCTTCGGGGCACTTCGATGGCATTTCGGCAGCCGACAGCCGCCACGAGGCCAGGATTTCCATCTATATCGTTCATGGCCGCCAGGATGAGGTCTTTCCGGCCGCCCGGGCTCGCGCCTACGCCGAAAGTCTCAAGACTCAGGGGTATTCCGTCGATTACCTGGAAATTCCCGGGTTGGGTCATCAGTACCTGCCGCATGATGCCACCCGCATCCTCCTTCGCTGGTTCCTGAACCATCCCCGTGTGCCCGATACATACCACAATCGGAGGCCGTGAGGACCCCCGAGACCTTGCCGATTTCACCCGGCCGCTCGCCGCCCTTCTCTTGGACGGCGACGGCCTCGGACTTCCGGTCTGCAGCTTTCTGGCCAGGCTCGGACGTCCCCCGAGCAGCGTCACGCTGGGCATTCTGACCGCGAGCGATTTCACTACCCTCAAGACGGAGCTTCTTCCCCTCCTTCCCTCGGATGTTCGCTGCTGCCTCTATGCGCACCGTGGACGTGCCCGACTGGCTCTGGGCCAGCCGAACGGCCCCGACCAGCACCTGGAAGAGCTGTATCGCCGCCAGCACGGCCTTCATCCCTATGACGTTCGTGGCCTGGAGGATGCGGCTCTGGAGGCCGCGGCCTATTACTGGATGGAGTATGGCCGCCCCGACCGCCAGGCCCTCTTCCAGAATTTCCAGTTTCAGCGGCCCGTCGTCCGCATCCTCGATCACTCCAGTCTCATCCTCGCGCCGGTCCCCGGCCCCGATCATCATCCCAGCCTGGATGTCCGCCTCCGAGTCGCTGAAAAACTCTCGGAGATTCTGTCTCGGACCCGGCTAGACCGCTTCTACGAAACCTTCGCCGATGCTCCGGACCAGGTGGTCGTCGCACGCACCAACGCCGGGCCAGCCGCCGCTGCCCGGGACCTCCTCCAGATATCCACCAGCGAGACAGGAAAACCGGGCAAACTCCTCTTGTTCACCACGGGCCATTCGGGATCATCCCTGCCGGCAATTCTCCCGCTTCCCAACGTTGTGGCCGTCCTGGCATCTCCATGGCCCCATCGGGGCTCGCATCCTTCCGTTTGGCCCAAGGCCGTCAGCCCAGAGGACCTGGCCAAACTCGTACTCGAGAAGGTTGAAAAGTGTCCGGTTTCAGGTGTCCGTTGATCCATGACCCGCCTCCCATACTTGTCCCCATGGGAGGGAACCCGACGGGATGTGGCGGGCCTCCTGACCCGCCATAGGCGGGACCCTATTCCGAGCCTTGTTGGCCTGCGGGTATCTCACGCCTTGGCATCTTTACATTCAAATTGAACCTGGTATCCTAAAGAACACGAGCTTTAGTAGTGAAAAGGAGTTGCCCCCGGTCAGGAGCACATGGGGCGCGCTACGGCTCATCGAAGAGGTCGAAATGGAAGTCACCAACGATCTGTTCGGCCGAAAGATCACTCAGTTCGCCCTCTTCCTTGAAAACAGGGTGGGCAAGCTGTTGGAAATCGTGAAGCTCTTGGCCGGCGTGGATACTCATATTCTGGCCATCAGCGTCAATGAAGCCTCGGACCACGCCGTGGTGCGAATCGTCGTCGACCGGCCTATGACCGCGCGGGAAGTCCTCGAGAACGCTGGCGTTCCCCTCGTGGAATCGACGGTCATCGCGGTCGAAATGTCCGAAGAACTTTACAGTATTCATCATATCCTCCGCGTCCTCCTGCAGGCCGAGATCAACGTCATGTACGCCTATCCTCTACTCGTCCGGTCCCGCCGGCACGCCGTCATTGTCTTCCACGTGGACAATGATGACTACGCGATCCAGGTGCTCCAGGAACAGGGAATCCATGTTCTTAATCAGGACGATATCGCACGAGGCACGGACCTGTCTTCTTAACGTGAGGCCAGGCCCTCGGCGTCCGATCTGACCCTGGCCCCAAGCCCAGAAGGGCGCGGGGATTTCACGTCGCCTGCACCGGGCCTGAATTCCCGCAAGAAGGGTGACACCCGCACAACCTAAGGCGGGCGATGCCCGCAACCCAACAAGGCTCGGAAAGGTGTCCCGCCAGAGGCGTGACACCTTTCAACTTCTCCGCTGAAATCCGCTGCACCCTTCGGACTCGCGGATTTCACGGACATCTCTTTCCGGACCTCGCCCGATGGCGAGCCGACGCCTTGCTGGTCATGCCCGAAGAGGGGCTTCTCACGGACCTCTCTTTCCGGACCTCGCCCGATGGGACCTGTCCCGACGGGACCTGTTCGGAGGGACTATGGGAGGAACCCATTGGGAGGAACGCCGGAAGGCATCCTGCCGAGCAAATTGGGGCGCGGCCGGCCCCGGCCCCGCCCATCCTATTCCCGCCGCCGCCCGGGTCGGCAGACCAAACAGGAGAAATCCATGGATATGGTATCGCGAGTATCACCCGCCTGATGACAGAAAGAAACCACGGGGAGAAAGGCCGAGCACGGCCCGAAACATGACATGTTCCATGCCTCCATTCAAAGGTCGAAGCGGAGTTGTTTCTCAGAGGCGAATTCTAAGTGACACTCTGCGATGGCTCATTTCGGATTGACTCTTAAATATAATTTTGATGCATCCCGGTGAGACGCATCGGAGCCAGACCAACACCTTTCCATGCCCCACTTGCTTCTGCTTGCCCTCCTGCCTCCCGCCTTTGCCCCCCTCAGCGCACAAGCAGAATCGGGGCCGCTTCCGAATTGCCAGTTTCTCCCCAGTCCGCTCACCGAGGAGTTCGATTTCCGATTCGAGGTTTCTTTCACGGAACCCGAATCGAATCTCCAGATATGGGTCAACGTTCTGTCCGCAACGGATGCTGTTCTCCTGGACGTCTCCGCTCGAGAAGCCAGGTGTTTCAAGGTGCAGGCCGGCGTCCGACTTCCTATGGGCTGGCACGCGCCTGCTCTGCAGGAGCCTGCAGCGAAAACCGAACTTGTCTTGAAACGACGCCGGGACCTGCTCCGGCTCTACCGGCGCTCCCTCCTGATCGCCGAGGCCTTCGACCAGACCTTTTCCGGCGGCCGGCTCGGCCTGAAATTCGACGAGAACGCCGTGCAGGTCAGCCGTCCCCGCTATCAGCCCGCCACCGAGCTTTACTTTTGCGACGATTTCATGCGGGAGGATACGACGTCAGCCTGGGAAAAGCTCTACGGGGACTGGCAGCTTCGCTCCCTCTCCCATGCCAGCATGAGCTCCAACGCGTTTACATACCAGGGCGTTTCCGGCGACCTGCCCGCCATCGTCGTGACAGGACATCCATACTGGGATTCCTACCGCATTCAAGCGTCCCTTCGCTGGAGCGATGAACAGCCCGCCGGACTCGTCCTTTATCTGAAAGACCTCCGCAATTACTACACACTCCAGTGGAAGGGTGGGGTGGCCGGCACGCTTGCCCTGGTCCGTGTGGCCAGCGGCGAGCCTCTTGTGATGGCCTCTTGCCCACTGGCCCAGATTCCTGGTCACTGGTATCGACTCGCTTTATCCGCTGCCCATGGGGAAATCCACGCAGCCGTGGATGGCCAGGAATATCTCCGCGCCCAAGATACGGCCTTCTTCGATGGCCGGGCCGGCCTCTATTCTTATAGCCCGGCGGGCGTCTCCTTCGATGACGTGATCATCGAGCCCTTCCGCGAACTCTCCATCCGGTTCGATGAGCCGGACTCCGGGCTCTTCACGCACCGCTCAGGCCGCTGGGAGCGCCCGCAGTCCCTCACGTCCGGCGTCCTGCCGGGTGATGCCTGCCTCCAGGTGCAGACGGCCGGACCCGCCAGATCGCTCCTGGCGTACTCCGTGCCCGCCCCCTTCGTTTTCGAAACGGACACCTTCTCACTCGACGGTGAGTTCGGACTCTGTTTCTCCTACCGGGACGAGCAAAATTACTGGACCGCCCGGTTCGGCAACCAGGGGGCATCCCTTGTAGAGGTTCGGGACGGAAACGCCGTGGAGCGAGACCGCGTGGATGAACCCTTCCTGCCCGCCATCCGGCGTCTGGCTCTTCAAGTCCATCCCCCCACGATCCAGGTCCTCGTCGACGGCCGAGTCCTGATGGCAGCGTCCTCAACCTTCCCCCCGCCTGCCACGGTAGGCCTCTATGCCTCGGGGACGTCCCGAACGGCGTTCGACAACGTGGACCTCAGGTTTCCCCCAGCGCCCAAGCCCGTCTTCATCCAGCATGAAGTCTTCAGCGGTGAATCCACCATGGCCAACTGGGCCGCGGCTCAGAGCGACTGGATGGAAACCTCCTGGGGAAACGAGCCCGCGCGGTGGCATCGGGGCAATTTCTTCGGCGACTGCGCCGCCCGGGTCCGGCTGGCCCGGAGAGAGTCGAATCCCGCCACTCTCCGACTCTCTCTCGGAGCATCCGGCAACGCAACCGAAGCCGGCGCTGTCCTGGAAGTCACCCTGGGCGATACCGCCGACCTCCGGCTGCTCCATGCCGGGCGAGTCCTGGCCGAGCGGCGGTCGCTCCCCTTCCCATTGCCGGCCACTCTTTCCTTCCAGCGGTCCGGCCCGTTCCTCGTCGCGGCACTGGATGCACACCCCCTCCTGGATGCCCGAATGGCCGGCCCCGTCTCCGGTACCCAGATCGGGTGGTCGGCCTCCGGCTTCCCCGTTGCCCCGCAGGACGTCGAAATCCTCTCGGGGAACTGCAAGGTCTACAACTTCCATGACGCGCCCGTCGATTGGATTCCCGCCTCGGGCCTCTGGCAGGTCACGAATCGCTGGGAATGCGATCCGCGCTGGTCCTTCTTCGCCGGCGTCTCCCCCCAGCTCGCCGCACTCTGGCATAAAGGACGCCTCCGAGGCGACGTGTCCGTCGAATTCGCCGCTGCGATCAAGATGGACAACAGCCGCGGCGGCGGTAATTACCAGTACGCCAGCGATATCAACGTCGCCCTCTGCGCCGACGGCAGGGACCTCACCTCCGGTTACAACCTCATGTTCGGAGGGTGGGGCAACACGGTCACCCGGATACTCCGCAATCGCACCGTCGTCGCCGAGACGGCGGCCAGCCGCATCGCTCATGAGCATCGGATGTGGATTTATGTGAAGGCCGAACGCCGCGGCCGCCTCGTCCGCCTTTCGATCAATAACCAGCCGGTGCTGAGCTTCGAGGACCCGGAACCGCTCGCGGGAGACCGAGTTGCGCTTTGGACGTGGAACAACGGACTCATGGTCGCCCGCGTGCGCCTCTCCGCTGAAGAGTTCTCCGGCCTCACCGCGCTCGAGGGCATCCAGGACTCCTGGAAGACGTGTCCGTACCTGGTCTCGACCGACGCTGCGGCCATCGCCTCCCTTCAGCAACGGCTGCGGTCGAAGGACCCTCAGGAGCTTGCCGCCGCGGCCATCGAGGCCGCGAAGCTGCGCGACCCCGCGAGCGTGTCCGCACTGCTCCCGCTCCTCTCCGTCGAGCACGACGATTGCCGGTGGCAGGCAGCATCCGCCCTGGCTGCCATCGGACTGCCCGGCATCCAGGCCCTGCTGGGCGTTCTGGATCATCCGAGCGAGCAGGCCCGGTGGAAGGCCGAGGCCGCCCTCAGGCGTTCTGGCCCCGCCGCGGCGGCCTCGATCGTCCACGTTCTGAAAAACGGTAGCGCCCTCCAGCGCCGGAGTTGTGCTTACATCCTCAGGGATTTCCCGGGACCCGATACCCGTGACGCCCTGGCGCTGGCTCTCGCTGACGACGACGCCGACGTGCCCTGGAAGGCCGCGGACTCCTTAGTCCAACTCGGGCCCACCTCCGTCCCGGCTGTCGTTCGTGCCCTCCGCTCCGAACGCCCGGGCGCCCGGGCCTGCGCCGCCTGGCTTCTGCACCAGTTCGGAAACCAGGCCCCCGTCGAACCCCTCATTGCCGCTCTCGAAGACCCCGATATCCGGGTCCGCTGGAAAGCAGCCATCGCACTGAAGGAGCGCCTGCCCAGGCCATCCATTCCGATCCTGGCCGCGCTCGAGCTGACGGGCGACGTGGCTCGGCCGCACCTGCAATGGATTCTGGAGGAGTGGCGGGACCCGGAGCTCCAGCGGGCCATCAAGAAGGCCTCGGGCCGGAACGGCTCGAAAACGGTCGGCAAGGCCGCCTCCTGGCGCACGCGGACCGGCGCGCCTTTCCAGGCCTTCAGCTTTCGCGTGGAGACCGATCCGGCCGGGGCGAGTGTTTTCCTCGACGACCTTTTCCTGGGCACGTCCCCCGGAAATTTCGTCTGCCCGCGAGCGGGTCAGCACCTCCTCCGGCTCGAGCGCTTCGGTTTCATTCCCCACGTCCAAGCCATCGAGAAGGACTCGAGCCCCACGATTCGCACCGCCCTCGAGCCCCAGGCCAGCGCCGCGCTCATCCTGGCCTCTTCACCATCCGGCGCTCCTGTCTTTCTGGACCAGGAGTCCCGCGGCGTGACACCGGCGCGGCTCGACGGGATAAGGCCCGGCCGTCATTCGCTGCGACTCGAACTTCAGGGCTACCTGCCCGTGCAGAAGGACATCGAGCTGCCACCCCATGGATCGAGCGAACTGCACCTCCGCCTGACATCCGAGTCCGAACAGTTCTACCTCGAAGCCATGGCCAAGAAGCCGCAGGACGTCTCCTTCCGCTGCGAACTGGCCCATATCTACTTCCTGCGTAACGAGTTCGATCGGGCGCGGGAACAGCTCCTCCAGTCCTTCCGCCTCGTTGAAAAGGGCCAGGACAGCAGCGGCTACATCAGTCGGCTGCAACAATGGGTGGATAAGGCCAACTCCGCCTACTTCACCTACGGCGACGCGAACGCCATCCAGACCGGAAGACAAACCCTCGAGTCTCTCTTCGTCCAGCTCTGCCACGAGTTCCCGGGCAACGCCTATTACTGGATTACCTTGTGCACGCTGCAGCGCCAAAGGAACGCAAAAGCAGAGGCCCTCGCCTCGCTCACTCAGGCCGCCCAGACGGTCGGACAAAACTGGCAAATTCATTTGTGGCTCGGGATCACTCAATACGAACTGGCTGCGGAGGGCCGCAAAGACCTCAAGGCGGCTGCCCTCCAGTCCTTGCGGACGGCACGCAACCTGACCGGCAATGCCCAGGAGCACCAGCAGATTGATCCTTACATCGACGCGGCCAGCAAGCTGCCGGATTGAGCGGTAAAAGGGATGATCGGGCAGGGAAGAGTCTCACCCGCTAAGATAACCACCATGCGCGCCATGCCTCGGCTTTTCGTGTTGCTTTCCCTTTTCTGGGGACCGCCGTCTCCGGCTGTACCGGCCGAGGAGGACTGGCAGCCGGTCGGCGCCCCTGAGTTCGTCATCCGATTCTCCGCGCAACGGCAGCAGGCCGCGGCGGGAACGTGCCGGCTCACGCTCCGAAGCGAGGGCGGAACAAAGAGTTTGGCCTTCGAGCTGACGGCAAATGAGTTGCGCCTCGTCTCGGTAACCGGCCCGAGCAGCCGCGTCGCCTGGGCCCAGCCGGTCGAAAATAACCAGCCCACCACGCGAGACGTCTGGCTTCTCGTCAAGACCTCAGAAATCCGAATTGGCCTGGACGGCCGCTGTGCAGGCTCGATTCCGGAGGGGCTCGATGCCGGGCCTTCCTGGCGCTGGGAGGCCGGGACGTCCTGGTCGCTCACCGGTACTCCGAGAATCCAGCCTTTATCGCCTATCTCTTTGGCGGACGATTTCATGCGCGAGGCCAACTCCAATCTCTTCTGGGAGACGCTGGGCGGGGAATGGGCCGTGCAGGCTTCATCTACCCCCTCCCAGGCGGCGAATGCTTTCCGCCTCTTCGCGCGGGGGAATTCCCCGCCCGCCTTGGCTATGAACCAGCTCAGCCATTGGTTCTGGCATGATCTCCGCCTGGGCGTCTCGTTCCAGTCCTCGCAACCGACCGCCACCGTAGGGATCGTCTTCGCCGCCCGCGATGCCCGCAGCTTTCATCTCTTCCGCTGGTCAGCCGGCCGCACCTTGCAACTCGTACGCATACGGCCCGATCAGGAAGAAGTGCTGGCCGCGTACTCCCTCGACCGTGATCCGGCAAGCTGGTATCGCCTCGAGGCCGTCGCTCGGGGCGAGACCCTGGCCGGGTATCTGGACGGCCAGAAGCGGCTTCAAGCCAGAGACCCCTTGATGTTCGCCGGTCACGCCGGACTCTGGGTCAGTTCCTCCGAGGGCGCCTGGCTCGATGATTTCCTGGCGGAGTCGTTTGAACGGGAGCCGCCCGATCGACTCGAGAACCCCTTCGGGCCAGCAGAAGGCCTCCAGGCCTCGTTTCGTGGGAAAGAGTTCGCCACGGACCCGAGGATGGTCCTCTGGGCGCATCCGAGATCGAACTGGGCGGATTCGCCCGGCGGCCTCTCTTGGCACGTGTCGCGGTTCTTCCAGGATGCCCGGTTCGAGTGGCAGACGCCCGCTGCACCCCTGCGCGAGGGAGAAGTCTGCTTGTTCGGCCAGCGTGGCCGGGCTGGGGCCGGGTATCAGTTTCAGTGGAAGAACACGGTCGGAACTCTACGAAAGAACGGGAGGGAGATCGGAAGGACAGGATTGCCGGAGGGCGGACTTTCCTCAGTGAGCTTTTCGGCGGGAAACCAGCACGTACACCTAAAGGTGGACGGACGAGAGGCCTGCCTCATCCCAGATACTGACCCGCTCAGGGATGGCGAGATCGGCGCTCGGCTCGGTTCGACGTTGGCCTGGGACCTGGCCCGGCAGGACTGGCGTGATACGGCTCTCGTCGAATCCTCACATCGCGTCGAATACCTCTTCGATGCTGCCCCGGTCGCCTGGGCCCCCGCCTGCGGCGTCTGGCAGTCGTTCAATCGATGGGCGTGCGTCCCGATGTGGTCGTTCTTCGGCGGCCGCGGCCCAGACCGCGCTCTCCTCTGGAACAAGCGGCGCGTCCGCGGCGATTTCGACCTGATGGCGGCCTTCGCGCCCATGGAAGGCACCCCGCAGCGAATCCACTTCGCTTACCCCGTCAATTTGAATTTGGTCTTCGCAGCCGATGGCTACAACCTGGATACCGGATACAACCTCGTCTTCGGCGCACAGGACATTCCGACCCGCCTCTATCGCTCTGACCAGCAGGTCGCCGAACATCGGGCCCGCGTTATCCCACGATTCCGCTTCGATGACGACCGTGTCTACACGTTGATTACGCAGACCTGGCAGCGGGTCCAAGTACGGCGGCGCGGCGGCCGCGTGCAGGTCCTTGCCGCTCGCTTCGACCGCCAGGGCCAGGACGTGGGGATGGAGACCCTTCTGGAGTATACGGACCCGCAGCCGCTTCCCGGGGAATGTTTCGGGCTCTGGTGTTGGGGCCAGAACGGGATGGCCGTAGCGCGAGTCAGTCTGTCATTCCAGGAAAGCCCGGGTCCATCTCTCCTGCCCGTACCCCTCCCCGCCCACGCTGAGCCACAGTCCTCAAGGCCCGATACTCTCCTGACGGTGAACCGCGCGCCCGGAGGCGAGTTCCGCTGCGTTCTTTCGCCCCGCCGTTTGGCCCCAGCGGATGCCAGCGTGATCCGCTTCCGCTACCGAGTCCCGGCGGGTGTGGATCTCGGGCTCTTCGTCCGGAGGAGGCTCGAACTTGCGCAGTTCGCTTTCGCCGGTAGCGAAAGTTACCGCCCGGGCTCAGTGCCCCTGGGCCGGCTCGATGCCGTTACGGACGGCCAGTGGCACGAGATCGAGATTCCACTCCTCGAGGCGCTGGCCAGAGCCTGTCCGGACGATCCTCAAAGGCCCCTCGACGAGATTTTTCTCGCCAGCCCGATGGCCAACTTGGAACAGACCGCAGGGCTCGGTATCAATCGCGCGGGCTGCCGTTACGAGATCAGCCAGGTTCGCTTCCTGCCATCCCCTCCACCGCACCTCTCACCCCCTTTGCCCCCTCCGCAGGTCTGCTGGAACGGCCACCATCTGCTGGATGATTTCGAGGCCGGGCTCGGCGAGTGGATGACCTTTGGCGGACCTTCTGGCGCTCTTCTCTGGCGAGACCCCCAGGGCGCCCGCACCGGCCGTTACGGATTGCGCCTGTTCCAGCACGAGGTGGGTGGCACCGCAGGGGTCCGTATCTCCTCCACCCCTTTCAACGCGCGCCGGTTCCCACTTCTGTCCTTTGATTACCTGTTCCCCCCTGACCTCCAAATCAACCTGGTCGTGCACCATCGGCAGCAGTGGTACGAAATCGGCCTGACGGCGAACGACTCGACCTGGCCGGTCCTGGCCCGCGTCGGAGATATCCTCGCCGACAATCAGTGGCACACCGCCCGGATCGACCTCGAAAGTGCCCTGGGTCAGGTCGCTTCCCGGGACGGTCCCCTCTGGATCGACGGGCTGTACCTCGCCGACACCTGGACGATGAGCAATATGCAGGGCCTCATCTACCGCATGGACAACTTCTGCTGGATGCCCGCCCTGCCGCCGGAAACGCCTCTCGAATTCAGGCTGTCCCTGCCCGGCGTCAAGCCGCAGGCCTTCGCACACCTCTTTGACCGAGTCCCGGCATCGCCCGTGCCCACCACGCCAACGGGGCAGGGCGATCTCCTTCAAGCCGCCGCGCCTCGGGACGCCGCTTGGCTGCACGTTGCCGTCCAGCATCCGGACGGCCGCTGGTCCCCTCCAGCGCACGTACCCATCCTGGTCCGGCCCGGCGCGCCCGCGGGCCCGGATTCTCCGGACCGAGAGCCCGCGCGGTCCGATGAGGGGCCGCCCTCTGCCCCCCGCATCAGCTACGTGCCTTCCCAACGCCTCTGTCACCTCGACTTCGAATGGGGAGACGACCCGGATGGCCTGGGCGAGACCCTGGGCGAGGTCGGTATTCGCCGCGGCGCCTGGGTCATCCCGTGCCAGGATGACGCAGCCACCGGCTCAGGCTGCGTGGAAATCCTGAATTTGAATACCTTTGATTTCTTCAGCGCATTCCTCCATCAGAGACCCTACGATCTCAGGCGCTATCCCCGCATCGCCTTCGATTACAAGTTCGAGTCCCCTGGGTGCGCGGTGAATCTGACCGGCCTTCTGAACAAGGAAATGTTCGTCGTCGAATGGCTGAGCCGATGCCAGCCCGGGGGTTACTTCACGCCCTTCGTGGTCGGACGAGTGGCCGAAGGCATCCAGGATGGCCGCTGGCATCACATCGATTTCAGCCTGCTGGATTTCGTGACGGCGTCGGGACGAGCGCAACACCCGGCGCTGCCCCTCCTCGTTGAACAGATCAACACCTGGGCCATGTCCTCCGGATTGCCGGTCTACCGGAATCCGCTGGGCGCACGCCTGAAGATCGACAACTTCACCCTGTACTCGCCGCAGGGCCGCGAGCCGGCCTTCACCTGGAGCTTGACTCGGACCCGCCAGACAGGCGACCGCTTCACGCTGGCTTTCGACCAGCAGCCGGACTCCACACCGCCCGACGAGCCGCTGGTCTCCACCGACTTCGTGAAATTTTCAGACGTGAAACCGGGCCGATGGTTCTTCCACGTGCGGGCGCGTGACGGGCAAGGACGTCGGGGACCTGTTTCTCACACGACCATCGAGGTGGAATAATCGCATGCGCCTCCATCTCCTCTGGACCCGGCTTGCCCTGGCATCGCTCTGCCTGAGCCCATCCGTCCCGGCGTCCGCAGCCTCCGTCTTGATCTACGGCCGCGGCGAAGACTCGAAGAAGCTGGACCCCGCAGATGTCACCGACGGCGAATCCGTAAAAGTCGCCGTGAACGTTTTCGACACCCTGATCACTTACGCGGAGGAGTCGGCGGAGTTGCGGCCCGGTCTGGCCCTGAAATGGGAAGGCTCTCGGGACGGCCTGAACTGGATTTTTCACCTCCGGCCCGGCGTCCGTTTCCACGATGATACGCCCTTCAACGCCGAGGCCGTCCTCTTCACCTTTCAACGCCTGCTCGACGCCGAAAATCCTTATCGGTTCGGCGGGGCCTTCGCTTACTCCCCCTCCTATCAGATGATCGAGTCGGTCCGCGCCGTGGATGACCTCACCGTCGAGTTCCGCCTGAAATACCCGGCCGTCGTCTTCCTGCCCAATCTCGCCATGTTCCCCGCCTCCATCGTCAGCCCGGAGGCAGTGAAGAGATGGAGCAAGGATTTCTTCCGCCAACCCGTGGGCACGGGCCCCTTCATTTTCCAGACCTGGACGCCACATGAGAAGCTCGTGCTCAAGGCAAATCCCGGTTACTGGGACGGCAAGCCCGGCGTGGAACGCCTGATCTTCAAGCCGGTGAAGGAAAACACGGCGAGGGCACTGCAATTGGAGAACGGCGTCATCCACCTGATGGACGGAATAGACTTCGCCGATGTGGACCGGTTGAAGCAGGCGGCCGGGGTGATCGTTCAGACGGCGCCCGGTATGAATCTCGCCTACCTGGCTCTGAACTGCGAGACCCGGCCGTTCGATGATGCTCGCGTGCGCCGGGCCATTGCCCATGCCGTGCACAAGCCCAGGATTCTCAAGCTGGCTTATCACGGCTACGGCCAGGCGGGCGTCAACCCGCTTCCACCCACGGTCTGGGGATACCATGCGGGCATCGAGGACTGGCCCTACGATCCCGCCCGGGGCCGGACGCTGCTCCAGGAAGCAGGCCTGGCCGCCGGTTTCAAGTCCCAGCTTTGGGCGATGCCGAACCCGCGGCCTTACATGCCGCAGCCCAAACAAGTGGCCCAAGTGATCAAGGAGGGCCTGAAGGAGATCGGCGTCCAGGTGGAAATCGTCAGCTACGACTGGAATCAGTACCTCGATCGGGTGGCCAATGGTGAGCATCCGATGTGTCTCCTGGGCTGGACCACGGACAACGGCGACCCGGACAATTTTCTTTACGAGCTGTTGGACCGGGACAAGGCTGTAAAGGGGAGCGCAAACAACGTCTGCTTCTACCGGAACGACCGGCTTCACGAGCTGCTGGTGGGGGCGCAACGGGAATTCGACCCTGAGAAGAGAAGGCAAGGGTATCTGCAGGCACAGGAAATCATTCACCAGGACGTGCCCATGATTCCCCTCGCCTACCTGCCCCTCGTCGCTGCCCACTCCACCCGAGTGAAAGGCTTCCGCCTGCACCCGACCGGCGTCCTCCGCCTCCACCGCGTCCGCCTGGAGGATGAGTGAGCGGTGCGCACGCATCTGATGGGTCGTATCCTTCTGATCCTTCCAACCCTCTGGGGCGCGGCGACCCTCGTGTTCTTCGCCGCTCATCTTGCCCCGGGCGGACCCGCCCGCAGCCTTCTGGGCGAAAAGGCCACGCCGGAAAAACTCCAAGAGGTGGTCCACAGCCAGGGATGGGACGACCCTCTACTCGTCCAATATGGCCGATTCCTGTGGAATACCTTTCTCCACTTCGAATTCGGCAAGTCCTATTTCTCCCAGAGAGAGGTCTCCGAGGAGCTCGCGCGGTGTTTTCCCGCCACCGTCGAGCTGGCTACAGCCGCCCTTCTCACCGCAGCCGTCCTCGGAGTCGGATTGGGCACCCTGGCCAGCCTCAAACCGGGGCATGTCGGCGATATGACGTGCACATCCGTTTCTACCCTCGGCGTCTCCGTCCCGGTCTTCTTCCTCGGCCTCCTCCTCCTCCTGGCCTTTCGAAACTTGCCCATGGGGGACCGGCATGACCTCGCCCTCGAGGTGGAGAGCATCACCGGCCTGCGGATTCCGGACGCCGCGCTCGCTGGCGACTGGGAGGCGGTGCGGGACGCGGCCCGCCACCTCCTGCTGCCGGCGCTGACCCTCGCCACTGTCCCCCTGGCCGTCATCGCTCGGATGACACGCTCCACGATGGTCGAAGTTCTGCAGAGCGATTACATCCGAACCGCACGGGCCAAAGGCCTCCACCCTGCACGCGTCGTCCTCGTTCACGCGCTCCCCAACGCCGCCGTTCCCATCATCACGGTGGTGGGCCTGCAGTTTGGATACCTCCTCGCCGGGGCCGTCCTGACGGAATCAATCTTCAACTGGCCGGGGCTGGGCCGGTATCTGACCGAGGCGGTGCATAACCGCGACTTCCATGCCGTGCAGGGCGCAACCCTCTTGACCGTTTCCGTTTTTCTGCTCGTCAACCTGGCCGCGGACATCGCCTGCCTCTGGCTGGACCCGCGCCTGAGAAAAGAATTCCGCTGAGGGGCCATGCGACGCATGCAACACCATTTCTCCGGAGGCGTGGGCCTGGCACTCGTCACAGGCTTCTTCCTCTCCGTTCTCCTCGCCGGCGCGATGTCGCCCCAAGACCCCTACCGGCAGGAGATGGAAGAACAGCTCCTGCCGCCTTCCTGGGAACACCTCCTCGGCACGGACGACCTGGGCCGCGACCTTCTCAGCCGTGTTCTGCATGGCGCCCGCATCTCTTGCCTCATCGCCCTGGTCAGCGTTAACACGGCCTTGATCCTGGGAGTGCCCTGGGGATTGGCCTGCGGTTACTTCGGCGGCCGCATCGACCTCCTCGCCATGCGCCTGATCGACGTCCTCCTGGCCTTTCCCAGCATCCTCCTGGCCATCCTGATCATGGCCGCGCTGGGCCCGAGTCTCAGCAATGTCATGGTCGCGGTCGGCCTCGTCCACGTCCCTCTCTACGCCCGCCAGGTACGCGCGAGCGTCCTCGTCGTTCGCGACCTGGATTTCGTCGCCGCCAGCCGGGCCGCAGGCGCCACCCCTGTGCGCGTCCTCGCCCGTACCATCCTCCCGAATGTCCTCTCGCCGATCATCGTCCTCGCAACACTTGGCACGGGGACCGCCATCCTCGAGGCCGCTGGGCTCAGCTTCCTCGGACTCGGAGGCGAGCCGGACATCCCCGAGTGGGGCAACATGCTGACCACGACTCGGCAATACGTCCGAACCCATCCCTGGGTCTCCCTGGCCCCAGGATTCGCGATCACTTTGACCGTCCTGGGCTTCAACTTGCTGGGAGACCATCTCCGTGATGCCCTCGACCCGCGGACGCGCGGGCGTCTGTAATTCCTTGGCCGGACCATTCGCGTCGATTCGCCCAAGCTTGAAGCCTGACACCCATCCCAACATCCTCGCCGGCAATCCGACGGGTGTCCACGGCGTAGCCGCCGGGTGCCTACGGAGTTAGCGCTTCCCCGGGCAGTTGCCGAGTGAGGTTCTCGCGGCCCAAGGGCAGCAGCCCAACAAGGCGGGAAAAGGTGAGGAAAAGTGATACCCAGGGACTCTACTCCTCTTGTCGCTACCCCCTCGTCATTGTTAGAATCCGGTTCGTGCGCGCTTCCGGCCTCGCCCGGTCCGCGCGTTCCGACTGGACGCCACGTTCCCTTCCGGACACACGCTGGCACACCCTTCACTCCAGGAAACAAGCATGTCTAAACTGGCCATCGATGGAGGCTCCCCGGTCCGCTCCACACCGTTCCCGTCCCGCGTCATGTTCGATCAGACGGAGATGGACGCCGTCGTGGACCTGATGAAGCGGAGCATGACCGGCGAGATCGCGCTGGACCGGTACGGCGGCGTTCACGTAGACGCGTATGAAAAGGAATTCGCCGCGTACTTCGGGGTGCGGCACGCCACCGCGGTCAGCTCGGGCACCGCGGCAGTCCATTCGGCCCTCGGGGCCATCCGCCTCGAGGCCGGCTCAGAAGTCATCTGCTCGCCGATCACCGATCCCGGGGCCGTCATGCCCATCTTGTTCCAGCACTGTATACCGATCTTCGCGGATGCGGACCCGGACACCTTCAACCTGTCGCCCGACTCCGTGCGCCAGCGCGTGACGCCCAGAAGCCGAGCCATCGTCTGCAGCCACATCGCAGGACAGCCCTGCGACATGGACCCCATTATGGAAATCGCCAAACGGCACAACCTGGTCGTCATCGAGGATTGCGCCCAGGCCCATGATGCCGTTTATCGGGGCCGCAAGGCCGGCACCATCGGCCACCTCGGCACCTTCAGCCTCATGAGCGGCAAGCACACCACCGCCGGGGGACAGGGCGGCATGGTGATGACCGACAACGAGGAGTACTACTGGAACGCCAAACGCTTCGCGGACCGCGGCAAGCCGTTCAACCTCCAGGTTCCGGGCAACGTCTTCCTGGGCCTGAATTATCGAATGACCGAGATCGAGGCCGCTATCGGACGAATCCAGCTCAACAAGATGGCGGACATCATCGCCAGGCGGCGCACCTTCATCCGCCACCTGCAGAGCCGCTTGACCGGTCTCCACGCCGTCCGCCTCTACAAGGTGATCGAGGGGGCCGAATCCGCCTGGTGGTTCGGATTCCTCCGGATAGACACGGACCGGCTTCGGGTGACCAAAGCGCAATTTGCCGACGCCCTGGCCCGGGAAGGCATCCCGTGCGGGGCCGCCTATGACTACATCCTCGCCGAGAAGCCTTTTATACGCGACCGCCAGACCTTCGGTCGCAGCGGCTGTCCCTGGGCGTGCCATCCACACTCCAGGTACTATCAGGAGCCCAAGCTGCCCGGCGCCCGCCAGGCCATCGATCGGCACATCACCTTCACCATTCACGAGTGCATGGGTGAGCGCGAGGCGGAGGACATGACCCAGGCGCTCCGAAAACTCGAAACGGCCTATCTGAGGTGAGCCTTTTCTGGTCATCGCGATTCTGCATGCCTGCGTCATAGCGTCGTGGACGGTTACGGCTGACCATGAAGGCCGTCACTACCGCACCGACGAAGGCGCAAGGCCATCGGGAAATCGAGATACGAAGCGGCATTTTGTTCCTTCGGGGAGACCCTGTACCAGATGGTGTGCGGGAAGCCACCGTTCGAGGGGGCCACGGCCATCGTGGTCCTCAAGATGCACGGCGAGCAACTTCTCAATACGTTCGGGTAAATCGTTCGGCCGTTTTCTATAACTATTTAATGTGTTAACGAACAAGTTCCAACATCTTCCCCTCCACTTTCCAGGCTCCCTTCCCTTTGGATTGTTGGTCGGGGAACATCGGGGTTACTGGACGTCAGGATTCCATGCACCCTCCTCCCTCCGTCGTGAGTGGAGTGTTGATCCTACGCGTTTGCGCATAGCAGGGGATAAATCGTCCTTTATAATTCATCGGCATAGTGGAAAGGCATGGCGCCTCCTGGCAGAAGGCGGAGAACAAAGATGTCTGACCCAAGGTTAGCCATCCCCATTCCTCCATCGGTTACAAGAGACGAGGCCAAGCTCTATCTGGCCATGAAGTTGTTTGAGGTCGGCCGATTGTCCTGCGGGCAAGCAGCCGAGCTGGCGGGGTATTCCAATTGCCTGTGACTGGCACCCTGGGAGTCCTGCTGCGCGCAAAGGCCGAAGACGGTCTTTCGAATAGCAGACGGTATAGGGTCGCGCGGGACCCGGGGCGCCCGGACCCGTAGAGTATGTGAGGTGCGCCGACTGAAATCCCTTCGGGTCAGTAGCGTAGCAGCACCTGGATGCATTCGTTCGGGCGGCGATCGACCAGCTCGTAGGCGTGGGCCGCGTCGCGGAACGGGAAGACGTGGGTGATCAGCGAGGCCAGAGGCATCTGCGGCATGAGCCTGAGGGCGCTCCGGACCTTTCTGTCGTGCGTCCATCGCGACGACAGGTCCAGAGGAATGCTGCTGGACTGGGCCACGCGAAGGTGGACCCGACGGAGATGGAAATCCGAAGTCAGGTCCAGACCGGCGGCGTCCGAGGAATACCAGCTCAACACGACGATCGTCGATTGATTCTTGATCACGCGGATGGCGTCATTGAGGGCGCGGATGGAGCCGCTCGTCTCCAGGATGACGTCCGCCCACTGACCCTCATTCGATGCCCGAACCTGTTCCTGGATATCGCCAGCCGTAGGGTCCAGAACGACGTCCGCACCGAAGTGCAACGCGGCCTCACGCCGCCGAGCGATCGGATCGATGCCGATGACACGGAAGGCGCCAGCACGCCGGACCTGGAAACAGGCGCAGAGACCGACTACACCCAGGCCGAAAACGATGGCCGTCTCGCCAAGCGCTATCCTGGACTCGAGGACCCCATTGTAGGCCACCCCGGCCAGCGCCAGGAAAACCCCACACTGGGGGTCCAGGCCCGGTGGAAGGTAATAGACCGGCTGCCCGGACGAGATCACAAATTCGGTCCCGTGCGGCGCATACTGGAAGACGAGGTCTCCCACGGACCCGCCCTGAAAGCGCGGTCCCGTCTCCACGATGGATCCCACGGCGGAATAGCCCGCGCGGAACGGATAACTGTTCCAGCCGGACGCGGCCACGGTCTTGCCGCGGTAAATGTTCATCTCCGTTCCGTGACTGATGCCGGAATAGAGGGTACGGACCCTCGCCTTTTCCGCCTCCAGGCTTTGCGCAGGTTCATCCCGAAACTCCACGTGGCGTGGCTTCGTGAAAACGATAAGTGTCGGCATCATTTTGCTCCTAAGAAACAACCGGATAAGAGCCCTCTATGCAAATACTTCCGTTTTGTCACCTCTCCCAGGTTATAGGTTATAGGCTTGGAACGCCCCAAACGGAGATTGTTCATTAATCACCCAGGCGCGGGGACTTTCATCATAGCGAGAATGCAAACCCAAGGTGAACCACGGAGGACACGGAGGGATTCTGATGAATACTCTCGCTGGTTTTCTCCGTGCGTAACTGCTGAGTGATCGTCACCAGAGGCCTGTTTCTGTGAGTCCCGTAGGGACGTGCGAAAATAGTTACGTATGCTAAACGTAGACCATTTAAATACAACGGGTTATGTAAGGTGGCAACGGCAAGGCCATTGCCACCTTACATAGCAGCCCAGGGCACAAGTTCGCCGAAGCCCCGCGAAGGCGAACGCAGCCCTGGGAAGGGAAAGCGCATCAACCACAAGAGTCCCGTAGGGACGATAGAAGTTTTCGCTAAGGAGTTACGTCGCAGCGAAGCGAGTGCACAAGCTTCGGAAAATTCGCTCCGTAGGAATGTCAACACCAGCGTCATCCTTGACCCCCCGGCCCCGCCCGTCGTCCAGCCCCTTCACCGCCAACGCTACGCCGCCAGGAGCATTTTGCGGGACGCTTTCATCCGAGAACGGAACTTGACTCCCCTCGGGCCATGGCCTAAATTCACAGCTCGTATTTCCAGGATCCTTGTGCCCTTTGCTGCTTTGCGACCGGCCTTCCAAAGGGTTTCATTAAGCAAGACTCGAGGGTTGGAAATGAGTTATCTCGTGACCGGCGCGTGCGGCTGCATCGGCTCCTGGGTGATCCAGC
Organism: Planctomycetota bacterium; assembly: GCA_016179685.1. Taxonomy (GTDB): domain Bacteria; phylum Planctomycetota; class PUPC01; order JACPCR01; family JACPCR01; genus JACPCR01. The sequence goes on along the minus strand of JACPCR010000058.1, from coordinate 73,745 downwards.
AGCTCCTCGAAGCGGGAGAAACCGTCGTCGCCTTCGACCTGACGAAGAACACCCGCCGGATGGAACAGATCATGAGCCCGGATCAGCTTGGGGCCATCCAGTTCGTCGAAGGCGATATCACGGACGAGGCCAGGTTGAGCGCACTGATCGAGGATCGGGACATCACGCGCATCATACATCTAGCGGCACTGCAAGTGCCGGCCTGCAAGGCGAATCCTGACCTGGGCCGCCGTGTGAACGTCGGGGGCACGTGCAGCGTCTTCGAGGCGGCCCGCCGGCACCGCGGCCACGTCGCGGCCATCGCCTTCGCCAGTTCCGGGGCGGTATTCGGACCCAAGGAGATGTATCAGCCCTTGTACGGGCAGGACCCGGTCGTGCCGAACGATGCGCCGCAATGGCCGCAGACCGTTTACGGCGAGACCAAGAAGCAGAATGAGATCGATGCGATAGGCTTTTCGGAGTCGGACGGGATTCCGCGGCTCGGATTGCGGCCCTGGACGGTTTACGGCCCCGGGCGCGACTTCGGCCTCACGTCGGGCCCCACCAAGGCCATGAAAGCGGCCGTCGTGGGCCGGCCTTACTGCGTCGGCTTCGGCCGAGTCACGGACATGCAGTACGTCGGCGATATCGCCCGGGCATTCATCCAACTCGCCCGCCAGGACCGTTTCCGGGGCGCCAAGTCCTACAACATCCAGGCCGACTGGGTGGAGGTGCCCGAAATTCTCCGCATCATCGAAGAACTCGTCCCTTCCGCCCGAGGCACGCTCTCCTACAAGGACGTGGAGCTCCAGATTGTCGCCAAGCTCGATGATGCTGAGCTGCGCCAGGAAATTCCCGGCATCGTCAAGACTCCCCTCCGCGAGGGCATCCGCCAAACTATCGACCTGTTCCACGCCTTGCACCGGGATGGCCGGCTCGACCAGAGCGACCTCAACGAATGAGTTTCCTGGCCTCGCGTACGACCCTGGCCGCCGCGTCTTCGAGCGGGCCCGGCATCGTCGCGCCCGCGGCGCGCTGGTGACCGCCCCCGCCAAATCGATGCGCCAGCCGGTTCACGTCGAACGCCGCCGTTTTCGAGCGGAAACTGCCCTTAACGCGCCCTCCCTCGTGGTCCCGGAACATCAGAATAAGCTGCGCGTCGCGGATGGAACGAACCCAATCCACGAATCCGTCCACATCCTCCGGCAGCGCCCCGGTTCGGTCGAACATCTCCCGGGAAATCGTGAACCAAGCGAGCCGGCCCTGGCACTCGGCGCGCAGCGTTTGGAGGGCGAGTCCGAAGAGCTGCATGCGTGCCAACGTTCCGCTCTCGAAGAGGCGTTCGTACATCCGAGGGGCCGAAACTCCATCCTTGAGGAGTGCGGCGACGATCTCGTGGGCGCGGGGGCCGGTGTTGCTGAACCGGAAGTTGCCGGTGTCATACAGTATCCCGGCATAAATGGCCTCTCGAAAGCGCCGCGACTGGTGTGACTCCAGATGCAGCGCCAGCTCATAGACCAGCTCGGAGGTGGAACTGGCCGAAGGTTCCGCGATTTGCACCGTAGCGAAGCGACCGCGCGGCACATGATGATCCAACCCCAGGGATGGAACCGACAGCCGAGACAGAGCTTCACCCGCTGCACCGGCCCGATCCCAGTAATTCGCGTCCAGCAGGACCACCAAGTCGGCCTCCTGAAGCCGCCGCCGATCCGCATCCGGCGAGTAGCGCCGCGGCTCCCCTCTCCGGCACAGGAACTCATAGATGCGAGGAGTGGGATCGCTGTTGAGGATGCAGGGCCGCAGGCCCATGCCCCGAAGAAGTTCAGCCATCCCTACCTCGGCGCCTAGAGCGTCTCCGTCCGGCTGAACGTGGGTGGTCAGAATCGGCCGATGCGATTCACGAATGAGCCGTACCGCGGCGCTCCAGACGTTGCCGCCGCCCGCAACGGCCTTGCCTGCCCGAAATTGCCGAGTCCCTGACATCCCTAGCCTGCCCCAGAAGAAAACTCCGGCCCTCTTCCATAACGGATGGGTCCCAGCACTTCCGTTATGATGCGGCACTTTTCCCGATCCGATTTAGCCCGGATTTCTCATCCCGCCAGGATGAGAAATCCGGATTAGTCGTCGGACTGCAGCGCCCGGCTCAGTACACTTTCATAATACTCGAGGCGGCGTACCGGGTCATCCAGCCGCCCTCCAAAGCTCCGTCTGGTGTCCTGGTAAATCCGCCGGACGGGTAGCTCCTGGACCCTCAATCCCGCCCTCGCCGCCTGAATCCACAACTCCAGAGGCATTCCGTAGCCCGGCTCCTGGGGCCTCAAAACCTCGAGAGCCCGCCGGCCGTAGGCCTTGAAGCCGCAGAAGGCATCGGTCAATCCATAGCCCGTCAGCGCGTTGACTCGCGCCGTGATCTGACGGTTGATGCGCAGCCGGTCAGGCGGTGCCGGGTCACCCCCGTCCCCCGCCTCCAGAGCATAGCGGGTGCCGGACACGATGTCCCAGCCCTCGAGAGACTTCAGCACGAAGCCGGGAATCTCGCCAGGGTAATGCTGCTCGTCCGCATCCAGCGTGACCAGGCAGTCGTATCCCTCGCGACGAGCCAGCGCCAGGAGGTCCGCAAGAGACCGGCCGTATCCCTGGTTCACCTCGTGACGAAGCAAGTGCCGAATGCAGCCTGTTTGCGCTAACTGGTCCAGGATTTCTGAGGTTCCGTCCGTCGAACCATCATCCACCACGGCCAGATTTCGAGAACAGAACAGCACATCGAAGAGAACGGCCTCCACGTGTGCGACTTCATTGAACACCGGAATCCCGACCAGGAATTCCTCCATCTCAGGCCTCCTGGTCCGGAGCCTTGGATTCGACCTGGCGCGAAGTGTCCTCGAGGTACTTCTTCAGCAGCACGTCCCGCGTGAGGCTGTCCAGGTAATCGATGAAGAGAACGCCGTTGAGATGATCGATTTCATGAAGGAAGACTCGGGCCTCGAGCCCGTCCGTCTCGATTCGGACCCTATTCCCGTCCGCGTCGAGGCCCTCCACCACGACTCTCTGCGACCGCAGGACGTCCGCATGCACTCCGGGAATGCTCATGCACCCTTCTTCGGCCATCTCCTGCTCGGGGCTCTTCTCGATGATTTCCGGGTTCACCATGCCGATGAGGCTGCTGCTGCCGCGCTCCTCGTCCTGGACGGCATGAACCACGATGACGCGTCGATTCACGCCGACCTGCGGCGCCGCCAGCCCGATACCACGGAAGGCATACATCGTCTCCGCCATGTCGCTCAGAAGCCGGCGCACCTCGTCATCCACGCGCTGGACCTTCCGGCCCACTTTTCTCAACCGATCATCCGGATAATAAACGAGGGCTCGGACGGCCATGGCCTATCCCTTCACGACGCCGACGGGGCGCAGGCGGACCACCTTTCGGGCAATGCCGGCAAGCTGCACGACGTCCACCACGGCTTCCACGTTCTTGTAGGCCTCGGACATCTCCTCGGCGAGCGTGGAGTGCGCCTTGGCCCGCACCGCGATGCCCCGGCTCGCCAGTTCCTTCTCGATGGACCGACCCCGGCCGCGCCGCGTGGCCTCCGTCCGGCTCAGCACCCGACCGGCCCCATGGCACGAGCTGCCGAACGTGTGCCGCATCGAGCCTTCCTCCCCGCAGCAGATGAAGGATTGCGTCCCCATGTCCCCCGGCACCATTACCGGCTGGCCGATGGACCGATAAGCCTCCGGAATCTCCGGGTGATTCCTCGGGAAGGCGCGGGTCGCGCCTTTCCGGTGCACGCAGAGCCGGCGAATCCCGCCCTGAACCTCGTGCGGCTCGAATTTGGCGATGTTATGGCAGACGTCATAGATGAGCCTCCAACCCAGGTCCGACGCCGGTATCCCGAGGGTCTTCAAAAAGGCCTGCCGCGCGTTGTGCAGGATCACCTGTCGATTCACCCACGCATAATTCGCCGCACAGGCCATGGCCGCCAGATACCTCGCTCCCTCCGGCGACTTCACGGGCACGCAGCAGAGTTGCCGGTCCGGCAGTCGGATGCCGTACTGCTTTGCCGACCGCTGCATGACCCCGAGATAGTCGTCACAAATCTGGTAGCCAAACCCGCGGGACCCGCAGTGGACCTGAACGACGACGGATCCTTCGCGGACGCCGAAGACCTCCGCCGCCTCGCGGTCATACACGACATCCACGACGTCGATTTCCAGGAAATGATTCCCTGACCCGAGGCTGCCCACCTGCTTCGCACCCCGCTGGAGCGCGGTCGAGCTCACCGCGTCCGGGTCCGCACCCGCCAGCCGGCCCCTCTCCTCGCAAAATTCCACGTCCTCCGGCACGCCCCAGCCGCGCTCCACCGCCCACGCTGCCCCTGCCGTCACCAGAGCCCGCTCTTCCTCCAGGGAGACCCCCTCCCCCAGCCCGCTCCCGGCCCCCGTGCCCGTCGGCACCACGTCGAAGAGCGCGCGGACCAGCTCCTCCATCCGGTCCCGAATCTCCGGGAACTGCAAGTTCGTGCGGGCGACGCGCACGCCACAGTTGATGTCGTAACCGACACCGCCCGGCGAGATGACCCCGCCGTCCTCGGGGTCCGTCGCCGCCACCCCTCCGATCGGGAATCCGTATCCCCAATGGATGTCCGGCATCGCCAGTGAATAGTTGACGATGCCGGGAAGAAACGCCACGTTGGCCACCTGTGCCGTGCACTTGTCCTTCTGGATCGCCTCCATGAGAACGTCGCTCGCGTAAATCCGGCCCGGGACCCGCATCCCGCCCGAAGGAGGAATTTCCCACAGGTAGGGAGCTATGCGTCGCAGATGGACTTCGGGGGACGAAACCCGAAGGTCCTCAGACGTCGAAGACGATCTGGGCTCTCCATCCCTTCTCTGTTTTCTTGACTTCCAGCTCATGGTAGGTGACCGCCTTGATCTGACCCCTCAGCTCATGCCGGCGCACGTCCAATTTTTCGCCCCACGCCCGGCCCCGGACCCCGTGTGCGCACGCCTCGGCGACTTCGAAACGGCTGAAAACCAGGTTCTCCAGGTCCAGAATCACCAGGAGGCGCTGAAGCCAGGCCACCAGCGCCTGCTCCAAGTCGTCGGCCTCCACATCAATCTGTCGAAGCTCTACCCCATCAACCCCGTCGAGGTTCACTTGCAGGTCAAAGAGCGCATAGGCGGCGTTCTCGAACAGCCCGGTCAGCGAAGACGATTGGACGACTACCCCGATGTCCGCCGTGTGGTCCACCAACTCGTATCGTGTCATCCGTTACGGCTCGCCGATCGCTGCAGATGTTCTCCTCTTTTCTGAGGAAGTTATCACATCTACGTGGGGCTTTCAACCCAGTCATCGTCGCTGGGAGTAAGGAGTGCGGCGGTTTGAAGCCTCGTTCCGAACATGGATAATTCTGTTCCCCTGCATCATCCAGTCTCAGAGGCCAGATGGTTACCCCAGAATTGGACCGGCTCAACGAGGTCATCCCGATTCAATCCCTCTCATGAATCCCCATTCCCTTGACGGCCGTGTCATTGTCGTTATCGGAGGCACCACGGGGCTTGGTCTTTCCGGGGCCGCCGCATGCGTTCGGTCCGGCGCGCGGGTGGTCGCTGTCGGCCGCAACGCGGCTAATGCCCGCGCCGCGGCGGAGCAGTTGGGCGAGGCTGCCCGCGCCCTGGCCGCGGACGCCTCTGAGCCCGACACCGCCGACGCGGCCATCGAGATGGCAGTAACCCAGCTCGGCGGCTTCCACGGCCTTTATCACGTCGCCGGCGGCAGCGGCCGCACGAGGGGCGATGGCCCCCTGCATGAGATCAGCGACGAGGGCTGGGACTATACCCTCAGGCTCAATCTCACATCCCTCTTCTACTCGAACCGGGCTGCGGTCCGTCAGTTTCTCCGGCAGGGCAGCGGCGGCAGCGTCCTCAACATGGGTTCGGTCCTGGGTTTTTCGCCTTCGCCCCGCCACTTTGCCACCCATGCCTATGCCGCGGCCAAAGCCGCTATCGTCGGCTTCACTCGCTCCGCGGCGGCCTATTACGCGCCGCAGAGCGTCCGCTTCAACGTGCTCGCCCCAGCCCTCTTCGAAACACCGATGGCCCAGCGCGCCGCCAGCAACCAGGAAATCCTCGATTTCATCCACGTCAAGCAGCCTCTGGACGGAGGGCGCATCGGACAGCCGCCCGACGCCGATGGGGCCGTCGTCTACTTCCTCTCCGATGACTCCCGCTTCGTCACCGGTCAGGTCCTCTCCGTCGATGGCGGATGGTGCGTCTCCGATGGGCCTGCGACATAGCGCCTCGGATGCGGCTTGAGGCTTGACGGAATCCTCTTCCGCTGGTAAATCTTGCGCATCCCCCGGATTTTTCGTTCCGAAAAACCAACCCTATACTGCGATGTCTCCCAGCCTCCAATACCTCGAAAAATGTCGCGGATTGATCGGGACGGTCGCCGCCCAGTACGCAGCCATCCAACAGGCCGCAGACTGGTTCGCCGAAAGCATCCTCGCCGGCCGCATGGTCCATCTTTTCGGCGCAGGGCACAATCGCATCCTGGTCGAGGAGATGTGGCCCCGATACGGGTCGTACCCCGGCTTCAACCCGATCGTCGAGTTGTCCCTGACCTTCCACAACCTCGTGGTCGGCTGTAACGGCCAGCGCCAGGCCATGTTCCTGGAGAACGTGAGCGGGCTGGCGGAGCGCATTCTCCGCAACTTCGAGCTTTCCCCGAAGGATTCTGCCCTGGTCATGTCCTCGAGTGGGTGCAACGTCGTGCCCGTCGAGATGGCCGAGGCCTTTCGCCGGGCGGGCATCCGCGTGGTCTGCATCATCAGCCGCCTGCACTCCGAGAGCAGCAGGAGCAACCATCCCCGAGGCCTCAAGCTCCAAGACGCCTCGGACCTGGTGCTCGACAACGGTGCGCCTCCGGGCGACGCCATGGTCGAGGTGCCCGGCCTCGCTGCGGCGGTTTCGCCGGGCTCGACCGTCGGCGGCTGCCTGCTCATCAACGCCCTGAAGGCCGAGGTGGCGGCCCGTCTGGCCCTCGCGGGCGCGCCTCCGCGCGTGCTCACCGCACCGTGCGTCGCCGGCGCAGAGCAGTCCGCCCGGGACTTCGACGCCGCCTACGACGAGCACGCGCGGCGACTCGGCCGCCTCTATCTGCATCGGAAGAACGTCTCACATTGAAGCAGCCTCTTCGCACCACCGTCATCGGGAGCTACCCGTTCCCCGGGTGGCTCGAATTCGCCTCTCGGCATCTCGGGGAATTCGGTTCCGCCGACCTTGCCGAGCTTCAAGATGATGCCGTAACGGTGGCCGTTCACGACCAGGCGGCTGCCGGGCTCGATGTGATCACGGACGGCGAGCAGACGCGGCTGGATTTCAATCTCTCCTTCTACGGATATTTGGAGGGGATTGCGATGGAGGCCGGGTCGCCGCGCCGCTTCGGCCCCCCGGCGCACGACCAGCGCGGCCGCCACGAGGTCGCCGGCGCGATTGTCGCCCCGAGGGGTCTCGGCGCCGTCGGTGAGTTTGAACGCCTCAAGCGGCTCGCCCCGCCCGGCCCCGCCCTCAAAGCCTCCGTCCCCGGCCCCTATACCCTCAGCGGACGCCTCATCCCCAACCGGCAGTATCCTGACCGCTACGCGCTCACGGAGGCGCTCGTGCCCATCGTCCGGGCGGAGCTCGAAGCCCTGGTGGGTGCGGGCTGCATGGAGCTTACCGTCGATGAGCCTTCCATGAGCTGCTACGCGCACCGGGAAGATACCCGGCGCTTCGTGGATATCTTCAATCGCACGGTCGAGTCGGTCGCCGGCCGATGCCGCCTCTCGACGCATCTCTGCTTCGGCAACTACAAGGCTCGCGCGGTCGGGCCCAGGCGTTATGCCCCCATGTTCCCCGCCTTCCTCGAATTCCACGTGGACGAGATTCATCTCGAGATGGCCAGCCGCGAGTTCGCCGAGATCGATATCATCGGCCCCATGAGCCGGGTCAAAGACGTCGCCGTCGGCATCATCGACGTCAAAAGCGCTTACGTCGAAACACCCGATGACGTCGCTCAGCGTGCCCGGCTCTGCCTCCAGCATGCGCCCGCCGACCGGCTCTCTTTCGCGCCCGATTGCGGCCTGAGCCAGACGGCACGCTGGGCCGCCTTCGCCAAGCTCAAAAACCTGGTCGAGGGCGTGCGACGGGTGCGCCGGGACCTGGGCATCACCTCCCCATGATCCAGCCCGTCCTCGCCCATGACGCCTTCCTCAACGACGTCCGCAATGCGCGAGTGGACTCCGCTCGCCTCCACCTCTGGTGGCTCGGTCAGAGCGGCTTCCTTGTCCAGTGGCACGGGCATCACCTCTTGCTCGACCCATACCTTTCCGACTCGCTGACGCGCAAGTACGCGGGCACGGACAAGCCGCACGTGCGCATGACCGCCCTCGCCATCGAGCCACGCCGGCTCGATTTCATCGATGCCGCCAGTTCGAGTCATCATCACACCGACCACCTCGATGCCGACACTCTATGCCCCCTCCTCCTGGCGAACCCCGGGATGAACCTCATCATTCCCGAGGCCAATCGGGCCTTCGTGGCCGAACGCCTGGGCATCTCCCTGAGCCGGCCCCTGGGCGTGGACGATGGCGGATCGGTCGACGCGGGTCGATTCCGCCTCCACGGCATTGCCGCCGCTCACGAACAGCTCGAGCGGGATGAACGGGGCCGCTGCAAGTTCCTGGGCTACGTCGTCGAGGCCGGGCCGTGGCGGCTCTACCATAGCGGTGATACCGTCCTCTATGAGGGTATGATCGATCGCCTGCGGAAATGGTCGCCCGACATTGCCCTTCTCCCTATCAATGGGCGCGCCCCCGAACGCCGTGTCGCTGGCAATTTGAACGGACCCGAGGCGGCAAGGCTCGCCAAGGAGATCGGTGCGGGCCTGGCCATCCCGTGTCACTACGAGATGTTCGAATTCAATACCGCCTCGCCTGATGCCTTCATCGAAGAGGCCCGCCGGATCGGCCAACCTGTCCACGTCCTCCGCTGCGGCGAGCGCTGGAGCAGCGGCCCTCGCTCGGCGGCCAGGATTTAAAATTCGACTCTTACAGGAGACGGATGCCGGGGCCACGAAGTTCGTCGGGGAGTGCCGCTTGAGCGGTGAGCCTCGCGGTTGATATACTGGATTCCACCTTTAGACAGGGAGGCGCTCCAGCGCTTCCCCGCCTGAAACTCAGTCCGGGGTGTAGCGCAGTTTGGATAGCGCGCGTGCCTTGGGAGCACGAGGTCGCCGGTTCGAATCCGGCCACCCCGATTTTGTCATCCGCTGGAAGGCGAGCAGGAAGAGGGCGCAGGAGAAAAGTCGCGAAGCGAGCGATGCGAGTTGAGTCGATGTTTTGTGGGACGCCGCGATGAATCTCCATCGTATTAAAGACCCAGCGGGCAGGGCAACGCCATTGGAAATGCAGGGGATTCCGCCGGGATTGACGGGCTCTGGCACCTGACTAGCCATTCGCGCTCGAATGTCCGGCGTTGTGCGGCCTCTGCTCTGAGCCAGCGCGCGGATCGGGATGGAATCAGCCGCGCCGTTCCGGTTGTCGTCCGTGACTCGTCGGGCGCCGAAGTGCCCAGCCGGAGACAGCGTCCGCTCGAACGGCGCGGCTCAACGGCGGGCTGATCGGAGCGAGGCCCGTCCCCTGGAACCTGCCGTTAGACGCGATGATTTCTTGGCGAGGTCCAACAGGGAATGAAGCACCTGATTCACGGACTCAGAATTGGGGAAAACAGCCGCCACTTCGGGGTCAAGCACTACAACATTGGAGACTTTCGTTACTCGGGCGTGATACTTACCACGCACCAGGGTCTTGAAATCTGCACGCTTGTACTCGGACCTCAGTTCATCGGTGTCCCGTTCAGCCTTCTTCATAGATTCGCCTTTCATGGAGTATCGCAACGCGTGCACTGATGATTCGGATGGCGTCGCCGCGATCAAGGTGGGCAACGACGAGTAGGCGTGCTGACGTGGAAACCCCGAAGGTTGCAAACCGTTCCTCACCTGTTGAATGGTCGGGATGAGCACCGGTGGTCGCCAGGAGATCGCGGAAGACCGTCGAGGCCTCAACGAACGAGACGCCGTGCTTTCGAAGATTCGCCGAGGCCTTGACGGGGTCCCATTCGAAGCGCATAGAACACTAGGCCCCGCAGCATTGAGCGGCTAACTTGTTATTCTACCTCGGTTATCCTTCGCCTGGCACAGCCAAAGCATGACAATAAGTCTAGTGACGTGAGTCGTGAAGTCAATGGATTTCTTCCGAGCACCTGCAGTTCAGACGTAAGCGGGGGTCGCGGGGCGGGCGCGCCTGGCCTGCCTCCGCCGTGGTGTCTGTCTGTGCCGGCACGGCGAACAGGTGCGCGGCGGCTAAGACAGGCGGCGGCGTAGCGTCGGGCGGCCCCGGCATTGCCGCCTGTTCCTTCGGCCTCCGTCTTGCGCTTCCGTGTGCGATTCTAAGGCGGTGTCGGCGTGTGCCCGTTACTGTTCGACACGATCGAGCTCGGCCGAAGCCAGGCTTCAAGCCGGCGCAGCCCCTCTTCGATGCTGATGCGGGGCTCATAGCCGAGGTCCCGCCGAGCCGCACGAATATCGAACCAGTGGGCCGTGGACAGCTCACGTGCCAAGAATCGAGTCATCGGTGGCTCGCCCGTCAACGGCAGGCTTCGATACACCACTTCGGAGAGCCACCCGGCCGCGTAAGCTGCGGACCGGGGGAGTGTCCGCGTGACGGGCGGCAGGCCCGCGGCGCGCAGGATTCCGTTGACCAGGTCCCAAAGGGGCATCGGCTGCCCCTGCGAGATGAAATAGGCCTTGCCGGCGATGGGCGATCCGGGGGAGAGCCGGTCTCCGGCGAGGAGATGCGCGTCTGCGGCATTATCGATGTAAGTGGAATCGACGCGGCAGGGGGCCGTGCCGATTCGCCAGAGCCGGCCGGCCTTTGCGCGAGCGAGAATCCGAGGGACAAGCTGGTTGTCTCCCGGCCCCCAGATGAGATGGGGGCGCAGCGCGACAGTTGCCATCTCCGTTCCGTTGGCCTCGAGAACCATTTTCTCGGCCATGGCCTTGGTTTGAGGATAGGCCGCCGCGAAGCGTTTGGGATAGGGAACGCTCTCATCCGCGTTCTCCTGGTCCCGGCCATCAAAGATGACGCTGGGCGAGCTGGTGTAGACCAGACGGTGAATACGCTGCTGGCGGCAGGCTTCAAGAACATTCTGTGTGCCGAGGACATTGGCACGGTAATAGTCCGCATAGGGTCCCCAGATGCCCGGCTTTCCAGCCACGTGATAGACCAGCTCGCATCCCTCGGCTGCGGTGGCCACCGCCGCGGGGTCGGCCAGATCACCCCGGCGATGCTCGACGCCCAGGGCCGCCAGTTCCGCATGCTCTCCCCGAGAGAAACTACGGACCTCTGCACCTCGCTCTTTCAGGCGCCCGACGATGGCCGCGCCGAGGAATCCACCGCCACCGGTGACGAGAATCTTCATGGGGGACCAAGAGTATCCGATGTCAAGGAAGGCTTCGACGCCAGCTTCCTGGCGGCCCAGACGGCGAGCTTCTCGCGGGAAATCTTGGCATTGTGGCGAATGTCGACCGGAAAAGAGGGATGGAACAGGATGGTCCGGATGGCCCGGGTCTGCGGCGTGGATTCGCCCAGGGCCAGCAGTTCCTCCTTCACCTTCTTTCGGTCCACGGGACCCGATCCTCTCCGCAGTTCCACACAGAGCACGGGATGCTTGGCCCCAGGCCCGCCAACCCCGACTAAAGCGGTTCGGAGAACGCGAGGATGCTGGTTGAAAACGCCTTCCACGGAAACGGTGAACAACGTTCCCCGCAGGGTGATCACTCGATGCGACTTGCGGCCGCAAAACCACAGCCTTCCCTGCCCGTCCCGGTAGCCCAGGTCACCCAGCCGGTGGAAGAACTTGCCCGTCCGGGGATCGCCAATCTTCGCTTGGCGGGTGCACTCGGTTCGATGAATGTATTCTCGTGTGACCAGGTCGCCCTGGACTACGATCTCTCCAATCGTCTCCTCCGGAAGCTGCAATGTGCCGGACCATTGTTCGATCGGGTCCTCGGTGATCGGGATGAGGTTCACGTCCACGCCGGTGACGGGTCGGCCGACGCAAACGCCAGCGCCCTCGACCGTCCGGTATCGGGTATCCCTCAGAATTTCCTCGCTGCCGAGGGAACAAACGGGCATGGCCTCGGTGGCCCCATAAGCGGTGAAGACCTGCACGCCGGTCTGAAGCATCGCGGCGAATCGCTCCAGCACCTCGGCGGGCACGGGGGCGCCGGCGGAGATGACCCGTTTCAGGGAGGGCAGCCGGACCGCATGCCGTGAGCCGTAATCGCCGACCCGGCGCAGCAGGGCCGGCGATCCGAAGAGATTCGTCACTTCGAACCTCTGGATGGGCTCGATGATCTGCCGGGGGTCCACGTGACCTGGCCGTGTAAAGTCCATCCGTGGCAAAATCTCGCTCATCCCCAAGGCGGGCCCAAATAGACCAAACAGGGGGAAGGTCGGAAGATCGATTTCACCCGGCTCGATCTCATAGAGCCCGCGGAGGGTCGCGACCTGTGCGGCGAAGTTTCCATGGGTATAGACCGCGCCCTTGGGAGCGCCGGTGCTTCCGCTGGTGAACAGGATGGCGGCGGTATCGTCGGCCCGGGTGCGAGCCATTTCGCAGGCTGCCCGGCTTTTCCCTCTCCGCCGAATCTCCTGGAGGGTGAGGCCACCCCAGAAGAGCCGCGGACCCGACGTGACACGGGTCCGGAGGGTGTCGGCAGCCCAACGGAACAGGGTCCTGGCCGCATGAGCCTTCGGCGACCCGATGAAGGCCTCCGGCCGGGCCTCATCCAGACAGCTTCCAAGATTCCGCACCCCCATGCCCGGATCGACCAAGACGGGGATCGCGCCGGCCTTGAAGAGCGCGAACGCGAGCGCGAAGAATTCGGGCCCGGGCCTGAGCATGAGCACGGTTCGCACCCCGCGGCCGATCCCGGCGCTCTCCAGCCCCCTAGCCAGGGCATTGCTCTCCTCGTCCAGCTCACGAAACGTCCATCGGCTGTCGAGCATCCCGGGGTCGGCGCCGCGCCCGCGGAATCCAGCAAGGGCCAGTGCATCCGGCCGGCGCCTCGCCATTTCCGGCAGGCAGGCAGCAATATTCACGAAGCGATCTTTTTCAGCCAAGCAGCGTCTTCCCTCGTATCCTTGTCCATCAGTGCACCCGCACTTGCGAACTCGTCTACTAGCCCGAGTTTCAGGTATCCATGGATTTCAAGAATTTTCGCACCTGGAGAAGGATTTCGTCTCCAGCGTCTTCGAGGACATAGTGACCCGCGTCGGCGAAACGATGTACCGCGGCCCCGGGGAATCGCCTGATCCATTCTTCGAGGAAATGCTCATCGAAGACGAAGTCCTTCTCGCCCCAGCAGATCAGCACCGGCCGATCGCGAAGACGGTCCAAACCTCGCTCGATCTCGCTCACCCGATCATAGCTGCGATCGCCGGGGCGCAGAGGAATATCCTGGACAAATCTCAGAATCGCGATCCGGTTGTCCCAAGAATCGTAAGGCAGAAGGTAAGCCTGTCGCGCCCGGCGTGAGAGCGGATGGGCTTTGCAGCATACCCGCGCCGCGATGCGGGAAAAGACATTGAAGCGGCGTACCAGATAGCTTCCGATCCAGGTGTCCCGGCACACCCTCAGCGACCAGGGAAAGGCCTTGGATTTTGGGAGGTGGAACGCTGCCGTGTTGAGGACCACGATGGCCTTGATCCGATCGGGGTGGCGCACGGCATACCCCATCCCGATCATACCTCCCCAGTCATGCAGCACCAGGGAAAGGGGGCGGGTCAGGCCCAGATGCTCGATCAGTCGCTCTAAATCCTCAATGCGCCGCGCCAGCGAATAGTCGTAGAGCGAAGCCCCTGGCTTGTTCGACAGCCCGCAGCCGATGTGGTCGGGGGCGATGATTCGATAAGAGTCCCTCAAGCCTAACGCCAGGTTTCGGTAGTAAAATGACCATGTGGGATTGCCATGGATCATCACGACAGGTTCGCCCCCTCCCTCATCCAGGTAGTGTAGGCGCAGGCCATCTAAGTCCAGGTAGCGGCTCTCAAAGGGATACAGGCCTTTCAGGGCTTCGTGGAGTGCGGGCATGAGGCGAAGAGGGCAACGTGGCTGCCCCGGGCTAGTAGACGAGTTGGCAGGTGCGCCCGCACCTGCTACTCGTCTATTCAGGCGGGCGAAGCCCGCAGCGGAACAAGGCTGGAAAAGGTGTCAGGGTTCAGGAATCACCTGACACCTTTCAACTTCTCCGCCGGGTGCCCGCGCAGCGGGCGCGGAGACGTTACACCCCAAGTCTCTAGAGGAAACCCCTCACGGAGGGAGCCCTACGGGAGGCGAAATAAGAAAACCCGATGTTCCGTAAGTGGCCAATTTAAAAGTGGTTAAATTGGGATGGCTCTTGAATTTCGCCTCCCTTCCGCAGGGATCGCGATGAGAAACTGAATCCCTCCCAATGGGACAAGTCCGGGAGGGGTATTTAGCTACACGACTTGACTGGGTTTTCACATAACGATGTATAAACAAAATAGTTGCAGTCTCCCTCGCCCGGTCATTGTTCTGAACTCTCGATTCATAAGTATCTAATAATTAAAACTTAAGAGTTCATTAGGCAAGAGTCAGTCAACTCGAGTGGCTAGCACACGTGTAAGGAAGTACGGGTGCACTTCCTTACACGTGTGCCAGGATCGGCTGGAGGCAGTGCTCGATTCATTTACCACTCGAGGCCCAGCATCAGGCAGTTCAGTCCGCTCCCGATCCCGAGGAATCCCACCCGATCCCCGCGTTGGAGGAACTCGCGTTCGGCGGCCAGTGCCGCGGTCAGGGGCAACGACACGGTCCCGATATTACCCAGGTATTCATAGCTGCAAAAATCCTTCACTCGGGGAAGTTCCAGGGCGCTAAGGATGGCCTCCTGGTGGCTGGACCCGACCTGGTGACAGATGACCTTATCGACCGAGCTCGGTGTCCACCCCATCTCGGCGAGGAAGGCTCTCCACGTCTTGACACCGAGCTCGACTCCGTACTTGAGGACGCTGATGGAATCGGTGGACATGCTCTGGGCGCAGACGCCGTCATGACCGGGGTCGATGCCCCAGCGGCAGAGGCCATGATACTCCGGAGCCGTTTGAGTGACACCGCCGATCAGCCGCGATCGGGTGGCCCCGGCGAATGACCCGTCCGTGACCAGCACGGCGACGGCGCCGGAACCACCCGTGAGGGTCGCCAAAGCCGTCTTGAACAGGTCCATGCGCCGGTCCACCAGCATCCGCTGAATCATGATGTCGTTGATTTCTCTGGCGGTCTCGCATGAAACAACCAGGCCAGCCCGGACTTGTCCCAGTTCGATCTGGTTCGCGATGCTCAGAATGCCGTTGAGCACGCCCAGACAAGCGTTACTGACATCGAAAACGGCGGCTTGCTCGCTCACGCCCACGCTCGCGGCCACGCGGCAGGCCGTGGCAGGCTCGAAATTCTCCCGGCACACGCCCGCATAGATGAGAACGTCGATGTCCTGGGGCCGAACCCCGGATGCCCGCAGGGCTTTACGGGCCGCCAAGGCAGCACCACGAGATAGAGGATAACCTGGCTCCCACCAGCGCCTCTCCTGGATGCCCGTCAAGGCCGCCAACTGGCCTTCAGGAACGTGCAGGGCATCGAAAACCGGCCGCAGCCGGCTCTCCAGCTCCGATGAACTGACCACCACCGGTGCCAGTTCGTAGCCGATCGAGTCGAGATAGACACGCGAGTATTTCATGTGAGACGGATACATGCACGGAGAACGGATTCATCCCGGCGTCAAACTCTCTGGGGTTTATCCATCGAAGATAGTCGTATTCTCCCCGCGCGTCCACCGCGCTGCAACCCGTCGCCCCCGCCCTGATCCCGGAACATCCATACGATTTCTGATAGGTTGCCGCTTCGGCCCGCGTTAAGATATCTGCCAGCATCCGGCGGGCATGGGATTCTCCTTTCTGATGTTCGCTCGAAGCGGCACATTCAACGGATCGGACCCGCCCCGAAAGGAAACCGAGCATTGAAACTATCGTCATGAGATCGAAAGGGCTCTCTCTTCTCGTTCTCATCGCTGCCGATGTCCTGCCTGTTGGTGGAGACCGACTTCTCGGCGACGGTCTCTCGCCGGCCTTTGGGTTGGACGCTCTTGACCCGGACCGGTGCGCCGCCTGGCGCGACGACCAGCCCGGGTGGGAGCGCGCCAACAAGCCAACGCTCCTACACGTCCTCGGCATCGAGAACGCGGCCGACCACCGGCTTCAGCGTTGGGCCGGCCCCGGCGGCTACGCCCGAGAAGGCCAGCCGGCCTTTTACTTCCGGATCGTGTATCGGAAGCCGCAGCCCATCGGCACCCTCCTTTGCCCGAGCCGCGACGTCCGATACCTCAGACCGGGCGCGGCCATGCCCGAGGACCCCGCCCATGAAGACTGGATTCGGACGCCGCCCTGGCCGGGGCAGTCCGGAATGCCTTCCACCGTGTTTCCGCCGGGTCTGAAGACCACGGCGGTGCTCCTGGCGGAATCGCTGCCGGGAAACCGCTGGCCTCCGACACTTGATTATGTCCGATTCTTCGAGACGCGTCTTTTGAACGTCTGCCCCATCGGATTCGCCAATGCGAGCGAGGAGTACACGCCTCCTGCCGCGGCGGGCGGGCCCCGCACACCGCCCATGAAGGCCGAATCCCTCATCACCGGAGGTTGGCCTCCCTGGCAAAACGCCGGAGTGGACAAAGAGGGCTTCGTTCGCCGGGCAGATATCGATGCCTCCAACCCCGTCTGGATCACTCTTTCCTGGCGCGAGCCGCAAGAGGTCGTTGGCCTACGCCCTTTCGGTGAATGCGGCGGTTTCCAGATCAGCGCCTTTGCCGGGCCGGACAACGTTCCGCCCAATGCCGGTACACGCCGAGAATGGAAAAAATTGCCGTACGAGGCATCCCCCGACGGCGTCCTCCAGTTCCGCCGGGTCCGCACCCGCGGCATCCGGTTGACCATCACCCGAGGCATGGATCGTGAGCCGAAAATCGCCCGCCTTCATGGACTCCATGCCTATAGGGACCTGGGTGATCAGCCACTCCCGCCATTCCCCAAGAAGTCGGAATCTCGCCCGCCGGTCCGCATCCCCTACGACATGCCGCACGAGGGCCTGTTCGCCCTGGTCATTGACGACGCCCGGGGACGCCGCGTCCGCAACCTCTTGGCCATGGTCAAGCGTGAGCCCGGTCCGCAAGAAGAGGGATGGGACGGCAAGGACATGGATGGCCAATACGTGCCGCCCGGCACCTATCGCTGGAAAGCGATCACCAGCAAGCCGCTGGAGCTGCATTACCAGTTTACCGTGTATCCGAACATCACCCGCAACACGCCCTGGATCACAAGCCTTACGGGCCCCGGCGGATGGTTGGCGGACCACACGCCGCCGACCTCCGTTTGCACCTGGGGTGATCGTGTCTGGCTGGGTGCGCTCGTTGCGGAAAGCGGCGTCTCGTTCATCGAATGCGATCTGAGGGGCCAAAAGATTGCCGGATGGCATTCCTTCGACGCCTGGACGGGCCCACGCCATCTCGCCACCGATGGCCGGACCGTGTTCATCGCCCACCCGAAGGAGAACCTCGACCCCATCTGGGGCTACGATCCGAAGACCCGGGAAGTCCGGCCCGTCCTCCAGCAGGCCACAACGGAAACCCGGCGCACGGGCCTGGTCGGCATGGCCGCGCGGGACGGCAAGCTCTACCTATCCATCCGGGGTAAAAGCGCGTGGCTGGACAAGCCCTTCGGCGCGCCCAACGTGGATATTGAAAACTGCGTGCCTCGCTACGCCCCCGCCCGCAAGCCCCGAAAGGCCTACGAGATCGTGCCGAAGCCCCAGGAAGACTTCCTCCGCCTGTTCCGGCTCATGGGCGTTCCGCCCGGCATGGGCAGCATCGGACTGAATCTCCTGGAAACTCCTGAAGTCGTCGGCCGAACCGCTCACATCGTCCTCGCCTTCCATCAGCCGCAATCCATCGGCAGCGCTGTCTTCCCTGTCCCCAAGCTTCCAGAGGGCATGAAGTTTTACCTGAGCGTGTTGAAGCCGGACGGCCCGTACCCGCCGAACCCCAGCGACAAGTCGCAGTGGATCGTGCTGGAAGCGTCCGGCAGGCCGGGGTGGGACTGCATTCCGTTTCCACGGGGGACCCAGACGCGGGCGCTCAGGATCACGTGGGAAAGGTCGGGCGACGACCCGCTGGCGGAAGTCGAGGAGGACTTCGGCGATTCTCGGGCCAAAGAAGGCGAGATCAGCCTGGGCGAGATGGGCATCCATGAGGGCGAAAAACCCACCAGCAAGGGATGGAAGATGGAGCTGGAAGGGATGAGCTTCCTCCGCCGGCGATACGAGAACGTCCACGATCGGGCGGCCATCAAGGTCAGTTCCGGCACGATCCTCGAGGATGGCACATGGGACGCGCAGAGGAAGAAGCCTCTTTCCACCGCGGACCCCGCCGTTTACGCGATGGAATGGCCGGAAGAGGTGAGCGTGCGCGGGGTGGCCATCAAGGAAATCGACGGCGCTCGCACCCTGCTGGATGTCTATACGGGTCCGCCGGATGCGGCCATCGACCCCGCAGCCGCGGACGGTTGGACGCTGGTTGGCGAATACATCCAGTCACGCCGGGATCACCATTCCGGCTTCGAATCCTTCAATGCCTATGCTCGATACATGGACGGCACCGTCGATTTCGGCAAGCAATACAGGACTCGCGCGCTGCGGCTGCGGGTGGTCGAGCAGTGGAGCGACTACGGCGACCGCCAGGACATGGGCCTGCGGCCCGACCTGGGCGGCCGTACTCTGGACCCGGCCCGATGCCGCATCTGGGGCGTGGCCGCTCTGTCCTACCTCGGCGGCGAGGACGAGGTAGACTCCCGGCAGACCGAGCGCATCGCGGTTTACAATGAAGCGCAGAAAAAATATGAAACGGAAATGGCCATCGAGCAGCCGGGCGATATCGCCTTCGGCCCGTCCGGCGACCTCTTCGCCATCAGCGGCAGGAGGGTGGTGAAGGTGAATTTTTCCAAGCCGGAGGACGCCTCGGTCCACACGGCAGTCATCGAGGACCTGGCCGCGCCCCAGGTCTTGACGCTGGATCAGCAGGGCCGATTCTACGTCTTTGACGCGGCGGCAGACCGGCAGGTCATCCGAATCTACGACCGCGCTGGCCAGTTTGTGAAGACCTGGGGCACACCCGGAGGACGCGTCGCGGGGCCCTGGACCGGCGGCCGGTTCACCAACGTCACGGCCATGGCCGTGGACCGGGAGGGCAGCCTCTGGGTCGTCGAGTACGATTACTGGCCCAAGCGCGTTTCAAAGTGGTCCCCGGAGGGGGTGCTGTTGCATGAATTCTTCGGCCCCACCCAATACGGCGGCGCCGGCGTGCTCGACCCGTACGACAAGACCCGGTTCTACTACCAGCCGTTGGAGTTCGAATTGGACTGGGAAAAGGGAACGTCGCGGCTGAAGAATCTGACCTGGCGCGGCAACACACCAGCCGGGGAAATCCCCATTCTCTACAAGGGCCGCCGTTACATGGTTACCCGGGGCGAGTTTGCCAACCAGGGCGTGGCCGTCGTTTACCTCTACGAAACCGACCATCTCAAGCTGGCGGCCGCGCTCGGCCGGGCCACGGCGTTCGATCCTCTCAAGCGGCCGGAGCTGCTTGCCGGGCTTGGCAATATCGCCCTGCCGGAATACCGCTTCACCTGGTCGGACCTCGATGGGGACGGCGCTGTACAGGCCCAGGAAGTCCGGCTTCAGAAAGGCATCCCTGGCCCGTTCGGCCTCTTCAACGCGGAACTCCGCATCCACTGCGGGCCCCTCCTCTACAAGATCAAGGAGGTCCTGCCCCATGGCGTCCCTGTCTGGGAGGAAGAGAGTCTCCCCAAGACCACATCCCTGCAAGGGTTCGCCACCTCCTACCAGCCCACCCTCGACGGCCATGTCTTCCTCACCGGCGTATGGAACGCCGTAGTCCGGTCCGACGGCGAAGTCCTTTGGAAATACAGGACCGAAGGCGTAGGCGTCCAGGCGCTCCACCACGCGCCGCCTTACGCGCCCGGCCAGGTCGCTGCTGAGTTCGGCAACATTTCTCATCCGGCCACGATGGACGCGCCGAGGGAAGGGGAGCTCGGCGCGTTCGAGGTGCATCACTCGAACCCTGGCGCCTGGAATATCTGGACCCACGACGGGCTGCTTGCCGGGCACCTGTTTCGCGACCAGCGGCATCCGGGCACGCCTTTCTGGGGCATGACGGAGCACCATCGGGGCCTCCGGCTCGACAACCACACCCCGGGCCAGGAGCATTTCAACGGCTACTTCTGCCGGGCCAGCGACGGCAAGTATTACATGGTCGCCGGCCACAACCACGCGAGCCTCATCGAGGTCAAGGGGCTGGAGACTTTCAAACGCCTGTCGGGTGAGATTTCCTTGACGGCCGACGGTCTCCGAAACGCCAGGAACTGGGAAGTGGAGCAGCAGAAGCAGAAGGTGTTCGCTGAGGCGCCGGTCTACGACCTCTACAAGTTCAAGGCTGCGCCAAAGATCGATGGCGACAGCCGCGACTGGGACTTCATCCCGCCGGCCGCCCTCGACCCTGGCGGCCTGGACGAGCAGCCGCCCGCAGAATTCAAAATGGCCTACGATGATGCGCGCCTTTACCTGTTCTACTCCGTACGGAACAGCCCGCTTCGCAATTCCGGCGGGGACTGGCGGGCCCTGTTCAAGACCGGAGCGAGCGTCGATCTGCAAATGGGCCTCGATCCCGCAGCCCCCCGCGACCGTGAAGCGCCCGCCGAAGGGGACATCCGTCTCCTCATCACCTTTGTCCAGGACAAACCCATCGCCGTACTGTACCGCCCGGTCGTTCCCGGGACGCCACCCGATAAGGCCTACGAGGTCGTCTCACCCGTGGGCCGCACGGTGATCGACGAGGTCCGTCGAATCGAAAAGGCCGAGGCGGCCCGTGGAGCGGGCAACGGTTACACGCTGGAGGCCGCAATTCCCTTGGACGAGATCGGTTTCCAGCCCAGGTTCGGCGAGCGATACCGACTCGACTGGGGCATTCTCACGACGGACGACTACGGCAACACTTGCACGGGCCGGCTCTACTGGTCCAACAAAGCCACGGCCATTCTCGCGGATGCGCCGAGTGAAGCCCGCCTCCTGCCGCATCTTTGGGGCGACCTTCGCGTGAACGAGTTCCCCAAATCCGGCCCCGCCGACCTCCAGAGCCTCTCGAATCTCGGCGAACGTTCGAGTGACACCACGGACGACATCGACGTGGAGCAGGAGTTCCAGGACGAGTAGCCGCGAGAGGAGACCGCCATCTCCGGGCAACCCGGGCCGCTGCCGATCTCTTCAGCAGCCCTTGGGTCGGCCTTTCCCCCATCGACGCGAAAAGTCTCAAACTGCCGGAGCAAGGGCGTTGGATCAGACCATCCGAGCAGTGAAATGTTTCATCTGATAAATGGTCCGGCCGTCCACGCTGAGAAGTCCGTCGGCCCGCAGCAGCCGCTGTTCCTCGTTGATGCCCGTCACCTCCGCCTGCACGATCACCTGTTGGTCCTGAGGAAGGACCTGGCCCCGGTAGACCCATTCGTGGGCTTCGCCCAGGGCCGTCGCTTCCAGGCGGAAATCTTCTCGCCAACCCCAGCGTTCCACGGCCAGGAATTTCAGAAGCTGCAGAAAGGACTCCAGACCCAGCGAGCCCGGGATCACCGGGTCCTGATAAAAATGAGCCTGGAAAAACCACGCGTCCGGGTTGACCCGCATGCTGCCCTGAATCCATCCGAGACCCTGGCGGCCGCCTCGGGAAAGCAGAAGGTCGATACGGTCGATCATGCGGAGCTGGTCATCCGGGTACGGGATGTCGCGCGGATAGTCCATGACCCGGCCGCGGGCCCTCTCCTCCGGGTTCGGCGAGTAGAGGTGGACGCCCCGGATGCCGACCTGCTGCGCCAGAGCCTGCTTCGAGAAGAAGCCGAAATAGGTCTGGCCCTTGTAGACGGTGCGGTCCCGGCATCGGACCTCGAAATCGAAGTTCTGAAGGATCATGCCGCCGGAACGGGAGACGCGGGTGATGCGGATGTCACTGGTGAGCGTGCCGTGGTGAGCCTCCACAGCTTCGTACTGGACTGCCGTGCCGCCGAGGTTCCTGAAGGACAGGTCGACGGGGCTGGTCAGGGCCGATCCGAGGTAAGCGGCGAGCCACCCGCAAGGCTGAAGAGCGACCTCGAGGAGGACGGCGAAGGGCATTCCCTGCCGCCGATTGGATGAGAAATACCACGCGTCGGATGGAACGTCGTACTGCGCTTCAACGGAGCCGCCGGCAACGAGTTTCCACGGCTCCGCGCGGATGCCGGTGATCCGATGCAGGAACTGGTAGGGCGGGCCGGGTAGCCGGGCGATCACCCGCTCCCCATCGAACACGCGGTAAGGTTCTCCGAAGGCCTCGGAGGGCTTGCCCACCGCAAAGGCCAGGATTCGGCTGTGATCCACGACGGCAGGCTTGCAGTCCAAGGCGCGGGGGGCCCGCCTCCGCCAGAGGTCCCGGAGTCCCTCCCGCGTGAGACCGCTCACCTGACAGGACATCTGGCGAATGGCGACCACCGGCTTGCCGTCGGCGTACATCAGGGCATCGACAATGGCGTAGGGCTGCGGCCGGTAGCCGATCTCCCGGATGGAGATTTCATAGACCGCCTTCCGCGTGGCCTCGTTGACCTGGCCCCGGCACTTCAACTCGCTGCGAACGCCCGGGATCGGCTCGTATCGAATCGCGTCCTGTTCACCCACCCATCCCATCCGCGTGAGGAAGATTCTCAAGGTGTGCAGGCAGCACTCGTACATCAACGTCCCCGGCATGACGCGGTCATCTACGAAATGGCACGTGAGAAACCAGTCGTCCGGGCGGATATCCGCCTCGGCGCGAATGAGGCCCAGTCCATAGCGTCCGCCAGAAGGGTCCAGGTGCACAACCCGGTCCACCAGTTTCATCCTGCCGCCCGGCAAGCGGACGGGATTCTTCAAGGAGAGGCCGTCGAACGGCGGTCCGAAGCAACTGGCGAGATCGCCAGCCCGAAGCGCCTCGATCTGGCGGTCTTCGTAGGACTCCATTGCCTGCGCGACCAGGTCCTGCCAATCGTCGGGCCGGACACCGGGTATCGGGCGTCGCTCGCGTTCGGCCAGCACGATGCCAGCGCCCGCGTCCAGTTCGGCCTGCGTGAAGAAGCCCGCACACCCGTTCCGCATGGTCAGGAGCGGCTCTCCTCCCACGGTTCCCTCAAAGCTGAAGTGGAAGAACCAGGCGCCGGCGTGCCGGAAGAAGCGTTCAATCCGAATGTCGTAATGGATGGTGGACCCCGGGCCCGGCATGCCCCGGTGGAAGGTCACCTGGGCGTCCAGAAGCCGATAGACCGCCCTGCCCCGCGTCTGGAAATCGATGCCGAGATAACCGGAGAGGAAAAGATCGGCCTGGCCTGCCTCGACGGCGATGCACGTGGGGATGCGTCCGCCGTCGAGATACCAGGCGCCCGGGAGGATGTCGTGCTCGGTCACGACGCGTCCGGACGTCATGGAACGCGGCTGCGCCTCGATGGCCAGGATGCGATCCACCAGCATCAGCGGTTCGTCCGGCAGCCGTACCCGAGTCGGGAACGTGTCCACTTCCGCATAGTCAGGTCCCAAGACGCGAGCGACGTCGCCCACCGCGAATTCGAGGCATTGGCGGCGATCCAGAATCGGACCGCCGGTGGCCTGGTGGCCCCGGCCTCCTTCAACGTCCGTCGCAAGAACTGCGGCGTCGATCGGCCCCTGCAAAGAAACAAGGGGCTTCCCATGGCTGGCCGCGGCTTCGACGGGACCACCGCTGCCTGCCTTGCTTGCCGGCCGCTGCCGCTCCGCGCCGCCCAGCCTCTCGAACAACGCCATCTGGAAATCGATGTTTCGCGAAACCGCCCGGCTGCCCGCTTGGAAGAACCGCAGATAAGCCTGGTGCGCTTCCGCGCGGGCCGCGACTGCTGCCGCGGCCCCTTTAAGAAGACGCGAAAAGGGCACAGGGCCCTCTTGGATTTCCGAGGTGGCCGACGCGGGGGACTCGGGACTGCGGGAGATGTCCAACGATGCGGAACACCCCGGCACGCCCTGAAGCGCCCGACGCGGCTTCGGGACCTCTAGCTCGAATGGCCTCCCTCCCAGAGGGATGACCAGCGTCCTGTGGGCTTCGGCAGATGCCTCGGGCTCTCCGGACCGGGCCACGGCCGATTCCTCCTGCCCGTAAAGCCAACTCAGGTCCAGCGGATACCTTTCAGCGATCAGCGCTCCCAGCAGGTTCAACAGGGTGGACACGCCGTCCTGGCCGGAAACGCACGCCGAGCGCGCCCAGTGTGGACGGCCTTCGAGGATTCTCCGGATCATCCGGCTGCAAGAAGCGCCCGGCCCCATCTCGAGAAAGAGGCGAACCCCGTCAGCGTAAGCCGATTCGATCACCCGGGTGAAGTCGAACCCGCTGAGGGCCTGTCCGAGGATGGAATCGGCCGCGCTCTCCGTGTTGACCGCATAGGCCCTGCCCAGCACGCCGCTGTAGAACCGGACGCCCGCTGGCGGAGTGGTCGGAAAGAGGTGCAGTTCGCGGTAGGCCTGCTCGACGACGCGGGCCACCTCGCAGTGCACGGTAATGACGCCCCGAAGGCGGACCCATCGGCAACCCAGGTACTGGACCAGCTTCTTCACTGCCCCGCTGTCTCCTCCGACCACGCATTCCTGCGGAGTGTTGATGATGAGCAGGTAGACGCTCTCACGGCCGCGGATGGCTTCCTGCACCCGTGCGGCGGGACGGTCGATCACTCCAACGGTCCACTCGACGGTCCGCTCCGCGGGCAAATTCCAGGCTTGCCGGACCGCGTGGCACGGCCCGGCGAGATCGCCGGTGAACAGCGTGGACGCATTCATGCGCTGCAGCATCCCGGTCCGGTCGCGCCAGGCCCGCAGAGCAAACAAGCCTGCAGATTCACCCAAGCTGTATCCGATGACCGCGTGCGGATGGACACCGAAGCCCCTCAGGAGGTCGCTGACGAGGGTGCCCAGGGCCACCTGGCCGAAGATCATGGCCTTCGGGTTGGCGTGGAGTTCCTTGCTGGACCTCGCGTTCCAGATCACGTCGGGGACGAGTTGGTCCCGGAGCGTCTCGGTCTCGAGGTCCTGTCGTCTTAGAATTTCTGGCCACTCGACGGAAATTTCCCGGCCCATCCCCAGATAATGGTTTCCGGAACCTGGAAAAACAAAGGCGAGTTGACCCTGAGCAGCCATCGGTCCGGGCGAATAGAAGACGCGGTCCGCCGCCTGGGATGAGGCGCTGCCATTCTCGGGAAGTGCCCTCTCGGGATTCTCGGATATCGATCGAGAGACTCGATCGATCTGAGTCCGAAGCTCCTTCGGGTCACGTGTAACAAGCGCCACGCCCCTTGTCTGGGTCGGCTTTCCGGCGTTTTCTTTCCACCAGTGCCGGGCGAGGCCGTCCAGGTCCGAGCTGGACGGCGATGAAGCCAGGACGCGCAGGCGCTCCAGTCCGCTCTTCAGGCCCGCAGGGCCATCGGCCTCGACCGCGAAGAGCGCTTCCCTCCTCGTCTTGACGGGCTGAAACCGTGCGGATCGGCCCGCAACGCCGGTGGCCGGCTCGTAGGCCTCGAGCACCACGTGGGCGCAGTTTCCATCCACGCTGAAGACGCTTACGGCGGCCCGGCGGGGCCCCTCCGCCCGGTTTCGCAGCCAGTACTGGGGATGCCTCGGCAAGAAGAACAAGCGCTCGGCGTCCAAAAACTCTGGCCGGAGTTGACGGGTGTTCCTCAGCGGGGAAAGAAGTTCAGCTTCGAGACAGAGACAAGCCTTGAGAAGGGACGCCAGACCCGACGCCGCGCCCGTGTGCCCGATATCGGCCTTCACGCTTCCCAGGGCGCAGGGGCTGCGGCGGCCAGTCGATCGGAAAAATTCGGAAAGCGCCGTCGCCTCGACCCGGTCCTCCTGGGGATGTCCGCTCCCGTTGACCTCGAGATAACCGATCGTGGCCGGGTCCACCATGGCCTCGCGGTAGGCGCGGGTCATGGCTTCCCGATAAGCGCTGGCATCCGGAGTAACCGACTCCGTCTTGCCGCCGAGGGCGAAGCCGAGACCACGGACCACCGCGGTGATGTGGTCCCCGTCCCGGACCGCGTCCTCGAGGCGTTTGAGGACGATGGCCGCAGCGCCTTCGCCGATGATGGGGCCGTCGGCGGCGGGAGACAGCGGCCGGACCTCTCCGGAGGCGGAATAGGGGCGGACCGCATGGGCGCCCAGCGCCGCGCGGAGCTCCCCGGCAAGGTCCACGGCCCCGACGATCGCCCGGCGGACCTCACGCTTCTGGAGGGCGCGGACGGCTGCATCGAGGGCCCGCAGGCCGGAAGTTTCTTCGCTGGACAGGGTGAAGCTGGGCCCGCCCGTCCGATACTCCCGGGCCACTCGGCTCGCCACGATGCCGCCCAGGGCGCCCATGGTCCGATTGGCGGTGAGCGCCGGACCCGCCGCATCCCGCAGCGATCGCGCCCAGTCCCTCAAGTCCGCCTCCGAAAGGCCCAGACCCAGTTCCTCGGACCAGGCCCGCGCCTGGTCGAGAAGCGACCACCGAAAATGAAAGTGCGTGGTGTTGAGGTCGAGCCCGAGGCCAATGAAAACACCGGTGTCCAGGCTCGTCTTCTCATCCAGGCCTGCGTCTCTTCTCGCTCCTCGGACCACCTGGAGCATGAGCACTTGCTGAGCCAGCATCTCCTCCAGCTCCTTCGGCGGTATCCGAAAGCGATCCAGAGGCACTCGGAGAGAATCGATGAAAAAACCTTTGAAAGGACACCCGGATAGACCCTGATCTTGAAACCACACACTCGACGGCACACCCCACCAGCGGCTCGGCGCCGAGGGCTCCACGGCATCCCCTCCTCCGAGCACTCGTTCCCGGAACTCACGCAGGGACGCCCACGGGCCGAAGTGCGCGTCCATCCCGATGATAGCGATGAGCGGGGTGTCCGGTCGAACGGGACCCGCGGACCGAGCCGGTTGCGCACGCCGCGCGGGCTCGATCCACTCCTCCAGTACGACATGGGCATTGATGCCACCGAAGCCGAAGGCACTGACGGCGGCGCGACGCGGCGTGCTCGGATGCCGCATCGGCCAGGGCTCGGCTTCGGACGGAATCCGGAAGGGGCTGTCCGTGAGGTTCAGGCCCGGAGCGGCTTGCGAAAAATTCGCCGTCGGAGGAAGGGTACGGTTTCGCAGGGCCAGCAGAACCTTGAGGAGTCCGGCGGCGCCTGCTGCCGTCAAGGCGTGCCCGATGTTGGACTTGACCGACCCGATGACACACCGGCGTTTCGACCCGTCCTGGGGTCCCCACAAGGTCCTGAGACTCTCAAATTCGACCGCGTCTCCGACGGCCGTGCCGGTCGCATGGCATTCGATCAGGTCCATGTCCTGAGGGGCCAGTCCGGCCTGCTCATAGGCGGGCCGAAGGGCTCGGAGCTGTCCCTCGGAGCTGGGCGCCAGCAGGCTGCCGCCCACGTCGTTCGATAGCCCGATCCCGAGGACGACCGCGTGGATGAGGTCGCCGTCACGCCGCGCGTCTTCCAGGCGCTTGAGCAGAAAAACCCCGGCGCCCTCGCCAACGACCAGCCCGTCCGCTTTCACGTCGAAGGGCGAGCACCGGCCCGTCGGCGAAAGGGCGCGGAGCTGCGAGAAGCCCATCTGGGTGTAGAGGCAGTCCGGCCGGGAAAGCCCGCCGGCCAGCATGGCGTCGGCGCGTCCAGCGAGCAACTCGTCCGAGGCCAGCTTCAGCGCGTAAAGGGAGGACGCGCAGGCCGCATCGACCGTGGCGCTTCCGCCGCCCAGACCCAGGGCCTTCGCCAGGATGCCGGCCGGCAGCCCCGTCACGTAGCGGTTCAGCGGATGGGTGGACGGCGACGACGCGCTCGAAGACCGCTCCCGATTCCACCTTCCCAGGACCTTCTCCTCCAGGCTGGGGCCGAGCATCTCCCGGGCCAGGGCCGAAGAGCGGTCCGTCGGCAGGGCGATGTTCCCCAGGATGACGCCGACCCGGCCACGGTCCAGGTTATGGGTGACTCCGCTCTGCCAGGCCTGACGTCCCGCCTCCAGGGCCAGGTGGAACAGAGGGTCAAGCTGCACGAGGAATTCCCGTTCGATGCTCAAGCCCGAGAGATCGAGCGGATACCCGTCGATGGTGCAGGCGCGCCGGGAATAGACCCTGTCGGGCGCTGGCGGACCCGCTTGGAAGACCTCCTCGACGGGAAGAAGCCAGCGGTTGGCCGGAACCTCCGACGAGGTATCGATCCCGCGGAGGATGTTCTGCCAGAAGGCATCCGGGTCCGGGGCCTTTGGAAAGACGCCGCCTAGCCCGACGATGGCAACGAACGGGCCCTCACGCATCCGTCAAGAAACCTCGGCGAAAAGAGAAACAAAACTTCTCAGGTTTGAAGAGAGGGTCAAAAAAGGGTTCGGGGCGACCCAAGGCTGAATCCATTGCCGCATCACCGGCAGATTCCTGTTGTCCCTCGCCGTTTCGCGGGTACACACTCAGAACAGTGGGGTGAACCCGGCGGACAGGAAATGCCGGTCGTTCGTGAAGGCGCCGGTGATGTTCACCCGGCGCCTGACGACAAAGGACACGTGATCGACGATCCCGGCCCGGCCCACCCCGCCACGCTCATATGCGGCCCATGCCTTCTCGATCTCGTGGGCGGTCGGTTCAATCAGCAGCCCTTCGCTCAGCAGCGCCTTTCGCAATTCGTAGACATCCGACCGATAGGTGCGTCGGGCCGAAGCATTGGCACATTCCATTAAGACGGCCTCGGTTGTTCAGAGTTGGAACTCTTGTTTGGCCAGCAGTTGTGTCCACTTCCCTGCTTTGCGGTGATGGATGCCGTGCGGATTGACCACTGCGATGTAGAATCCTGTGCCGACAAAGATGGCCTTCATCGTTTCGGCGTGCCGTAGAAAAAAGGATCGTGCTGCGTGGCCAAATCAGAAGGCAACCTAACTCCTGCACTTTCGATTTCCTTGTCCATCTGGCGGGCAGCTTCCACCCACTCCGGTAGGCCAGGTGCCTTTCTTTCTCCCGCGCACCTCTTGCTTCCGTTTCTCTGGGACGGTTACTTTGGTCGTTCCATCGGCATTCGGCGCGTCCGATGCCTTGGCAGGCAAGAAAGCGACGATGACTCTGGCTTCAGCCACTTTGTCGGGCGTTTCCAGGTGTTCGACTCTGCCGTCCCGACAAGTTCCTTCTGCAGATTTTAACATGGCAGGCACATCGAGCACTTTGCCGTACCGAATTCATGATGAGGCGGTCTTACGAACTTACGGCAAAACAATCCTGTCGGCTCACCGCGATCCTGCCAGGTCCGTCATCTGGCCGCTGGCGATTCTCGCATCCCTCTTCAGAAGTGTCCCCGCATTCTGATCCGGGAAACTACTCGGCAAGCTGGTTGGCCCGGAAGGCCTCATTCAGGGAGGCGTCAATCACGCACTCGGTGCTTTCCATCCGCGCAACCAGCCTTCCCCCGCGATCGAAGAACTCGATATCGGCCAGACCCCGATGCCTCGTGTCCTCTTTCACCTGAACGACGACCCGGACCCCGTCCTCCGGGAAGAACCGCTGGAACTGCCGGTAACGTCGAACGAAACAAGGAAGCGATCCGGCGCCGTGACGCTCGATGCTCCAAAGGATCATCATCTGAAAACTGCTGTCGAGGACGAGAGGATCGGCGACCCACTCGTCTCGCAGAGGCTGCTTCAGCCATTGGGACGGCTTGGGTGAGGTCATGACCTCGGCCACGATCCCTTCACCGGAGCAACCGAGGACCCGTTCGATGCCCTGGAGGTCCGGGCCATGGAACAGGAGCCCATCGTTGTAGATGGTCTCTACTGAGCGCGGGTACTGTTGGAGGGCGCCGAGATTCAAGATGGGCTTATCCTCTGGCAACCGTGAGACCAGGACGATATCGGACCGAGCGTGGGTGGATGGGCGGCTTCCGACCGTCCACCCACGAAGCTCCGTGGGGACAATGAAAGAGCCATCCTGTCTGCGGGCCTTGCCGGCCAGAATCTGGATGGTGTAGGGCTCGCGGTCTTCCAAGGTGACGCCCCGAAGGATACGGAGGTTGTCCAGGCCGTGGAAGATCAATCCTGGATTTCCATGGAGCGCCCCGTGGGCGAGCCATTCGAGGACCATCGCCAGGGGCAGGACCGCCCGCCCGTTCATCACGTGGGATTTCAGGAAGGGGTGTTGATCCAGGTCGAGCATTCGCTCGAAGGAGGAAATCCAGGAATCCGTTGTTGGCGGCTTCTCGTCCCGCCCGGTGGTGGCTCCTGGAGAGCCATCAGGAGCAGGGACGCTGCCGAGGACGACCATTTCCACCCGCGGGCCCGGCGGCCGCTGGATTTCCTGGATCAGAAATTCGGACCCGGCATCGAGCGGAATCATGCCCACGCCCTCTTTCTCGAACACCTTCCGGAGGGAAGGGGTAACCATCCCACCTTCCCAGGGGCCCCAGTTCAACGCGAGGACGCGGCATCCGGACCGCAGGCGAGCCTGCTGTTGGGCGATCTTGTTGAGCACCTCGTTGGCCGCGGCATAGTCTGCCTGACCCGTCCGGCCGAAGCGCGCGGTCGTGGAGGAGAAAAGCACCAGGATGCGGAGATCGTCCTCCGACAGCGCGCCGATCAAGTTGCGCAGCCCGCGAACCTTGGTGTCGTAGACCAGTTCGAACTGCTCTTCAGTCTTATCCTCGATGAGGCGATCGGCCAGCACGCCGGCGCCATGGATGAGGCCCCGGATGGGACCTGCCGTCTTACGGATTTCCTGGATGGTGGAGCGAACGGCCGTTGGATTCCGGACATCCACGGAGCGGTAAATCCATGGGGAGCCCGCGGCCCGGATGTATTCAAAGTTTCGGGCCATCTCGCGGCTCGCCATGCGGGCCCGATATTCCTCCCCAATGAGCTTTGGCGGGGGCGAACCGCCGATATGCTCCTGGATCGCTTTCTTGATCGCCGCTTCATCCTCCAGGCCGGCAAGCCAGTCCGGCTCGGGCCGCGGCTCGGGACTGCGTCCCAGCAGCACCAGAGTGGGACGGAATGCCCGCGCCAGGGCGAGGGCGACCCGGGCCGTGATGCCCCGCGCTCCGCCCGAAATGACGACCACGTCGCTCGGCTTCAACGGCGGCGGGCCGATCCCTGGCCCCAGCGGGCTCGGCCGCAGCTCCAGCGCATGTCGGCCCCGGTCGGTCACGCCGACCTCGACGGGGAGGCCTTGGAACATCTCCTCGAGGATGGCAGCCGCTGCCTTGGCCACGTCCGTCAGGCGAGACGCCACGTCGAGCGCCTTGCAGTGGACTTCAGACCATTCGTGCTGCGCGGTCTTCACCAGACCGGCCAGGCCGCCGGCGGCGGGATCATGCTGCGGGTGAAGCCCATTGAGACCGAATTCGCCGTCGAGTCGGGAAACCGTGACCAGCATCGCGGCGCCGCATTTCCCCGCCGCTCGCAGTCCGGGACCCGCAAATTGAATCCATCGAAAGGCCCGCTTCACAAAGGCGTCGCTACCACCGTTATCGGGCGACAGGATGATCAGCCCGCCCAGGGTCGCTGGCCTGGAAAGCCCCGCCAAGCCGTCCAGGGAACAGAGGCGCGGG
The DNA here is from genome assembly GCA_016179685.1 of Planctomycetota bacterium. Taxonomy (GTDB): domain Bacteria; phylum Planctomycetota; class PUPC01; order JACPCR01; family JACPCR01; genus JACPCR01. The sequence goes on along the minus strand of JACPCR010000058.1, from coordinate 41,904 downwards.
GCATAGTTCAAGGACGCCAGGGACTGCTTAAGGCCCGCGGCCAGTTCTGAGCCGCCGTCGAGAATCCATATCTCGGCGCCTGGAGCGAGGTTGAACTTCTCGCGGGGGGAGCGCTCCCCGATCGGGATGCAGCAGAGGGCGCTGCATTGGAGGGCCTGCCGCGTGTCCGGTTGCGTTTCAACCCCACGCCGTGGTCGCTCCACGGCGCCCGCTTCCCTCTCCGGCACGGATGCCGAGGAGACGGATTCGCCTTCCCGATTCGCCACCGCATCGCCTGCCGATCCCTGAGTGAGGAAATCGAGCACCTGCCTCAGGGTATGCAACGCCCCCAGGTGGTCCGACTTGATCTCCGGAAGACCGGGAAGCTCCTCGCCCAGCGCGGAAAGAATCTCCACCCGCTTGATCGAATCGATGCCCAGGTCGGCATCCATCTGCATGTCGAGCTCCAGCATCTCCACGGGGTAGCCCGTCTTTTCGGCGATGACTCGAAGCAACGTCGCATGGACCTTTTCCACGCCGGCAGCCGCCCGAACATCGTGCCGAAGCTGGGACTCCGGCGGCGATGGTGGCACGGGTCCAGGCGGCAGCTCCTTCTGTGACGGCGTCCCTGGACGCTGCTGAGATTCCCGCAGCAACGGCGGCGCGGAGCGGTCTAGGAAGTCGAGCACGTTCATCAGGGTTCGGAAATCTCCAAGGCTTTCGGACTTGAATTCGGGCAGCCCGGCGAACCGTTCCTGAATCGCAGACAGAATCTCAACGCGTTTGATCGAATCGATGCCGAGATCAGAGTCCAACTGCATGTCGAGGTCCAGCATCTCCACCGGATAGCCCGTCTTCTCGGAGACGATGGCGAGCAGGCCTCTTTGGTACTCATCTCGCGAAGTCCCTTCGTGCCCATTCGGCCCGGCCAGGGGTGACGCACCGGAATCAACAGCGGGGGTCACCGTCGGCGGGTGCGGAGGCCCGGGCGGCCCAAAGGCCCCCGCCAATTCCCGCGAAGGAGCGGCGGGAAACGATGGCGGATCGGTCGCACGGCCACGAGAGAGAGGCGCGACCGGTGTGCGAGCGGAGGAGGGCGGCGGACCGTCCGCGCTGGCACGGGCACTCGGCGGGCTGGCCTCAGGCTGGGGCTCGGGCCGGGACGCCAGCTCGGCCGCCGGATCGACTTTTTCCGAAGGTGGCCGAGTCGCACGGGCCTCAGGTGACATCGGGCCCGACGCGGATGTCACCCCCAGAGAAGCTTCGAGCCAACGCTGCTGCTGCTCGAGCAGCGCCTGGAAGCTCCTCTGGGCGGCTTCCTGCCCTTCAAGAAACCGGCGGTGGAGATGGGCGGTCTGCTCCTGGAATTTTTGGAGGGCCGCCAGGCCTTCCTGCGTGATGCGCAAGGCGTCCATGCAGGAAACCGGGGCACGGGCGCTCGGGCATACCGGAACCTCCGGTGCTGGTTCCGGCGAGATGGGTCCCGCGGGCGCGGGAATGTCCCGGCGGGGCGGGCGAGCGCTTTCCGAAGGGCCAGGCCCCAACGGGGCAGGCCCGGCGGCCTGCGGGGACGTCATTTTCGGAAGCAGTGGGGGCTGAGGGGGCCTGGGATGCACATAGTTGGCCCCGCAGAGGGAGACGGTCATGGAGGGCTTCTTTCCGGCCGCTGGGTCGTCGGCCCACCGTCGGTCACCGTCCCACAAGGAGAGTTGGACCTCATGCCCCAGGGCGGAAAGCTGAGCGAGGACACGAGCCAAGTCGAGGAATCCTGAGCGTTTTCCGGAGGAAGCATCGAGGGCTGACACCGCGTGGGCACTCTCCCTGAGGATCGCCCGGACGAGTCCGGAGAGACGCGCGCCGGGCCCGACCTCGAGGAAGGTTCGGACGCCCGCCTGGTACAAATTCTGAATCTCCGAGACAAACTCGACGGGGCAAGTCATCTGGCTCGACAGGATGTCCATGCTCTCCTCCGGGGAGTCCGGGTATTCCCTGGCGGTGGAGTTGGCGAATACAGGATAACGGCCCCTCGAAAGGGTCACCCCGGAGAGCGCCGCGCGGAACGGCTCCCGGGCCGCGGAAACGAGCGGGCTATGAAAAGCCGCAGAGACCGGCAGACGCCTCTGGGCGATTTCCCGCTTGGAGAATGCTTCAGCCGCACGGTTTATTTCCGGAGTCGGCCCCGATAGCACGGTTTGACCTGGAGCATTCTTGTTGGCGAGAGTCAGATGCAGTCCCTCCTCTCGGAGGACGGTCTCCACCGCTGTCGGGGTGGCCTGGACGGCCAGCATGCCGCCGCGGTCGCCGGCACTTTCTCCCATGAGCCGGCCGCGCAGCCTCGAGAGGAAGAAGAAAGATTCGGCGCTGAGCCGGCCCGAGGCGCAGAGCGCGGTTAACTCGCCAAAACTGTGGCCCGCAGCCGCATCCGGGCGGAGTCCAAAGCTTTCGAGGACTCTCAAGCCACCCAGGCTGACCGCACCGATTGCGGGCTGGGCGATGGGTGTTGCCCGAAGGGCATCCTCCCGACGAGCCAGGTCCTCCTCGCCGAAGATCGAGTGAGGATAGATGAAGTCCACGAGCCGCTCGCCGTGCGCCTGCGTCTTGCCCTCGGCGAAAACGTCATTTGCCTGGGCGAGCGTTTCCTGCATCGAGGGAAAATGACAAGCCAGGTCCCGAAGCATTCCGACGTACTGCGAACCCTGACCGGGAAAGAGGAGCGCGAGCTGGCCCTCCGCCTTGCCGGCGCCGAAGAAGGCCCCATCAGCCAGGTTCCAGGAGGACTCTCCTCCGCAGGACGACATCCGCTCGGCTGCCGCAGCTAGGAGCTTCGCCATGTCCGTCCGGCCGCGTTCCACCACGACCAGCAGCCTGCACGCTTCACGTGGGTCGAAGCGCGTCCGGGCGAGAGCTGCCCGCCTCCGAAGTTCGGGCCAAGCGAGCTCAGCAGGCCACGCGCCGACCTTCTGCCGGAGTCCGGCAACGTCACCACCCGAAAAGGTCAGAATCTGGACGTCTCCATCCCATGCCACGCCCGGCATGGCCCCGGCATGCTCTTCGAGGACGCAGTGGAAGTTGCTTCCGCCGAAGCCGAAGGAGCTGACGGCGGCTCGGCGGGGATGCTCTGCCTGCGGCAGCCAGGGGCGCTTTTCCGTGTTGACGTAGAGGGGTGTCGCGCCCGATGCCAGGGCATCCATCGGCTGGCGCACCTTGATGGTAGGCGGCAGAACCTTCCAATACAGTGCAAGCGCCGTCTTGATCAGGCCCGCCGCGCCCGCCGCGGCCTTGGTGTGCCCGATCTGCGACTTGACGGACCCCAGGGCGCACCAGACGCCCTCTTTCTTGGCGGCCCGGTAAACCTCGGTGAGCGCGGCCACCTCGATCGCGTCCCCGACCTTCGTGCCGGTGCCGTGGGCCTCGACCAGCTCGATGGTGTCCGGAGTCACGCCCGCACGCCGATACGCGTCCCGGAGGGCAAGGGCCTGCCCGGCCACGCAAGGGGCGTAGATGGCGTTGCCGCGGCCGTCGCTCGATGAACCCATGCCCCGAATCACGGCATAGATACGGTCCCCGTCTCGCTCCGCGTCAGCCAGGCGCTTGATCACGAGGACGCCCAATCCCTCGCCCAGGATGGTGCCATCCGCGTGTGCGTCGAAGGGTTTGGCCTCCCCGCTCGGAGACAGCGCGGGTGTCTTGCTGAAGCACATGAACATGAAGATGTCATTGAAGGCATCGAGCCCGCCCGTGATGGCGATGTCGCTCTTGCCCGAGGAGAGCTCCAGAGCGGCGAGATGCAAAGCGCTCAGGGAGCTGGCGCACGCGGCATCCACGACGCAGTTCGTCCCACCCAGGTTCAGCCGGTTCGCAATCCGGCCGGCCACCACGTTGCCGAGGAGGCCGGGGAAGGAATTCTCCTGCCAGCCGACATAGGAATCGGAGATTCTTTTCACGACGTCCTCGGCGACCGAGTGCTCCACGCCGGCCTCGCGAAGGGCTCGACGCCAGATGGGGTGTCCCAGTCGGGCACCGAGCGGGATCACGAGCTCGAGAGTGCCCGTCACTCCGAGAATCACGCTGACGCGCTCGCGGTTGAAGGTGGATTCCGGCCAGTAGCCGGCGTCTTGGAGGGCCTGCTTGGCGACGACGAGGCCCAGGAGCTGGGTCGTATCCGTGGCCTCGATGTCCTTCGGGGAGATGCCAAACTCCAAGGGATTGAAATCGATGGGAGAGAGGAACGCACCCCGGGCCGTGTAGGTCCGGTCCGGTGTCTTGGGGTCCGCACTGACGTAGTCGCTCGGCCGCCAATGGGTCTCCGGAACCTCGGTGATGGCGTCCACTTGACCCAAGATATTCGCCCAGTAGGCCTCGGGTCCCTCAGCCCGAGGGAACAGGCATCCGATGCCGATGATGGCCAGGGGGGTGGCCTGAGACGGTTCTGAAGGCTTCACGCTATCGTTCCTTGTGTCCATTCAAACGGTTCTGAAGAGGTTCGAGCTCCAGAGGCGCCGTGCGAAGCCAGTCGGGAGGAACTGGGATGCCCTGGAGGCGAAGAGCGTTGAGGCGGAGGAGCACGGCCGCGCCGTACAGGATGTTGAGGGCCACGGTGACCACGCGGCGATTCCTGGCCGCTTCGAGGAAGGAGCCCCTGGCCCATTCATTGAAAGCCCCCATCGCCGGCCCGCACCAGACCTGATAATCGATTTTTCGAGAGGGCTCGCCCGCGTTGGCCCAGCGTGAGGCGTGCCCCAGATACCAGCGGAAGACCAGGGCCATCTTGTGCTTCGGGTCCTTCTCGGCCCGGTCGAGGTGAGAACGGTCACGGACAAGAAAAAACTCCCGGGTCTGCTTCCAAATCTCATCCAGAGATGCTCGGAACAGGTTTTTTTCCAGCCAGGCACGCTCCTCGGGCGGAATCTCCTCCAGGCCGGCGCACGAACGGTACAGCTCATAGAGCTTGGCGGCCCGCATGGCGAACATCGTCCCGCGCTTCAGTACCTGGACCTTTACGCCCATCTCGAACATGTCCGCCGCCGGGGCCATCATCGTGTCCGCCTGCTGGGCCTGCGCCAGCATCTCTCGCACGATGTCCGACGAGCCGGACTCCACGCAGGCCTGGTTGACAGAGCCGGTGACCACGTAGGCCGCCCCCATGGTGAAGGCCGCAGCCGCGGCCGCAGGCGTGGAAATTCCTCCGGCAGCGCCCACCCGGAGCGGCTCTGCATAACCTGCCTTCGACTGAGCCTGGTCCCTCAACGCCAGCAGGGTCGGGATCAAGGTGATGGCGGGCCGATTGTCCGTATGGCCAGCAGAATCTGCCTCGGCCGTCAGGTCCTGGGCCATGGGAATCTCTGAGGCCAAGCCGGCCTGCTCCTCCGAGATGTCGCCCGCTGCGACCAGGTCCTGGAGAAATTTATGCGGCGGCGGAGCGAAAAATTTTGAGGCAACTTCCACACGGGATACCTTGGCAATGATCCGATTCGGAGTCACCACGCGGCCACACGAGTCCCGGTGGATGCCGTGAACGCGGTAGCGCACCACGGGCCGCGTCAGGTCCAGGTAGGCGGACGCTTCGACCAAGCGAATCCCGCGCCGCAGATAGAGATCAACGACGGCAGCCTCCAGGCCCGGCTCGTTGGGGCTGTGGATCAAATTGAAACAGAACGGCATATCCCCGCGAGACCCCAAGACGCGATCGATGGCCGCCTCGACTTGACGCACGGACAGCCCGGCCGCCCCGAAGGAGGCCAGCATCCCCGCACGCCCCATGGCTTCAACCATTTCCACCGAGGCGATCCCGTTCGCCATCGCTCCGGCAAAGCATGGGTACTCCAAGCGGTGATCCGAGCAAAAGGAGACGTCGCCCAGGTTCTTCAACGAGCAGGGGGGCACGACCGCGGCTATCGGACTTCCTTCCCTGTCGCGGGATTCTCCATTCCACATGCCGTCCGCCGTCCCGAGCTCGTATTGCCCATCCTTTCTCACGATCAGCAGGGGACGATGTACATCCAGAAGCGCTCCATTCAAGGCCGGGGCGTCCCGGAAGAGGAGGGTAAAGTCGCGTGCGCTCCGCTGGCTTCCAGCGGCTTGAGACAGGGTCATCGCTGCCATGAAAATCCGCCCCTAGTGCTTCGATGAGCAATGACCATCACGGGATCACCTCGTTTGCTTACTCAGCACTAGCCCAGAGGGAAGAAATCAGTCATCGGATTGATGAAAGGATATCTCCGCCGGTGCTCGCCGAATCCCAATGGGATATCTCCCAACGAGGTCATCCGGGAAGCGGACGCGGCCGTGGAAAGATAACACCTAAACTTTAACCGTTCCGCCCGGGTAGTTCAAGAGCCCGGTTCGCACTTTAGATACTGCGGTTCGGGATCGGATCGGTGAGGCCATGGGTCCGCCGTCCCTTATTCCCCCCATACGGCTGATCACAACGGAAGCCTCTACGAGTATCCCAGCTCAGAAGTACGGGTGCACTCTGGAACAGGGATGCTCGCCCGGGTTTCTCACAAGGCGCACCCGCACACTCGATTTTCGCCTGTGCAGGAATTCCTTGGAATTCAGGCTTCGCCCCGGCCTTCTGGACGCCTCGTACCAGGCTCACCCTGAGCGAGAGTGACGCACGTCGTTCGAGTCGAAGCCCGCGGAGCGCATTTCGAACACACCGACTGAGAAGTGCGGGCTAAATGCAACCCGACTTCGACTGACCCCGGATGAGCAGGAAATCCGGCCGGGGTTCGGGACCCGTGTACCGGACCTCTGCGGGGACATAATGGACCGCGTAACCCCAGCGGCGGCAGTCGGATCGATTGGCCTCGCTGCAATGGAGCAGGTGACCGTGATGGAAACTGCAGCTCCCGGCCCTGAGGGGAATGGGCACTTCCTCGGGCGGAGGACACTCTCGCGCCCGGGCCTCCAGCTCCTGAAGGCGCTCCCGGGGCCATACGCCGGACCGGTGCGTGCCCGGCAGGACCCGGAGACAGCCGTTCTCCAGCGTGGAATCATCGAGCGCGGTCCAGCACGCGATCAGGTGGGGCGGATCGATGTGGAAGCCCAGCGGTTGGTCCTGGTGGTAAGGCTGCCGCGAGCCGATGCGAGGCGGCTTCATGAAGAGCTGGTCCTGGTAGAGCTTGATGTTCTCGGATTCCAGCAGGCTGACGATGCAGTCCACGATCACGGGACGCTCAACGTGGGCCCGGAAGATCGGGTCCGCATGCGCCAGCCGGACCATCTTCCGCAAGGCATACCCTTCGCCGGCGGCCATCCCGGGATGACCCGCGAGGGCCGGCTCGATCTGGCGCGTGACGGAGTGGCCTTTAGCCGTCTCGCCGCGCGCCGCGAGGTGGGTCCGATCCTTGAGAGCCTCCACTTCTTCATGCCGCAAGATGTCCTCAAGAACGAGGTAGCCGCTCTGCCGGTAAAATTCAATCTGGGCGGCGGAAAGGACCATGTCATGAAGCTTACGAAAGATGCCCGAAAGGATCAAGCGTCAGCAAAGCGCTGCCTCAAAAAACTATTGCATAAACGGGGAAAGATAGGCACAATGATTCGGTCTTGGCGAAGCCCCTGGAATCGAAAAAACCCATGAGGCCTCGCCCGGGGACATGTATGGTCTCGAGGGTCATGTAGAGAGGTGATTGTCATGTGCAGGACTTGGTTGAGCAGGGCTGTTCGGGGTGGCGTGTGCGCTTCAATGCTTCTGGGCGTCTGGGGCCTGAATCCGGTGCTGGCGGAAGCCGCATCCGGCGCAGGGTCCTCGAATGTGGGAATCGGTCTGGCTCTGCTGGGTGGGGCACTGCAGATCATTCTTGGATTGGGCCTGGCGGTCACGTCAATCGTCATTGGCCTCCGAATCATGGGACGGGTGCTGCCGGACATCAAGATCACGGATGAGCTTCTGAAGAAGAACAAGGCGGTTGGGCTCATGAGCGCCGGCGTGGTCATCGCCTACACCAAGGTCATCTCCACCGGAATCTCGCAGATCGGCGAGTCCATCAGCGTGGGGGCCAACATCGGTTCGTTCATCGGGGCCGTGGTGAACGTGTTGATCGGTGTCGGGCTGGCCTCCGTAGGCGTGACCTGGGCATTCAAGGCCCTGGACAAGGTGGCGACGGAAATCGACCTGGCCAAGGAGATCAAAGAGGACAATGTGGCGTGTGGACTCTTCGTAGCCGGTGTCCTCTTCGGCATTTCCGAGATGATTGCGGCTGCCGTCGCGGGAATCGGGCAGGCGATCGCCAGCGCCCTGAGCCGCATGTTCTAGCCCGCTCCGAAATCCGCGAGCCTCAAGGGCGCAGCGGAATTCAGCGGCCCGTCCGCATGGATGCGTCCCCCGATCCGAGCCTCCCGCCCCGGACCGTTGAGGTTTCTCGGAAATCATGCCCCGGTGTCTCCTCCAGGCGGTTGTTGCCGCTTCCCTGCTCCGCCCGTGGGCTGGCCTGGCCGAAATGGCCGCAAAGGATCGAGGGAGCATCCCCTTCGACCTTCTGGCGGAAGGGGAGCGGGATAAGGTCCGAGGAGTGACTGAGCATCGGACGCTTTTCCGGGTCCTGGACGCGGTGGAATTCACCGGCACCGCACGCATCTATACCTTCCTGCTGGAACGCCTTCCCCTGGCGGCGGACGCGGTGCGGGCGTTAGGCATCCAAGAATATCGGGTACGTGACAACGGAGATGGCACCTTTGAAGCCGAGGATGGGGCCGGCGCCAGCGGCACCTTCTCCCTGGCCTTCAGTCAGCCCGGGAAACGCATCTACTACGCCGTCGGCCGGTATGACGGCGACCTGATCCGAATTCGGGGCCAGGCCGTGGTCGTGGTCGAGTATGAGGAGGTCATCGAAGCCAGAATGCGAAACTGGGTACATCTCTATTTCAAATTCGATAGCCTGATTCTGGGAACGATCGTGAAGTCCATCTCTCCTCTGATCGGACCGCTGGTGGACCGGAAAATTTCTTATTTCCTGGGCGCCACACGCGAACTGTGCCGGAGGATCACGACGGACCCCGCACGTGTCTACGAATCCCTTTCTCGGATGGCCGATGGGCCTGCCTCGTCACTCGAGGAGTTTCGAAAGGCTTTTCTCGCCCAGGCCGCGGTCGCGCCCGCAGCCGGCGCTCGATCGGAGGCCCCGGTGGCCGAGACGAAGAAAGACCCTTGAGGCAATTCAAATCTTGCCATGTCGTAACTGGAGCACGATCGAGGTTGCATCTTTCGCCAGGGTTTCCTGGGGTAGACGAGTTCGTCAGTGCGGGTGCACTTGCAAACTCGTCTACGAGTTATCGCCGCGCTGCTGCCGCTCGAGGGGAACAAGATATCGGGCGATATCCTCGGCAAATTTGACCTCGGAATCGTCTTGCGGATCGTACCCGATCGCTTGGCGCGCATTGAGAATGCTCCAGAAGGCGCGGGTGTTGCCGGAAATCCCAAAAAAGATCTGGAACGGCACGCCGTGCTCGTTGCGGATGTCCGGCGCCTCGATGGACTTGACGAAGAGCTGCTGGAGGTCCCGGGGACTGATGTAGACGGCAAGCTGGCGGACCATCGAGTGCAGATTGCCCTGGCTGGCGCCGAGCGTGGCCTCCCGGGGCCCCCCAATCCGGATCAGGACCACTTCGATCGGTCTGCCGAGTGCTCCACAGGCATAGACAAAGCCGAGGTGCTCGTAAGCTTCCTTGGACCATCCGTAAAAATTGTTGGAGAGGGGCCGGACATCCGTCCCGAACTTGTCAAATCTCTTCTGCCAGTAAAGCTGTTCGTACCAGTCCGCGGCGTGGTTCGAGCTCGCAGCCACGACGCGGCGGACGCCCTCTTGCCGGGCGATCTCGAACAGGTTCCGCGCTACGTCGATGTTCTTCCGCTCCTCAAAATAGGAGTCCGGAGTGCTCTGCCGGGAGGCGCAGTAGACCAGATTGACCACGGTATCCGCACCTCGGAAGTGTTCCCTATAGGCCTCCAGGTTCGTGTCGGAAACGTCGGCAAGATGGACGCCGGGCAGCTCGCGTCCATCGCGGGTCGTTTTCTTGACGTCCAGGAGGACGCAGTCATACCGCTCCTGGAAAGCCGGAAGGACTTGGGAGGCGATGTAGCCGGTGGCGCCGGCAATGACGATTCGTCTTTTCATGAATGTCTCTCAACAGGGCTGGATGACGGAAGGACACAGGCGCATCTCAAGGCGGCATCTATTCCATCCGGAAGCGTCGGAGACGCAAGGAATTCATGACCACGGAGACGGAGCTGAGGGCCATGGCCAGTGCAGCCATCATCGGGTTGAGCTTTCCCATGGCCGCCAACGGAATGGCCAGGATATTGTACACAAAGGCCAGGAAGAGGTTCTGCTGGATGACCCGAAGAGTTTGCCGGCTCAGGCGGATGGCCCTGGGGACGCCTCGGGGATCATTCCCGATCAGAGTGATGTGGCCCGCCGCCATGGCAATGTCCGTTCCGCGCCCCATGGCGATGCCGAGATCGGACGCCGCCAGGGCGGGGGCGTCGTTGATGCCGTCACCCACCATGGCCACAGCCCCTACCCGACTCCGAAGCTTCGCAATCCGGTCGGCCTTCTCCGTGGGTTTGACCTCTGCGTAGACCTCTCGGATGCCGGTCTCGCGGGCCACGATCTCCGCGGCCCCGCTGTGGTCGCCCGTCATCAATACCGACGCGATGCCCAGCTTCCGAAGGTCGTCGATGGCCTCCCGGGCTCCTGCCTTCAGGGTGTCGCCGAGTGCGATGCGACCCAGGGTGCGGCCGTCCCGCAGGACGGAGACCACGCTCATGCCTTCGAAGCCCGCGGGACGGTCCAGACACCGGCAGACGGCGAGGGATGTCCCCCCAATCCTGGCGTGGACGCCCAGACCGGCCTCTGCTTGGAACTCGTCGGGCGGACGCGGGTTCAGTCCGCGCTGATGGGCTTCAGCGACGATGGCGCGTCCCAGCGGGTGTTCCGAATGGAGCTCCGCCGAGGCGGCCAGAACCAGCACCTCGGCGTCGGTCACGCCGACCTCCGGCTGGACCTTGTAGACCCTGGGCTCGCCCCGCGTTAAAGTGCCGGTCTTGTCCCAGACGACACAGCCGATGCGGCCTGCCTGTTCGAGGGCCGGTGCGTCCTTGATCAGGATTCCCAGGGAGGCCCCGCGGCCCGTGCCGACGAGCACGGCGGTGGGCGTTGCGAGGCCGAGGGCGCAGGGACAGGCGATGACCAGCACGGCGACCATCCGGAGCACGGCGTCGGTCCAGTCGGCCGTTCCCCCAGCGCCCAGCATCGTGCCGAGGAAGGTCAGTCCGGCGATCAGGACCACTACGGGCACGAACACCCCAGCTACTCGGTCGGCAAGCCTTTGCACCGCCGCCTTCGACCCCTGCGCCTGGCGTACGGTCTCGACAATCCGCGCCAGGGCCGTTTCCGAACCGACCCGTGTGGCTACCATGAGAAAGGTTCCCTGCTGGTTCAGCGTGCCTCCGGTCACTCCATCGCCGGGAAACTTCTCTGCTGGCGTGCTTTCTCCGGTCATCATCGCCTCGTCCACGGTGGAATGACCCTCCACGAGGCGTCCGTCCACCGGAATTTTCGCTCCGGGCTGGACGCGGAGGCGATCGCCGGCGCGAACGGCGGCAAGGGGGACCCTGTGTTCCCCGCCGTCGCGAAGGACGGTGGCGGATTCGGGCGCGAGATCCATGAGCGTGCGAATGGCCTCGGAAGTCCGGTGGCGCGCCCCGGCCTCCAGGGTGCGGCCGAGGGCGATGAAGGTGAGGATCATGGCCGAACTGTCATAGTAGACCGCGGGGTCGCCACGGAACGTCTGCACGAGGCTGAAAAGGAAAGCAGCACCGGAGCCCAGGGTGACCAGGGTATCCATGTTGGCTCGGCCGTGAAGGAAGGCGCGCCAGGCGCCCGCGAGAAAAGCGCCGCCAACTCCCACCTGGACGGGAAAGGCCAGCACGAGAAGGACCCATTCGCGGGCCGGAAAATGAAAGGCCGGGAATACGTCATGCGCCATGCTCAACGCCGTGACGGGTAGACCGAACACGAGCCCGAGCAGAAGCCTCCGCTTCCATTGGACAATTTCGAGCCTCTGCCGGCGCTCGGCATCACGCGGATCAGTGGACGCCGTCAACAGGCTCGCCTCGTAGCCGGCGGATTGCACCGCGCGAATCACGGATTGCGGGTCCAGCCCAATGTCCGCCGGGCACACCCGGGCGGCTTCCGTGGCGAGATTGACCGCGACGGAGGCGACTCCAGGCACCTTGGCGATGGCGGCCTCCACCGTGGAGACGCAGCCGGCGCAGTGCATGCCGCCGATGTGGAAGGCGAGGGGAAGAGCGGGTGTGACGGAAGTTGCGGCCTCGGCCATCGAAGCGACGCAGTCCATGAAGGGAGGGATTGGAGACCAGGTGAGCACACGCATACGGAAGTGCATTTGCATCTCCGTACGCGTGTACTATCGCATTTCCTGTCCGCCGTCGACCAGGTAGGCGCACCCGGTGATGTACGCAGCCCGGTCCGAGGCGAGGAAGACGGCCAGGTTGGCCACGTCCTGAATGGAGCAGGGGCGCTTGAGGGGCACCTGGTCGATATAAAATTTTTCTACGTCCTCCACGGGAATGCCCAGTTTTCGGGCGCAGGCGCGCTTGTATTCGTCGCTCCAGCTTCCGCTGCCGTAGAGAACGTTGCCGGGGCACACGCAATTGACCCGAATCTGGTGCTTGGCGAATTCGCGGCACCAGCCCTGGGACATGATGACGACGCCGCCCTTGGATGCGCTGTAAGCGGAGTTGTCCGCGGAGCCTCGCAAGCCGGTCTTGGAGGCGATATTCACAATGACGCCGCCGCGGCCGCCGGCGATCAGGTGCGGCACGACAGCCTGTGCCACCAGAAAATAACCCTTCAGGTTGATGCCTAGGGTCAAATCCCACTTGTCCTCGGGGAACTCCACCAGAGGATACGAAAGGGTGACGCCCGCGTTGTTGATCAGGACGTCGATGCGGCCGAATCGCTCCATGACCCGGGCCGACATGTCCTGGACCGACGCCTTCCGCGTCACGTCCGCGTGCACGGGGAGAGCCCGGATGCCGTGCGCGGATTCCAACTCCGCGGCGGTCTTCCGCGCCCCTTCGAGGTTGATGTCGGCCACGGCCACGTTGCCACCCGAAGCGGCAAACTCCGTGGCAATCCCGCGGCCAATGCCCGAAGCCGAGCCCGTTACGAGGATCGTCTTTCCATCAAATCGGATGTCCATGGCAGGAACTGAGTCAGGAAGAGGGAAGAAGAAGAACGGGACCGAGGAGACCTGCGGTCAGGCGGGCGCCTCGATTGCGATTGGCCGGAGGATTGGTGACGTCAATGGCCAGAACATGCTCGCCGCGTGTCGAGCGGGGAAGAACGCACCGATAGGGCGGCCAGGCCATCGGCGGGAGGGAGTGGCCATCCCAGCGCACCTCGGCGACATCCTCGACGCGGCCGAGATCGAGGGCGAACACCCCCCCCTTCGCCAGCGAGACGCCCCGGCGATAGGTGGCCGTTCCGGAGAAGGTCGGATAACCGACGGCGGGCCAGGGAAGCAGCGCATCGAGGAGCATCGGGCCCGCGGGCCCCCTGAGGAAGGGGAACGAGAAATGTGTGAAACGATATGCGCAGGTGAAGGAACCATAGAGGTAGGGAATTTCGCACAGCCGTCGGCCCTGCCCGGCCGCCTCGATAGTCACGACGTTCAGTGCGGGAGTCGAGCCGCCGCGGAGGAGGTGGTCGATCGGAGCTTCGATGTTACGACAATCGAAGACCCTCGCGCGCTTCCATCCATCGACACGCACATCGTTCACGTAGACCCGCCAATCCCCGGCTATGGTGCTGTCCTCCATGACGAGCCTCGCATCAGGGATACGCCCTTCCAGCATGAAACGGAGATAGTAACGGATGGGGCCGTCACCGTCTGCGGCGGAATCACGCTCCCGGGCAAGAAGATCAATGCCGGGCTGCGAAAAGATCGGGGCATCAAGACGGGGCCCCTCCGCAGGCAAGACGTGCCAGAAATGCAACGGCACGTGATTGCGCTCGAACGTGACGGTCCAGCCCGCTGAAAGGTCGATGAAGCCATCGAGTGCCCCGCCCGACCGAAAATCCAACCACGCGGCGCGAACCCGGACGGCATGCCCTGCCGGCCGCTTCTTCCTGGACGTCCGCGCCAGCAGCACACTGCCGCGAGGAGGCAGAAAGACCTCCTCGCCGTCGACGAGGCCATCGAAGGGCTGCTCGCGCCGATTCAGCACAAACGTGCGGCGGCCCCGGCCTACGAGGCGTCGAAGAACGAAGACATCCCGCGCCCCCTCCCCCTCGACCGTCAGACCGGGGCACTGGGCGAGAGCCTCCTCGTCCAGAACCTCGGAGAATCGGATGGACTCATCGGCCCAGGCCTGGACCGGGCTGTCCAGGTCGGTCGAGATCGCCTGGGGCATGAACCCGATGGCGAGCACCTGGCCGCCAGCGTGGGCAAAACGGAGAAGGGCGTCGGCGGTGCGGCCGTCGATGTACCGCAGATGAGGCAGGAGAACGATGCGGTAAGGCTCGGGCGTTGAGAGCCGGCCACGGCCGTCGATGCTCTCCCGCAGAGTGACCTCATCAATGAAATCAAAATCCCGCTGGTGGCTCAGCAGCGTTTCCACGAGACGATGGATGGCCGTCTCGTCCGGGAGATTGGCCAGGACTTCACCCGGGCATCGATACCAGTCCGCGCCGGCCTGGAGCTGGCAGGCCAGGCTCGTCGAGGGGTAGAGAAGGGCGAGCCCGCAGGCGTGAGCCCCGCCCGTGAGGGCTTCGCAGGTCCGGCGCACGTGCTCCAGCAGAACGCCCATGTACCTCCACTCGGTGTGCTGATAGAAGATCGATGGGGGCACCTCGTCTTTCCGGGGCCCGTCCAGCGAGGTGCTCAGGCCGTGAATGCTGAAGTGGTTCAGCCCGAGGACCATCTGATAATCCAGCATGAACTTGAGGTCACGAATGCTGGCTTCATCGCCCACAACTGCAAGAGCGTCGCTCGAGGCCTGGGCACGGCCGAAAAGATGAGCCGCCGAGGAAACAACCTTTATACCCGTATGGTAGGAGCAGGCATCCGCCCAGCCGCAACTCGAGCCCAGCGGGTCCGCGGCCGGAATATGCATGAACTGGTAACAGCGAAGCTGGTTCGGCCACCATCCGGCAGTGAGGGAAAGCCACTCGGTGCGGGAAAGATGACCCGTCGCCAAGATGCCATGGTCATCGCACCAGCGGGCAATCTGCGCCGGATAGGCCTCGCTCTGCAGCCGGTGCTGAGTCAGACGATAATGATGCCGGACCGCGGGGGTGCGATCGTCCAGGTCAAGCGCGAGATGGGGAAGATGGTCGCTCAGTTCGTACCCATGATCCGCCCGAAAAGCTTCCGGAAACCGCGGCGTCCAAGGGAACAGGGGGCCGCCCGGGCTCGGTTCGTCCGTGAAGGCGCCGCGGATGCGCCGGCCAAATTCCTGTTCATAACGATGAAAATAGGGCGCATAACTCAATTCGATGAAACGACGAGTGCTCTCCGGGTTCAAAATGTCCGGATACAGGCCCGCGAGACTTCGCATCACGACACCCACGATGCGGTAAGCACCGGGCCTCGGCGGACGCCACCGCAGGGCGAACCGGTTGTCCCCCATGATCGAGCGCCAGTGTGGATTTGAGATCGGGTCGATGAGTGGCGAATACGCGTGATGCTTGATCCACGATCGAGACCACGTCTGCCGGCGGGTCCCGCAAAATCGGGTGAGGTCATGTAAAGTTTTTCGAGCCTCTCCATCGGCCGGCTCGATGGCGAAGGCGCGCAGAAGCATGCCAGGTGAAAAATCGACCTCGAAGGGGCCTTCACCCTCGACTCGGGCCGTCGGGAAATCGAGATAGCGGGCAACCAGACCGGGATTCTCCCAGACCACGCGGCCACCGGCGAGCCCGCTCGGGAAATAGTCCTCGTCCCAAATCCAGAATTCCATTCCCGTGCGGCGGCACATTTCCAGGCACTGGTCCATGGCCTCCCACCAGGCCTCGGACATGTAAGGCGTGAGCAGGCCGGGCCGGGCATGGGCGAGGATGCCCTGGTAGCCAGCCTTGGCCAGCTCGGCCATCTGCCATTCGATTTCGTTCGAATCGAGCCTGTGATTGAGGAAATACTGCCCAAGGATGGAGGACATAACATCGGGTAGTCTACCGGTTCAAAAGCGCGCCCGCACTTCTGAACCCGTCCATTCCGAAGCGCACATGCGCCTCGGCTACGAGGAACGCGGGACGCGCCCCCGCGCGATGCCGGCGCCTCCTGGGACCGCCAGCATCTCCCCGACTGTCCCGTCGGAGGAATCCCGTTTCCGCAGGATCCCTGTGGGAGGGACTGCTGGCATCCCCCCGACGCGCCCCCGCACGCATATCCCACGCCCGCCAGGCGGGATGAATCACAGCGCCAAAGCCTCAGCCGAATTCTCAGCAGCGACGTGGCTCACTCCGGTCGGGCTTTGCGGGCGTCATTGATAAACGTGCAGGCTGTCCGATGAAGTCGGCAGCAGGCTCATCCCCAGGTACGTAAAGACGACGGCCGCGAAGGCCGCCACCAAAAGGACCATGGCCCTGCGACCGCGCCAGCCCCGGACCATCTCCAGATGCAGATAGACCAAATACGCCAGCCACGTCACCAAAGCCCAGTTCTCCTTCGGGTCCCACGACCAGTAGTCGCCCCAGGCATACTTCCCCCAGACCGCGCCGAGAACCAGCCCGAGCGTCAGGGCGCTGAACCCGAACATCACCGCACCGTTCGCATGACTCTCGAATCGACGGACCAGATTTGCGTGCTCATTCGACCTGGCCTCTCCCTTGCCAAAAACCGGGATCGCCAGCGACAGCAGCGCCAGCACGCACGAGGCGAACAGGGCCGCGTACGAGACGAAGTAGGTCACCACGTGCGGGACAAACCAGCCGCTCTGCAAGGCCGGCGGCAAATGGATGATCTCCACGTCCGGATGCGTCAGGGCGTAGACCAGGCCAATGACCGAAACACCGGAAGCGAAGGCCAGGAGCACGTGAAGGCGGTGCAACCCAATGAGCACCAAGGTCACCAATCCAACGCACCACGGGTAGAACAGCAGGGTCTCGTAGAGCGTCTTGAACGGCGGGCGGCCCGCTTCGATCCAACGCCCGGCCATGATCCAGGTGTTGATGGCAAAGGCTGCGAGGAAGAGCACCAAAGCGGCACGCTCGAGGCTCTTTCGCTTGAGGAACGACCCCGGCGCGGCCAGGACGAGCGATCCGCCGTGAACCGCTGCCAGGACGCCAACAAGCCAGTGACCTCCGCCCGAAAGCTCAAGCGACATGACGGTTCCCTTCCTTTAAGATTCTGCAGCCGGAATGCTTTCCCGCTGCAGAATCTTAGGTCGAACGTAAAAACTGAAAACTACCCCGAGGCACATCATGACCATCCCCGTCCAGACCAGCGGCAACCCGGGGTCGCGCACCACCTGGATGCCCGAATAGGTCGAATCCTCCTTCCGGTAATTCGCCTGGTAAAAGAGAAATCCCCCGTACGAAAGCGGGTCGTTGACCCGGATGGTCTTCTGAACCATTTCGCGACCCTGGTCCATGACCGACAGGCGGCTCAGGTACCCCTTGATATCGTCCGGCTTTGGCTCGAAGCTCAGCAGGGTCCTCCCGTCCGGGAGCAGGATGGGCTCGCCATGCATCGCCTGCAAGAGCAGGGACTCCGCGTGGCTGCCGTAACGCAGCTCGATCTCGACCGCCGGATTCTTCCATTCGTTCGAGCGCGTGGCGGGCTCGATCTCCTCCCGAGCTGATTCCAGGAACTGGAAGGTGTAGTCCGGCATCTTCGGAAAGCGGCCCTCACACTCGAGAACGGTACGGTCCTTCACCCGGCCGTTCTCTAGTTCCCACACCTCTCGGCTCTGCCCCACCACCAATAGCTCCCGCTGAAGCGGCCGCGTCGATGGAAGATGCCGGTAGGTCAGCGCCGGGCCCGACTCGGCCTTCCCGTGCCCGCCGTAGTCCGGCATCTGGGCAAACAACCAGCGGTGCGTCTCCACGCCGCTCTCGCCCTCAGCCCGGATCGAAACGAATAACGCCGGGTTGTTCGGAGCGGACGACCTCGTGGCGGCCTGGCGCGTCTCCATGTCGTAGACGAAGTCCGGCATGTACGACCCGACCTCCACGTGGAAACGACCCATCAATATCGGATAGCGGCCCCCAGGTTTAACTGCCACTTCCTCGGCCGGACAGCACCCGTCCCCCGCCACCACCAATACGTGTCCCTCGGGGCCCTCTTCGGCCATTCGGGCCTCCTCGTCCGGTGTCGGTCGATCCCAAACGAAGCGCACGGCCTGCTCCCAGTCCCCCAGCCGTGCCTGGTCCCGCCCGGGTTTGCCTGCCCACAGCAACCGGCCCTCCACCAGGACGTCATTTGCCGAGCGAATCCGCAGCCCCGGGCCGCCCTCGCCTGCCGGCACGACTTTCACCCGCGCCTCCTGGTAGTAGTCGGGAAACGCTCGAAGCACCCTGAATTCCGCCCCGCTGTCAGCCAGGAAGGCCCAACCATTCGAATCCCGTAAGCCCAGCGAGCGTAACACCCGGTACTTCTCCCCCTCCATCCGGTAAACGTAGAAGCGGTATTCCGGCTGATGGCGCTCGATTTCGAAATCATCCAGTCGGAGTGAGAAATTCAGCGCCCGGCGCTCCATCTCCTGGGTGCGGCGGTCCATGCTCACCGCCTCAGTAACCGTCTCACCCTCGTGGAGGTCGATGAAACCTTTGAATCCCCAAACATTTGCCACAAGCGCGCCAAGCAGGACGAGAATCACGCCGCCATGGGAGAGCAGAAAACCGCACTGAGGCAAACGCCAAGCTCGACGGCGCACCACCACAAGTGCCAGGCTTATGGATAGAAGCACGAGCAGGCCATTGAACCAAGCCGTGTGAAAGAGGTCGTCCAGACCGAGCGCCAGAATGGCGCCCCCGAGACCTTTTCCGTAGCGGGATGGGTAGTCCGCAGCCGGACCACCTTGCAGAATCACCGTCCCCAGGGCGGTCAGGAAGAGCACCGTGCCAAGCAAAGTTACGGCGAAGGGCAGGCTCGTCAAAAGCCGATAGAGTGACTGCCTGGCCAACCATACGCCAGTTGCCAGGGCGGATAGCACTCCGGCGAACAGGGCAAGATGTAGTTTCGGCGCGACTATCGAAGAAAGTGTCCATGACCGAAGCCATGGCCCGGCGGCCCCAAGCAGCGCCACCACGCCGAGCACGAGGGCCGCGCTACGCCGAAATGTGATGGTATGAGGTGGCTTCGTTGGTTCAGGGCCGCCACCTGCTGCCTTTGACCGAGCTTGGGCGATAGTCATTGCGATTTGCCTACGGTGTCCAAACATCGCAATATGTGCAGCAAATACGATGCCACAAACTACCAAATGAGCTGTTTGGTTTGCCCTGGAAAACCTAAAGCATCCGGAACCTTTCTTCACGAAATGGTTTTGGAATGGAACTTGGCGGAGGGAATGATCTCATACACCACGGCCGACATGAAGATCATCACGACTCCAACAATGAACAGCACGGGGCTGTAAGGAATCACCGGGTCCAGGGTTGGCTTCGTGCCGAACCTGGAGGAAAGCGCAAAGCCAATGACCGCCAGGACGATGCCACCGAGGAGTGTGATGCCGAAGGCGATCGTTCGCAGAAACCTGCGACGGGTCGGCTCGGCGGGGATGGTCTCCGGCTGTTCCACCGGGCCATGGGAAGCCACGGGGACGATGGGGAAGACTTTGGCGAATGAAATGTAGAGCAACGTCCCGAGCGCCAGCAGGCCCACGACCACGCTGACCTCAACCCAGCTTGGGATATAAGTTCCCGAGGGATAGGGGAGCAGCATCCCGTGGGTCTGGGAAGGAATGACGATGAGATATCGCTTGAGGACCGCGGCAACGTTGACCAGGACTCCGGCGAGGGCGACCCAGCCGATGGAAGCGCCGCCTCTGAGGAAGTGGACGAAGAGGATGCCTGCGGCTGTTGTCAGGCAGCCTACGACGGTCCAGAACAAAGTGCTGTAGGCGCCGAAGACAATCTCGTGTGCGATCTTTCTTTCGCTCTCTGCCGCAGCATAGTTGGCCGTCAGTTCCTCTGCGATCATGAAATACAGATAAGTCAGCGAAAGAATCAAGAGCAGGTTGCCCAGCCACCGGAAGGCCTCGGGTCGGATGGCGTGATGCAACCGGAGGAGCTGGCGGGTGAGCGCCGCAAGGATAATCAGGACGCCCGTTCCTGAGACCCCGGCCATCACGACAAAGCCGGGACCTTGCAGGGCATTGAACCATCCGGGCCGTCCGCCCTGGATGCCGAAGATGAATCCAAGGGTGGAATGGGCAACGACAAGGAGGGGCAGGATCGACAAGGCCAGCCACAGGCTTGTGCGGTGATGGCGTGCGACCTCGGCAGCGGAGTCGCCATAGCCGCACGCCCACAGTCGATAGAGCCATCGGAAGTGCAGCGACCGCTGTGCGCACCAGGCCGCGTCCGCCCTGCCATCGAGAAAGAAGTAGACAAAGCTTGCGAACAGGTATCCCCCCATCACCAGAGTAAAAGTGCCGAAGAAAGGCGACATGGGCCGCGCATAGCGCGGCAAGTTCAGGAGACCGGCCAGGGGCTGGCCCAGGTCCGCCAGGACGCAAAGCGCCCCCATGACAAGGGCAACAAGAGTGAGAAGCTCCGCCATCCTGGCGATCGGTCTCATCGTGGCGATGCCGAAGAGACGGATCAGGCCTGCGAGCGAGATACCGGCGAAGCTGATGCCGATGAAGAAGATGACGAAGACGATGTAGAGGCCCCAGGTGGCGCCGCCGCCGCCGATCGTTCGCATCCCCGTGACGATCTCGCCATGAAGAAGCTGACGCGAGTAGGCATAGAGTCCAACCGCAACAACGCACGCCAGCACAAATACGGTCGCCAACCAGGCATAACCGAAATGCCATAGGCGCAGAGCCTTGAAGACGTCGGGTTCACCCAAGCGCTTTTCCGCCGGCGGTTGCCCGGCCGTGCCTTCCCCGGTCTCAGCGAGAATCTTTCCCTCAGTGTTTGCAACCATGATTCACCTCATGATTTGCGAATTCTGGAAAAGCACGTTCACGGCAATCAGGGAGACGAGGGACAGGGCGGCAAGAAGAACCATGACGACGCCAAGAATGGCCGTCGTCACGTAGAAGAGTCGCCCTTCCTTGCCCTCAGGTCGTTCGATGCTTTCACTGGCGTGACAAGCCTGTTGACCCCGGACCGTTGAAGGAATCATGCGTCACCTCTTTTCTTGGGGCTGGATGAGTTCCAGAGATTCGGAGCGCGGGCATCCCGAAGCCTCCGGGTTGGTGGCGGGCGTCGCCTTTTTCTCGGACCACAGAATCACGAAAGTCGCTACACCGAGCAGAGGGATCAACATCATCGTCATCTCGGTAACCGTGCGCCCGTCCAGGTAACCGAAGGTGTACCAGCTCAAGCCGATGCCCAACGCGAATATCCAGGCGAGACAGCCAACGATCAGAATAGTGGCTTTCTGTAGGGGACTCATGATGTTCTCCTTTCTTTCATGGATTTGAGAATCTCGGGGCTTTGAGGAGCGACGAAATGATCCAAGGCAACCGCCGAGCCAAGGTGGCCGCGTCTCGAAGTGCATCCCTAAGATTTGTTGAAATAACGAGTTACAGCTTTATCGGAATGGTGGGCAGCACAAGCTGTTCGGAGCAGGAACCTTGCAGATTGAAGGTGTTACTGTAACTCATCTGAATAAAGCACTTGCGTCATTTCATTCTGCAAGCTGATTGACGCGCTCCGCTGCGCGTGGCGTCGGACGACCAAGGGGCAACACCCGAGGCCAGTGGTGTGAGGTCTGGGGCAAGCAGCCCGCAGTTTCCGGCCCCTGTGAAATCGCGAGTGCCCGTCGGCCGCCAAGAGACTTTCGGCCCAGATCGCCTTCGGATGCCACTAAGCGCTTGCAACACCAGCATCGGACATTATCCTGCCTTCTTGTTGCCCTCCCCGGCACGCTTCGGCCGCACATTCTTGCGACATGACGAATTCCTCCACTCCCGACGATTTCCACGACCGCGGATACAAGTTCCTGCTGTCCAACCTCAAGCTTTTCCGCGAGATGATCGAAGGCTTTGTGCAGCAGCCCTGGGTCTCCGAGCTCAATTTCAAAGACGCCCAACGGGTGGACAAGAGCTTCGTCCTCGAGAGTTTCCTTGAGCAGGAGTCGTGATGAAATCTACCGGGCGCTGGAGGAGGCGTTTGATTTGATTTATAATGACGTGGACCGTAGTACTTGGCGCACTGTTTTGGTATGGTTTACCAACTGGCTGATGCGGAACCTGGATGAGGACCGCGCGAAGAAATGGTTGGCACGAGTTGACCCGAATGTGGTGAGAGGAGAAAAACCCTTGGATCCCCCGGCAGTGATCGAATCTCTGGCCAGAATTTTCGAAGAAGAGAAGGAGGAGGGGCTTCGGAAAGGCCGCGAAGAGGGTATCCTCAAAGGGCAGCTCATTGGCAGAATTCAATTGGGCGAGAAGGTCCTTGGAAAACCTGTCACCGCCGGTCTTGAACTCCAACAACTCGAGACGGAGCAGCTTCAGCGTTTGACGGAGAAACTAGAAAAAGAAATCGAGGCCCGAAACAGCGGATAGGCACCCTCCCCCTTCATCAACTCTCGCCAGACTTCGTCCAGCTTGTACACGCATGCGGCAATACACCCGCACTTCCGTATGCGTATAACAGCAAAGGCGGCGTATAGCTGCCTTGAGCCGGCGAGTATTTCCTCGTACTTGTGCTCGTGCTCGAAACAACCGCCGTGATTCCCCAGGCCGAGGACGATAGCACGAGGCGCCCTGGCCTTGTTTCATGGCGGCATCCTGCTCGTTCTCGAAACGCGGGCGCACATTCCGAGGACGATAGCGAGGACGGCGACAAGGACGACATCACACGGCAGCCCAAAACTTGTCTCATGAGATACCCAATGGGGCGTCCCCTATCTTCGGCGGGCGGTGTAACCACTTTCAAACAAGAAAGTTAGATGCCTCTTCTGTTTTTGACTGGACCGGTTCGGCGAAGCCGAAACAACCCCGTCCCTAAATCCGCGTAGCCCGAACGGCGGAGCGGATTACATGACCGATTACTGTGGGGGGGCGCTCTCTGTGCGGCGACGCCAGAGGGTGGACGGAGCGACCTCTAGGATCTTCGCAGCTTGGGTCTGGTTGCCTTTGCACAGGCTCAAGACATGCTCGGTGTAGAGGCGTGAAACCTCTTTGAGCGACAAAGGGGAATGGACCTGGAAGCTGACGTGACCGGGGCCGGTCGCCACCCGAACTTTCTCGGGCAGGTCCGAAGGCCCCACCAGGCCGCCGGGCTGCACGAAAATCGCTGCCCGCTCCATGGCGTTCTTGAGTTCCCTGACGTTGCCAGGCCAGGGATAATCTTGCAGGCAAGAGAGCGATTCGGTTTCTAGGCCCCCGATAGGCTTCTTCAGCTCACGGGAGAAACGACGCAGGAAATGAAGCGCAAGACCCGGGATGTCCTGGGTGCGTTCCCGCAAGGGGGGAACGCGGAGCTGAATCGCACCCAGGCGAAAAAAGAGGTCTGCCCTGAGCTTCCCCTTTTCGACCAGCCGTTCGGGGACATCCTGGGCTGCGGCCAGGATGCGGACATCGACGGCGGTTTCCCGTTCGCACCCCAATCTCCGGACCTTGTGCTCATCGAGGGCTCTGAGGAGCTTGGCCTGCACCTCCGTCTTCAGCTCGGATAGCTCATCGAGGAAGAGGGTGCCCCCGCTCGCCATCTCCAAGTATCCGCGCTGATTGGAGACCGCGCCGGTGAACGCGCCGCGCACGTGTCCGAAGAGCTGCGAATCCGCCAGATTTTCAGGAAGCGAAGCACAATTCACCGCAACGAAGACCTGGCCGCGACGCGGGCTGTGGGCATGGAGGTGGCGCGCCAGAATCTCCTTGCCTGTCCCGCTCTCGCCGCTGATGAACACGGTCGCCTTGCTGTCGGCCACCTGCGCCGACTGCTCGTAGAGCCTCCGGCTCGCCGCGGACTCGCCGATCCAGATTTCCTCTTGGGCATCCTGAACCACGCCGCGCAGGGAATCGTTCTCCAATCGCAGCCGCCGGCTTTCCAGCGCCCTTCGGATGGCGCCCCTCACCTCCTCCGCGGAAAACGGCTTGCTGATATAGTCATAAGCGCCCTGCTTCAGGGCCCGCACCGCTGTCTCGATGGCCGCATAGGCCGTAATCATCACGACGGGAATGTCCGGATACTCGGCGTGAATCCGCTTTTGAAGGTCCAGCCCGTCCATGCCATCGAGCCGGACGTCGCAAAGCACGACGTCCACGTTCTCCCTTTTCAGGAAAGCCAGGCACTCCTCCGCCGAAGGCACGCTGTGCACGGCGTAGCCCAGGGGCTCGAGGGCACGCGTGATCGAGACGCGGGCGCCCTCTTCGTCATCTACCACCAGGATGGCAGCCTTGGCATTCATGGGGGCCGCTCGAACTGTTCCTCTTGGTCAGGGGTAATTGAATCCGAAAGAGCGTGCCATGGCCAGGCGGGGGCTTCCCGGCCGCCTCCGCAACGGTACGCGTCCGGCACTCGATCGTTCCACCGTGCTGCTGCACAATGCGCCTGCTGATGGCCAGTCCAAGGCCCGTGCCCTTCACCTTGGTCGTAAAGAAGGGCTTGAAGAGGGAATCCCGGCACTCCGGGGGAATCCCGCTACCGCCATCTTCGACCTCGAGAATGATCTTTTCATCACGAGCGTCCAGCCGGACCGTGATCTCGCCGTGATCGGGGGAAGCATCGATGCCGTTGCTCATGAGGTTGACGAGGAGCTGAAGAATCCGCGGGGCATTGCACAGGCATTCCGGCAGGTCCTTTCCGAGCTCGCAGCGCACCTGGATATCCCGCAGCTTCCACTTGAAACGAAGATGCCGTACCGCCTCCGCCGCGATCTGGTCCAACCGGCAGGGGAGGAACTCGACCTCATTTTCCCTGCCCAGCGTCCGAATCTCGTAGGCGATCTCCCGGCAGCGCTGAGCATCCCTCATGATATCCATGGCGATTTCCCGGCCTGGCGATGACTCCGGCATCGAATCGAGCAGGGACTCGGCGTTCAAAAGGATGTTGGACAACGGATTGTTCAGGTCGTGCGCCACGGCCCCGGCGACCAGGCCGATTCCCGCCGATTGCTCGCTGCGCTTCAATTCCTCGTCCTTCTGGCGCAGCTCGGAGACCCGCTCCTCGACCGTTCGCTCCAGCTCGTTCTGGTAATTCAGCAGCGCATTCCGCTGCTTCGAAAGATCGTCCAGCATGAGATTAAAAGAGCGCGCCAGGCGTACGGTCTCGCGGGGGCCCGTCTCCGCCGCCCGCAGGGTGAGATCGCCCTCCGCAATCCGGCGGCTCTGGTCGGCGAGGTTTTCCAGCGGCCTCGTGATGCCGCCAGCGATGGGATGGCAAAGCGCCACGGCCACGAAAATACAGAAGACCGTCGTCGTACCCACCAGAAACAACGCGGCGCGCTCGGTCTCGCGGGAGGCGGACTCCAGCTCCTTCGCCTTGGCCGTCAGCGTCTCCGCCATCTGCCCGGTCGCCTCGGAAACCTTCCGGGAGGGACCATCCACCCCCTCCGCCCAGTCCTCGAGGGGCGGCGGCACACCCGGCCCCCGCCCCACAAGGATTTTCGTCCCGCTCCCACGGATGGTCCGCAGGTCTCGAATGACCTGGCCGGCCATCTCCGGCGGGCGCTTCTCATACCCATGGCAGCTCGTCGCCGCACAGGTCGACACCCGGCGCTCCAGCTCATCCATGTGGCTGCCGAATCGGTCCGACGCCGTGCGCTCGTTCCGGAGCAGGAATTCCACCGGATCGGACAGCCGGCTCAAGGCCACGTTGAGCGCCCGGGTGCCTTCGATGGCGGACCCGATGCGCCGCAGTTCAGCCGCATTTCGAGATACGCTGGAAACACTATTATAGCCGATCACGCCCAGAAGCACCGCCTCGGACAGGCCGACCACCAGCACGAACAAGGTTATCTTGGCGCGGATCGACATCGGCTGTTCACACCGGCTCCTCTCCCAGTTTTTCCGGCATGTAGGACTTGTAGCGCTCCGTCACGTCGGGAATCGCCGTTTCCATCCCCTCCTGGATTTCCCAGAGCGAGACGACCGGGAAGACCTTGGTGAAGATCATGTACAGCAGGGCAAACGCGGCCAGACACCCCGCCGTGATCGACCATTCCACCCACGTTGGGGAGTAGACGCCCTCGGGCCAAGGCAAGCGGGGGTGCATCAACGTCGGAACAACGATCAGAAAACGTTCGATCCACATGGCGATGACCACCAGCACAGAGGCGAAGACGCAGCCCAAGACCGTGCGGGTCTTGCGGAAGGCCAAAAAGAACGGGGGAAAAAGGATGCCCAGAACGACCATTCCCCAGAAAGGTAAGGCAAAGGGGCCTTGAATCTCGCTGAGCACCACGCGGAGGACATGAGGCTCCTGCCCGGTGATCTCGACCAGGTAGATGCAAATCAGGAAATAGGCCACCATCAGGCCCTCGGCCATCAGAACCAGGCCCAGATTATTGAAATGCACGTCCTTCAACACGTGCCGGAGGCGGAGAGAGGTCCTGAGGATGGCGATGATGATGATCAAGGCGGCCGTGCCCGTGTAGAGGGCGCCGACCACGAAGAAGGGCCCGTAGATGGTGCTGTGCCAGACCGGCTGCAACGTCGTGGCGAACAGGTAGGCCGTCACCGTATGGACCGAGATGCCGATGGGGATGATCAGAATGGCAATCAACGCGGTCAGGCGTTCCAGCCAGAGGTGCTGTTTCTCCGTGCCCTCGTAACCCAGGGAAAGGATGCGGTACAGGCTTCTCCACCGGCCCGGACGGTCACGCAGCAGGGCCAGGTCCGGTATCATGGGCAGATAGAGATAGATGAGGCTTGCTGCCAAATAGGAATTGATGCTGATCACGTCCCAGACGATGGGCGATTGAATCCGGAAGTGCTGGGCGATATAGAGCAGCCGGTCCGGCCGGCCCATGTCCACGATGATATTGACCACGGCGAAGATCAGGGAAAGCACCGTGATCAACTCGGCGCAGCGCGTGATCGGCCTGCGCCATTCCGCCTTGACGACGCGCAGGATGGCGGAGATGAGCGTGCCCGCCAGGCTGATGGAAACAAAAAAGACAAAGTTGCCGATGTACATGCCCCAATAGATCGGACGGTTCATCCCCGTCTCGCCCAGGCCGCGGGTGAACTGCTGGACATAGGCGTAGACGGCAAAGGCCATGATGCCCAGCAACGCCGCCACGGCCACGTAAAACCTCCGCCGAGTGTGCCGCAGGGGCGACAGGATGGCCGCAGCCTCAAACGAGAGGTCCTCTACTCTTTCCATTTTGCCTCCCGGAGGTAAACCACCTTGGGATGCGTACCTAAGTCCTCGAGCAGCCGCATGGCGCGCGGGCTTCTGGCCAGCCGGGACACTTCGGATTCCGGACTGCCCAGATCCCCGAAAAGAATGGCTTCGGCCGGACAGGCCTGGGCGCAGGCCGGCAGGGTCCTCACGTCGGCGTCTGCAAGCTCCCGGCCTTCAGCTCGCGCCTTTTCCCGCGCCCTGCGGATGCGATGATGGCAGAAGGTGCACTTCTCGACGACGCCCTTCGGCCTTGTCGCCACGTCCGGATTGAGCTGATTCTTCATCGTCTCGGGCCACGAGGGCGCCTGCCAGTTGAAGTACCGCCGGGAATAGGGGCACGCCGTGGTGCAGTAACGGCATCCGATGCACCGGGCCCAGACCTGGGCCACGATGCCCTCTTCATTGATGAAGGTGGCGCCGACCGGGCAGACCTTCACGCAGGGCGCATTCTCACAGTGGTTGCAGGGGATCGGCGTCAACTGCCTCTGCAAGTCCGGATACGACCCTTCAGAAACCTCGAGCATGTCCATCCAGAAGATGCCCCGATCGTTTTGGGTCTGCGCGGGCCCGGCCACCGGCACGTTGTTCTCCGCGCGGCAGGCGACCACGCACGCCTGGCATCCCGTACACTTGTCTAAGTCGATGACCATACCCCACTTACGGCGGAGGCGCTCGCGCGCAGGCTCGGAACTGAAGAGTCGCCTTGGAAGTAGGAAAATGCCAGCCAACGCCGCCGCCAATGTCGTGAAAAAGGAGCGGCGGTGAGTCTCTGCCGGCTTGCTGCTTCCCTCTCTGAGATCGTTCATGGATCAAACCTTTCGAACGCGGGCCCGGGTTCCCTGAAGAGCCAAAACACCCGCCAGGGGCTCGCTGGCGTTTGCCAAGAGACTCATGACGCTGGGGGAATCCTTCCCTTCCGGGCGCGGCGGCCAAATGCCGTGCCCGAGAGCCACCGCAAGACTCCCTGGCCGTACGCCTGGATTCAAGTGCACGGACAGGGAGCGCTGCCCCGCTGGGGACTCGACGCACACGAGGTCGTCTTCACGAAGCCCCTCGCTCCTGGCGTCATCGGGGTGAATCTCCACGCAATCCTTCCATGCCTTCCGGCGGTCCAGAGGGACCTCCTTGAGCCAGGGCAAGTGTCGCACCCCTCCTTCCGCGTGGTTGATGCCCCGATAAACGATCAGGATGAACGGATACTCCGCCGCATCGCCGGCGAAGCGCGGCGACTCCCAGTGCGGCAGGCACAGATCGTCCCCGCGGGACGTTATCCCCGCCTTCGCAAGGTGCGCCTCGAGCACCGCCGCATCCGGAAACACCTCCGCCAGCTTCCCCGCTATGGCCTGCGAATAAAACTCGAACTTGCCCGAGGGAGTCCGAAACGCGCCTTCCCATTGCTCGAATGGGTAGCCTGCCGCATGCCACCCGCCGTCACGGGTCAGCCCCTTTCCCAGCTCGCCCATCTTCGAGGCCACAATCGAACCATTCTCCACCTCGAGCAGCCCCTTGAGCCGCTCGGTCGTGGCCTGGCGATAGTCCTTCCATGGAAAGGCCTCGCTCATCGGGGACTCCATCGCCTTGGCCAGGCGCAGAATCACGTCGCCCGTGGCCATCGTGTCGTAAAGCGGGACAACCGCGGGCTGGCGGAAGCCCATGATGGGGTAGCCGACACTCGGGATCGGCTCGACCAGTTCCCAGCGCTCGAGGTAGGTGTGATCGGGAAGAACAAAGTCCGCCCAAAGCGTGGACTCGTCGTGGAGCGGAGAGCAGCTCACGACCAGCGGCACCTTCTGCAGCGTCTCGATCCAGCGCCGGCCATCCGGCTTCGAAAACACCGGGTTGGACCGGTAGAGGATAAGGGCCTTCGCAGGGTAAGGCTGCTCGGACAGGATGCTTTCGGGAAGGCCCTGGATGAACCCGATGCCGAGGGGGCAACGGGGTCCCCCAACCCCGTCGATGCGCGGCCCGGCGTGCCCCTTCTCGGCGATCTCGTCACGCTCCACCTCGTCCCAGGGCTTGAGGGGCAACGCCTGCTGAACCAGCATGCCGCCGGGGCGTTCGAGGTTGCCCAGAAGAGCGTTTAGGGCGTGAATCGCCATCGCGGTCCCCAGGCCGTTCGTGGCAGCTCCCGCGTTCCCGTCCGCCACGGAAATGGCTGGCCGGTGCTCCACCATCTCCAGCGCCAGCCGCTCGATGGTCCCGGCAGGAACGCCCGTGACGGCCGCCGCCTTCGAAACGGGATAGTCCTTCTCCACCAGGTCCTTGAAACCGCGGTGCGCCTTCCCCTGCTCGTCCGTCCAATCCTCGAAACCGAAGGTATGGTCGCTGACGAAATTCTTGTCGTACAGCTCCTTCTCGATCAGCACGTGGCAGATTCCGAGAGCCAGGGCGCCGTAGGTCCCCGGCTCGATCGCCACCCACTCGTCGGCCTTCGCGGAGGTGACGGAGAACCGAGGAGCGACGTGCACGAGCTTGACGCGGCGGCCGGGCATCCCGCGTCGCATGAGGCTCGAGGCCCGCATGAAGTGGATCGTCTGACACCACGACTCGTAGAGATTCGCGCCGAAGCTCAGCACGTAACGCGTGCTGTCCCAGTCGTATGCGGGCAGCTCCCCAACTCCGTGCATGTACTGCATCGCCAGCACCTTGATGCCGTCCGTCGTGGACCGGTGCTGGATATGGTTCGGGCTGCCGAAGGCATCCAGGAAACGCACCCACAGCTCCGGCACCATCCCGCGGGGCTCGCCGTCCAGCACCACGAGCGACCGCGGGTCGCCCTGATTTCGAAGCTCAGTGAGGGCTTTGCCGACCTCTGCAATCGCCTCGTCCCAGGTCGCCGGCTTCCAGCGACCCGAGCCGCGGGGGCCGGCCCGGCGCAGCGGGCCCCGCACTCGGTCCGGATGATAGAGAAGCTGAAGGCCCGCCTGGCCTTTCGGCCCCAGCCCGCCACGGTTGATCGGACACACCGGATTGCCCTCGATCTTCACCGCGCGGCCTTCGACCACCCGCACGCGTATCCCGCAGCCCGCTGGACACTGGCCGCACACGCTGGCGACCCATTTCTCTTCGCCGGAATACCATCGGTCCTCCCCGGGGACCGCCGGCTTCTCCAAGGCGTAAGGGTCCTCGTCGTCACAGCCGGCAAGGAGAAAGCCGCCGGCCGCCACTCCGGCAGTTTGCAAGAACCTTCTTCTGGAAACGGAATCCTTTGTCATGGCTTCGCTCACTTGTGGCATCCCAGGCAGTCGTTGCTCACGCCCTTTTCTTCGTGACAGGCCATGCAGCGCCCCATCGTTAGATGCTCGACCTGCGAGACGGTGACAGCCTCCTCCTTCTCCTTCATGTCTCCGTGGCATTCCTTGCAGTCCATCTCCGCGTACTTCACGTGCGCCGAATGCGAGAAATAAACGTGCCCCACCATCCGATTGACCTGAATCCACGGTATCTCACGGTTCTCCTTCGCATAGTCACGCACCTTCGGCTCGTCCGGATGACTCCCCTTCGCCTCTTCGTGGCACAAAAGGCAGGCCTTAACGGCTGGCAGCGTCGCGTGGACACCTTCTTCCACATGTTGATGGCAGTCCTTGCACGAGATGTCCTCCGCCAGGTGCTTCTTGTGGTTGAAAGCGATCGGCTGGGTCACGGGCTTGGGCCGGAAGAAAGAGAACGATCCCCAAGCGGCACCCAAAGCACCAGCAAGGGCTAACAATCCCAATTTCACGAGCCATTTTTTCATCTTGCCTTCTCCTGCACCGTCTCCAAGGGTTCCTTAACGCTGCCTGACCCCCAACGGAATCCCTGCGGGAGGCCGCAACCAAAGTTGGAGTGACGGCTTTAGCCGTTGTCCGAGCGGCGTCACGCCTAAATCCCAGCGGGGTCCCCCCCACAGTCCCAACGGGAGGACAGGACCGGGAGGCGTGGCTTCAACTTCTCCGAACGGCGCGGAGAAGTTACAGGCTTAGAACCTAATGAGCCTTAGCATCGGGCGATCCCCCGCAATCCCCTTTCTTGCACTCGCATTTCTCCCCGCACTGGCATTTCATGGCGGCGACGTCGGCCTCCGACCTCTTCTTCCGTGGGTCCCAGTGCTGAACCTCATCAAACCGCTTCTTGAAGCAGAAGGGCTTGAAGGAAGGCCCCTCCTCGTTATGGCAACCCAGGCAGGTCTGGACAGGCGGATGCGTCACGATCTCACCCTCAGGCAAAGGCGTGTAGGCCTTCTCCGCCTCATCCTCGAAGCCCCCGCCCTCCTCCTCGTCACCCGCAGCAGCAAGACGCGCCTTGAAATGCTTCTCGCCGGGCCCGTGGCACGACTCGCACTGGACGCCAAGTTTAGGATTAAAGCCCTTGGCCACACGGTCCGCCGGCTCTCCGAAAGCCGTGACGTGGCACTTCAGGCACTTCTCGCTCTTCTGCGGGTCCGCAATGCCCTTCTCCTTGGCCAGCTTCTTGGCCTCCTCGGATGCCAGGGTCTCGAATGCCTTGGCGTGCTTCATCGCCTTCCACTTGCCGAACTGGTCCCCCACCTTCTTCGCCTGATGGCAGTTCTTGCACTTGTCAGCGCCGATAAACTTGCCCTGCTTCTTCGAGTCCTCGCCGAAAGCGGCCGAAGTCACCATGACAAGCAGCGCCATGGGCAACTTAAACATTTGCGGTGAAATATCTTGTGACAGCAGAGGAATCCGAGTTTTTTTGATCATGGCTTAATCTCCCTTGGTTGAAAGACTTCCGCGCAAATAGGATGCCTCCGTGAGATTCGGCTTCGAGACCTCCTCCACCGGCGCTGGGACCGGCTGCCCGGATGTCCCGCCGGAAAATCGCTGGCAGCGCGGGCATACGTCCGTGGAACTGGAAAAGAAGTGGATGGCGCAGAGCGAACATTGCCGCTCCGTGAGGGTCGCCGCGATCCGGGGCGCTTGTGGAGTCAGAGTGGATACATCGTTTACCGCGTTCAAAGTGATCGCCTTGGTGAAACAGGCCTCGACACAGGACCCGCAGGCCGTACAGAGGGCGGGCTGAAACCGCAACGTCAGGAGGCCCCAGGCTTTCTCGTCACGGACCAACGCGTGCGTGGCGCACACGTGCTCGCACACGTTGCAGCCCACGCAGGCCTCCGAAATGGCGATTTCCCCCCTGTGAGTGCCCGTGGACTGAATGGGCTCAAGGGGCCGTTTGAGAAGCTGCAAGGAACGGGACAGGCGCTCACACTTGCTCACGCGTGCGGAGGAAGAGCCCTTCGAACCGTTGGAATCCTTCTGAGGCGATGGGACTACGGCGCCGGCAATCTGACGGAAGAAGTCCCTCCGGCTGACGCTGCCGGGCCGGTAATCCGCTCCCACCGGCGACTGCTGTGCCTCGAAGCGCTCAGCACGGCCGGCCCACAAGCGGGCACGCTCGATGCCGCAGGCTTCGAGCCAGGACCGGGCGGCTTTGAGGGTTTTCCCAAAAACCGCCCGGAAGCGCTCCCGCCGGCTGCATTTCCCGCAATCTCCCACGATGATGGAGACTCGTCGGGCGTCCCTGAGGGCGGCTTCGAGCAGCGTCGCTTCGTCGATTCGGGCTGCACAGGGGACCCGGATGGCCTTTGACACGAGAGGATGTTGTTGTGACATCGACCGTTCGCAGGCCAAGAGGACATCGCCTCCAGGCGACGCTTCAAGGACTTTTCGAATCTCTGCATCCACCTCGCTGGTGGTGCCGCCTCGAAGGTCCAACGCGCCCGTAGGGCACGCGGCAACGCAGACGCCGCAGTGGTCGCACGCCGGCCCAAGCTCCCACTTCTCCCCCTCGCGGCGGATAGCGTTCAGACTGCATGCCTTCGCACATTCCTGGCAGCGTGAACGCGCATACCGCATTCCAGAACAGAGGGCAGGTTCAAGCTCGATTTGGAAGGCGCAATTCTCTACCGCGTCCAGAATGAATTTTCCGAAGACCATCTTTGAGCTTCCTGCTGAATCCACGAAAGGGTCACGGTTGCCTTTGCCTTGTAATAAGCCGTTCCCGCCTTTTCGTGGATGTTCTTGACCAGGCCAGGAATCCACACGACCAGATGGTCTTGGAGCAAAACACGTTCCATGGCCCCTATGCGCGACACCGCCTCGGACTCCTCGTGGGCTTCCCGCCGGCACAGGTACTCCATGCAGGCCAGTTCGAGCCCCACATAATCCGGCAGCTCGGTGTAATTCGCGGCGATCCTCAAGCCCACCCGTCTATAAAACTCCCGGACGACCTGGGTGCTCGGACCGAAGGTGCGGGCCTTCGTCCGCCCGTTCGCCTCGATGGGCGCATCGTGGTAGATGGATTCGTAGGGCGTCACATACTTCCCGCCCGGAACCATGAAAAGGTCATGGAAATCCTGACGAAGAACATCTTCCGGCATTCCAAAGCCCACCCGGACCAATTCGAAAAGGGCACAAGCCATCTCGGCCATCCCGGCATCCTCTCCCCGTTGAGCGCATTTCTCCACCCGAGTGAGATACGCTCTGTCGGCCGGGAAATGGTATCCCAGCGAGAGGAGGCCGTATACGTCTGCCCTCCACTCCGCAACAATCTGCACATCTGGCTTCTCTGTGACCATGGCAGCCTCGACACTCAAGACGGGTGATACCCGTAACTCAACAAGGCTCGGAATTGTGTCGGCTTTCAGCAATCCACTGACACCCGAAACCTGACACTTCTCAGCATCTCCGCCGGCCGGCCGCCGCGTGCCCGCGCTAACGGGCGCGGCGCGAAGTAGTTGCACCCTGAGACTCTGAATCGGTTACCAGGAATGCAAACCATCAAGCACCTTAATTCTCAAACCGGACCGACGGAGTCGTGTAACTCGCCGGAGCGAAGCCGTCCGGGGCATTCTGGCCGCTCAGGCTCGAGTTGAACGAGGTCTCGAGGGTCAACGCCCTCCCCGTGCACGTCGTCACACAGGCGGGCTGCAAGCCGGCGTCGATGCGGTGGACGCACAGAGTGCATTTCTCCACTTTCTTGGTGGTCTCGTTGAACTGGGGCGCGCCGTAAGGACACGCCCAGATGCAGTACTTGCACCCGATGCACTTGTCGAGGTCGAAGAGAACAATGCCGTCCGACGACCTCTTGGTGATGGCGCTGATCGGACAGGACTTCAGGCACGCCGGCTCCTTGCAGTGATTGCACGCCATGGTCACGAAGGTGAGCCGAACGTTCGGATACGTGCCCGACTCGCGGTAGAGGACCCGCCGGTAGTTGACGCCCTGCCCCCTCACGTTCCGGAAGGGGAGCGGCGGGGTCTGCGGTTCGGTGTTGTTTTCCGACTTGCAGGCTACGGCACAGGCATGACAGCCCACGCAACGAGTAAGGTCGATTTTCCATCCGAGTTGTGCCATGGGAACCTCCTTTTGAATGACTCGCTACGCGAGCTAGACCTTCTCCACTTTGACCCGGGTGTCATAGAAGGAGCAGCTTGCTCCGATCTTTTCCTGGAGGCTGACGTCCCCCAGGACCGGGTCAATGCGCATGACAAGGGTCGGCTGGATGCCGAGCTGCCGCGAGCTGTCGAAAGGCTGCGTGGCCCCGTCAAGGGTCCAGGCCTGGGAACTCTGCTGCCAGTGGCCGAAATGGTGGGAGATGGCCACCACACCGGGCCGCAGCCCCTGCGTCACCCTGACCCGGCCGATGATGCCGGTCGTATTGCTCGGGGAGCTGACGCGGGCGCGATCATACATGCGGAGTCCCAGCGCGCTGGCGTCCGCGGCATTCAGTTCGATGAAGTTCTCCGGCTGCCAGATCGTCAGCCACGGCAGGCTCTGTGTCCTCGCCTGGCCGTGCAACACCTTCTTGTAGGTGATGAGCTGGAAGGGGAAATTGAGGTCCTGGACCTCCTGGTCCTTGATGTCCTTGACCGGATCGTAATGCGCCGTGGCAAGGTAACCGCCAGCCGCGATCGTAGGCGCGAGCCGCTTGTTGCCGTCGCCCATGCTATCGACCTGGCCGGCCAGCTCCTCGTAGTACAGCCGAATGGAATTGGCATACTTGTAGCGAAGCTTGCCCGCGTTCGGCGCGGCCCCGCTCGTGTCGTTGCCGTTCCCGGGGTCCTGGAATGCCCCGCCCCGAGCAATGATGTCCGCTTCCGTCAACTGACCGTTGCCCGGGCGGCCAGGGTCCGCAGCCCCGTTCACCGAGTCCTTCAACTTCGTCACCGCTGGCTTCCAGACCGCCCAGGCGTTCACGGGCAGCGTCTTGGCCGCGTCGCCGATGTCCGCCGTCAAGCCCAAGGCATTCATCAGCCCGATCAAAATGTCCTCGTACGTCTTCGTGTCAGGATAAATCGGCGTGTAACCGTTCGTTCCATTGAAGTCGAAGTCCGCATCCCAGGCCTTGTTGTCGAACGTGCCCACCACGGGCTGCCGATACGGAACGTACTTCGTCGGGAAAGAGACGTTGGACCCCCCCGGGAAGGCCCACTTCTCCAGATAGGTGGTGTCCGGCAGGATGTAATCGGCCAGGGCCGAGACCTCGCCCATCACGTTGTCGATGGCGATGAAGAGCGGAACCTTGGCGGTGTCTAGCACCGTCGTCTGGAAGACGTCCTTCTGCGCAGGGATCGAGTAGGGCATGGCGTTCCAGTAGGTGATCAGCACCTTGCAGGCAAAGGGATACTGGGCCGCGATGCCCGGAATGATCTCCTGGTAATTGCCGTGGGTCCCATAAGGAAACCACGGCCGCCTGGCAGGGTAGGGATACGCCGCGGCGCCGCCTGGATCGTTGCGCAGGTTCTCGTAGGAATACGTACCCGTGGCCTTCGCCCGGTCCATCCGAGGCCCATAAGGCCCGTTGCCAAAGTTGTTGGGCGCGTCCTTGTAGGGACTGCTGTTCCAGGCCGTCCCCGTCATCCCCGTGTAATCGCTCGTCCATCCGCCACCCCCCAGCATGTTCCCGCCCTGCCAGTCGTAGTTGCCCGCCAGGGCGTTGAGCAGCGTCACGCTCATCATGGACCAGAGCCCATTGGTATGCTGGACGGTGCCGCGATAGGGATTGGCCACCGCCTTCTTGCCCGCGTTGAAGAATTCGACGGCGATCGCCTTGATCTGCGAGGCTTCCACGCCGGCAATGTTGGCATACTGCTCCACCGAGAACGGCTGGATCACGTTGTCATACAGAAGCTGAAAAACAGTCTTGACCGTGATCGATGCGCCTTGGGCCAGCTCCCCTCCTTGGATCACCTGCTGCCCCGGCAGGAGGTCGCCATTGACCTCGTCGCCGGGATTGGCGGTCGTCTTGATCTCGCGGACGCCGCCCACCCAGGCGACGGTATTCGTGTTCGCCGCCTGGGAGTTCGGCAGGTAGTCCTGCACCCGGAGGAACTCGCCGACCTTGGCGCTGGCAGGCACACCGCCCGCGATGGCGACGATGACCAGCCTCGCCGCGTCGGTCCAGCAGGTCTCGTTGTCGTCGTTCGCCGCCTTCTTGTTCGCATTCCTCAGGAACTTCGCGACGGAACTCGAATCGGTCGAGCCTGCCCCAGCGGTCGTCAGATTCACCACGTCCTTGATGATGTGCGTGGCAATGCCCAAGGCCACTGCGGCGTCCGTCCCCGGCTTCGCCGGGACCCACCGGTCAGCCTTCGCAGCACTGTTCGAAAAGCGCGGGTCCACCACGACCAGCTTCTTCCCCGCCTTCTTGAATTCGACCGTCTTCCGGGCCAGGCCCAGCATGGGAAAATTGCACTCCAGGTAGTTCGCGCCGAACAGGATCATGTAGTCCGCAGCCATGATGTCCGGCTTGAAATGGTTCTTCTTCCCCCCTTCCCAGGTCATCAGCTCGTTGGAGACGTGATGGCTCACCTCGCAGATGCTCGTGTGGTCGAGCCGGTAGTTCGACGTTCCATACACGTTCTTGAAAATGCGCTCGTTGAACTGGCCTTCGGCGAGGCGGCCCGGCGAGAGCACCAGCCCGTTCGCGATGGGCCCCAGACGCACAAAGTTTGCATCGATCTGGGTCGTCAGCCTGTTCGCCGTCGGGATCAGCGTGTTGATCTGCTGAGCGATCTCCGTGAAGGCCTGATTCCACGAGATGGTCTGCCACTTGCCCGCACCCCGCGATCCGACTCTCTTCAACGGATGCTTGATGCGGTAAGGATCATAAAGCACCTGGACGCCCGCCTGACCCTTGGGGCACAGCCGGCCCGGAGTGTTCACGGCCGTGGAGACCGGCGTGCTCCAGCCGAGCCGCTCGTCCTCTTCCATGTTCTGCGGGTTGTAGGGATTCCCATCGATCTTCACGAGCACGCCCGCGCCGGAATCGGTCGAGCCCGTGGGGCCTACGACCTTGCACATCAAGCCGCAGCGGGAGTGGCAGTTCTGGCAGGTGCTGAAGCGAAATCGGATGCTCTGGCCGGCGCCCGCGGCCGCCGGGTCCGGCGCATTCTGCCCCGTCGCCGCAGCGC
Source organism: Planctomycetota bacterium (assembly GCA_016179685.1). Classification (GTDB taxonomy): domain Bacteria; phylum Planctomycetota; class PUPC01; order JACPCR01; family JACPCR01; genus JACPCR01. The sequence goes on along the minus strand of JACPCR010000058.1, from coordinate 4,017 downwards.
TGGCGTCCTCGACGACGAAAAAGGAGCTGAAGGCCACCGCGCCCGCAGCCGCGGTCGCTGACGTCTTCAGGAAGTCCCTCCGAGTCACTGCCATCGCTTTTTCCGTGTCGTGTATGGTCAACATAGCTCACCCCTTTGCATTCTCAGCGGCCTGAAACAAGAAGTTCCTGGACGGTAACGGCCTCGATCTCCCCCAACAGGACGATAAGCGTTACTTGTAAAGTTCCTTCCCGGGCCCGGCGAGCGTATGGCATGAACGGCAGTCCGTAGCCGAGGTCTGCCGGCTGAGATCGCCGGCGGATTCCCCGAGAATGTCCACGCTCTTGTGGCAGTGCAGGCAGACCGTATTATTGACGGTTGACTGCCCCGAGGCCTGGTATACGTAAGGGACCATCAAGGGATGAATCCCCTGAACGCTGCTCGAGGCCCTCACTCCACGGGTGTTGGTCGCGCCCGGCGTCTCGCTGGTCATGTCCCCGTGGCAGAGCATGCAGTCCGAGTTGAAGCCCTGCGAACTCGAGTCGTGCACGGAAACAAGATTCCACGTCGTGTGGCAGCTGGCACAATCCGTGCCCTGGTTGTGCGCCGCGGCGGTCTGGCCGGTCGTGCCGCCACCACCGCCGCCGCCCCCGCCGGCCCCGCTATCCGTGCCTCCTCCTCCTCCTCCGCACGACAGACCCACAACGGTCAACAGTGCAAGCGGAATCCCATGGCGAGTTTTCATGACGAGCCTCCTTTAGTGACAGGCGCCGCAGTTGTCGCCGCTGTCCGGATGGGTCAGACCGATCACGTTATGACACGTTCGGCAGTTGGACTCCTGGGCCACGGCGTGCTGGGCGTCGGCGGGCCGGGATGGCGCCAACTGGTGGCCGGGATCGCTCTTGTGACAGGTGAAGCAACTCTCGTTCCTGAGCGGGAAGTGGCAACTGAGACAGTGCTGATTTCGAGTGCTGCCCCACGAGGCTAGGTGATTCCGAGGCGCCGTCTCCTCGTGACACCGGTCGCAGTAGTCCGACCGGTGGCACGCCGCACAGTTCCGCCGGTCCATGCTCGCTGAAATCCAGTGACCCCGGGTCCGCCAGTGGCTGTTGTGGTTCTGAGGCGCTTCGTCCTGGTGGCACGCATTGCACGCAGCCTCCTGATGACACAGCGAGCACTGGTCTTCGGACCGGGGCGACTCCGAACGCGCCACGCCACCGTGATACCGCTTCCACTCGTGCTTGTGGCTCTCCGGACTCCAATCCTGGCGTATCTCCTTGTGACAGGTCTCACACGCCGTCGATGCCTCCTGACGGCCGTGACACCGCGTGCAGGCGGCCATCTCCACCCGTACCTTCTTCGTGATGATCTCGCTCTTCTCGATTCCCTTGTGACATTCCGAACAAGCCACCTTGGCCTCGAAATGCGCCTTGTGGGAAAAAATGTTCTCCTCCGGAAGATGCGTCACGCTCGACCACGTGGGCTTCTCGCCAAATACCGCTACCGGCCTCTTTTCCGGGGCCAGCTCCTCGTCCACGCCTTCGTGGCAAAGCAAACACTGCTTCATCGAAGGCATACCCGCCTTGTCCTCCGACTCCGCTTTGCGATGGCAGCTCGTGCACTGCAGCTCCTCCTGCTTCAGGTGCGTTTTGTGGCTGAACCGCACGCGCGTCTTGATAAGACCCAGCTTCTGGGCCACCAAGCATCCGCTCAGGGCGAGCGCCAGGAACAGCAGGAAGGATGGGAGTGCGCGTTTCAGAAGGACCATTGGACTGTCACTTTGAGTTCGTGATACTCGTCCGGCGCATCATCTTCGAATTCATACCCGGCCGTGACCTTCAAGTGCCTCGTCAGCTTGTAAGTCAGCTTGACATAATAGGTTCTGAGATCATCCCGCTCCTGGTTTCCCAAGAAGTCATACTTGAACAGGGAGTAATAGGTCCCCAAAGATGCCTTGAATTTCTTCGTAAACTGGTGGCTGAAATCGAATCCGATGGAGTTGATGTCGCGCTGGGGACTGTCCCACAGGTCGCCTGTCACGCTCACCGACGACCCTTCTAGCGGGAAATCAATCGTGGATAACGTCGCAAAATAGCGGTCAAACTCCCGGTTGAAATTCCCGATGTCCCGGTCGTTCCATACCCGGCGCACGTCAAGCCCGCCCTCGGCAATGAAATGCTCTCCAATTCCCTTCGAGACCAGCCAGCGCACCTGGTAATAAGGGAAAAGCTCAAAATTGCTGGCAAAGTAAGGGTCCAGTTCAATCACGAGGTCCCTTTGCGAAGTCAGCAATTCGTAGTACGAAAGCTGGGACTTGAAATCCCACTGGGGAACTTGAATCGTCCCGCGGGCGAAAATGTCCCGGCTCTCCTCATCCAGCCGCGTGTGGTTCACATAAAGCTGAAAATATCGGGTCATGTCCTGCCACCCACTCACACCGAATAGGTCGTTTTGATGCTCCGCACCTGTCAGACCATTCTTGTCCTCCAGGTGCATCCAGTCCCCTCGGAAGCGCCCGCCCCCCCAAGGCTTTATCTGACCATAGGTCCCGCCAAGCAGATCATTTTCGGATGAGGATTCGAAAAGATGAACCGGAATGCCGCCGTAGACGCCAAACTTGAGTCCGAGAAACGTCAAATCTTCGGTTTCTATCCGGCCGCCGTCGAAGTATGCCGTGACTGGAGTCTCCGCATCCGACTGCCGACCCGCCCGCACGATCTCCACGAACGGAATCTGGTGCACGTCCACGTAGGCGTGATAAAGCCGGGCCGTGATGTTGTCGTCATACGTGTCGTCAATGCTGTCGAAAACGTAAAATCCCGTCCTGTCCTTGTTCCCGTCGATGTCCCAGGCCGATCGACCCAGAAAGTGAAAGGTTGCCCAATGCTTGTCAGAGTTGCCCAGGTCGAGCCCTAGCGTGGCGTAGGTGTCGTTGTCCTCTTGCCCGTTCGTCCACCGGCCCCGATATCGCGTCGAAAGGAATCCATGAATGGGGTAGCCCCCAAGGCCGTCCGAAACGCTGTCTCGGGACGCATCACCCCCTTCATACCTTCTCCCACCGCCAGAAGCTGTAGAAGTCGCCGCCGGTCCCGCAGAGCCCTGCTCTTCACACACCACCGCGCCCGCCATCCAGAGCGCCAAAAGGCCAGCAAGCCAATACACTCGCGCACGACTGCTCGCCGGCGCGCACACATTCGATATAAAGGGGTTGTTCCTGGAAAAGATTGACACTGGACCTATACCTACGCTACACAGGTAGCCAACTTTTCAAAATGGCCGTACAGTAAACCGGATTGCAACTGTTGTGCCCGGTAGTCGCTCACCACGATTCATAGCGCAAATCAGCAGAAACTTTCCGATTCCTTTGACTCGGTGATCGTGTAAAGAAACAAGGCATCCCGAAGGAACTGCGGAGACTTGCAGCGAAGCAATTGCAGCTCCGCGCCTGAGGCTGTCAAGTTTTGCTTGATTCGACTGCGCGATTCCTGGGTCCAGGCCAGTCTCTTGCCTGAATGAGTCCCGAACACCGCCCAACCCTGCAATTTTCTCGGCTGAAGAACCGCCTGGTCAGAATGGGTCAACTGACCCGAGTCCAAGCCTGAAAATGGCGTGATATCGGGGTCGCCTTGCCGAGAATTCGGCGGATCGCGCCGAGATTTCGGCACGATCACTCGTGCGGTCTCGACGCCTCCTGGAAGCGCCAGCGTTTCCCAGACCTGTCCCGCCGGCAGGAATCCCGTTTTCGCAGAATCCCCGTGGGAGGGGCTGCTGGCATCACCCCGAAGCGCTCACGCACTTCGGCTACGAAGAACCCGGGACGCACGATGCGCGTGGCCGGCGCCCTCCCAGGCGGCGGACGCGGTCACCATCCCGAAGCGCAGGAGCACTTCGGCTACGAAGAGCCCGGGACGCACGATGCCATTCCGAAGCGCAGGAGCACTTCGGCTACGAAGAGCCCGGACGCTCGATGCGCGTGGCCGGCGCCTTCCCAGGCGGCGGACGCGGTCACCATCCCGAAGCGCAGGAGCGCTTCGGCTA
>JACPCR010000099.1 GCA_016179685.1 Planctomycetota bacterium | reverse complement strand
CTTCTCCTGCACCAGGATGGTAGAGGACTTGAATGTGGGGCTGTTCTCCCACATTCTCACCTCCAGAACGCCGAGCATGCCCGGCACACGTAGCGAAGCGCGTCAGCGCTTCGTCTGGGCCCTCAAATCTCATCTCTCGGACGGAACACTGACGCGTTCCGCTGCGTTGCGAAGCCCGCAATTTATCCCGTTGTGAGCGCTTCAGCACCGTGTTTTCGCGGGGTGTCAGCCCCGAATGGCGTAGCGAAGCGCGTCAGTGCTTCGTCTGGGCCCTCAAATCTCATCTCTCGGACGGAACGCTGACGCGTTCCGCTATGGAATTCATACTTCATGGACTTGACCTAATCGTCTTCCCCGAACTTATTGAGATGACACGCCATGGATGAGCAATGGTTGATGGCTGATGGTTGATGGTTCACATTCGGGTCTTCCTGAGACGGAGCGGGGATGCAGCTTCGTACGCCTTCCGCTGACCTCTATTGACGCGACCGGCAGGGACAGGATAGAATCCCGAATGATATAACTCTGTCGTTTCTGGCACGTTAAGAAAGGAGACGCTTTCGTGAAGCTCGCCACATACCAGTTCAAGAGAAGCACGTGCATCGGCGCCGTTGTTGATGGCGTCATCATCGATCTCCTTGCAGCCCATCAAGCCCAGGCTCGCTCGGCCAGACAACCCGCGATGACTGGCAGCTTCTCCAGCATGATCGAACTTCTGGAAACCGGTCCCAAGGGCTTGGCCGCCGCAAGAGAGGCGGTCGCCTACACGCGACGGGAGCTGGGCAGCCCCATTCGGCCAGACGGCGGGCTCGCCGTTCCGCTGAAAAAGGTGAAGCTCATGGCGCCGATTCCCAACGCTCGGAAGGTTCTCGCTCTCGCAGGTAACTATGCCGAACATATCATGGAGGGAGGCGGCCGCCTCGAACGGCAGGATAAGGAAACGCCACGCGTTTTCATGATGCCCCCCAGCACCACCCTCTGCGGCAGCGGCGATCCCATTCGAATCACCCCGATTGCCAGAACCGTGGACTATGAGGGTGAGCTCGCCGTTGTCATTGGACGGAGGGCCAAAGGAGTCCGGGCCGCGGATGCCATGAAGTACGTTGCCGGATTTACTTGTTTGAATGATGTCAGTGAACGAGAACTGGTCATCCGCAAGAGGTCAGAGGACCGGCCCATGGACAAGTGGTTCGACTGGCTCAATGGGAAGTGGCTGGATTCCTTTGCTCCCTGCGGCCCCTGGATGACGACCGTGGATGAGATCGGGGACCCCCACAACTTGGGGATTCAGACCCGTGTGAACGGGGATGTCCGCCAGAAAGGCAACACCGGCCAGATGATCTTCCAGATTGGCGATGTCATCGAATATATTGGCGCTGTGGTCACTTTGGAGCCGGGCGATCTGATCTCCACTGGAACTCCCGCCGGAGTGGGGCATACGACCCGGACGTTTTTGAAACCTGGTGACAAGGTAGAAGTGGAGATCGAGAAAATCGGCGTCCTGGTAAACGTCTGCAAATCAAGTCGTTGACGCGCCGTCGGTGCTGCCTGTGCGAGATACGCGGTGTAGGGAATTCATTCCGTGGGCCGAAGTTGAGCGCTGAGACGCGCAATCATTAAGCGAGTCTCCGGGTCCCGCTCAATGAGCCACAGCACCCGTCGTTCCGAAGATAGGACGGTAGTGTGATCTTTCCCGCCGAAAAAATTACCAATTTCCTGGTACGATAGCCCCAGCATCTGCCTTGCGAGATACATCGCCACCTGACGTGGTAGAGCGACTCCACGTGAACGCCGATCCGACTTCAATGCTTCCGGCGTCGTCTTGAACGCTGAGCAGACCGCGCTCTCAATGTCACGGATGCCCAAGGACTCATGGGGCCGCGCCAGGAATTCGGAAAGAATCTTCTCAATCTGGCCCTGACTCAATGGCGTCGACGACAACTTCACTTCCGCCGCTAAACGATTGGCTACTCCGACGATCTCTCGCACGCTCGTTGTGAGACTGCGGGCCACGGTTTCGAGATGGCTTTCCGGAAGGTTCTGCGTCTGCCTTCCCAGAAGTTTTTTCAGGATGCCCAGGCGCGTCGGATAGGCCGGTTTCTCAAGCTGAACGACGATCCCGCTCATAAAACGGGATCGTAATCCATCCTGAAGTCCATCAATCATCTTGGGATGCGTCATGCTGCCCAGAAAAACCTGCTTGTGCCGGGTCTCCATCTCATTGAAGATTGAAAGAAATTCCTTTTGCGTCCCTGGTTTCTTTGCCAGCAGGTTAACGTCATCCACCGCCAGGACATCCAGCTCACGAAAGCGGCTACGGAAGCCGCAGCGCCTGGAATGGCTCACCGCCGCACAGAAGTCGTAGACAAAAGTGTCGCAGTTCAGGTAATAAACGCGGCAGTCGCAGTTGCGCCGGGCCACGCTGTGACATAAGGCCTGGAGCAGATGCGTCTTGCCGAGGCCGGTCCCGCCATAGACGAAGAAGGGATTGTAATTTGTCTCTCCTTCGGCGATGGCATTTGCGGCCGCGTGGGCGATGCGGCTGCAAGGGCCAACAACAAAATTCTCGAAGGTCATGTCCTTGCGCAGAGGGGAGATAACCCCTGCGGCGGACCCGGCCGGTGGGGCATGGCATGGGGAACGCGGAACGGAGGACTCCGCCCCGACTCCCTCCACGGCGCCCGGGGCCACCTGGAACTTCAGGGCAAACTTCTTTCCTGTGACCTCCTGTACACCCGACTCCAGGATTTGACCCAGCCGGGAGCTAACATATTCTCGTGCGAACCGGTTAGGTACCTGAATCGTACAGCTCTCGTCCGATACTTCCGCCAGGCGGGTATCTTTCAGCCACATCTCGAAGCGTTCATCCGGAATCCGGGATCGAACCTGGAGCAAGACGGACGACCAGAGTTCCGAACATTCTACCGGCTTCATCATTCTGAGGAATTCGAGGAGATGGCGGTGGGGAGAATCTTCCCGGCATCGTCCAGAGGGCGGCGATAGAAAGTTGTGCCCGGAGAAGGTTCGGGTCTTCTGGGATAAAGATTTGCACTCGTCCTTCTCGTGCCCATCCGAGCGCCTGAGTCACCGCAAGAGCCCGGCACTTTCGCCTAGTCTGCCGATGGCGAACGAACCCGCTTGACGCTCGTTTTGATCTTTCGTTTTCTGGAGAGGACGACCGCAAAAGGTCCCATTCGGAAGTACGCGGAATCTTAGAAAGGCGAGATTGAAAAGTCAAAGGAAAAACGCTTATACCGCATTCCAACGGCGTTTCGGCATCATGTAATTTCTTGTGTGCACGAGAATAAAGACCGGAGAAATTTTTTTGAAAAACAAATTTTTTCCTTCAAACCCACGCTTGCCAACCGCAGTCCAGATCGTCCGCGTTTTGTCCGTTGTTGACCTAACCGGCTTTACAGCCGAGATTTCAGCATGCGCGTCGTGACGATAGGAACTTCGCGGTGATGTCAATGGAATCCCGCAGATTCCTTGTCCATCGATTCTCCGCACGAACACGCTTACCCCTGCTCGCCTTTCTCGACTCCGCCCACCAGTGGAATCCTTCCGCCTGATCGCGGGACCTCAGCGTGTCCGCGACCGCGCAATCCGTTCAAGTCCTCGGCCGCCTCGAGCTTTCGCCTGATCGCGGGACCTCAGCGTGTCCGCGAATCCCCACCACAGGGTCCCTTCTTGTCGTAGACTTGCGCCTCTCAACGGCTTCCCTTCGCTCACCGAGCTACCGCTTCCGAAACAGTCCCCTCTCTCCCTTCTCCTCCTTCTCTCCCTTCTCCGTTCCTTTCGGCATCTTTCCCTTCACTCGAATCGGCACCGGAGCGCTGACCAACTGACCGGTCCATAAGCGAACGTAGGCGCGTCGACCCAGGGCTCGAATGTCCTCGTCATGGAAATACAAACTCGCCAGACACGTCTCGTAGGTGTTCGTGTACCCTGCCTGAATTTCATACTCCCCAGCAGGAAAGGGTTTACCCGGCGTGCCGAGGAGTGTGTAAAATCGTCCCACGGTGCCGCCCGGTGGAAGGGCCATGTAGAGAGAATCCCGGGGACGCCGCGTGGCAACCTGGGCTGGCGTGGACTGGTAGACCGGCTCCTGGTTGCCGTCCTTTTTCCTCATCTCGAGGAATACCAACCAGCCTTCGCGATCGAACTCCGCGTAAACATTGACCGGTCTTCTTCCCGTGTTATAAACACGAAAATCCACGTGGATCGGCTCACCGACACGGTACTCTGCCTTGTTCGTCCAGAGGAGCAACCGTAGCCCCGCCGTCAGATCCGAAACGCGTGTGCCCGCCTGTCCCTCTTTCGCCCCCTCGATGATCGTCTTTTTCTCCCCCTCTCCTGATGGCAAAACAATTTCATCAGCCCCCAAGGAAACATTTATCCCAAGCAAGCAGGATGCCAGGAAAGGGAAAATTTCAAAATAAAATTCTATCGGCTTCATGATTTCATCCTTTCCTATTCCATCGTGCCCCGGCTACGCCCGAAAACAACCCTTACTTCATCCGATTTGTCTTCACAGGTTAGCCTGAGCGTCCGGTGGCTTCAAACGATTCGTCGGACTGGATGCCGAACAGGTTGACAGCGAGGGATGGTCTCCTATGATAAGCCCCCATCAGGTTACAGAAAAGGGAGTCCGGCAATGAAGCGACATGTTTCACTCTTCGCGTTGACTCTCTCCTTTTGTGCGTGGGCCTTTTCCGAGGAGGCGGCAGCGCCAGCGGCGTCGGGGCCGGTAGCCCCGGAGCCAGAGGCTGCCGCGCCTGCGGAGAAGAAGGACGCTGCGGAGACCGCTCCGTCGCCGCCTCCCGCCCCCAGCACTGAGAAGCCAGCGGAGGCCGCGGCAGCTCCCGCGGGAGGCGACGTCCCTCCACAGGATGAGGCCTTGAAAGCAAAACTGGCGGAGCAGGAGAGATTGATAGCGGAGCTTCGCGCCGAGATTGCAAAACTCCAGGAGACGGTGAAACGGCTGCAGGAGGAAAGCGCGGCTTTCAAGGCTCAATCGGAGGGCAAGAAGAACACGAAGGACCAGGAGCAGATTCAGAAGTTGATCGCCAGTTTTCGAGGCACCACCAGCGAGCGTTTCAAGGCCATCGAGCAGTTGGTCAAGATTGGCAAGCCGGCGACACCCCTCCTCATTGAGGCCACTCGAAGCGAGCACTTTTACGTGCGCCAGTCTGCTATTCAGACTCTGGGCGACATCGAAGACCTTTCTTCAGTTCCTGCTCTTCTCGAGGTGCTGGGTGGTGATAACCTGGACCTCATGTCGTATGCCAACCGATCCTTAAGCAAGCTGACCAGTCAATATTTTGGCACCTTGGGGGTCGGGGAAAGCGATGAAGAACGGAAAGCGGTGGTCGAAAACTGGAAAAAATGGTGGGCGGAAAACTCCGCTCAATCGGGCGGAGCGTCTCCTTAACGCCCCGCCCCCTTGGGGCGTCTTTCTTCTGAAGCTGTCCATGTGGGAGGAATCCTGCGGCCGATAGGGTGCGCCCGCGGTGCGGGTACCCGTGGTCTCCAGCCCCATGGGTGACAAGTAATGCCAGAGTCGTTCCATCTCTTGCTGATCATCTGGCCTTCAATCCCCGCTGCAGTGGTTCGTACACCGATGATGAAGAAGGGGAAGGTTGAAAGTAAGAAGCCAATCCACCATTTTTTCTCTTAACTTGGCGCCCCTGACTCCAGCCTCTCCCTTGGGTGTTTTCACAGAATTTGCATGGCCTCTATGTTGACTCTCTCCAAGTTCGACCAGTCGCACGACGAGCGTTTTCCAGCAGAGTCCCTTCGTGAATTTGCTTTTGGGCTTTTTTCCCGGGCGGGCATTTCGGACGTCCATGCACGCTTGGTTGCCGACAGTCTGATCGACGCTAACCTTCGCGGGGTGGATACGCATGGTGTGACCCGTCTTCTCGGCAAGTATGTCGAGCGCTTGAGGGACGGGCGAGTCAATCCGCGCCCCGACCTCCGAGTTCTCGCCGAGACACCTGCCACCGCGGTAGTGGACGGCGATAATGGCCTCGGAGCAGTCGTCGCCGATTTCGCGGTACGGTTGGCTCTGGGTAAGGCCCGGCAGGCCGGGTCCGCGTGGGTCGGGGTCCGCCATAGCACCCATTTCGGGGCCTGCGGCTACTGGACTCGCCAAATGGCCGAGGCGGGCATGATGGGCATCGGTATGACTAACGGACCCTCGGCCATGGCCCCCTGGGGAGGAGTCGCTCCTTATCAGTCCACCAATCCCATCTCCTTTGCCGTGCCAACGGGAAAGGGCTGGCCTCTGGTGCTCGACATGGCTACGTGCGTCGCCGCTCGCGGTAACTTCATCCTGGCCAAGGCGATGGGACAGCCGTTACCCCAGGGCTGGGCGTTCGATGACCGCGGGGAGCCCACGACCGACCCCGATGTCGCTCTCCGGGGCACCGTCGTTCCTATTGCAGGGCACAAGGGTTACGGACTGTCACTCTTCATCGATGTTCTCTGCGGCATCCTGGCCGGGGCAGCCTTCGGACCCCATATCGGGCACATGTACGGGAACGATCCCCGGGATCAGAATCTCGGCCACGTCTTTGCCGCGGTCGAGATCGCGGCCATGGCCGATCCGGGCGAGTTCCGCCGTCGCATGGACCAGATGATCGACGAAATCCACGCCGTTGAAAGAAAGAAAGGGGTGGATCGCATATTCGTGCCCGGGGAAATCGAGATGGAAACGGCGGCCCGGCGAGTTCGAGAAGGGATTCCTCTTCCCGCCGCCGTCGTCCAGGAATTCCAGAAGCTCTCCCAGGAACTTCAGGTTCCTTTCCCTCGGCCTGGTTCGGCAGGGCCGGCATGAAAGTCGCCGACGTCCATCGAATCATCCAGAACCTCCGGTCGCCGTCGGCCGATACCGGACCCCGCGATGGACTCAAATTGGGAAACCCTGAAGCCGACGTCTTCGGTGTCGCCGTTACCTGGATGGCCACCCGTCAGATCGTGCTCGATGCCGCACAGCAGCACCTGAACGTGATCATCTCGCACGAGCCTTTCTTCTTCGATCCCATGGATGACTTCCGATCTTTCGAGCAGGATGGCGCTTTCATCGAGAAAATGCAGGATCTCCTGGAGAATCGCCTGATCGCCTATCGGGTGCATGACCTCTGGCTCGAGTTTCCTCGCTATGGCGTTCTGGATTCCTGGGCCGAGACCCTCGCTCTCCCATCACCCTCGGCCGCACGGCCCGGCCTTCGCCTCTTCCAGATTCCCCCGCAGCCTCTCCGTGACTTCGCTCTCGAGGTCAAGAAACGCATGCGACTTCAGCGCATCCTCGTCCGTGGCCCCGCCGATCTTCCCGTTCGCCGTATCGCCCTCGCCGTTGGGCCGTCCCTGGAAATCCCGCTCTGGCGCGAAGGCCTCCGCCTCCAGGCCGATTGCCTCATCACCGGAGAAGCTACCGAACTCGCCCTCCGGTTCGCCGAGGATTCCGATCTCTGCGTGATCCTGACAGGCCACTCCCACGCCGATGCCCCGGGCCTGCGGGCCCTGGCGGTACGCCTCCAGGAGCTGCTCGGCTCCATCCCCGTTCATTTTCTTGAAGTGGATGAGGCTCTGGTCGAGTATTGAACTTTTTCGTGGCGTCCCGCGAGCTTCCGCCCCTCGGGCCGCCCTGTCCCTCTTCCTCAACCCCTCCGGCTCTCGCCCATGCACAACGACAGTCCTGCGATTGAACTGTTCGCCATTGGTACCGAACTCGCCATCGGGCAGATTCAGGACACGAATTCCTTCTGGATCGCCCAGCAGATCGCCCGACTCGGTGGTCGCCCGCGTCGCCTCACCATTTTGAATGACGATCTGGACGACATCGTATCGGCCCTTCGGGAATCTCTGGCCCGTGGTACGCGCATCCTTCTGCTGACCGGTGGCCTCGGACCCACTCCGGACGATCTCACCGTCGAAGCCGTGTGTCGTCTTCTTTCAGTACCTGCGTCGGTGCACGAGCCGACGCTGGAGGACTACGTCCGGCGTCGGAACTACAAGGATCGGAGCGAGATCAGCCCCGGGCTCAAAAAGATGGGCACCATCCCCGCCGGAGCGGAAGCGTTTCCGAATCCCGCAGGATGGGCGCCTTTGATCAAGCTTCAACATCGCGACGCGACGTTTCTGATCATGGCCGGGCCACCCAAGGAAATGAAGGCCGTCTTTTCCACTTATATCCTCGAATTCCTCGGCTCACGGTTCAAAACCAAGTCCGTCACCCGCCGCATCTGGACGGAAATGTTCGAATCGGAGGTCTCGCCCCACCTTCAGAGGGTCATGCAGGAGAGTCCCGGTACCTATCTCAAAGCCTATGTGGCGCTTCGTTCGGAGCAGCGAAACGCCATGCCGGTGGATATCGTGGCTCAGGGCCAGGACGTCCCCCAGGCCACGGCGAATCTGGACGTCGCCACCCGAATGCTGGGCGACCTGATACGCGCCGCGGGAAAGCGGTTCGAAATCGAGGAAACTCCTGCCGCGTCCTCGTGACACAGGGCCTCGCCGGGCCCCAGGGCCACGGCCGATATGCCCGGTCCCGCGCCAGGCCAGCTACCGCCCAGCGGCCACGAGAACAATCTCGGTTCGGCCACCCAGGCCTGAAACGACCGGGAAGCTCTTTTCGCGGGCCGCATCGCCCTGAGGTTGATATCTGACCGTCGGTGGGAAATAGGCGTAGAGCGCCGTGTTCCTCGGTTGGGGTGACGTATTGGGCCCCGAACCATGCACGACCAAACTGTGGAACAGGAGTGCACTCCCCGCACGCAGGGGCACTTCGATCTGACCCGACAGGTCCAAGTCCGATCGGTCCACCAGAGATTCATCCTTCTGGCGCGCGATCCTGCCCCACTGCAAAAGACCCCAGCGGTGGCTTTTCGGGATCACCTTGAAACAGCCGTTTTCCGGGGTCGAATCCGTCAAGGCGATGCTCACCGTGATCAAGGCCGGGGGCTCCATGGGCCAGTAAGACGAATCCTGGTGCAGACCGTGGGCCGACCCGTGGAACGCCGGCTTGAGCATGAGCGTGCTTCGAAAGAGCAGGAGATCGGGCCCGAGGAGGTCGTGGAGAACCTCCATCAGCCGCGGATGCGCCGCCAGGCGGCGGAAGACCTCGGAATACTGCCGGGTCTCCTCGATTTTGCGGAGGACGGGCAAACCGTCCTGGTTCGCATCCTGGGCATAGGGCTCCCGCTGGAAATTTCTGAGAGCGGCATCTTTCCGGGCCTCCATTTCCGCCGCCAATTCGTGCAGTCGCCGAACCTCCTGCTGGCATTCGGCAACCTCCGCAGCGGTCATCAGGTCCTTGATGACAAAGTATCCTTCCTCCTCAAAGAACTTCTTCACCATTTCGCTGGTCATCGATTTGGCCTCCTCCACTTCGCCCCCGGAATACCGCAACCTCAAAGATGATCTTAGCAAGTTGCACCCGATGTTCCAGTTGACGTCTCGTGCACTCACCAATAGACTCAAGTTTAAGGCGGGCGAAGCCCGCAACCCAACAAGGCTCGGAAAGGTGTCCCGCCAGAGGCGGGGCAGGAATCAACTGACACCCGAAACCTGCTACCTTGCAATATCTCCGCCGGGTGCCCGCACAGCGGGCGCGGAAAAGTGACACCCGAAGACTCTAACTGAGCCTTCCGGCGCCTTTTGCCGTCTCGATTCCACGCACCCCGCGGCCGGCAACCTTGCCATGCCTCGAGTCCAGGATTTTGAACACGGCTTCGAGCAGGATATCGTCGAAGATGCACGTCGATTCTTCGAGTCCCTGCCGGTCTACACTCCTCGCCAGATTTTTCAGAAGCTCAATGACCTGGGCTACAAGGGACAAGAGGAGGCCCGACGCGCCATCTCCCTCATGGCCTATCGGCATATTCGCCGTATCCGGCGTATTCATATCGAGGGCGTCTCCAGGTCCCTTTTGCCCCCCAAGAGCAATGTGCTCCTCATGGGACCCACGGGATGCGGAAAAACGTTCCTGGTGGAACTTCTCTTCAACGATGTCCTCCGTCTGCCCACAGCGATGATCGACATCTCGGGATACTCCGAGACCGGCTACGTGGGCGACGATGTCAAGACCATCCTCACGCGCCTGATCCACGCAGCCGGAGGCAATCCGATCATCGCCTCGGTGGGCGTCGTCTGCCTGGACGAGTTCGATAAGCTCGCCAGCAGTCAGAATACGGCCCGGTTCGACGGGCAGGGCACTACGAAGGACGTCAGCGGCCTCGGCGTCCAGAAGGAGCTTCTGCGCATGCTCGAGGCCGCCACGGTCGACGTACCCACCGATTACAACAATACCATCTATAGCGATCGCGTCCGCATCTTCACCGGAGATGTGCCCTTCATCGCTTGCGGGGCATTCTCGGGCTTCAAGAATACCGCCCTCGTCCGCTCCGGCACGCCCTTCATCGGATTTCGCGGCACACGCGACCCGGCCGACAGGGAGAGGATCGCCGTCGCTCTCGAAGCCGCCGAGATCAATAATATCGAGAATTTCCATTGCTATGGTTTTCTTCCTGAACTCGTCGCCCGCTTCACCCGCGTCGTCGCCCTTCAGCCTCTGGACCGCTCCACGCTCAAGTCCATCCTCGTGGACAACGTCATCCGTTCCTTCAAGCACGAGTTCCAATCGGAAGGCCTCGAGTTACAAGTCGAGGCCAAGGTGCTGAACCATATCGTCGATCTCAGTCTGGACCGGCAAACGGGTGCCCGGGGTCTGAATGCACTCCTGACCCAGTACATCGAAAGGGCCGCTTACGACCAGTTCGGCGACGGAAAGAATGACGCGATCCGTCTCTGCATGCGTCGCGGAGAAATTCAAACCCAGCGGCTTCGCCGCAGGTGATCTTCCGTCCGGGGGTAAGAATTTTTTCGATCCCGATCCCGACGTGCGCTCATTTGAGATGTTCGGAGATTGACGCAGAAGTTGGAATCTTGAGTTAGAGACTTCTGCTGTCTGGCCAGGGTTGGGCCGGCGAAGCCGGGCCAACCCTGGCTCTGAAATCCGCTAGCCCGAAGGGCGCAGCGGATTTCAATAGGCGCTTGGGGCGGCAACCATGGAAAAACGCAAGGTGGGCCGGTGCTCTAACGCTTCTGTCCCATTACTTGCGGCCCGCACTTTCCAGGAATTTCAAGACGGCCTCGGCTACTTGCTCGAGCTCGTCCTCGCGGCGGAAAAAGTGGTTAGCCTTCGGAATGACGTGAAACTCGGCCTGAAGCCGCGCCCCCGACACCGCCTTCTCCAGCTCCGCGACTCGACACCAGGGGTCCTGATCGCCCCCGATGAAGAGGAGCGGTAATCCCCCATTGGGTCGCTCTGCTGCGCCTTCGCCCTTGAAACAATCCGTGGGATACCCCACACCCGCATAGCCGCGGCATCCTCGTTCATCCAGGGCTGCCTCCAGGCCGACGACCGATCCGAAGGAGTATCCGACGAGAAAAAGGCGACTGGCGTCTACGGCGGGCCGCGAGGAGAGAAACGCCATGGCCGCCTGGCAGTCCCTCTTCTCTCCGTCCCCGTCCCCGAACCGTCCCTCGGAGCCTCCAACCCCGCGGAAATTGAACCTCAGCACGGAATGGCCCGCCGCGTTCAATCGGGCCGCCAGGGCGCACACCACCCGATCATCCATCGTCCCGCCCATCCGGGGGTCCGGATGACAAAGGACCACGGCCGGGTGTTGACCGGGGCCTTCCACCTCGGACCAGGCATATTCTAGACGGATGGCATCACCCGCTACGGTGAACATGCCGCGGCTTTCCTTACGCCCATCGCCGGCATTCAGAAAGGATGCCGTGAACAGGCAGAGGAACACCAGATCCAACCCTCTTCTCATGACCAAGCCCCCGCTGGTTACGGTGAGCACATATTCTGCCATAGGGGAGATTCTGTCGCACTTCCGATCGAGGCGTTCCTGTCCATCTTCATTCGTCTTCGGGAATGCCGTTCGTTGCGGCAGCTCCCTATCCTGACTAGAATCTTTTTTCTATGCGATTGCATACGAGGATGCGCATCATTGCCGGCAGGGCCAAGGGCCGCCCCCTCACTTGTGTCGCCGGTCAAAGCGTCCGGCCGACCCCGGAACGGATGCGGCTCGCCTTATTCAATATCCTGGGCGATCAGTTGACGGACGCCCATATTCTGGACCTCTTTGCCGGCACCGGCAGTCTCGGCCTCGAGGCCTTGAGTCGAGGCGCCGCCCACGCCGTTTTTGTCGAGATGAGCACCGATGCTCTGGGGGCACTCCGTCATAATATCCAGGCCCTCGGTTTCACCGGGCAGACTACGGTGCTGGCCCGAGACGTCTTCCGTGTCGCTCCCCACCTCGCCAAGATTCAGCGTTCCTATGACGTGATGTTCGTCGCCCCGCCTTACGCCCTCCTCGAGCACCGGACCAGCGCTGAACGTCTCTTTCACCTGTTGGGAGAACTGGCCGGCCCCTTCGGCCGAGACCGAGTCAGCCTCAACCTTCAACATTCCCCGCAATCCCATGTGCCCGACCGTGCCGGCGACTTTCGCCGTATCGACCACCGATGCTATGGGTACGCGGAGCTTTCCCGATTTGAGCGCTCGGCCGCTTTCAGCGCTCAGCGCAGTGATCCGGCAACGAATCTCCATGCGCCCCTGCAGGTCTCCCGCTTGTGAAGCGCCGCATTCTGGGTCCCATCGAAAAACGCGATCTTCTCCATTCCGAACGGTCCCGCCCCGAGGATCTCGCCGCCTACGGACGCCTCTATCTGGATCAGGGCCGTCTTTCGGATGCCCTCGATTTTTTCAGCGCCGCCAGGGAGCCCCGCGGCATCGAGCAGGTGAAAGCCGCCGGGATTGAGCGGGGCGATTCTTTCATCTTGCGCCGACTCGAAAAAATACAGCCGGGATGCATCCAGGCCAAGGACTGGGAAGACCTCGGTGATCAGGCATGGAAACTGGGAAAATTTCGTGACGCCCTCGAAGCTTTCTCCCGCGCCGGCCACGCCGAGAAGGAGGCCATGGCCAAGAACAAGCTCGGGATTCCATCGCCTGATTCGAATGCGACGTCCCCTGGCGGCTCGCCCGGCGATTCCGGACCCGCCGCACCGCAGTAAAACTTCGTACTCGAGCACCGAAGTGCACCCGTGCTTCCGTGCTCGAGTACGAGCCAGAAACCGGGTTGCTCTAAGTTCCCGCCTCTTGCCTCAGCATCCTCTGAATTTCCTCCGCTGAGTACCGTTTCCCTTGGCCTGCGCCCGGGCAGCGGTCTCGGACCGATTCCCAATTCGCCTCCGCCGCGAGATGCTCCGGCCAGAACGGGAAGGTCCGGCATTGGGCCGGACGAACCGGGTAGATGGTACAGCCCCGGTCCTTATCCCAGAAAACGCAATCGTAGTTATCTCTCTCGACCAGGCTGAGGCGGTCGCCTGCCCGGCGGACGAAACGCCGCGAGAATCCTTCTACCGAAAGTTTCAGATAGGCGGCGATGACGCCAATACTTTCGGCATCGACCCAGACGAAGCCAGGGAAACCTGTGCAGCAGTTGCCGCACCTTGTGCAGCGGAATCTCAACCCACGGGAATACCAGACGGCATTTCTCGCCGGGGAGTCCGACTCGCCGCCCTTCGAATCTTTCAAAATCACCGTCAACTTTTTCAGAGCCGCCATGAATTTGTCAACATCGAGGAACGGAACTGGATGCCCGCCGCCTTTCTTCAGTGCTCGTACACGTGTAAGGAAGTGCGGGTGCACTTTCGTACTCGTCTACTAGATCAGAGCCTCTTTGTCGTCCTCGTCCTCTTCGCCGTCTTCCGGTGCAGGTCCCAAGGCCAAGTCATCCTCAGCACTCCGGGTTAATATCCTCCGAGCGGAGGCCATGGGGCCCGAGAGAAGATAACCTCCAAAGACGCAGAACAATGTGGTCTCTGGCTTCAATATCAAGAAGACGAGGAAGACGAGAGCGATGACGATCAACTCCGGAGGTCGCCGGCGTTTCAGGAGGAGATTGGTGACGTGCACGTAAGGTATGCTGCTCACCATCAACATGGCGGCCAGCAAGGCCGCATAAGGGAGCACTTCCAAAGCCAAGCTCGAAGGATTCCTGGCCAGACCCATGAATCGATGCACTTCCACCAAGTGGTGATCCACGATCACCAGTGTGGACACCACCCCTGCGGCAGCCGGCGAAGGCAACCCCAGGAAGAAATGGTGTGAGCCTTCGTCATGGGCGTTGGCAACGTTGAAACGCGCCAGCCGCAACGCGGTAGCCGCCACATAGGCTCCGCCCAGCAGCATCGCATAGGTCGCCGGCAGATGGAAAACGCGGTAAACCACGATGTAAACGATGAGGCCCGGAGCCGCCCCGAAGGCCACCATGTCGCCCAGAGAGTCTAACTGGCCCCCAAAGTCGCTCATTTGCCCCGTTAGCCTGGCTACCTTGCCATCCAGCATATCAAAAAGCATCGCCCCGAGTATGAAGAATGAGGCCACCACCAGTTCCCGGTCCCAGTTGTCACCCGGCGCATGAGCGATCACCGCCAGGGCCCCAAATCCACACCACAGGTTACCTAAGGTAAACAGAGAAGGTGCCAGATTGATTTTTCTCATGGAATGCGCCCGCCCCAGGCCCCGGCTCTCAGGCCGCAATAGGCATCCACCCGTAAACCGACGAGTTGCCGCATCCTCGTCCGCCGGACATCCGGGTAGATGTTGACGATGAAAATGAGAACGACTGAACCTCGCCGTTCAAACCCAAGATTCAATCATGACTATTGTAGCGACCAAAGACTAACCTTCAAGTCATTTGACCTGCCGCAGCGGGATGAGGTTGAGATTTTTTCAAAAATGATCTCGACAGGGAACCTATTGCAGGATATTCTAAACTTCAGGTGGTACCCTATCCTAACCCGCCGTCCGCCCATGGTCGGCGTTTCTCCCGGCCCTATCCCGGTGGGACATGTCGCCAGGGGATCCGTCCTCGCGGGACCTGTCCCCGCTGGAAGGTGCCCCTATGGGGACAAGTGCGGAGCAAATGACGCGCCCGCGGGGCGAGCACCCGTGGCTTTAGCCCCGTCCCTTCCATTTTTCCGCCGCCCGGAGCAGCGTAACAAGACAGGAAAGATTCGTTCTTGAAAGGCCTCCGTCGGGTGTCGGTACCCGTCGTCTTCCATCCCCGCCCTGGGATGCCCTGAGCTTCCGGGGCGGCCCAATCAGGTTTTCTACGCCGTGCGGCATTCGCCCACTCGGGCGCTTCGGCAGGGATTGACGTTGACAGGGGTCGGGTTACAATCCCCTCCCGCCATGATGGGCCGCTGCGGAGTTCGCCAGGCCATGTTGACCAAGCCCGATCCTGCTCATTGCCTGTTCTCTTCAAGTGGCCGGATGGCTTGAACGGCTTCCGGCAGATCGAGTGTGACGAGGCACAAGAGAATGTTAGAACAACTTGAAGTTGGGATGCGGACCTTGATCGATTTGGGGAAAACCAAAGGTTTCCTCACTTACGACGAAATCAATGACCTGTTGCCTGACGAACTTTCTACCCCGGATAAGTTGGAAGAAGTCCTCAGCACTCTCGAGGAGCTGGGCATCGATGTCATGGATGAAAACGTCGAGGACGTCGAGGATGGCGACGAGGAGACGGCCGGGCAGGAGACCGCCGAGGGCAGCGAAAGCGCTGAGATTTCGGATGAGGATTTTCCCGCTGAGACTATCGACGATCCCTTGCGGATGTACCTCAGCCAGGTCGGCGAGATCCCTCTTCTCTCCCGAACAGAGGAGATGATCCTGGCTCGCAAGATCGAGCAGACCCGCAAGCGTTTCCGCCGAAAGGTCCTCAGTTCGGACATCTGCTTGGAGGCCGCACTGAAGATTCTTGGAGAAGTGGACACCGGCGATCTGCCGCTGGCGCGCACCTTCCGAGTGAGCGACACCACGCCTTTGAACCGAAACGAGCTGACGTTGCGCCTTCCCCAGAACGCCAAGACGATTCACGCGATTCTGGACCGTAACTTTCAGGATTACCTCAGCGCGATCCGGCCGGACAGTTCCCCCACCGAACGTCGCACGATCATGAGGCGAATCGCCTTCCGCCGCCGTCGCGCCGTCAATCTTCTGGAAGAGCTGAATCTCCAGACGGAACATTTCCAGCCCATGATGGAGGAGTTGAAGGCCATCGACTACCAGATGCAGTATTATGAAGATGAGATCCAGAGATTGGTCAAGGCGAGCGGTCCCCAGAGCGCCTTGCAGGAACTTCAGTCGGACTTGCGCAAGCTTTGCCTCTGCGCAAGGGCTGAACCCGCCGAACTTCGTCGCGACGTTGTCGTGATCAAGCGCCGTTTTAGGGAATACAAGATCGCCAAGGAACGCCTGTCCGAGGGTAACCTGCGCCTGGTGGTCAGCATTGCCAAGAAGTACCGTCACCGGGGTCTCACCTTCCTCGACCTGATTCAAGAGGGCAATGCGGGCCTCATGAAGGCGGTCGAGAAATATGAGTACAAACAGGGATACCGATTCAGCACGTATGCGACGTGGTGGATTCGGCAGGCCATCACTCGTTCCATCGCCGACCAGGCCAGGACGATCCGGATACCCGTGCACATGATCGAGACCATGCGTAAGCTCAGAAACGTGGCCAAGGGCCTCGTTCAGAAGATGGGGAGGGAACCGACGGCTGAAGAGCTCGCCAAGGCGGCGACCATCTCCCCCGACGAGGTTCGCAAGATTCTTCACTCTTCCAAGCCGCTGATTTCCCTGCACCGCCCCATCGGCGAGGGGCAGGATCGCTGTTTCGGCGACCTTACGGAAGATACGACGGCCATTTCGCCCGTTGCTTCCGCATCGCAGGAAATGCTCAAGGAGCGCATCGAACAGGTGCTGGACACTTTGAGCGACCCTGAAAAAGAGATTCTCAAGCTTCGCTTCGGAATCGGCGATGGACAGACCTACACCCTCGAGGAGGTCGGCAAACGCTTCCGGCTTTCCCGTGAGCGCGTCCGCCAGATCGAGGCCAAGGCGGTTCGCAAGCTGCAGCATCCTTGCCGTAGCCGCCAACTCGAAGGATTCCTGGAAGGCACAGAAGAATTCTAAAGGATTCCTATCCATTAAAGGGCAACTCAAACTTAAGCACCTTTTTCAGGTTTGACGCCCCAAGCGCCTAAGTTTTGGCACAGGCATGGCTTACGCCGCGCGGTGTCACCATGCAGCGCGGTCCCCCGGGCCGTGATGCCCACTGATACGAGCCCGTCCGGGCGATTCAAACTCCTGAACCCTTGGGGTTTCGTGCGAGGATTTGTTGGCGCACTTCCTGACACGAGAGCACGTCTCAAGAGACGAGTTCGTAGGTGCATCCGCACTTCCGAACTCGTTTACTTTGAAACCCCCTCTGCAGGATCCCTCCCACAGGGACAAGGTTGGGGGAAGTGACGCCCATGGAAGGGCGGCGCGTTCGGCCTTACCTTTGAGGTGCAACTCATGCCTGCCATTCAGTCCATCAGGGCCCGCCAAATCTTGGACTCCCGGGGAAATCCGACCGTCGAGGTCGATGTTCAACTTGGCGACGGCAGCCTAGGTCGCGCATCGGTCCCCTCGGGCGCATCTACGGGCCAGTTCGAAGCGGTCGAGCTGCGAGACGGCGACCGTTCGCGTTTCCAGGGCCGGAGCGTCCTGAAGGCCGTTCGCCACGTGAACCAGGTGATCGCTCCGGCTCTCCGTGGCCTCGATGCCCGCGACCAGGCGGAGATCGATCATCGGATGATCGGGCTTGACCGGACGGCCAACAAGAGTCGCCTCGGCGCCAACGCCATCCTGGGCGTCTCTCTCGCCGTGGCCAAGGCCGCCGCCCAGTCGGCACGATTGCCCCTTTACCGTTACCTGGGAGGCCCCAATGCACGCGTCCTCCCCGTGCCCATGATGAATATCCTCAATGGCGGCGCCCACGCTGACAACAACCTGGATATCCAGGAGTTCATGATCCAGCCCTGGGGCGCCACCAGCTTCTCCCACGCCCTCCAAATGGGCGCCGAGGTGTTCCACTCCCTAAAAAAGGTCCTTCGCGACCAGGGACTCCGCACCGGTGTCGGCGATGAGGGCGGGTTCGCCCCGGACCTCGAATCCAACCGCGAAGCGCTCGAACTGATCGCCCGGGCCATCGATCTCGCCGGCTACCGGCTTGGCCGTGATATCTTTTTCGCGCTCGATCCGGCGGCTACCGAGTTTTTTCACCGCGGCCACTATACCCTCAAGGCCGACCCCAGGCCGCGGAAGAACGCGGCACAGATGGTCGAGTACTGGGACCGGCTCGTTGCGGATTTCCCTATCCGGTCGATTGAGGACGGCATGAGCGAGGAAGACTGGGAAGGTTGGAAAGCCCTGACTCAAAAGCTCGGGAAACGATGCCAGCTCGTGGGCGACGATCTTTTCGTCACGAATACCCGGCGGCTGGCCCGCGGCATCCAGGACGGGGCAGCCAACGCCATCCTGATTAAGGTCAATCAGATCGGCACCCTCACCGAAACCTTTGAGGCCATCGACATGGCCAAGACCCGCCAATATGCCACCATCATCTCCCACCGGTCCGGCGAGACCGAGGATACGACCATCGCCGACTTGGCCGTCGCAACCAATGCCGGACAGATCAAGACCGGCTCGCTGTGTCGCACGGATCGCGTCTGCAAGTATAATCAACTCCTGCGCATCGAAGAAGAGCTTGGCGACAGCGCCGTTTTCGGAGGTTCTCTATGGACAAAAACCTGAATCGGTCCCAGATTTGGCGGCAGCCTCACTTTCTCTGGGTCTCCGCCGGATTCCTCCTTCTCACCTGGTTCGCGCTTCAGGCCCTCATCACCCAGCTTCAAATTCGTGAACTTCGTGCCGCGCGGCAGGTCGCAGAACGCGAAATTCAGGACCTGAAGGAGCAGAATCAGCGCAAGCTCCACGAGCTGTATGCCCTCCAAAACGACCCTTTTCTGATCGAGCAGCGCCTGCGCGAGGAGACCGGCAAGACGCGGCCACGCGAGATGCCGCTGGAGGTGTCTCCCGGCGACGGGCGTCCCTAAATCCTCGTTCGAGTCTCCTATGCCCGCTTCTCGACCCCGGAACCTCGCCCTCGCTTATGTCCGGTCCGTCGTCCGCCGGGCGCGGCACGCGGCCCGTGGGCTCGCTACCCTCGATTCGGGCCGCAAAGACCGCGCCCTGCTCCAAATGGCCCAGGCCCTTCACCAGGCCGTTCCGGAGTTGATGTCCGAAAATCGTAAGGATGTCCAAGCCGGTCAAGCGGCCGGACTCCCCGCTGCGCTCCTCGACCGTCTGACCCTGAATGAGAAGCGCATTGCCGCCATGGCGAGCGGCCTCGAGCAGATCGCCGCCCTGCCGGACCCCGTGGGCCGGGTCCTCGATGGGTGGTCCCGGCCAAACGGGCTCCAGATTCAGCAGGTACGCGTTCCCATCGGTGTCATCGCCATCGTTTACGAGTCCCGGCCCAATGTGACTGCCGACGCTGCCGGCCTCTGCCTCAAGTCAGGAAACGCCTCCATCCTCCGCGGCGGCAAGGAGGCGCTGAGATCGAACCTCGCCATCCACGGCCTGCTCGCCCGCTGCCTGAAAGAATGTGGGCTCTCCCCCCACGCCATCCAGATGATCGACCGGACCGATCGATCGGTGGTCAAGCACCTCGCGCGGAGCGATGGCTGGGTGAACCTGATCATCCCTCGAGGAGGCGAAGGCCTCATCCGCGCGGTGGCCGAGGAGGCGACTGTGCCCGTTATGAAACATTACAAGGGCGTCTGTCACGTTTACGTCGATCGCGATGCGGACCTCGATATGGCGCGGTCCATCACCGTCAATGCCAAAGTGCAGCGGCCCGGTGTCTGCAACGCCGCCGAGTGCCTCCTCGTTCATCGCGACGTAGCCAGGGCATTCCTCCCCAGCGCCGCCGCTGAGCTCCGGGCCGCTCACGTCGAGCTGCGAGCCTGCCCCGAGACCCGCTGCATCGTCCGAGGCCTCATCCCGGCTCAGGCCTCCGATTGGGGGCGCGAATTCCTGGACCTCATCTTGGCCGTGCGCGTCGTACACTCCCTTCAGGAAGCTATCGACTTTATCAACACGTACGGCAGCGGACACTCCGATGCCATCGTCACTCGCAACCTCACCGCCGCGGCGGAATTCACCCGTCAGGTCGATTCCGCTGCGGTCTTCGTCAATGCCAGTACGCGTTTCACGGATGGCTACGAGTTCGGCATGGGAGCAGAAATCGGCATCAGCACCGACCGTCTTCACGCCCGTGGCCCCGTCGGTCTGCGCGAGCTGACGACCTATAAGTACATCGTCCATGGGACCGGCCAGATACGACAGTGAAAGGTCATCGACGCCATGATCTCGCCGGTATACCTCATGTCGTGCAAAACTGACGATGCCGCGGTCGAGTAGAGTTGGGAGAAGGTTGAGCCGCATTTCCACCCGTCTCACCCCGGGCCACGCCACGGCTTTGATGATCCATGCGCCAGGGACATCCCCTCACGATACCCGATCGACCGTGCGTCCGCCCCGCACGCCTCCGGGTAGATGGCTTGCCGCGATGCGGCAGCCGAACGATCCCTCGGCTTCTGGCCGTACTCCTCATCGCTTTCGCCGCCACGCTCGCTGCCGCCGAGGACTTCGCGCTCCTGCGCCAGGACGGGCTGAGTCTCTCCTATCATCCCCGGCAGGAGACTCAGGCCAGAGCGAGCCTGGCCATCCTGCAGCGGGCGCGTCGCGATATCGCCCGCCGCCTCCTGCTTTCGGAAAATATCCCCGCCCATGTTGTCCTCGTGCCTAGCCAGGAGCGTTTCGACGAGATGGTCGGCCAACGGGCCTCCCACCACCTCCTGGGCGTCGCCCGTTCCTCACAGAGCCAGATGCTCATCAATCTTTCTCAACTCACACCCACCGGGGAAAATACGACTTACGAGACCCTCGCTCACGAGATGACCCACATCATGCTCGGCCACTACGAGCACCAGCACGGGACACGGCTGCCACGCTGGTTTCACGAGGGAGTCGCCCTCTGGCTCACCCGAACCCTGCCGCCCGACCCCGGCGATCATCGACTCCGCACCGCGGCGAGTCAGGGCATGCTCATCCCGTTCTATGAGCTGGATCACGACTTCCCCGACCTCCACTTCGATCGGGACCTCGCCTACCTCCAGAGCGAGGATTTCATCCGCTTCTTGACGACGCGCCACGGTTCCGATGCCATCGGCCGCATCCTCGGGGGGCTGGCCTCTTCCGGCGAGCTGCGCACAGCGGTGCCCATGGCTCTGGGCGTCGACCTTCTCGAGGAACAGAATGCCTGGTCCGATGGGTTGCGGTCGTCCTTCCCTTTCTTACGCCTCCTCTGGGACCATCTCAGCTTGTTCACTGCGGCTGCGCTGCTTACCGTTCTCTCCTTCCTGCTCTACCGCCGCAGACGCGCACGGCGTCTTGCCGCTTGGGACCGTGAGCCTCCACCGCCTACCTCGGGTCCGCCTTCGATTCGTCCGATCGCTTCGATCGGTCCGATCGGTCCCACTTAGTTCAGGGCGTTAGAATTTCCCTAGCAAGCTGATAAAATGCCGCGGTTTCCGCGGGAGATCGCGCTGGAATTCAGTCGTCAGATGC
This sequence comes from Planctomycetota bacterium, assembly GCA_016179685.1. GTDB lineage: Bacteria > Planctomycetota > PUPC01 > JACPCR01 > JACPCR01 > JACPCR01. The sequence goes on along the minus strand of JACPCR010000099.1, from coordinate 22,557 downwards.
GCTGTCGCTTAGCGCACGAGATGCCCCCCACGGAGTTGGAAGAGTTCTGCGCAGCCACTTCCTGCTCCGGATCGTCGCCGTCATTTGCCAGGGAATCCGTCTTGAACCTCCTCGTCACCGGCGGGGCCGGCTTTATCGGCTCCAATTTCATCCGATACATCCTCGGGGCCTATCCCGGCTACCGCGTGGTGAACCTCGACCGTCTCACGTACGCCGGAAACCTGGAGAACCTCCGGGACGTCGAAGCGCATCCCGGCTACGAGTTCGTGAGGGGCGACATCGCGAACACGGAGCTGGTGGACATCCTGATTCAGCAGAAGCAGATTGAGGGCATCGTGAATTTTGCCGCCGAAAGCCACGTCGACCGTTCCATCCTGGGCGCTTCGGATTTCATTCGTACCAACGTCCAGGGCGCTTTGACGCTCCTCGAGGTGGCGAGAACCAGGTCCGTTCCCCGCTTCCTCCAGGTCTCCACGGACGAGGTTTACGGCAGCCTCGGCCCCGCCGGCGCCTTCACGGAGAACAGCCCGCTCCAGCCGCATAATCCCTACTCCGCGAGCAAGGCGGCGGCCGACCTCCTCGTCGGTGCATTCCATCATACCTTCGGGCTGACAGTCTGCGTTTCACGCTGCTCCAATAACTACGGGCCTTACCAATTTCCTGAAAAAATGATCCCTCTCATGATCACCAATGCCTTGGAGGGCAAGCCGCTCCCGGTCTACGGCGATGGTCTCCATGTCCGCGACTGGATACACGTAGCGGATCATGCGAGCGCCCTCGACCGAATCCTCCACCTCGGCAGGCCCGGCGAGGTCTATAACATCGGCGCGGGGAATGAGCGAACCAATATCGATCTCGTCCGGCTGCTCGTCCGGCTCGTCGGCGTCTCCGAGTCCTTGATTACCCGGGTCAAGGACCGGCCGGGGCACGACCGCCGCTACGCCATCGACGCCTCCAAGCTTCGCAGCGAGATGGGCTGGTCGCCCGCACGTGATTTCGAGGCCGGCCTCGCTGAAACGGTCGAGTGGTATCGGACCCACGCCGCTTGGTGGAAACGCATCAAGGATGGGGAGTACCGCCATTATTACGAGCGCTTCTATCAGAAGGAACGGGGCATCTCATGAGCCAGGAAAGAAAGCTGATCGAAGGCGTCACCAGCCGGCGACTCAAGGTTTTCGCCGATGAGCGCGGCCGTCTCATGGAAATTCTCCGGGCCGACGATCCCGATTTTGTCCGTTTCGGACAAGTTTACATGACGACCGCGTACCCCGGTGTGGTCAAGGCCTGGCACTACCACAAGCTTCAGTACGACTACTTCGCCGTCGTCCGCGGCATGATGAAAATTGTTCTCTACGACCCTCGCCAAGATTCACCCACTCGTGGCCTCATTAACGAGTTTTTCGCAGGCGAGCATAACCCCATCCTCGTCCGAATCCCCCCGGGCGTCTACCACGGATTCAAGTGCATCAGTGAGCACGAGGCTATCGTCGTCAATACACCCTCCGAGGTCTATCGATACGACAACCCCGACGAGTACCGCGTCGAGCCGCACACCCAGGAGATTCCTTACGACTGGGGCCGGAAGGACGGCTGATGAAATCCGCTGCGCCCTTCGGGCTCGCGGATTTCAGATTTGCCATCCATGCCAAGACGCTGAATATTCAACCCTGAAGGGAACGTTCCCGAACCGGCGCAAATCGAAAAAAGTTTTCAAGTTTGGCGCCCCAAGCGTCTCTTCTAGGGGTACGGAAGTGCGGCCGCCTTCCGCACCCTTGGCCCCCGGGACATGCCTTCCGGACCCGTCCCTCTGCTTGAGGCGGAGAATCCGAATCGCTCCAGGGAGAGCCTCGTCCGGCGTCGAGTGAGATTCCGCTCGTGACCCAAGTTCCGGCACTCATTGCGGCTCTCCTCGTCGCCTGTACTGCTGTCCGCGCAGGATTCGACGGGGCTTGGCTCGATGGCTGGCCCCTGTTCGTGGGAGCGGCTATCGGGATCACCGGCCGCCATCGAGCCCGGTCTCCCGATGCTGCCGGCGGCCAGCAACCCTCCATCCCTCTTGCCCTCATCCTGATCGCCGTTCTCCTCTGGCTTTCCTATTCTTTCTGCGGTGTTGTGCGTTCCATGACCTTTCTGAATGACCCGGCCTCTTCTTCGGGTTGTATCCTCCTCAAGCCCGAAGTCGCCTTCGGTCTGCTCCTCGTGACAGCATTCACCGAGGTGGCCATGAATTGCCCCACCTGGCCCCGAAGTCCTCACGGCATCGGTACGCACCCGCGTTGGCTTTCAGAATTCTTCATCGCCGCCCTCGTCGCATCCGCAGGCCTCTCCCTCCCCCTCGCCGCAGCCCTCTGCCTGCGGCCTGGCAGCGAGTCCGGCGATCCTCGCGTCCTGGTCCTCGTCGCGTTCCTGCCAGCGGTTCTCGCCCCTTCGGCGGCGTGCATCGCCCTTCGGATGCTGTCGGTCCCACGATACGCTCTGGCTTTCGCCCTCGTCCTGGCTCTGGGCATCGTTTCGGGCCTCCTGCTGCGCAAAGCCCATGGCCCGAAAGTTCCCGCTCTCCGCGCTGCGCACTCCGAACTGGCCAGATCGGACCCGGTACAGCGTATGGAACGCGCCTTCTTTCTCGAGCTCCCGCAGCACGCCGTGCATCTCTTCACCACCATCCCGAAGCCTGAAGAATCGCCCGCCGCTTACTACTTCCTCGGCCGCGCTCTCGACGATCGGGGCGACCATTCCGGGGCCGCACGAGCCTTCCAGAAGGCTGCACAACTCGTCCCGGAGATCGCGGACGTCCATTATCGCCTCGCCCTTTCCCATGAACGGCAGGCGAGCATCTCCGAGGCCAGAAACGCATTGCGTGAATGCCTCCTCCGTCTTCCGAACCATTACCCAGCCTTGCAGATGGCCGCCCGGCCCGAGTTCGAGATTCCTGAAGCTGTTGAGGCCCTTCGGGTGTGGACCCCCGCCGTCGAATTGCGCGGCCTGTTCGACCGCGAATTCACCCTGGTGGGCTACTCGGTGACTCTTGTACATGAAGGACCTCGGCGGGTGGCCGCTTTTTCGGAAGAAGGGTACGATATCCTGCCCGCACGGTCCCTCCTGCGCCTTCGCCTGCTGTGGATCTGCGAGCGCCATTCCGACCGCGGCTTCACGACGTGCCTGAAGCTGGGCCAAAGTCCTGGTCCCCCAGCCCGCCCCCACTTCATCCTCAGCGATGCACATCCCTTCTCGGGCCCCAGGGGTCTTATCGGTGAGGCCGCCACCCAGGAGTTCACCTTTGAGAACTCGGATATCCCGGCCGAACGGAACGTCAGCCTCTCGGTCGTCGGGTCTTCCGAACGCCTGACCCAGCCGCTGACCATTCGCTCCGCTGCCCTTTCCGAGCCCGCCCTGCAACTCCCCCTGGGCGAGGTGTCGATCCAGGAGGTCCCCCGGTGAAAACGGTCCTGGACGCCGTACCCGCGGCCTGCATCGTGGCCATCGGACTTCCTGCGGGCTGGATTCTCCGACGCCGCCACGGACTCTCCTTGCTCGATCTGTCCACGCTCCTGGTGACCTTCTCCATGGTCGCCTGGCTTCAGGCCGCACAGTTCGCTGTCGTCCTCGCACTCCTGGCCTGGATGGCCGAGGTCCCGCGGTGTCCACGAGAAAACCTCGAGCCGGGTCCCCTGGACATTCCCCTGCTCATCTATCTCGGGCTCGCCGTAACGGCCGCCTTCACCGGCGTCTCCACCGCACGCGGCCTCTTCGGGCTCAAGAGCCTGTTCGTCTTGCTCCTGATTCCCCTGCTCACCCGACAGCCATGGAATCACTTCCGCCTCCATCTTCATCTGACGACTTTCATGGCCGGCGCCGCCATCGGCATCGTCACCCACGGCATCCGATTCCTGCACCTCGCCTGGGAAACGGACTCACTCCGGGCCGCAGGCGCTATGTCTTTCGCCGGACTCGCACTGGTGCTCGCCGCATTCTTCATCACCTTGGCCTTCCCCTTCTCGGACAATCCCTCACGCCTCACTGCCGCTGTCCTCGCCCTGCTCGCCGCCGCCTTCATGGTGCTCCAGTCCAAACGCGGCATCTGGCTCGCCGCACTCCTCGCTCCTCCCCTCGTCGCCCTGATCGCCGCTCGAAGAAATCGTTGGCTCGTCCTCCCCGCTATCGCCTTCGCCATCCTTCTCCCCGCCACGCTTCTCTTCACTTCCCGGTCCGCGGAGTGCCTTCGCTCCATCGCTTCAAGCCTCGACGACTCCTCCAAGATTCGGCTGGACCTCTGGCGCACCGCCGCATCCCTCGCCCTCGAATACCCCTTCGGCGCTGGCGTCAGAACCGAGGAATTCCTCATCGGCGAACGCCTCGACCTCCGCTATGACCACTTTCACAACAACTTCCTCAATGTCGCCGTCACCACCGGCCTCGCTGGACTCCTCGCCTGGTCCTGGTGGATGGCACGGTTCTTCATCCTCGCTCGGCAGACCCGGTTTCAGCTCCCGGACGACCTGGCGCTTGGCCGGTCCATCGCCTTCGGGGCCATGGCATCCGCCGTCTGCTGGTTGCTCGCCGGTTGCTTCGAATATACCTTTGGTGACTCTCGAACCCTTCTATTCATCCTTTGGCTCATGGGAGTCACCGCGGGACTCCACCGCTGCTTCTGGGCCGGGGGAGGACCTGACGCGCTGTCGGCCTCCTCCTCGGCTCGCCCCGTCCCCGAAGGCCATTCCTCTTCTCTATGAAGCTCTCCGTCGTTATCCCTGTCTATAACGAGAAAAATACGGTCGAGGAGATCGCGCGCCGCGTCGCCGCCGTCCCACTTCCAGGCCTCGACAGGGAGATCGTCCTCGTCGATGACGGCTCGTCCGACGGGACTCGCGACGTCCTTCAAAAACTCGAATCCGACCTTTTCCGCGTCTATTACCACGAGCGAAACCGCGGCAAGGGGGCAGCCCTCCGCACCGGCTTCTCTCACTGCACGGGGGACGTCATCCTCATCCAGGATGCCGACCTCGAATACGACCCGCTGGAATATCCCAAGCTCCTTCAGCCCATTCTCAATGGCAACGCCGACGTCGTTTACGGCTCGAGGTTCGTCGGCGCCGAGCCGCACCGCGTGCTCTTCTTCTGGCACTACATGGGTAACCGATTCCTGACCCTGCTCTCCAATATGTTCACCAATCTCAATCTCACCGACATGGAGACCTGCTACAAGGTCTTCCGTGCGGAAATCCTCCGGCAGATCGAACTGAAGGAGGACCGTTTCGGCTTCGAGCCGGAGATCACGACGAAGGTGGCCCGGAAACGATTCCGCATCTACGAGGTGGGCATCTCCTATTTCGGCCGGACCTACGATGAAGGCAAGAAGATCGGCTGGAAGGATGGCGTACGCGCCCTCTACTGCATCCTCAAATACCGCGTCCTCGGATGAACGGCGGAAGAGGTGCGCCTGCGCTCCCTCCTCCGTTTACTCCTCCTTCCAGTCGGCCAGAAAGAGATTCGTCTCGCCGGGCGACCGGGCGTTCCGATTCGAAGCAAAGACCAGCTTCTTGCCATCCGGCGAGAACATCGGAAACCCATCGAACGTTGGGTCCCATGTGACGCGCTCCAACCCGGTTCCATCCACTCCGATCTGGTAGAGGTCGAAATTCCTCGGACGCTCCGCGTCCAGGTTCGCCGAAAAGATGATCTTCGCCCCCGAAGGGTGGAAAAAAGGGCAGAAGTTCGCCCGGCCGTTGCTCGTGATCTGCCGGCGGTTCGAGCCATCAGCATCCATGATGAACAGTTCCATCTGCTCGGGCTGGACGTAGCCCCGCGCCAAGAAGCGCTCATAATGCTCCAGTTCCTCTGCCGTCTTCGGGTGATCGGCGCGATAAACGATCCGGCGAGCATCCGGGGAAAAGAATGCCCCACCATCGTAGCCCCTCTCGAACGTCAATCGCTTCGGCTCGCTCCCGTCCGCGTTCATGCTATACAGCTCCAGGTCGCCGTCGCGGGCCGAGGTGAACACGACCCTCCCGTTCCTCGAAACAGTCGCCTCCGCATCATAGCCCGCTGCTTCCGTCAGGCGTCGAAGATCGCGCCCGTCTGCCCGTACAGAGAAGATATCGAACGACGCGTGAACGGCCCAGACGTACTTCCCCTCCATCACCCGCTCCTCCGGGGGACATTCAGGGCCCGCAAGATGCGTGGAAGAGTAAAGAATCCGCTCGTCGCCAGGAACGAAAAATGAGCAGGTCGCCCGGCCCTGGCCCGTGCTGACCATCCGCACGCCCGATCCGTCCACGCGCATCGTGTAAATCTGGTCGCACAACCCGCCGTCGCGGGTCGATTGGAACACCAGCCGTTTGCCGTCCCACGAAAAATAGGCCTCGGCATTTTCTCCCCCGAAAGTAAGCTGCCGCAGGTTGCGCAAGTGTCGGGCCTCCTGCCCCACCGGCTGAACCCGTGGCGGGGTCGGCGGCAGGCCCGGGATACATCCCACCATCCCTCCGGCAAGCAGCAGACCTCCCCAAAGATGCCTGAACAGTCTGAGTTCCGTCATCGACGCCTCCCATCCTATGCTGCACCGGGCATCCCACCGCGCCTCCCGGTGTAGGAATGATGCAATCCCGGGACTCCCTCCGCAACCTTGCCCGCCCTTCCGCGGGTTAGACCCCTGCTTGGAGAATCAGCTCAACCCCGTTAAGACCAGGCGGAAGATTGCAAAATGGATGTCACCGCCCCATGATAGCCGAGGTTGTCCTTCGTTCCGAACATGCAGGATGGCGAGCGCCCGCAGCGAGTCGAACCCTGAGGCCATCTCAATCCGGTCAACCCTTCATGATTGGGCTTTTTTCCCTATTCTTCTGGCTCGTCCTCTCGTCGGTATCCGCCGCTTCTGATATGGCCGAGGACGAAGCTCTAGCCATGGCCCAGTCCCTTATGGATGGCCATGCTAAGTACTTGCACTCCTTTTCAGCAGGGGATGGAGATGTCGTTGCCGACGTCGAAGACGTGTATGACGTCCCACCGGCGGCGGGTGCATCCCCGCGCTCAGGACGTCGGGTGACGATTCGTGGACACGCGCGCTTCATGTACAAGGGGGGATTGATAGGAGGGAAGTATTTCTGCGAATGGCATCAGGACAAAGAGCTGGATAGCCAACAGAAGCTCATCACACTTCCAAAAGACAATCGCATTGCCTATCTCGATGATGGCAAAAAACTCGGCTATATCTTGACAATCGATTCCCCGACGGGTTGGACGGAATTGCGCCTCTGGCCGCGACAAGTGGTATCGGATGGGAATCCCTACTTCGACTTACCCGCGCTCTTGCCTTATGCGCGCTACGGGCCGCCTGGCCGCGAATTTCTAAGCCAGTATGCCGCAAATAAGTCCCTGCGAGTCAGGAAAATGCAAGGAATAATGGGCTCAACGGGGATTTTCGAAATTTCATACTCGTGGGAGGATACAGATCTTAAGGGAGGAAAATGGGAACACGGGACGACTTGCCTGATGGACAAAACTCGGGGCTGCCTTCTGACGCGCTGGGAGTCTCGCAGCAAACATCCTGAAGCGACCGAGGCTGTTCCCATCGAGATTTCCGAGTTGACGTATAAGCGCTATCTTCCCGGTCTCTTCCTGCCAAAAATCATTCTCCAGACCGAGTACGACAAAGCAACCGGGAGAAAAGTGCGCGTCCGCAAGATCCGGCTTTCCTACAAGTCCATCGGAAAGCCGATGGATGATCGCTTCTTCACCGTTGATGCGCTGAGAGTTCCGCTCGGCACTAAGGTTCATGACGACTGCACGCAACCGCATCGGGGCTGGATTTTCGGCGAGCCCCGGGGTGCAAAGGAAAGAGCGGAGCTCATCGCCCGCACAGCTCCTGGGGACGCAAGATCAATGCTGGAGAAAAGGGCCTCCTACGATTTTTCCGGCACGCCCCTTACCGATGTGTCAGCCTTACTTGGAGACTATTCGGGGCTCAGAGTCATTTTGGATCCGAAGATCGCAAAACGTCATCTGAGCGTGACCCTGACGCTGGGGGATGTCACGATGCAAACCGCACTGGACTGGGTGGTGACCGTCACGAATCTGGACTACACGTATCACCATGGAGGGATTTTCATATCCGACGCAAAGACTGTTCAGAAGATTAGTTCTGAAGGCGGCCATTAGTCCCGCGGAACGGAAATGCGGGTGCACTTCCGTTCCGCGGGACTCGTATTCGCCATTCGGGACTTGTCTCGTTGGGGCATGCCGTGCGAATTCTCCATTCACGATTGCCCCTCGTTAGCTCGTGATTGAAATTCCGAGACTGTGATAGCCTGTTTCGAATTGACCGCTTTGTCCTCTCAGGAGTCCTCCATGACCATCCAGGAACACCTCTCGCACGAAAAGGTCGACGACGATAACCTCAGCTTCCTCAAGGCCATCGGCGTCGATTACTTGACCGTCTATCCCGGGCCGGACGTCCGGGACGGACGCGACCGCACCGGCTATTGGAAAGAAATGAGGAAGCGGGTCGAGTCCCACGGCCTGAGGCTTTATAACGTCGCTCAGGCGGGCTGGGACGAGATCACGCTCGGCCAGCCGGACCGCGACGAGAAGATCGAGGCTTGGTGCACGATGGTCCGCAGCATCGGCAAGGCGGGTATCCCGACCCTGGGCTACAACTTCAAACCGCTCGGAAACTTCCGTACTCGGGACACCATCGGCCGCGGCGTCGCCCGCTACAGCACCTTCAATTATGAAGAGTTCGTGCAGAATCCGCCCAAGGTTACCCCCAAGCCGATCTCCGAGGAAAAGCTCTGGGAGAACCTGGAATACTTCCTGCGCCGCGTCGTGCCCGTGGCCGAAGAGGTCGGGGTGCGCATGGCCCTTCACCCGGATGACCCTCCCATCGCCGAGCCGCTCGGCGGCACGCCTCGCATCGTGTCCACGCTTGACCAATACGAACGCATCTTTGGCATGGTTCAAAGTCCCAGCAATGCGATGCTGTTTTGCCAGGGCTGCGTGACCGAGATGGGACACCATCCGCCCGATGCCATCCGGCGCATCGGCCGCCAGAACAAGATTCTCTATGTCCACTTCCGAAACATCCGCGGGAATCCGAGGAACTTCCAGGAGGTGTTCGTCGATGAAGGAAAGGTCGATATGTTCCAGGCGATGCAGACCTACAAAGAAGTCGGATTCGAGGGGCCGTTCATGATGGACCACACCCCCGTGCTCCCCCATGCCGAGGCCAATCGGCTCGGCCGCGCCTTCGCCGTCGGCTTTATCCGCGCCATGATCCAGGCCGTGTACCGATGAAGCAGATTCCCGCGCCCGAATCCTCGGGTTCAGCCCGACCACACAGGTGCGCACCGCCCTCGAAACCATGGCCGCCAACCTCTGCGGGCTTCCTCCGCTGGTCCTGTTGGTTTACGCAAAGGAACGTTCACGCGGAAGTTAAGTTCGGACCCGGGGGAATTTGCTGGTCAACAGCGCTGGCCTCGGTGCGCGTGCCATGCGGCCTGATACCCTCGCGGCGCACGCGCCAGCGCCCCATCGGTGGAATGCGAGTCAGGTCATTCTTGCGTCTGGCAATCCTTGGAGGCGACACGCTCGGTCGGCAAAGCTCCTCGTTGACACGGGATCGGCCGGCGATAAAATGCTTAATAAGCTAGACGTGCCCACGTTTCTGAGGATTTCGGGCCCTTTCCGCGGGCGTAGTTCAGTGGCAGAACACTGGCTTCCCAAGCCAGATGTCGACGGTTCGAATCCGTTCGCCCGCTCCATCCCGCGCGCTCGTGCGGACTCCTACGCACGGCACGTCGATCCTCCGGTGCCTTTCAGCCTTCCTGCCCGCGTCTCTGCCTTCTTCGGCCTCCCCGCCCCCTGACATAAGACCTCGGACGCCGGAATGACGGTCACTCGCTTCTGCCCCCACTTCCTTGACTGTTCACTCTCGATTCCGAGGATATGACCATGCGCTCGAGTCCTCTGTTGAGGCCCTCGGTAGCAACCTTCGCTCTCGTTGTTCTCGCTGCCGGATGCCAGACCACAGGGAAAAAAAATCGGAGTCTCGAAGGCGTAGGCCCGGAAACCCAGACGACACGCCTGCGCCCCCGTGAAGGCGTCTTCCACGTCGTCCAGCCCGGAGAGACCCTCGCCTCCATCGCCGGGGCATATCAGAAGTCGGCCGACACCCTCCGGGCGCTCAACGGACTCGATCCCAATGAAGTCCTTCAGCCGGGTATGCCCCTTTTCATTCCCGGCGCTTCGCGGCCGCAGAACATAAGCCGACCGCCGGAGGTTACTCCTGGCTCGCAGCCGTCCGAACTTCGGCCTTACTTGGGTCCGCATACCTCGGGAATGATCTGGCCGGTCAAGGGCGAGGTGCTCGTCCGGTATCGCCAGCCGGTCATCGGAGTACCCAACGAGGGCATCACCGTCGCCGCACCTGGCGGTTGCGCCGTCTGGGCGGCCCAGGACGGCCGCGTCATGTTTTGTCATTCCCATTTCCTGGCCCTCGGCAAGATGGTCCTGGTCGAACACGCTTCCGGGACGAAGACCCTTTACGGTCATCTTTCGGAAATCCTGGTGAAGCCAGGCGACCGTATCCGGCAAGGCGACGTCATCGCGCGGGTGGGACAATCGGGGCGGGCCTCGAGGCCCCAGCTCCATCTCCGGGTCTACAAGAACGGTGCGACGGTCGATCCACTCCCCCTGCTGCATTGAGAGGAGGATAGATGAAACGTCTCTGGGCCCCCTGGCGCATCGAGTACATCCGCTCCAAGAAGGAAAAAGGCTGCTTGTTCTGCCGGTGTTTCCAGGAAGGCGTCAACCGTGACCGCCTGGTGCTCGTTCGAAACCCCGAGTGCCTGTGCCTTCTGAACCGCTATCCGTACAACAACGGCCACCTCATGGTCGCACCCGCCACCCACTGTGCGCGCCTGGCCGACTTGCCCCGGGGCGAATTGATAGCCATGATGAACCTGGTGCAGCGTGCGGAACGGCTTCTGAGCCGCACGCTCCGTCCAGAGGGATTCAATATCGGCTTCAATCTGGGCCGGGCGGCCGGCGCTGGCATCAAGGACCATCTGCACCTGCACGTGGTACCCAGGTGGAACGGCGATACGAATTTCATGCCCGTTCTGGGTGACGTGCGGGTCATTTCCCAGTCTTTGGAAGACCTCTATGACACTCTGCTGACGGCCCTGGGCCAAGAAGGCGAGACGTGATCACCCGAACGCAACTCGAGGACCGGGAGCAGCGCGAGCTGGCCCCGTACGCCATGAAGAGCGCGGCCAGCCGGGGCCGCAAGTACCCGGAAGACGAGCACCCCTGTCGCACGGCTTACCAGAGGGACCGGGACCGCATTGTACATTCCTCGGCCTTCCGGCGCCTCGAATACAAGACGCAGGTTTTTGTCAACCATGAAGGCGACTACTATCGTACCCGCCTGACCCACACCATGGAGGTCGTGCAGGTCGCCCGTTCCGTCGCCCGCGCCCTCAATCTGAACGAGGACCTGACGGAGGCCGTTGCGCTGGCACACGACCTGGGTCACACTCCCTTCGGCCATTCGGGAGAGGAGGCCCTTCGAGACCTTATGGCCTCCCATGGCGGCTTCGAGCATAACGCCCAGAGTCTTCGCATCATCGACATCCTCGAGGACCGCTACCCGGACTTCCCGGGCCTCAATCTCACTTACGAGCTTCGCGAGTCCATCCTCAAGCATCGCAGCCGTTTCGACCACCCGGTGTCTCAAGAGTTCCACCCCGAAGAAGGCGCCCTGCTCGAGGCCCAGGTCGTCGATGCCTGTGATGCCATCGCGTACAACAACCACGATATTGACGACGGGATCAAGTCGGGTTACCTGACTATCGAGGACCTCCTGGAAGTCCCTTTCTTCGCCGACGCCTGGAATGGAGTGAACGAACGCTATCTCGGGCTCAACCGCCGTGTCGCCCTGCGTCAGACCGTGCGCTCCTTGATCAATCAGTCCGTCGGGGACCTGATCCGGGCATCGGAGCGGGCGCTCACGGAGCATCGGATCGACTCCCTGGCAGCGGTGCGTGCTTGCCGCGAGCCGCTGATTCGCTTCAGCCCGGACTCCCGTGCGCAGCGCGATCGGCTCGGCGATTTCCTGTTTCAGCGGCTCTATCGCCATTTTCGCGTCGCGCGAATGGCCGAGAAGGCCAAACGCTTCGTCACCGAACTGTTCCGCGAATATGTCCGCTACGGGCCCCAGCTCCCTCCGCGCTACCAGAAAGCAGCGGATCGCGATGGCATCGAACGGGCCGTGTGCGACTATATTGCGGGGATGACTGACCGCTACGCTCAGGAGGAATACCGCCGCCTGTTCCATCCGTTCGAACGCACGTAATGTTCTGGTACGCCCGTGCGGCCCCATCGGCGCTCCAGGCCAAGAACTTGGTGAAAAAAACGAATTGCCGCTTGATAAACAGCCCCCAAGGGGCGAAATAAAATAGCCCAGGCCAAGTCCGCCCCTGGCGGACGCCGGCCTGGGTAGAGTGACTAAGTAGTTGCGCTCCAGGATAGGACCAGGGATTTCCTCCCTGCCGAACACGTCCGGCCGGGGGAGTGCCCGCGTCGTCGAACGAGGCGCATCCGAGAGACCTCATGGCCAAGCTCACCGTCATCAGTGGCGACCAGAAAGGGTTCACCTTCCAGTTGCCCGCCGAGCCCATCACGCTCGGTCGGGACTTCTCCAACGAGATTCAGCTCCAGGGTCAGAAAATCTCTCGTACCCATGCGAAGCTCGAGAGGGATGCCCAGGGATGGCTGATCACTGATCTAGGCAGCCGCAACGGCACCTTCGTCAACGGCCAGACCGTGAAAGCCTGCCACCTCCATTCCCGGGACGAAATCCGTCTCGGTGACGTCTGCCTCGTTTTCCTCACCGAGGAAGAGGAGATTGAACTGCCGGATGACGCCGGGGCAGAGGTCGAGGAAAATCCGCAGGAAATCCTGGCCGAGACCGTCGTCAATGAAGCTTCGGCGATCCTCGCCCCGAGTGCGGTGAAGGCCAACCCGACGGAGATCGAGCGGCTCAACACGCGATTGCGGGCGCTGCTCGACCTGACGCGGCGCGTCGGATCGGCCCGCAGCCTCCCCGAGCTCATGGAGGGCGTCGGCAAGGCCGTCCAGGCCTGCCTCGAACCGGACCGCATCGTGCCCATCGTGATGGACGAGGATGGGGCGCTTCTGCCCTGGGCTCTTTCCAGGTCCGATTTCGACCATGACCTCGCCGCCATCCCCATCAGCCGGTCCATCGTCGAGCACGCCTCCAAGAACCGCGTGGCGGTCCTCAGCCGCCAGACGAGCCAGGATCGCCGTTTCCGGACGTCCGAGAGCATCGTGCGTCTGGAGATCGCCAGCGCCATGTGCGTGCCCATCGTGCGTGAGGACCGCCTGCTCGGCCTGTTGTACGTTGATCGGGTCGGCGTGGGCTCGAGCTTCGACCGAGAGGACCTCGAGATGCTGGGGGCCATTGGCGTCTGCACGGCTGCGCCCCTGGACAATATCTCCTTCTACCACCGCATCAGCCACGAGAAGCAGGTCCTCGAGCGGGAAATCCGCGTGCAGTACAACCTGATCGGCCAGAGCGACGCCATGAAGACCGTCTTCAACTTCATCGAGAAGGCCGCTTCGAGCGACGCGTGCGTCCTCGTCACCGGGGAAAGCGGCACCGGCAAGGAGCTCGTCGCCAGGGCCATTCATTACAATTCGCGCCGCAACGGCCGGGCATTCGAGATTGTCAACTGCGCCGCCCTGAACCATACCCTTCTCGATAGCGAACTGTTCGGCCACGCCAAGGGAGCCTTCACGGACGCCCGCGAGGACAAGCCCGGCCGATTTGAGCTGGCCGATAAAGGCTCGATCTTCCTGGACGAGATCGGCGAGCTTTCCGAGGCCAGCCAGTCCAAGCTCCTCCGAGTCCTCGAAGACGGCGAACTGCGCCGGCTCGGCGAGACCCGTGACCGCCACGTCAACCTCCGCGTCATCGCGGCGACGAACCGCGACCTTCGCCAGGCCATCGAGGAACGCAGGTTCCGCGAGGACCTCTTTTACCGGCTCAATGTCCTCCGCCTGCACCTCCCGCCACTCCGTGAGCGCATGGGCGACATCGAGATTCTGGCCGAGCACTATCTCAAGGAATTCGGCAATCGCTGCGCCCGGCCCGCGCTCCGCCTTTCCGAGGAGGCGCGCCAGGCGCTCCTGTCCTACCGGTGGCCCGGCAACGTTCGGGAGCTCAAGAACGTCATCGAGCGCATGGTCGTCATGAGCTCCGGCACGGAGATCACCCTCCAGGACGTGCCCGCCGAGGTCCGGGGTGGCCCCGGCCCGGCATCACCCGCGGCTTCGCCGCCTGGCCCCCTCGCCTCCCTCGATGAGGTCGAAAAAGAACATATCCTCCGGGTCCTCCAGCAGACTCGCGGCAACAAGAAAGAGGCCGCCAGCATCCTGGGCATTGACCGGAGCACCCTCTACGCCCGCCTCAAGGCCCATGGAATCGAAGCCTGAACCCGCCAGCCCGATCCGGGTCACCACACGCGCTGAAAACGGCCACCTCCTGGTCCGCGTCGAGGGCGATCTCGTGCTCCAGGGGTATTCTCCGGAGCTTCGCGCTGCCCTCCAGGGCACGCCGTCCCCCGCTGGCGAGGTCTGGCTCGACCTCGAAAGCGTGGGCCGCATCAATACCATCGGGGCCGCCGCGCTCCTCGAATCCCTCTCCGAGCTCCGCACCCGGGGCGTCCCCTTTCGCTTCCTCGCCCTGAGCGTCCCGGTCCGGTCCCTCCTCGCCGCCCTTCCCCACGAGGCGGCCATCGAGAGGACTCGCTCACTTCGGCCTCCGCCCGGCATCCTCGAGCACGTCGGAGGCGAGGCCTATACCGCCTGGGAGCACCTCCACCAGATCGCCTCCATGGCCTCCCAGGCGCTGACCTGGTGCTGCATCGCTCCCCTCACGGGCCGCGGCCTCAAGACGCATTTCGTCCTCCAGCAGGTCTCCCGGCACGGCGTGGACGCCATCCCCATCGTTTCCCTCATCATGTTCGTCATCGGCCTCATCCTCGCTCTTCAGGCCGATTACCAGCTCCGCCAGTTCGCCGCCACCATTTACATCGCTGACCTCGTCGGCGTGGGCCTGACTCGCGAGCTCGGGCCCCTGATGACCGCCGTCATTCTCTCCGGGCGCAGCGCCGCCTCCATCGCCGCCGAGATCGGCACCATGCGGGTGACCGAGGAGATCGACGCCCTCGTCACCATGGGCATGAATCCTTTCAAATACCTCATCGCACCCCGGATTCTCGGGCTGATCATCGCCCTCCCCGCCCTCGCACTCCTCGGCGATTGCATCGGCATCCTCGGCGGCTACGTCATCGGCGTCTTTTACAAGGATATCCCCTCCGCCTCCTACCTCGCGGAGACCCGCTATGCCGTCGCCGTTTCCGACGTCCTCACCGGCCTCGCCAAGAGCGCCGCCTTCGCCGCCATCATCGGCCTCGTCGGCTGCTACCAGGGCTACTACGTGCGAGGCGGCCCGCAGGAGATCGGCAGGGCCACGACCACCGCCGTCGTCCTTTCCCTCTTCCTCGTCATCGCGGCCGACCTCTTCTTCACCTTCCTCTTCTACCTCTTCGGATGAATCCCTCCGCCCGGGACGAGCCCATCCTCGAAGCCAGGGACCTGATCGCACGCTACGGCGATCGGACCGTCCTCGCCGGCATCAACCTCACCGTTCGAAGGGGCGATATCTTGACCATCCTCGGCGGCAGCGGATGCGGCAAGACCACCCTCCTGCGCCACCTCATCGGGCTCGCCGTGCCCGCCTCCGGGCAGGTCCTCTTCCTCGGCCACAATCTCCATGCGCTGGACGACGCCGAGGCGGAGCGCCTGCGCCGCCGCATGGGCGTCCTCTTCCAAGGCGGAGCCCTCTTCGGCTCGCTCACCGTCGAGGAAAATGTCGCCCTGCCCCTCGTCGAACACCTCGGCATGGAACTCCGGCTCGCCAAGCGCATCGCACAGATTCAACTCTCCCTCGTCGAGATGCAGCACGCCGCCCAGCTCCTCCCCGGTGAGCTCAGCGGCGGCATGCGCAAACGGGCCGGCCTCGCCCGGGCCCTCGCCCTCGATCCCGAAATCCTCTTCTTCGATGAGCCGTCCGCAGGGCTCGACCCCATCACCTCGGCCGGGCTGGACCAGTTGATCCTCAGGCTCAACCGGGAGATGGGCATGACCATCGTCGTCGTCACCCACGAATTGCCCAGCATCTTCACGATCACCCGTACCGCCCTCATGCTCGATCAGGGCCGCATCGCGGCCTCGGGCAGCCTCGAAGAGCTTCAGAACAGCCCCAACCCGCGCGTTCGCCAGTTCCTCCAGCGCCAAATTCCCGATCGTCCTCCGGGATCGAAGAGCTGGATCGAGGCGGCCATGGTCGCAAAGGGTTCGGCTGATTCCTGACGGCGTCGTGAATCCGTCGACTCTCAATGACCCTGCTCACGGCAAAGCCGGGTGTTGCAGATTTCATGTGCCTTGTGCCGGGGTTTCATTTAGTATGCCAGTACGGAAGTGCCTCCGCACTTCCGCTACGCCATACTTGCCACCCTTGAATCCATCCTTATGGTCAGCCGGCAAGAAAAAATACGAGCGGGCGTGTTCGTCGTGGCCGCCGTCGCCCTCCTCCTCTTCTGCCTCGTCTTTCTGCGCTACGCCTCCACCTTCGAGGAATACCGCGAGTATTTCTTCCTCTACCAGGGCTCCGTCTCCGGCCTCGACCGAGGCTCCAAGGTCGCTTTCAACGGCGTCCCCATCGGCAAGGTCAAGGAGATCGGCTTCACCCCTCAAGACCTCTCCAGAATCCGCGTCGTCCTCCAGATCAGCACCCCGGACGAGGTCCTGCCTATCCTGGACGACACCCGCGTTTCGCTGAAGTATGTCTCCATCATCACCGGCACCCTTTACGTCGAGCTCAAGGGCGGAAAAGGAAACACCCGGCACGATCCCGCAACGCCCATCCCCGTCGAGGTCTCCCTCCTCGACGACCTGGAAAAGAAGCTCGACCGCCTCGACGATCGCTTGAACGAGATTCTCGTCCAGGTCAAGGACCTCTTACGAGATGAGAATCGCGAAAAAGTGAGACAGTTCCTGGCTGACGCGCAGGAGGCCGCTTCACACCTCAAGGTCGTTGCCTCCAACGCCCGCCGCGTCAGTGATAATCTGGACCGCACCCTGACGCTCGTGCACGACATCCTCAAGGAGAATCGCCAGCCGATTCGAGACTCCGTGGCCGAGGCGGCCAAAGCCCTCCAGTCCGCCCGCGTCCTCCTCGCACAGGTCGAGGAGCAGAGAACCGTCGAGGCGGCTACACAGGCCATTCAGAATGCGGGCCAGACCGCCGAGACCCTCACGCGGTCGGCCCAGGACATCACGCAGGCTGCACAATCCCTCGCCCGGTCGGCCGAGCACTCGCTCGCCGAAATCGACAAGCTCCTCCCGCCCATCCAGCGGGAGGCCGTAGAAACTCTGGCCCAGGCCCGCCGTACGCTTCAGGCCGGCGACGAGAAAATCCAGGAGGTCACTCAGGACGTCCACCGCATCACGGACGCTGCCGAAAGTCTCGCTCTCAAGGCCGAGACCGCTTTCGAAAGCGCCGATCGGCTCATCACTCACGCCGATGCCCTCGTCGGTGACGCCTCCACAGACGTCCGCAACACCCTGGATCAAATCCGCCAGGCCTCCGAAAATATGGACCAGCTCGCCCGCTCGCTCCACGATCTCGTCGTTACCAAGACTCCTGCCGTGGCCAAAATTCTCGATAACCTGAAGGATACCTCGAATGAGCTCAAGGAGTTCGCCGAGGTGATTCGCCGCCAGCCCTCCACCCTCATTGGAAGACGCCAGAAAGATGAACGCCGATTGGATGAATAGACGCTGCACCTGCCTGCTTCTCGCGGCCGCCGTCGCCACAACAGCCCCCGGCTGCCTGGGCCGCAGCGCGCCCCAGGCCTATCTCCTCGAGTTCCCGGCGGAAACCGCCGGGAGCAGGGACGTCGCATCCGCCAGCGGCAAGAACCTCCTGGTCGAGGAATTTGCCGCCCTCAGTGAATACTCTCGCCAGAGCTTCGCCTTCCGCTCCTCGCCCCACCGCATCCAGTACGATCCGCTCCGGCGCTGGGCCGTTCCGCCCGAGGTCATGCTTCAGGAACGCGTCGCCCAGTATTGTCAGGCCACCGGGCTCTTCTCGCGTGTCGCTACACGTCTGGGAATGCCCGCGCCCGACCTGACCCTGCGCGGCACGATCCTCCGGCTCGGCGAGCGCACGGACGACCCTCAGGGCCGCATCGCGGAGCTTCGGCTTCATCTCGAGCTGCTGGACGCCCGGACCCAGACCCTCCTGTGGAGCGCGACCAAGAACCGTGAGAAAAAAGTGGATGGCCGATCCTTCGAATCGGCCATCGAAGCCCTTTCGACCAGCCTTCGGGAGATTCTTCAGGAAAGCCTGCCCGAGATGCAGGCCCGGTGGAAGGCGCCATGACCTCCCCTGCTGAAATCGTGATCGGAAGCCGCGGCAGCGCCTTGGCCATGACGCAAACGCAGGGCGTCGCTGATGCCCTGCGGAGACAATGGCCCGCGCTGAGCCTGCGAATCCAAAAAATTTCCACCCAGGGCGACAAGATTCGTGACGTCCCGCTCGCACAGGTCGGAGTCAAGGGCATCTTCACCCGCGAGATCGATCTCGCCCTTCAGCGCGGTGAAATCCACGCCGCCGTCCATAGCCTGAAGGATGTTCCCACCGAGTTGGCCGAGGGGATCGGCATCGCGGCCGTGCCGGCGCGCGAGTCGCCGAACGACGCGGCCATCACACGGGATGGCCGACCCTTTCAAGACTTGCCCATCGCCAGCGTCGTCGGCACCAGCAGCCTCCGACGCCAAGCACAACTCCTGGCGTGGAGGCACGACCTGCGCATCACCGACCTCCGCGGAAACGTCGATACGCGCCTTCGCAAGCTTGAACAGGGTCATCTCGATGCCATCATCCTCGCCGCCGCTGGCCTCCATCGCCTCCATATCGCACGCACCTTCGAGCTTCTCCCTTTTTCCATCATGGTCCCGGCGCCCGGCCAGGGCGCCCTGGCTATCGCCGCTCGCCTCGACGATGTTCAAACTCGAGCTCTTCTCGAACCGCTCAACCACCCTGATACCCGGCATGCGGTCCAAGTTGAGCGGGCCCTGCTCGCCAGCTTGGGAGGCGGATGCCAACTCCCTTTCGGGACCGTCGCTACGTGCCCGTCCCCTGGCATGTTTTCCCTGACAGCGGTTATTGCTCTCCCGGATGGCAGCATGATGATTCGCGCCGAGGCATCGTCAAATGATCCTAACTCATTATGGATGGAAGTGTTAGATATGTTCAAGCAACGGGGACTCAAAGAACTTCTGAGAAAATTTCGATAAAGATTCAGTCCCCATTTTCGATAATAGAAGATCGGGACACTCTATGTATAACAGGGACAACTCTTCAGAGCACTGCCATTCTGGCAGAGGTCGGAAGTCTAAATACACCCAGCGTGCATTTCGCTCCTGCCCCATGCCGGGAGCAGATGCGCCCACGCGGGATTCTCTAACCCATCGCATCTCTTGCCATGCTCAAGTCATCAGATGTTTGATCGACGCTGGGCAGTACGATGTCGAAGGCAAGATGAACGCGGCCATCGACCGGCTGATCGAATCCGAGGTGATAGCGGACCTCCCGGTTCGCCGCTGACGAATTCATAAATGGAAAACTATCGAGTCATCGTCCGGGCGCCAAGGAAGGTGGAACTTGAGCGTGTCCCGCTCCCCAAGCCCGCTGAGGGACAGGTCCTCATCCGTAACCGGCGGTCCGCTATCAGCACCGGGACGGAACTGACCTACCTGACGGGCGAGTATCCGCAGGGGTCGGTCTGGGCTCGCGGTGCAAAGTACCCCATGCCGATCGGTTACTCGGCCGTGGGCGAGGTAGTGGAAACCGGTCCGGGCGTTCAGGGACTCCAGCCTGGCGACCGCGTCATTTCCGGCACACATCACTGCCACTATGCGCTCCAGGCCGCACGATACGCTCAGACGGTTCCGAATGCCGTCAGCGACGAGGTGGCTGCGTTGCACCGTCTGGCGGAGATTGGCATGAATAGCGTCCGGCGCGGCGTCCCTGAGTGGGGCGAATGTGCGGTGGTCTTCGGCCTCGGCATTATCGGACAGCTCGTGGCCGCCTTCGCACGCCTCGCCGGTTGCCGGCCCGTCATCGGCGTCGACTTGAGCCCCTTCCGGCGCGATATCGCCAGGAAACTGGGAGCGGACGTGCTCCTGGATGGGCACGCTGCCGATCTCTCGGAACAGCTCAAGGCGGCCAATCATGGCCGACTCGCAGACCTGGTGTATGAAGTCACCGGCGTCGGGGAACTGGTCACCCGGCAGATGGACCTCCTCCGCCGACAGGGACGGATCGTCATCGTCAGCGGGCCAAGAACGAAGACGCTCATCGACCTGAACGACCAGTGCAGTTGCCCGAGCTTCAGCGTCATCGGCGCCCATTACACCTCCCACCCGGCGGAGGAGACGCCTTACAATCCCTGGACCATTTATCGGCACGCCGGGTTGTTTCTCGATCATGTCGCCCGTGGAGAACTGAAGGCGGAACTCCTAATCACGCACCGCTACCCTTGGTCGGATGCGCCCGCCGCCTATGACCTTCTAATGCGTGACCGGGGCCAGGCCGGGGCCGTCGTCCTGGACTGGACGGCGGCGTGACCTTCCCCATGCGGAGACGATGCTTTGGCGTACCAGTCTCGGAATTTCAGTCGCGCAGCAAGTGACGAATGATTCTGACGAATTAAGAATGCTTCGTGGCTAAACCAGGACAAAAGTCTTAGGAAAGGGGCGCGGGGAACAACCCTTCTCCAGATGACTTTTCCCCGCCACTTTACCCGCCGAAGGTGAGTCGGCGCGGAGCATCCATGTTCGTCCTTGTCGGCACCTCGCCCCATCGCCATTGGGACATTTTACTGACACCTGACACCTCTCCTCCCCCCATGCGCATCACAGATGTCCAAGCCGACCTGATGAGCTCGCCCATGCCGGAGCCGATCCGCATGCGCTTCTTCGGCGGCGAGCGAACCATTTTCAAACGCGATGCCGCACTCGTCCGAATCCAGACCGACAGGGGTCTCGTCGGGTACGCGCCTGCGCCCGCGTCCGAGCGCACGATCGAAGCGATTCGGACGACTCTGCGCCCAAAGCTTCTCGGAAGCGATCCCATCCGCACCGATGACCTGGCGCGCCAGGCTCTGGATGGGGCGTCCCCGTCCGTTGTCCAAGCGTTTGGCGCCGTCCAAATCGCCCTGTACGACCTTCGCGGCAAGATCGAGGGCCGGCCCGTATGCGACCTCCTCGGGGGCAGGGTGCGCGATCACATTCGACTCTATGGCAGCGCGGGGATGTATCAGCCGCCGGAGGGCTACGCGGCCGAGGCTGCCGCCGTCGCGGCCCTCGGTTTTTCTGCCTTTAAAATGCGGCCCGCTCTCGGGCCCGAGAATGACCTCCGTACCGTCGAACTCATGCGTCAGGCTGCCGGACCCCACCTCGGCCTCTGCGTCGATGCCCATGCCTGGTGGCGCATGGGCGATCGATCCTATACCCCTGCCCGCATCGAACAGCTCGCCCGTGAAATGGCCCCCTACGGCGTGACGTGGCTCGAAGAACCCCTGCCGCCCGAAGACCGCGACGCCTACGCCCGGCTGCGCCGCGCCCGCATCGTCCCCGTCGCCGCCGGGGAGCACGAGACTTCACTCGAAGGCTTCCTCGAAATCATCCATCGAGAGGCTGTGGATATCGTTCAGGCGGACGTGGCCCATCACGGCGGATACCGCATCGTGGGCAAGGTCCTCGGCGCTTGTGGCCGGCATGGCCGCCAGTTCGCCTTCCACAGTTGGGGCACGCTCCTCGAGATCGTCGCCGACGCGCACCTCGGCGTCTGCTTCCCCGAACAGGTCTGCGCCTGGCTCGAATACCCCTGCTACAGCCACCGCGGCCAGAACATCATGTACCCCTACCCTCTCGCCGACGAGATTCTCAAGAACCCGCTCCGGATAGAAAAAGGCGACCTCCTCCTGCCCACCGGGCCGGGCCTCGGCGTCGAGGTCGATGAATCCGTCATCGAGCGCTATCCCTACATCCCCGGCCCCTGGAGCGTCTTCCGCCTCGCTTCCCCGCCCGAAGAGTGGGCCCTCAGCGGCGATCACATCGTCAAGTGGGAATCCGGCAAGAGCCGCTGACGCGCTCGTACGCGCCTACTAAGAGAATCGAAACCGCCCACCAACCAATGATGAACCTCATAACCAGCGATGAATACAAGCCTTATCAACGTGCCATCTTGGGTCCATACGGGGGAAAAATACATCAGGCCAATTAGGGCGTGCGAGAATACGATGTGAGCCTCGGACATGCCGCTTGACGCGCCACCCGATCCGCAACAGGGCCGCGAGGACACGACTGGCTTTCGTGGCAGGCCACTGGCTCACGCGACCACCGCAAAGA
>JACPCR010000098.1 GCA_016179685.1 Planctomycetota bacterium | reverse complement strand
GCTGGACGGCGGGAACAACCTGGCGGTGACGGCGGGGACCGGGAACGTGCTGTTCACGGGCGCTGCGGGCAACCTGACCCGACTCGGGGCCGTGACGGTCAACAGTGCGACGGACGTGACGGAGACGGCCGGGATGCGAGCCGCCTCTTTCGTGCAGGCCGCCGGGACGGGCAACACCACTTTCAACGGCGTGGTGAACCTGGACACGGTTACCGGGCTACAAGTGACGACGAACAACATCAACGTCAACGCCGCGGTGACGACGGTGAACAACGGCGTGGTGACCCTGGTATCGGCTGCGAACATCGTGACGGGTGCGGCGGGCAGCGTGTCCTCGACGGGCAACGTGACGATGACTTCTGCGGGCACGACGACCATCGGCGCCTCGATACTGACGGCCAACGGGGCGACGGTGACCTTCAACAACACCGGTCTGCTGACCCTTGCGGCTGCGGGCGACATTTTCGCCGACGGGGCGGTGACGCAGAACATCGGTCTGGTCTCCACTGCGGGCGACATCACGACGACGGACGACAACGTGACCTTTGCCGGCGCGGTGACGTTGACGGGCAACGTAGCGATGTCGAGCGGCGCTGGGGTGGGCAATCTGACGTTCAACGCCACGGTGAACGCCACGGGCGTCGGCGTCGAGGCTCTGACGCTGAACTCGGGAGCGGGCAACATCAGCTTCAACGCCGCGGTCGGCGGAGTGACGCAGCTTGGGGTGCTGACCATCAACAGTGCGAACAACGTGACGGGGGCCGCGGCCATCACGGCCAGCTCGATCAGCCAAGTCGAGGGCATCGGAACGACGACGTTCAACGGGGCCGTGACCACGACCGCTGCGGCCGGCATCGACCTGAACACGGAGAACGTGACGGTCAACAACACCATCACGACGCAGGGCGGGGGTACGGTGACCATCACGAACGTGGGGACGCTGACCATCGCGGCCGCCGGGGACATGAACCTGGACGGGGCGTTCCTGCAGGACGGGACGGGGTTGGTGCTGACGGCCGGCGACATCACGACGACGAATGACAACGTCAGCTTCTCCGGGCCGTCGGTCCTGACGGGCAACGTAGCGCTGAACACGGGCGCCGGCGTTGGCAACGTGACGTTCCTGAATATCCTCGATGCGCTGGCGGCAGGCACGCAGACGCTGACGGTGACTGCCGGGACGGGCAACGTTGTGCTGAACGCTGCCGCGGGACGGCTGACGCGGCTCGGGACGGTGACCATCAACAGCGCGACGAACGTGACGGCGGAGGCCATCACGGCGACGAACATCACGCAGGTGGCCGGGACGGGGGTGACGACGCTCAACGGCGCGGTGAACACGAGTGCTGCGGCGGGCGTAGCCATTACGACGGCGACGGTCAACCTGAACAACACGTTGACGACGACGGGCGGCGGGACGGTGACCTTCACGGATGGGGCGGCCTTGAACATTGCGGCTGCGGGCGACATCTTTGCCGACGGCGCGGTCTTGCAGCAGGGCGGCGGGGCCGTGACGACGGCGGGCGACATTACGACGACGAACGACAACGTGACGTTCACGAACGGGGTGACGCTGAGCGGCAACGTGCTGATGAACACGGGCGCCGGCGCGGGCGACATCACCTACAATGCCACCATCAATGCGACGACGGCGGGCCGTGAGACGCTGAGCCTGGCTGCGGGCACCGGCAACATCACCTTCACGGGCGCGGCCGGCGCGGTCACACGGCTGGGCGCGGTAGTCATCAATACCGCCGCCAACGTGACGGAGACGGCCGGGCTGACGGCGGCGTCCCTGGTGCAGGAGGCCGGGACGGGCACGACGCTGTTCACGGGCGCGGTGAACACGAACGCCCCGGCGGGCGTCTCGTTGAACACGGTGACCATCACGGTGAACAACACGGTGACGGCGACGAACCTAGGCGGTGTGACGATGACGCACACGGGTGCGCTGACCATAGCGGCGGCCGGTGACATCGTGGCGGACGGTGCCTTCCTGGAGCAGGGAGGCGGCGCTGTGGCGACGGCTGGCGACATCACGACGACGAACGACAACATCACGTTCGGGGACGCTGTGACGCTGACGGGCAACATTGCGCTGAGCAGCGGGGCGGGCGAGGGCGACATCACCCTGCTCAACACGCTGAACGCGGCGGCCGCCGGCGTCCAGAATCTCACCGTCACCGCGGGGGTCGGCAACGTGAACCTCATCGGGGCGGTCGGCGGAGTGACCCGGCTGGGCATCATGACGATCAACAGCGCCGAGAGCGTGACGGCAGCGGCCATCACGGCGGCCTCGATCAACCAGGTGGCCGGGACGGGCACGACGACGCTGACCGGGGCGGTGAACACGAACACGGCTGCTGGCGTGACGCTGACGACGAGCGACATCACGGTGAACAACACGATCACGACGACGGCGAACGGCGTGGTGACGTTGACGAACGCGGGGGTCCTGACCCTGGCGGCTGCGGGCGACATCGTGGCGGACGGCGCTGTGACGCAGAACGGCGCGGGCGACGTCTTCACGGCGGGCGACGTCACGACGACGAACGATAACATCAGCTTTGCGACCAGCCTGACGTTGACCGGGAGCGTGCAGATGAACACGGGCGCCGGCGCTGGCAACGTGACCTACACGAGCACGCTGGATGCGACGGACGGGACGGAGGCCCTGCTGGTGCAGGCCGGGACCGGCAACGTGACCTTCGGGAATACGGTCGGCGCCGGGGTGGCCCTGGGCAGCCTGACAACGTTCGCGGCCAACGCCGTCGTTGACCGTGACGTGATCGCCAACGGGGACATCAACATGAGCGGGATTGCCGGCGACATCCAGTTGACCGGCGAGATCAACAACAGCCAGAGGATCGCCTCCGGCACGACCATCAACCTGCGAGCGGGCGGCGGTGCGCTGGTGAGCGACGTGGACGCCGGGACGGACCGCGTGACGCTGGAGATCGCGGGCGGCGCCGGCACCATCATCCTGGGCAACGTGGGCCGCAATGGGCAGTTCCTCGACGTGCGGTTCGGCGACGAGACCAGCGATGACGTCGTGAGGACGCAGGGCATGATGACGTTCGACCGGACGAACGCTGTGGCGTCCTTCGACGCTCGGACGCCGGCCCAGGTCATCCTGGACGGGAACACGACGCTCCTGACGACGCAGGGCGGGGGCACGGGCGCCGGCGACGTGCTCTTCACGACGACTCCGATCAACGGCGCTGCGGCTGGCCTGCAGGCCCTGGACATCAACGTCGGGAGCGGGACGGTTGACCTGAGCCACGTGGGGACGAACGAGTTCATCGGGAACTCGAACATCGTTCAGACGACGGGTGTGGCCCTCGGGCAGTTGACGATCAATTCGGGGCTTGTGCGGGTTTCCCAGAACGTCATCACGGACAACGTGGCGGGCGGCAACGGCGGGACGATCCGGGTGCAGTCCACACAGGGCGTGCAGTTGCTGGCGGACCTAACGATCAGCAGCGACTCCAACGGCAACAACACGGGCGGGGCCATCGACATGCCTCAGTCGCCCATCAACGGGGCCCAGAACCTGGTGGTCACTGCCGGGAACGGCAACGTGAACCTGGGCAACATTGGCCAGGGGACGCGGCTCACGAGCTTGACGGTGGATAGCGACGGGGTGACGACGCTCGGGGCCAGCGACGTGAACATATCGACGGTGAACGACGTGGACTTCAGCCGCGCCGTGCACGTCCGGCTCGCCGGCAACCTGGATGCGGACAGCACGAACGGGGACATCCTGTTCACTGGCGGGAACGTGGATGGCGCCTTCGCCGTGGACTTCACGAGCGGCGGGTCGGCCGACCTGAGCAATTTCGGCCAGACCACGGCACTGACGCGGTTGAACATCCAGTCGCAGACCACGCAGCTCCTGGGTAACGGGACGACGACCGGCTCCATCACCGTCACCAGCGTGAGGGACATCAGCATTGCTGGCGACGTCCTGACGCAGAACGGCGACATCACCCTGTCGGTGACGAACGTAGCAGATGGCCGGTTCAACCTGGGCTCGACGGGCTCGCTGATGGCGGTGAACGGCCGCATCAATGCGCGTATTCCTTCCACGAGCACGCTGACGCAGGGCGACTTGCAGACGGGCGATCCGGGCTTCGTCTTCCTGACATTCCTTGGGGCTGATTCCTTCGCCTTCGACCGCGAGCAGAGAATCATAGAGTTGATTCCGTTCCTCTTCTTCGAGCCCTTCGGCAGCCAGCCGATCATTTACTGGCAGTTCGCGGAGAAGAACATGCAGTGGAAGGAGGGTCTGCTGCTCGGGCCGATGATTCATGCCGAGGAGAGCGCGGTCTCCTTCGACTACGAGGCAGACGAAGAGGAAGCGAAGCCTGAGGGTGAGGGCGAGGGTAATTGATGATGATGGAGTCACGCCTCCCTCAGGGACCTCCCCGGGATTTAGGCGTTGTTCTGGTTGGACAGCGGCTAAAGCCTGTCTGCGCCGCGCAGCAAAGCGGCGCGCCTGCCTGTGCGTGCGGCACGCACGCAGACAGGGCAGGCAGGCCGTCACTCCAGCATAGGAATCTGGTGAGTTTGTCGCGAGAGTGAGTAGCGTTTGGCTGTTTCCCGTTTCTTTGTTTTTTTCTTGAAGGATGTTGCACCGATGAACCGGTATGCTTCCGTACTAACAGTGATTGGTTTGGCGGTAGGAATTTGCTTCATTCCGGCGCGTTCCGCCGATGCTCAGATGAAGATCGGCGTGGTGGACGTGGCGAAGGCGTTCGAGAAGTACAAGAAGTCGGCCGAGGCCAACAAGGGGCTGCGCGAGCAGATCGTCAACATTCAGAAACAGGTCAATGCGAAGAACCGGATGGTCGACGAGAACCAGCAGCTCATTGGCAAGCTCAACGAAGATCTTCTCGGCGAGAATCTGGACGATGAGGGAAGACGAAAGATCCTGGAGGATATCCGGATGAGAACCGGTTACCTTCAGGAGTCCCGGAATGCGGTTCAACAAGCAGTCCAGGCCGGGAATGATACCATCAACAAGTTTCGGAACGACAGCCGGATGGCGCTGCTGAAGGACATCACGGACACTCTTGCGAAGATTGGGGCCGAGGAGAAATTGGACCTGATCTTCGATGTCTCCGGGCGGAGCACGACGAACGTTTCGGCCTTGGTATACCACAGCGGCAACGCGGTGGATTTAACGGACAAGCTGGTTGAGAGGTTGAACCAGTAAGGGGGCGGGTTAAGCCTTCAGCGGTTTGTGAGCTTGCTTTTCGGAGGAAGTGGAGTGCGATTTGGCGCGTTCCACTTCCTCTGGCGTTTCAGGAGGAACCTGGTTAGGCTGAAGGCTGAATCCCGAACTGGTTCCTTTGGGAGGGATTCCACCGGGAGGCTGAAGGATTAGAACATTTTGAGAAGTTACGAATCAAGCGGATAAGACCGTTCATCACAATCACTTAGGTGAACCACGGAGGACACGGAGGGATTCTGAGGGAAACCTTTTCTGGTTTTCTTGGTGCTCTCCGTGCTCTCCGTGGTTCAAACCGATTTTGTTTCGCTCTTTCAAAGCGAAGCGAGCACGCGAGCTTCGTAAACCCTGCTAATGCCGGATCGCTTTTTCCATATCCCCGCGCCGCCACCCCAGTCCCCGGACTCCCCATGCCGAACAGCGACTGGATTCGGCTCTGGAGCATCGTCAGCCGAGCGATTGGAATTCCGAGACTTTCGAGTGCTATGCTTCCTGGGGGTCTGCACTGCGGCCATTCTGGTTGGGGCCGGATGCGGTTCTTCCAGCCGTGCCTTCGTCCGGCGAGTCGTCAACGTTCGGGCCTCCGATTTTCAGAAGCTCTTCAAGAACGAGGTGCCCATCCGGGTGGGCGAAAAGGTGGTTCGAAGGCCGGCGGAGCAGGTGCTCACTGAGGAGCGACAGGTCTGTGGTTACGTTCAGGAGGAGCTTTATCCGGTGCAGGGCGAGTATCCGGCACAGGGTGAGGAGGGGAGTCCTGAGGCCCGGCTTTACGTGGTGTTTGACGCACGGTGGCGGCGTCGAGGCTTTATCACCGAGGAAGGCACGGCCTATCGCTATGAACGCGAAGGGGACTTGGCGGCTCTTTCGGAATCCGGATTCCTGGAGAGCGTCCGGGGCATCTTGAGGGTCAGAGGGAGCATCGCACTTGAGCCGTATCAGGTTCCTGCTGATGCGAAGGCTGGGCAGAAAGCTATCCGTTGAACAGGGTTCAGGGACCGACTGGCACCTGAACCCCGAACCCTGTTCAACCTTTTGCCCGAACGCGCGGCCCGTCCGTGGTCGGCGCTTCGGAGATGGGGGTGCGGCGGCCCCCGGCCACCGCACCCCCTGTTTTCGCCGCTGCCCGGTGCGGCACAACAAGACAGGAAAAATCGACTTTGGCGCCCCAAGCGTCTAACCCTAAACCCTGAACCCTGAAGCCTGAACCCTGAACCCTGATCTCCCTTCTCAACAGAAATACTCAGGCGGGCGCGTGTGGAGATGGGTCCTCTCCGGGCTCGTGGGTGTGGTGCTGCTGTTTCTGACTGGGTGGGCGGCATGCGGGTGGTTGGAGATTCCCTGGCCGGAATGGCTCGGCGGCGACCCTTGGAGATATCGGCGGGTGATGCCGCTCGACCTGCTTGAAGAGTACAACAATGATGGGCTGGCTTGGGAGCGAAACCCGATGGATGGGAACATCCATTCGGGAGCTTTGACAACCTTCCAGGCCGGCGGTTCTTTCCCGGCGGATGAATTGCCTGCTCCAGGTGCGAGGATCACGGTGGCCGGGGCCGGGGACCTGCTCTTCCTTTTCCCGTCTTCCAGGGACGGGGCGCTGAATAACGTGGTGTGTGCCGGGCAGCATCTCCGGCCAGCGTACGCTCGTTATGAGGAGGTGGCCTTACTGGCGGCTTCAGACGAGCGTGATGAGGGAGTGAGCATCATCGTCTCCTATGTGGGCGAGAGGGAGACGGTCAGGCTCCGCGTGCCTGGATGGCTTGAAAACGCGCCTGAGGGGCGGATACCGAGTCTGGATACGAGATTCCATCTGGCGGCTATGGGGCCGGCCGCAGAAGGAGGTGGAGCAGATGGCGGGCGGGGCATGAACGGGGCATCCACGCCGACTGGCAGCAGGTCCGCAGAGAAGATCACACGGGCGGATACGCCGGGTCACCTTTGGGTGTGCCGGGCGACGCTGAAGGCCACGAAGTGGTTGACGGGGCTGACGTTGCCCCATCATCCGCGTGTTCATCTTTTTGCCGTGTCTCTCCGGGTGGCGATACCGAATGAGCGCCTGTGGAAGGCATGTGATCGGGTGTGTGCGGCTTACGGCCGACTTGGGGCCGAGAGGCCGCCGGACCGATGGGGGCTTGTGCGGGAACTGGTCCGGCTGCGGGAGGCCCTGGCGGGGGCGTCGGTATCCGGCGATTTTTCCGGCTCGCGCGAGATGGAGTGGGTCGAGACCGGGTCGGAATACCTGGCGCATCGGCTGCGTGAAAGATTGGCTTCGAGGGAGTTTCTGGACGAGGAGGAATTTCGGCGTGGGATTCGAGGCCTACACTCCGATCTATCGGAACTGAGGGCGGGCCGGAATCCGTATCCTGGCAAGCGAGGAAATATCCTGCGTTCCTACCGTTCGGAGATCGACGGTCAATTGCAGCCCTATTCCTTGAGCGTTCCGTTCGACTATGATTCGGGGAGGAAATTTCCCCTGGTCATGCTCCTGCACGGCCACGACTGGTATCGACCGTTCCAGGGGCATCCCACACTGGAAGGGAAGAATTACTTTTTCCTTTCGCCCCACGGGCGCGGGAGCATGGACTACATGCACTTGGCGGAGGAAGATTTGCGCAGGGTTTTAGAGGAAGTTCAGCGGGACTACAGCATCGATGGCGACCGCGTCGTTCTGGCGGGACATTCGATGGGAGGCACGGGGTGTTGGAACATGGCAGTGAAGTTTCCGCATCTTTTTGCAGCGATTGCGCCGGCGGGCGGCAACACGGACCGCCGGGTATGGGAAAGGGAATGGCGATGGGGCCGGGCGTCGCCACCGGGTCCCCTGGAATCGCTGCCTGAGCCGTTTCGGGCGTTATGCACGTTTGTGGCGGATACTCTTGACCCCGTGACCACTGCGGGGAATCTGCTGAATGTTCCCAGCTTCTGCCTGCATGGGGCTCAGGACGACGTTGTTCCCGTGGGACATGCCCGGTCGATGGTGGAGCGGCTGCGGTCTCTGGGATGTCCGGTCCGATACCGGGAGGATGCGGATGCTGGCCACGGAGGCTACGATCGTTCGTACAGCGATGAGCAATGGAACTGGCTGTTGCAGCAGGAGCGGGCTGTGGCCCCGGAGGTGGTGAGGCACACGACTTGGAAGCTCAAGTATGGGAAATCGTATTGGGCGGCGATCGAGCAGTTTGTGCAGCCGGGTCGATTCGCCGGGATCGAGGCAAAGCTGCGGGAGCGGAATCTGTCCGTGCAAACCGACAACGTGCAGGCCTTCAGTGTGGACTGGCGGAGCAGCGGGGCGGCAGTGAAGGGGGCCCCGGAGACTTTTTCGGCAGAGATTGACGGGCAGCCGGTAGAAGCTCGAGGGGCGTCACGGTTCGAGATGGGGCCGACGGCGCGCTGGGAGGCGCGGGCGGCTGAGAAGGTGAGGGGCAAACGGCCATACCTGGAAGGCCCGATTGAAGAGGTGTTCACCACGCCCTTTCTGGTGGTTTACGGCAGCGCGGAGAACGACGCGGCAGCCGCGCAGGTCCTAAGGAACGAGGCCTATCGGTTTGCCGACGATTGGGCGCTGATGTATGGCAAACCTTGCAGGATCAAATCGGACCGAGAGGTGACGGAGGAGGACATCCAGTCCTATTCACTTGTCGCTTACGGCAACCTGGAGCAGAACACGATTTATCGCCGGATAGCCGACCGCCTTCCTATTCGTGTGGATACGAAGGCGGTCAGGGTCGCAGAGGAATCGTGGGAAGGGCCCGACGTTGGGGTCAAGTTTTGTGCGCCAAGCCCGCTCAATCCTGAGCGGTATTTCTGCGTCTTCGCGGGAACGACCTGGCGCGGGAGCTATGGAGTGAACAACCGTTTCGGAAACTGGTTTCACTGGGGAGCCTTTGACAACCGCAACTGGTTTGATTTTGTGGTGTTCGATGAACGGACGGTTTCGCCCCAGACGGTCCTGCTCACCGGGTTTTTTGATCAGGGTTGGGAACTCTGCAGCCTGTATACTTATCGGGGGGATGCCCAGGCGAGGGAAAGAGCGCTGCAGCGTGTTGTTCCGGAGGTCTTCGAGGCATCCAGCGGGAGACGCCTTTACCTGAGTCATTTGATGCCGGTGAGGATTCAACAGCACAAAGGGAACGTGAATAGTGATCGGAGCTTCCTGGGCAACGGGATTCGCCTGGGGAAGGAACGTCTAGCGCGTGGACTCGGGGTGAGAGCGCCATCCCAGGTGGACTATGCCCTGGATGGGAAGTTCAACCGTTTTTCGTGCTTGGCGGGCATCGATCTCGAGGGGGATGCGGGCACCGATGTTCGGAAGCAGAATGAACTCATCCGATTCCTGGTGTGGGGTGACGGCCGCAGTCTCTTTGTCTCTGACTGGATGCAGTGGGACACTCCTCCGCTGAGGATTAAGGCAGGCATCGAGGGGATAACTCATTTACGTTTGGAGGTTCAAGGGAGTTCTGCTCAGTGGCATTTCGGGAGCGCAGCGTGGGGGGATGCGTGGGTGGAGTGAGGGAGTGAGGGAGTGTGGGAGTGGTCACGGACTGCGGACACCCCATCGGGGCAGGCTGACACCTGAGACCTAGACAGTGGCACGGCTTAGCTTCAAACTTCCGAGAAGTGATCGATTTCAGGTCCTTGCGGGCCTATTTCTAGCCCTTTTCGTGTTCCGGATTGGACTGGGCGCGCTTTTTGGCGGGACGCTCGACCAATACGGTTACGTGTTGCTCTGGGACATGACGAGAGTCCACCAGAACCCGTATGAGGAGAGCTGGGTCATGGCCTGGCCACCGCTCTGGTGGATGACACTGGGCGTGTGGTCAAGTCTATCCCACGCAGCTTGCAGGGTGTTTCCGTCACTGTTTGAGGTGGTTTCGGAATCCTTTCTGATCAAGTGTCTGTACTACCTTTTCGAATTGGCGCTGGCAGGCTTCATCGGCTTGAGCATGGAGGGAGCGACGAGGGGGTCGAACGGGGCTTCCGGCGAGGGGAAGCCTGCATGGGAGAAGGGGCTGAGGATTGGAGTGGGATTTCTCCTTGTGCCGGCGACGTGGATCATCACGTCTCTCCACGGCAATTTTGATGTCATTCCGGCTTTTCTGACGTTCGTGGCTTTCATCACGTTGCACGGCCGGGCTTCCGAAACTTCAGCGGCAGTCGCCTCGCTTCTTCTGGGACTCGCGGTGATGGCCAGGACATTCCCGATCGTTTTCATATTCCCGATGGTGACCGTGGTCTTCCGCCGCCACGGATGGAGGGTGGCCTTATGGTCCGCCAGCCTGGTCGTGTTGCCGACGGTTTTGTCCCTTTACCCGATATATCTGATCTCACCCGACGCGGTGAGCCAGAAGCTCCTGGGTTACCGAGGAGTCCTGGAAGGCTGGTGGGGGCTCGGAGCTATGGCTCGCCTGTTCATCTCGGACGGTTTCGCTGCAGAGGTGGTGCGGTGGAATCTCAATGGCTTCCTTCCCCTCATGACGATGTTATTGGCTCTGGTCTGTTATGGGATGTGGCAGGGAAGAATTTCCGTATGGAACGGCGGCCTTCTGACGGCCTTGGGGGTGTTTTGTTTTGCGCCCACGATCAGCAATCAGAATTTCTATTTTCTCCTGCCTTGGGCTTTTTGGGCGGCGATGGTCGGCCCCTCTCGTGCTGCTCAAGTTTTCTTGTGGGTTCTGTCTGTTGACTTGATCCTGGTTTACGTGGTGATTCCTCTGGACTTGAGTGATCCGATCTGGTTTCAGTGGGCATATGACTACTCTGACGAGTGCGTACTGCCGCGCCTGGCATCACCCCGCATTCTGGTGGATGCGATGAAAAGTTTTTCAGGACACTTCAAGAGGAGCGATTTTGGCTATAACCCATTTATACAGAATGTGTTACGAATACCCGTGTGGGTTTGTCTGTGGGTCTGGTTTATTGGGGAGGCAAGAAAGAGGTTTCAGGTGTCCGGTGTCAGGAGAGTGACCCGTGATGCGTGATCCGTCATCCGGTACCAGAACCCTGAACCCCGAACGGATCAACAGGGTCACCGATGGAGCAGCAGGGGGCACTCGGCCCGGCGCATGACATGTTCGGTGGTGCTTCCGAGGATGAGCTCGCGGATTCGCGTGTGCCCATAAGCGCCCATGAGGATGAGTCCGCACTGTCTTTCTCTGGCTACTCGCAGGATGGCATCTTCGGGATGTTCAGTGGTTGGAAGAGCTTCTACTTCCGCTCCATAGCGTCGGAGGTATCGCTGCCCGGCCAGGGCTTTTTTTTCGGCCTCAGCGAGGTCCGGGTGCGAAGAGAGGACGAGGAGGGGGACACGGATTTTTTCGATGATTTCGCCGGCGGCATGCATGGCATCATAGGCATGGGAGCTTCCATCATAGGCCAGCAGTGCCCGAGCTGGTGTTGTAAATTTCTCGGTGGCGACGAGGACGGGGTGGTGGGAGGTCCGGCATACGGCCTCGGTATTGTGTCCGAGGAGGGCAGATCGCCACGGGGCATGTTCACCCAGTTTTCCCATGACGACGACGTCGCATCCAGCGGCCCGGGCAAGAATTTCGCGGCTGACAATGCCCTCAGCGAGGTGGGGCTCATATTCAATCCCGGCATTTCTGCACAGGTCCGCACCGTCATTGAGCGCCATTTCACCCTTTTCCTGGAGCATCTGCCGCACCCGAGGCTGGTAGCTATCGAAGGGGCCGAGTCCGACGCTGACACCCAGGTCATGAA
This sequence comes from Planctomycetota bacterium, assembly GCA_016179685.1. Taxonomy (GTDB): domain Bacteria; phylum Planctomycetota; class PUPC01; order JACPCR01; family JACPCR01; genus JACPCR01. The sequence continues at coordinate 60,781 of JACPCR010000098.1, read as the reverse complement.
GGAATGGCCCTGCGAGCATTTTGATATCGATGACGTGAAGCCCGTAGATGAGTGAGTTCTTGAAGGCCTGGGCCAGGAAAACGGCGACATCGAATGCGGCGTGGCTAAAAGGTGAGCCGTCCGTAGCGACGAGGATTCTCTTGAACATAAGGGCCTCAGGGGTTCACACCTGGCAGGCATGCGGTGCAGCCCAATCCCATCGCACAGCGGCGGGGCTACTTCGTCACAGCGGCTCCGACCTGGCAGGTGTCCGGTGCAGCGGCCTTTCTTGAAATCTACGTTAGCGAGGGCAGAATTGCAAACCCCAAGCGCTCCACCTATAATCAAGAGTGGTGGTAGGCAAGGATTCGCTCAGGTCGGTGCTCTTTTCTTTATTTCAGGAGGACAGGGTCATGCCTTGTGGGCGAAAGCGTCGGCGAGCCAAGATCAACAGGCATAAGCGAAAGAAGCGTTCCCGTCAGAATCGCCATAAGAAGCGTGTGGCGATCGGGCACAAGGGCGGGTAGTGAAATCCGATGCGCCCCCTGGGCTACGCGGATTTCAGAGCCAGGGTTGGACCGGCGAAGCTGGGCCAATCCTGGCGGGGAAACGGAAGCCTTTAATAAGTGCAACTCAAACTTAAAAAGTCTTTTCAAGTTTGACGCCACAAGCGCCTAGTTAGAAACCCCTGCCTGCCGGAGGTAAGGGTACTCGAGTACGTGCTACTTTTTGGGGCGGGGTATTTCGGCAGGCGCCTCATCGGAGGAATCCGGCCCGGTGGAGGAGCGCTCATCGATTTCGGCTTGCTTTTCCGACAGGTTCTGTGCGAGCCATTTTTCTTCGAGTTTGCCGGTGACCTGGGCCTCATCCACATGGAGGTCGGAGAGGCCCAGGTGACGGAAGGCAATAAATCCATCCTGAGCGAAGTCAACAGGGAGCGGCTGGATTCCCTGGAACTCCTTTGAATTGATTTTGAACTCCAATTTCCGGCCGCGGCGTGAAACGGTGACTTCCAGTTTTTTGACGTCATCAGGGACGGACAATCTTTCCCGAAAAAGGTTCAAATCGCCAGCCTGCACTTCGAAGAGATGACCCCGTTCTTTTGTCTTATCTTCTCTCCATCGGAAGAGGATACCATCTTCGACCTCGGCTTCGGCGCGGCTGGCGTCGAGCTGGAGGACGACGAAGGGGGTAGGAGTCATCGTCACTTTCAGAGAAACGTCACCGGAGAACCGAGCGATGTGTGCGAGGGACGTGGGGGGATGCAAGGAGAGCTCGCCATTCTGGACGGTAGGAGGCTGGAGAAACGACTTAGGCAGGAACTCGTCATCCAGTTTCAGGAACTTCTTGCGGAAGATTTCCCGGAATGGCCGTGAGTTGACGACCCAGTCCTGCAACTCGTTTGAGGCATTGAAGGGGTAGACGATCTTGACCTGTTGGCCCGGGAGACTGCTGACGCGGCCGGAGAAGAGGTTCGAGACGCCGATCTTGGCGGGAGCTGATCGGGTCTCCTGGTCAAGGGAAGCGATCTGTTCGAGGAGAGAGGGAATTTCAGGGTCGTTGGGAAAGATCTCCTTGAGGCCTTCCAGGAGGAGGCGTGCATCCCGGAGGTTTTTCTCCTGGTAGAGCCAGTCGGCTTCCAAGAGGGCCATTTCTTTGAGTGAGAGGTTCGGGTTAGATTCGCGATCGGGCAGTTTCTTGAGCCAGTCGAGTGCCTCACGGTAGGATCGTATGCCGATGCAGAAGGCGGCGAGCCGTCGGATGCGTTCGACCTCAGTCATGGCCGGCATCTGGTAGAAGGTTTCTGCGAGGCTGGCGAGGTCGGCCAGGGCGAGGTCGCGGGCTGCGATCCATTTTGCATTGTCCTCATCGGCGACGCCGTAAAGGAGTTTTTGTTCTTCGACGGCGAAGACCTTATAGCGAGCACCTTTTATCCTGGCCTCGATAGAGGATTTTCCGGCGGTCTTTTCCTGGACATTGGACAGCGTCACCCGGAAGACATCGAGGGTCGCGGCCAGAGATGCCTCCAGGGATTTCAGAGCTTCCGGGTGGTGGGGGAACTGCTTTTTCTCCCTAGCCGATTGCACCTTGCCCAGGGCCTCGGGGAACTGGCGGACGAGGGTCAACTTCCTTACCTGCTCGACAACGAAGCGAGAGAAGGCTTCCTCTTCGGCTTGCCGGGCCTCCTGTTCACGTTTTTCCGTCCGGGCCAGCTCGACCAGCTCATGGAGCTCGGTCTGCTTTTGGGAGAGGACGGCATCGGGAAGGCCGACGCCGGTATTTTTCAGAGTAGCCAAGACTTGGTCGGCATCCTGGACGGCGCGGTCTCGGATCGCCTCATCCAAGGCATCCAGGAGGGTCTGCGTCCAGCGTTTTTTTTCTTCCTCCACCTGGCGTTTCCACTTTGGAGTCAGGTAACCTTCAGGGAGGAGATCAAAGGAGGGGATGACCTCCTCGAAGTTTCCCGCCTTGAATGCGAGCTGGGCATGTTCCTGGGCGTCCCGCAGCGCCCGTTCGGCCCTACGCTGGAGGGCCTGTTGCAGTTCCTGGAGAACTTTATCGATTTTCGCTGCGGATTCGGAATCCCTCAGTTCGGCGCGTAAAGTTTCCAGGCGCTCGAGATTGCCGGTGAAGTCCTCGGGGTGCTTGCGAATCCAGTTTTCCAGCTCCTTGATTCGGCCTGCCGCCGTGGGCTGAACGGGTCGAATTCCTTCGGTTTCGGATGGCGGGTCCCGAGGAGCAACGGCCACGGTCGTGTGTGCGGAGGAGGATGTGGTGGTGGACGAGGATTGGGGGATCGTGCTGGAGACCTGGAATTCGGGAGGCGTGGAGGAAGTTATTGGCGGTCGATCCGGTTCAGACTGTTGATGCCTGGATCGCTGACCCCGCCAAGCGGGGTAGGCCAGGAGGAGGAGGAGGACGAGGAAGAAGCCCGATGCGGCCGAGGCTGCGAGCATCCAGGGTCGGCTGGGAGGACGCGGGGTCTCGGCGGCGGTTGGGGACTGGAGGCGCGGCGGGTCAGCCTGGTCCGTCGGTGACGGAGAAGCTGGGGCCGCGGTCAGGGTTGCTTCAGACTCAACGGCGGGCGTGAGACTTGGAGGGACAGCCGGGCTCTGGGGTGTTTGGCCTGAGACGACGCGGTCCAAATCCTCGATCAAGGCTTTTGGGCTGTGATAGCGTCGCTCGCGGTCTTTTTCCATCATCCGGAGGATGAGCTGGTTCATTCCTTCGGAAAGTTCCGGCACGATCTGCCTGGGCGGGACTACAGGAGCATCCAGGTGCTTCAGGATGATCTCCGTCGCGGTTTCACCCGTAAAGGGAAGCCTGCCCGTCACCATGTGGTACAGGGTGGCCCCTAAGGAGTAAAGGTCCGTGCGGATGTCCAGGTCCCGATTTCCCTTGGCCTGTTCCGGGGACATGTAATTTGGCGTGCCCATCATGACGCCGGTCTGTGTCATCGACGTATCCGTGGTCTCGCGGGCCAATCCGAAATCGGCGAGCTTGGCAACTCCTTCCGGGGTCACCATGATGTTGGCCGGTTTGATATCCCGGTGGATCAAGTTGAGTCGGTGAGCTTCTGAAAGGGCATCGGCGATCTGGCGGACGATCTTGAGGGATTCCCGTTCCTCCAAGCGGCGGTTTTCCTGGAGCATTTTCTGGACGCTTTTGCCTTCGACGAATTCCATCACGAAGTAATGATGGTGTTCGGGGGTCTCGCCGGCCTCGATGACCTGGACGACGTTGGGGTGGACGAGCTTGCCTGCGGAGACGGCCTCGCGCTGGAAGCGTTCGATGAAGGCGGGGTCCCTGGCGAGGCGAGCGGGGAGGACCTTGATAGCGACGGGACGATCGAGGGAAATCTGGACGGCCTTATAGACCTGTCCCATGCCGCCGCGTCCGATCTCGGCGACGAGCCTAAATCCGGGGACGGGGTCTTTCTTGCGAGAGAGCTTTTCCTTTTCCCGGTCGAGCTGATTGGCCTGGAACTTGGTGATGAAGCCCTCCTGGCATGCGATGTCCAGGAGGCCCTGGCTTTTCTCTTCGGGCACCGTAGCGCGCTGGAGCGCCAGGCATCGGTCCAACTGTTCCTGGCTGAGAAGGCCGCGTTCAACGGCCAATTTTCCGACGGCTTGGTCGAGCGGGTTCGGCATGGCAAGGGGGTCGAATTCGAATCTAACGGGGGATGATGTATTATATCCTTGAAACGTCGGAAGGGACAACAACGATGACAGAGGTTGCGGGAGCGCCACGAGGCGGGTTGTGGCCGTAACCCCGTGCATGGTGGAGAGGCGAGTGAAGACTCAGGCGCGGCTTCACTTGCATTCCATGAGAGATTCATCGTATGAGACGCACCGCGAGGGAGAGTTCTTCCCTTAGGGCTTTGCAGAACGGTGGATCCTGACTAGAATAACGGGCGGGGAGAGGTGAATCCCGCGGGAAATGGCGGTTGATGCCGGGCCCGCTCCGATTGAAGAAGATTGAGATGCCCACATGACGGTGCGATGTCCTAACCCTCAATGCGGCAAGGTGGTGGAAGTGAGGAACGAAGGGGGTGAGAAGGGCACTCGCTGCCCGGCGTGTCAGACGTTGTTCACCGTTCCTGCGAGCGAGGCGAGATCGGATTCCGGTGTTTCGGTTCAGCCGGAGGCGGGGCCCGCGGCAGTTCGGGCCGAGGAGGCGGTGGGTCGGAGTGTTGGGCCGGCTGCGAGCCCTTTGTCCGGCGGGTCGGATGACCCATTCATCGGAACTCTGCTGGGAGGCTGCCAGGTCCTGGAGAAGTTAGGCGGGGGGGAGATGGGCGTGCTGTACAAGGCTCGCCACGAGTCGCTGCACATGGACGTGGTGGTCAAGATATTTCCTCGTTCCATGGCGGAGTACAAGCCTTCGTCGGTTGACCGATTTATCCGGGCCGGCCGGGCGATGGCCCAGCTTGACCTGCCCAACGTGGTCCGTGTTTTTAACGTCGGCTATGAGAGCGAGGTGCACTTTCTGGTGATGGAATACGTGCCGGGTGAGAATCTGAAGAGTTTGTTGGCCCGGGAGAAAAAGCTGGACCTCGACCTAGCGATGGACATTGTGGAGCAGATTCTGGAGGCGCTCGAGGCTGCTCACGAGGCGGGTGTGATTCACCGGGACCTGAAGCCATCGAATGTCTTGTTGAAGACGAGGCTGGCTGGGCGTTCGGGCCGGACCGGGGAAGGCATGGCTGGGAGTGAGGAGGCCGAGGAGAAGGGGATTTCGGTGGCGGGGGTGAAGCTGGCGGATCTGGGGCTGGCGAAATTCGATTTAGCGAGGGAGATGGACACGGGTAAGGCGGTGAACACGGTCTCCGGAGTGATGATGGGGACCGTGGATTACATGGCGCCGGAGCAGGCGGAGGATGCGAAGCACGTGGATGCCCGGGCGGACATCTACTCGCTGGGCTGCATGCTGTATCAGATGTTGAGCGGGCACAAGCCCTACGAGGCCAAATCGGCCATGCAGGTCATGCTCATGCACGTTCAGGGGAAAATTCCGAACCTGGCGGACGAACGTCCTGAAGTGCCGAGTGTATTGCCCAGGATCCTCCGGAAGATGATGGCAAAGAAGGCGGATGACCGGTATGCATCGGCCAGTGAGGTCTTGGACGCATTGAGGCGTGTTCGTGGTCGTGGGGCCTCGCGGCGGCCGTCGGGAGGACGTCCATCCGCGAGGGTTGCGGATCGGGAGAGGCCGAGTGACGAGGTTGTAGAGATTCTGACTCGTGCGCAGCGATTGATGGAGGAGAAGCGGCAGAGGGAGGCGCTGGAGCTGCTGGACGAGGTGCTGGCGCTGGATTCCGTGAATGGCCGAGCCAAGGAGATGAAGGCCGAAGCCGAGGGGATCATTGAGACGGTCGGGAAGCAGAAGGCGGCTGCGGCCGCTGCAGAGGCTTTAGAGAACTATGAGACGGCGCGGGAGGCGCTGGAGGCGGCCCTGGCGTTGAGCCCGCAAGATGAATTTCTGCGGGGCAAATTGCAGGCGCTTCCTGGCCTGATCCGACAACGCGACGTGCGTCGGAGGATGAGCGAGGCTCAAGCGGCGCTGGAGTCCAAGAGTTATCGGGCTGCGCTGGAACAATTCGAGAGCGTACTGGCGATGGATTCGGCCCATGCGCAGGCCGCACTAGGCGTGGAACAGTGTCGAAGGCGAATCGAGGAAGGGCGGGATTCCCTGATTCGTATTCAGGGTCTTCTGGAGCAAGGTGCTCTGACGGCAGCGCGTTCGGCCAGTGTTGCCATCATGGAGGCTGATCCGGATGACGAGGAAGTGCGGCGGATGCTGGCGGAGATCGATGCCCGTGCGACGCAGGCGGCTCGTCGGATCGGCGAGGCGAAGGGGCTGGTGGAGCAGAAGAAGTGGTCGGAAGCCATTCCGCTCTGGCGTGATGCATTAGAGCTTTGGAAGGACAATGCGGAGGCGCGTGCTGGCCTGGATTTAGCGATGAAGGCGCAGGCCGAGTTTGCCCAGTTGTCGGAGGAGGCGAAGAATTTTGCGAAGGAGAACAACCTCGACCTAGCGGAGAAAGCCGTGGAGGGTGCGCTGGGGGCCGGTTACTGGCCGGGAGGGGCGGCGCTTTTAGAGGAGATTCGAGGGAAGAAGGGGAAGCTGGAGAGCTTATTGGGAGAAGCCCGAGCCAGGGTCAAAGGGAGGGAGTGGGAGAATGCCATCGACAGTTTCCAGAAGGTGTTGAGCTTTTGGCCAACGTGCGAGGAGGCACGGGCCGGTTTGCAAACGGCCGTCCGGTCCGAGCAGAATTTTAGGGACGTCGTCGATAGAGCGGTGAAGCAGGTACAAGCCAAGTCATTGAGGGAAGCGGAAGAGTTGCTGAAGCAAGCGATGGATGCAGGGGAATGGCTGGACGGGACAGTGCTTTTGACGGAGGTGCAGACGGGAATCTCCCAGGTCCAGGAATTTCTGGTGGCGGCGCGAGGAATGGTTGAGGAGAAAAAGTGGGCATCGGCGTTGGAAGTGTTGAGCAAGGCGCATGAGTTATGGCCGAACAATCCCCAAGTTCAGGAGATGCAGAACACGGTCAAGTTCCACGGTTCTGCGAGCAAAGCTCAGAAGCTACTGAAAGAGAAGAGAGTGACCTCGGCGATTTCAGCGCTGGAGTACGCGCTGGCTTCTGGCGAGTGGCCGGAAGGGGAGCGTTTGTTGCAGGAAGCCCAGGAGCAGCAGAGGGCCGTGCGAGGTTTCATCGAGGCGGCTGAGAAGGCGATTTCACAGAGGTCTTGGCGGATGGCGATCAAGCATTTTGAGGAGGCGAAGGCGCTGGACATCGAAGTGGCGTTTCCGGATCGGTTCAGGGATATTCATACTCAGGCGGTGAAGCTCGAGGAGCAGCTCAAGTGGCTGCGGAAGTGGTTCAAGGAGGGGCGGTTTCAAGACGTGGTGGGTGACGCTGCGAAGGTGGGCCAATGGGCGTCGGACCCGGAGCTGGAAACCGTGCTGAAGGAGGCGAGCCAGAAGCTGAAAGAGGTCCATGCCATGGAGACCAAGGCCGAGCAGCTCGAGGCGGACAGTGATCCGGCGGGGGCGGTAATGCTGCTCGAGCGGGTGGTGACGATCCAGCCGTATCGGAAGGAGGCCATGGCCGATGACATTCAGCGATTGAAGAATCGGATTCTGGCTGGTCATACAAAACTCGATGAAGCCACGAAGTTTGCGGCGAGCAAGAGGTGGTCGGATGCCTTGATCTCGGCCCGGGAGGCCCTGATGAATGACCGCCGGTTGAGTGATGCGGTCAGCCTGGCGGAGCGGGCGGCGGTGGAGGAGGCTCGGCAAAAGCAAAGGCGCAAGACGATTCTTTACGTAGTTTTGGGCCTTGTGGTGATCATTGCTGTGATCGCGGTGGGTCTGCTGGCGAGCGGGTCGTGAGCCCTGCTCGCCCACTCGTAAGGAAGTGCATCCAGACTTCCGAACTCGTTTACTTTGGGAATCTCGTTCCGCCGTGCGAGCAGCCTGGGGAGACAGGGAACCATGTCCCAAGTTGTCACCTTTGGAGAGATCATGTTGCGGCTATCGCCACCGGGATATCAGCGTCTGGTGCAGGCGAGGTCGTTCGACGTGACGTATGGAGGAGGCGAGGCGAACGTGGCCATTGCTCTGGCGAGCTTTGGCGTGGAGGTGGCTTACGTGACGTGTCTTCCCCGGAACGAGCTGGGGCAGTCTGCGGCGCATTTTCTTCGGCAACATGGGGTGGACATTTCGTACGTCTCGTGGGTGGGCAAGAGGCTGGGGATTTATTGGTTAGAGAACGGGAGTTCCCAGCGGGCTTCGAAGGTGGTCTATGACCGCGCGGGTTCTTCGATCTCCGAGGTTTCTCCTGGAAGCATCGACTGGCGTCGGATTTTCCGGGGTGGGCAATGGTTTCACTGGACGGGGATCACCCCGGCGATCAGCGCGTCGGCCGCAGAGGTCTGTCGGGAGGCCTGCCAGATGGCGAAGGAGTGTGGGCTGACGGTTTCGTGCGATCTGAATTACCGCAAGAAGCTCTGGGGATATGGGAAGACCGCGTCGGAGGTGATGCCTGGGCTGGTGAACTTGGCCGACCTCGTGATCGGGAACGAGGAAGATGCGGATCAGGTTTTCGGTATTCAGCCGCCCCGCACCGACGTGGAGCAGGGCAGGCTACGTGCGGAGGACTACCGGCATGTGGGCGAGAAGCTCATGGAACGTTTTCCAACTTTGCGGCAGGTGGCCATCACGCTTCGGGGTAGTTTGAGCGCATCCCATAACACGTGGGGCGGGGTGCTTTTCGACGGCAAGGAACTGCATGTCAGCCGCATTTATGATATTCATCCGATAGTGGACCGGGTGGGTGCTGGCGATAGTTTTGCCGCCGGCCTCATTTTTTCTATCTTGAAGGGACGAAGCGGCCGCGAGGCGATCGAGTTCGCTGTAGCAGCGAGCTGCCTCAAGCACACGATCCCAGGAGACTGCAACTTAGTCAGCATCGAGGAGGTTGAAGGACTGATGAAAGGCTCGGGAAGCGGGAGGGTCCAGCGGTAGTCCACTCTCTTCGGTATTTCCGAAACCGGATGTTACGGTCTACGGGCTAGGGTGTTGCGGGCCTCCCGATCGAGCTTCAGCTTGCTGGAGCAAGCTGAAATAGTGTCCCAGCAGGTTCAAGAGGATATCGATAAAGACCAGTCGGTTTTCGGCGATCAGGCCCTGGCGGTGAGACTGGCTGGGTTCCGTCAACATGAGTTCAACGGCACCGAGGTGAACCGGGGTCAACTCTTTGGGAGGGAAGCGGAGAGCCACGAGGTGGTTGCAGAGTTTCCAGATGAGCTCCTCCGATCTTTCATCTTCACGGAGGAAATAGATCTTAGTGATCTCGATGTAGAGATCGACGAGCTGAAGTCGGATTTCGAGCTGTTCATCCTCGGAGAGGAGATCGTAAGTTCGGTGATTTTCCGGCACGAGGGAAGCGAGGAGCGCATCGACTCTTTGCAATCGCTTGAGGACGCTGGTTTGTTCTTCGATGAACTGCCGGACCTGCGGGGCGGTGGAGTCCTTTGGTCCTGTTCCCTTCTGATGCGCCTGCGTCTTGGCTCGAATCCAGAGCCTGACGAGGGCTCTGGGAAGTCGGGTCCCACCCAATTCGGACCAAGGGAGCGCGTCGGCGGCGCCCTGCTCTACGAGGTTCTGGGAGTCGGTGACCCCGACCGCGACGATGGGGAGGGGGAATTTGGCCGCCATGAGTTCCCGAAACACCCCTGCACCAAGGCTCAACGGACCTGAGGCGTCCAGGACGGCAAACTCGATGTGGCGGTCGGATATGGCGCGGAGCGCCTCGGGCACGTCCCGGGCCGTGACGATTTCGAAGGCGACCTGGCGGTAGTTCTCCAGGCTGCGGCGGATGGCTTGCACATCGCCGTGGGGGTTTTCCAGAATCAGGACTTTGATATCAGCTTCGGCCACGAGGAGTCATCCACGGTGGAGGGGTGTATCAACCGCGCAGGCAACGGTGGCCTGGACGGCGGTGTTGACGTCCGGGTAGACTCGGACGATGTGGTGGAAACCCAGGACCTTCAGGACATGGAGGATTTCCTCAGGGACGTCGGCCAGCGAGATTCTTCCTCCCTCTTTCTCAAGTCTTCGGTGAATTCGAAGGAGCACGCCCAGTCCGGCGCTGCTCACATATTCCAGCTCGCCCATAGCGCAGACGAGATGATAATGGCCGCCCTCGATCAGCCCCGTGAGTTTTTTCTCCAGCTCGGGAACAACGGTCATATCCACTTGCCCTTTCAGGGAAAGGACTTGGACTTCCTTATTTCCCGCCATCACGGTGTTCTGATCGATACGGAAGGCTGCCATTCGGGTCTCCTCGTGTAGTCTACGCTCCGGGCGGAGCCTCTGAGGGTCCGACAAGAGGCTCCCGTCCTTTCCTGGCGAGATTTGGGTTGGACCTGGCAGACGGATAGATGAGCGCTGGAGCGAGTTGGGGACGAAGCCTATCCCTCACCGGAGTAAGGCATGAGGCCAAGAAACCGTGCCCGTTTCATGGCGAGCTTGACCAGTCGCTGATGCCTGGCACAGTTGCCTGACCTATTTCTCGAGAACAGTTTTCCTTGCTTGGTTGTGAGTTTTTGGAGGGAGGTAACATCCTTGTAGTCTACGTGTCCAATCTTCTCTCGACAGAATCGGCAGACCCTGGACCTTAATAACTTGGTTACTTTCAACTGTCTTCCTACCTTTGACTTATGGGATGAGAACCGTGTATTGCGCACCGAAAATTGAGAGTGATTCTAGCAGGCATGACCCAGGTGTCAAGACACCCCAGGCCGATTTCTGGACACAGTTTATCGGGTGGTGGTCCCTGAATTGACATCAGGTCAAAAGGTCTGATAAGATTTTGGAACGGGAGCAATGTCCGTCTCATGGCGCCAGAGAATTCTCTCCCTACACACACGCAATCTGACTGGCAGAAGCGCATGGCCGTTTCCCGTTACGACTGGGCCAAGCTGTTGTCTTGTCTCGTTTTGGTCCTTGTCCTGGTTGTCATTTTGATTTCCAGGGCTCGGAAGGAGAAACCGGAGGAGCAGACCGCTGAGATTCCCGAGTTGGGTCCGCCCCGACAGGTGATCGCTGAAGATGTGCTTCCACTGGCAGCGGAGGCTGCCGATGGGGATGAGAAGGGTGAAGGGTCTGCTAGCGAAGATGGCCCAGCTCGTTCGGAGGAGGGCAACGGCACGGTGAAGCCGGACGTCGATGAAGGAGGGGCATCGACTGGAGGGGAACCTGTGGAGTCACAGGCGGGGCCTGTCGAGCATTCCTTTCCTTATGGTCCCGAGGTGATGGACTCCATTCAGGATCGGACGAGGTCCCTCGAAGAGGGTGCTTACTATTATCTGGTGCGCCAAGTGAGCAAGAGGTCCCACGATCAGCTCAGGACGGAATGTACTCCTGCCACATGGAGGGAGGTCTTCGTGTCCCCAACGGACCATCGGGGAAAGGTCGTGCAGGTCACGGGAAACCTATTGAGTCTGAAGGTGATGCCTCTAAGTGCCGATCGGAATGAGAATCCCACGGGGATTCACGAGGTGTATTTTGGTCAGATCGTGGACAAGGAATTCAAGTTTTGGACCTTTATTCTGACGGAGAAGCCTGAAGAAACTATTCTGATCAAGGATCTGGTTCGCGTGTATGGACTTTTTTTCAAGGTCTGGGAGTACGAAACCAACATCCCCAATGCGTTCAAGCTGACCCCCGTGGTGGTTGCCCGAGACTTTGTCCAGGTCCAGTTCCAGGAGAACCATCTCGTCAAGTGGTGCATCGTGGCCTTGGTCGTTGTCACGGGACTGGTGCTTTTCGTGGCTGTGCGCTGGGAAAGGCGAAGTGATTCCAAGGTGTCCCTGAAGAGGCAGGAAAAGGTGAAGGAGCGACGCCCCAAGGGTATCAATGAGTTGGGCAAGATTTTGGCGGGGCAGGCTGCCGAGGAGCGCTCGAGTCTCTTCCGGCGAGAAAATGACGTGGCGAAGGATCATTCACCAGGCGGGAAGGCGGACGGAACAGCGTTGCTTCCACCGTCCGATCCGGGTTCGTCCGGATCGGCGGGCCCGGCTCCAGGGGGCAAAGACTGAAGCGCCCGAGTAGACGAGTTCGCAAGTGCACCCGCACTTGCGAACTCGTCACCTATAGGAAACCGTTCTCTCCGCAGGATCCCTCCAATGGGGACAGGTTCCGGAGACGGGACACCTCCGGGGGGACCGGCTCGTATCCCGGTTCAGAAGTGCGGGTGCAATTCTGAACCGGGATACGAGGCCATGGACGAGAGGAAGGGGAATGCGCTCCATTCAGGTTTCAGGATCGATTGGAAAGTACACCATTGAGGTGGCCTGGGGCAGTCTGGCGTCCCTGGGGGAGTGCGTCGCCGGGATGGTCACGTCGCGCCGTACGGCCCTGCTCACGGACGAACGAGTCTGGGCGATCTGGGGCCGAGCGGCAGAAGGTTCACTCAGGGCGGCCGGCCTTGACTTGACGCTTCTGGTGAGGCCACCAGGGGAGGAGCAGAAGAGTTTCCGCGTTGTGCAAGAGATTTACGACAAACTGGTGGGTGCTGGTTTTGATCGGAAATGTGTATTGATCGTTTTAGGAGGAGGTGTCCTGGGTGACGTTGGAGGTTTCGTTGCGGCCACGTACATGCGGGGCATCCCGTATGTGCAGGTTCCCACGACCCTGCTGGCCCAGGTTGACAGCTCAGTGGGGGGAAAGGTTGCGATTAATCATCCCAGGGCCAAGAATCTCATCGGAGCGTTCTATGCACCGATCGGGGTTCTGATTGATCCGGCACTCCTCAAGAGTCTACCGAAGGCCGATCTGGCGGCTGGGATGGCTGAAGTCATCAAGTATGGAATCATCCGAGATGAAGATTTCTTCAGGTACCTCTCGGACCACCGGGATGAGATATTTGCGCACTCGCGCGACGTGCTGGAGCATGTGATAGCGACCTCGTGCCAGGTCAAGGCAGAAGTGGTCTCGAAAGACGAGAAGGAGAGCGGGCTGAGGATGATTTTGAATTACGGTCACACGGTGGGCCATGCCCTGGAGGCGGCGGAGGGCTATGGTCGTTATCGGCACGGGGAGATGGTTTCCATTGGAATGATGGCTGCCGCGCGGATGAGCGAGCGTTTGGGGATTGCTGCCCCGGGGCTTGTCGAGCAGCATGCCCAAGTCCTTTCACGGTTTGGACTTCCGACTCGATGTCCGGTCCCGGACTATGAGGATGTGATGAGCAGGATGTATCTGGACAAGAAGGCAACGGACCGTCATCTTCGATTCATTCTGGCCACACGCATCGGAGAGGTGGTGGTGAGCGATCAAGTTACCGAGACACTCGTCCGCGATGTTCTGAGCGAGATCCATTCGGATATTGCTGCTTCTCATGGATGACCTAGTCGATCTCGTGACTTTGAACATGACGCTGGGGGTCGGTGCGGTCGTTTTCCGCAAACTTCGAGCGCATTTTGGTGGTGCGCGGGCGATCCTGGAGGCGAAGGAGTCCGAGCTCCGGCGAGTGGAGGGAGTACCCTCCGCCGTTGCACGTGCCATTTCGAGAGAGCGAGGCGATGGCGAATCGGAGGTCGCGCAGGCCGAGAAGCTCGGGATAGGCATCGTGCCCTGCGATCATCCCCAGTATCCCCGGAATCTTCTGGCCATATATGATCCGCCCCTTGTGCTTTACGTGCGGGGCCGTTTGGAAGAGACGGATGTACTTTCTTTGGGAGTGATTGGATCGCGGCGCTGTTCCTCCTATGGCAGCGCTCAGGCGTTACGGTTTGCCAGCGAACTCTCGCAGATGGGATTCACGATTGTGAGTGGGCTGGCCCAGGGAATCGACACGGCCGCCCATGAGGGTGCCCTTCGTGCCGAAGGACGAACGCTGGCGGTCCTGGGGTGCGGTCTCTGCAAACTATATCCCCGGCAGAACTTAAGGCTTGCTGAGAAGATTGCCGGCCAGGGGGCTGTGATCTCCGAGTTTCCGCTCAGGACACCCGTGGACCCCCGCCACTTTCCCCAGAGGAATCGAGTGATCAGCGGTCTGTCGCTCGGAATCGTGGTGATCGAAGCGACCAAGGAAAGCGGAACGTTGATCACGGCGCGGTGGGCGCTGGAACAAGGACGTGAAGTGTTTGCACTCCCCGGACGAGTGGATAGCCCGACGAGCCAGGGAACGCACGCCTTGATCCAAAAGGGGGCCAAGCTGGTGACGTGCCCCGGTGAAATGGTCGAGGAGCTGGGCCCCCTTGCGGAAACGGTTCAGTTACCCGGGCGTGAACCCGTATCAACTCCCCGAGAGTTGATGCTGAACGCTCGGGAACGTCAGGTTTACAATCGGATCGGGAGCGAGCCCGTGCCGATCGATGAGATCATTGTGTTGACCGGTCTTCCCGCTCCGGTGGTAGCGAGCACGTTGACGATCCTGGAGATCAAGCAGGCAGTAAAGCAACTGGCGGGGAAGCGTTATGTGAGAGGATAGTACTCGAGCTCGGGAGTGCATTTGCACTTGCGAACTCGAGTACGATAGGAGAGGTGACGCGTTGGAGACTCCCATGTTGACCTATTTTCCAGGTAGCCGTGAATTCAAGGAGAAGGCGCTGAGCGAGGGCGTGAAACTCCAACTGATCTGGGGGGAGAGATTGATGTTCTCTCTGGTCGAATTGAGTCCACGTTCGACTGTTCCGCCGCACAGCCATCCTCACGAGCAGATGGGGATCGTCCTCGACGGCGAATTTGAATTCACCATTGGAGAGGAGACGCGGCGGGTCAAGAAGGGCGATTTCTATTTTGTGCCCTCTGGAATCGTCCACAGCGTGTGCGCGGGGGAGCAGTCTGCTCGTGCACTGGACGTATTCAGTCCACCCCGTGCCGACTATCAGGCCTGAACGGTTCTGGGCAGGGATTCAACCGGCTGGGAAGGAGTTTTTTTCGGAGCAGCCGATGGATGCTCTGCAGTGAAGCCGACAGGCACGTCCGCGACGGGGGAACGGCGGAAGAGGTCTTCAGCGAGTTTTTGGAAGTTCAGCGATTCGAAGGCGGACGAACTGGCCTGCCCCAGTTTTTTCATGAGTTCCTGGGCGCACTGGGCGTCTTGGTTGTGGCTCGAATCCAGCGACGGGAATCGGCCGACGGTCTTCATCCGCTCGAGGACGAGGTGGGGAGTCATCTGATCCAGCGGGAGGGCCGGTGCGAAGCATCCGGGCGGTTGGGCCGTTTCGATGAGGAGACCGGCTCGGCAAAGCTCATGGGTCAGATCGGCGATCAAGCGCAGAGAGGACTGGGTTTCCCTAGCCAGGGATTCTGTGGTGCTGCTAATTCTGGCCTCAAGGAAATCCCGAGCGACCAGGAGCATGATCCGCAATGCTAGAGTTTCGCGATAGAGGTAGCTGACTCCCTTAGCCTTGCGTTCGAGGCGGTAGGTTTCGACGTGTTGGAAGGAGAAGGAGATTTCCGCACCGAGCAGGAAGAGGATCCAGCTCAGGTAGACCCAGATGAGGAAGAGAGGGATGGCCGCCATGCCTGAATAGACTTTCACATAGGTATCCGCATTGACCAGCATGGTGGTGACATAAAAGAAATAGACATCTTTGGAGAGTTCCCAGAGGATACCAGCGAGCAGGCCTCCAACGACTGCGGGTCCCATCCGCACGTGTGCGCTGGGCATGAACTTGTAGATCAAGGAGAAGACGCAGCACGTGACGAAGTACGGCATCATGAAATGCAGGAATTGAACAACGTAGCTATTTTGAAGGAGTTTTTGAAGGAAATCGATCCTGGCAGGGAGGGTGGTGAGGCTGAGGGTGGCAGCCAGGAAGATGGTTCCGAGAGTCACCAGGCCCCAGTACATCCAGAGGCGCGCGAAGAAAGGTCGCTTTCGCCGTGCGCCCCAGATTTCGTTGAGGGAGGCTTCGACGTGCGTCAGGAGTGAGAGCACGGAGAAGATGAGCACGATGGCGCCGACCGCGCCCAGGGAGAGGTTGTTGAGGTTGTCAACAAACTGGTTCACCTTGGAGGCGACATCTTCGGCGAGGCTGTTGAACGCTGCCTTGTTGGCTGGGGACAGCCATTGAATCACTCGGGACCGGAGCTCATCGAGTTTTCCTTCCATGGGGCCCCGGAAAACGCCCCTCATGGCGAAGGCCAGGGCCAGGAGAGGAATGAGGGAGAAGACGGTAGCGTAAGTGAGCGCGGCGGCCCGGAGGCGGCACTTGTTTTCGACCAGGCCTCGGATGACGATGGAGAGCAGGCGCATGCCCTGGTAAGCGATCTTCCGGCGCGTGGGAAGGTCTGCGATCTCCGCCTCCCAGACATCCTCAAAGACGAAGGTGCCCAATCTCCGGAGGAGTCCCGGGCGACCAGTATAAAGTTGGGTGACACCTTCCGGCCTATTCACTGTCGTTGCAACCTGTTTCGAGTCGGCAGAAACTCAAGTCCGGCAGACTCATGGATTATAGGTCCAAAGCAGGCACGAAGCAACGGGAAGGTGGTGAGCTGGAATAGCCATTGCTTTGCCACGTGCCAGAGTGGGGATATAGTTCCTCTGGAGATGAAGGATGTCCTTCTTAAAGGAGGCAATCTGCAGGGCACTCCAGGTAAGGAACGAAGCTTAAGGAATCATCGCGGCCAGCCGACAGTACGCAACCCCTGGAAGTATCGGTCATGCCACGGTTGAGGTCTGGTGTCCGACAAGGGATGGAACCCGTAATGGTGAGGAGGGTCGGCTATGTTTACCGCATGGAGGACCGTGGGTCTGTTGAGCGTCCAGGAACTACGGCGTCTCCAGTTTGCACGCCTGCGGCGCTTTCTTGAAGAGCAAGTTTACCCTTTTAGCGCTTTCTACCGGCGGCTTTTCGACTCTCATCGTCTGCGCCCGCAGCACATTCAGTCTCTCGATGACCTCCGGCGGATTCCCTTCACCCAGAAATCCGACTTTCTGCCCTCGGATGTCAATCCCGAAGGCTATCGGTCCTTTGTCCTTCAACCCAGTCCGGAGAATATCCGGCGGCACTGGCCCCGGTCACGGCAGCTTCCTTTGCTTCTGCGGAGCTGGTTGTTCGGGAAGGAAGGTGTCCGGGCACGGCTGCGGGAAGAGTATCAGCCAATTTTCATGACGGCAACCACGGGGCGCTCCGCGGAGCCCGTCACCTTCCTCTATTCGAAGCATGACCTGGGTCGGCTGGAGGTTGCTGGAGAGCGATTGCTGGAAATCTTCGGTGTCCGGTTCGACGACAGGGTGGTCAATTTGTTTCCGTATGCGCCTCACCTGGCTTTCTGGCAGTCGGTGATGGCCGGCTTCTCGAAGGGTGTACTGGTCCTGTCGACCGGGGGCGGCAAGGTGATGGGGACCCCGGGCAATATTCGATCCATTCTGCGAATGAAGCCTTCGTTGCTTCTGGGTGTTCCTGGCTATGTGTACCATCTTCTCCGGACGGCCTATGAGGAAGGGCATGATTTCAGCTTTGTGAAGCGGGTCGTGCTCGGGGCCGAGAAAGTGACGCCGGGGATGAAAGAAAAGATGGTGGAACTTTTGACGCGCATGGGGGCCGAGGATGTGTGTATCCTGGGAACGTACGGGTTCACAGAGGCCAGAATGGCGTGGGGAGAATGCGTCACGGACTGGAGGGTCAGCAGCGGATACCACACCTACCCGGATTTGGAGATATTCGAAGTCATCGACCCGGGGACTGGGGAGCCCGTGGGGGAGGGAGAAGGCGGGGAAATTGTTTACACCTGTTTGGATAGCCGTGCGAGCTGCGTGTTGCGCTATCGGACGGGCGACCAGGTGAAAGGAGGTCTGAGGACGGGGCCTTGTCCTCATTGCGGGCTCACCGTTCCCCGCCTTTCCAGCGATATTACGAGGATTTCCAACGTGAAGGAATTGAACACCACGAAGATCAGGGGCACTTTGGTCAACTTGAATGTTTTCAGTGAGATTCTGTCTGAAGAGAAGGAGATCGATGAATGGCAGGTCGAGATTCATAAGCGGAACAACGACCCTTACGAGCTGGATGAACTGGTTTTGAACATCAGCGTCCGTGACGGGATGAGGACAGAAATGGTCGAATCCCAGCTCAGGAGGCGGCTACAGGATGCGACGGAATTGACGCCCAATCGGATTAACGTTCTTCCGCTGCATGACATGCTTTTGAAACTGGGGATGGAGACGGAGTTGAAGGAGAAACGAATTTTGGACTTGCGTCCCAAGAATTAGCGAATGCCGGGGGGAAATCGCTCATGGAGATAGCGATTCTGGGAGGATGTCGAACGCCTTTCTGCAAGGCGGGTACCTTGCTGAGGGACATTCCGGCGGACGAGCTGGCTTGTCTTGCCTGCCGAGAGGCGTTCTATCGACTGGAAATCGACCCGAGCCAAGTGGATGAGACCATTGTGGGAAACGTTGCCCAGCCCATGGAAGCGGCGAATATCGCTCGTGTTGTGGCTCTCAAATCGGGCGTGCCAAGGGATCGGCCGGCCATGACCGTACACCGGAACTGTGCCTCAGGTTTTGAGGCCGTGACCACGGCGGCTGAGAGGATTCTGTCTGGTCAGGCCGAGGTGGTCCTGGCCGCGGGTACGGAGTCCATGTCGAACATTCCCTTGGTGTATCCGAAGCCATTTGCGGACATCGTCGCCGGGATTCAGAAGGCGAAGACCTTTTCGAAGCGTGTTGCCGCCGTATGGCGTATCAGGCCACGCCATTTCAAGCCGGTTTCCGCTCTGATGTCGGGTCTGACGGATCCCTTTTCTGGGATGCTGATGGGGGAAACGGCGGAACTCTTGGCGCGGGAGTGGGGGATTTCGCGCAAGGAGCAGGACGAGTTTGCCCTGAGGAGTCATCGGAGGGCCTTGGAGGCTCAACGGTTGGGGAAGTTCGATGGAGAGATTCTTACCGTCTTTGTCCCGCCGGGGTATGGGGATCGGATCGCTCGTGATAACGGTCCCCGCCAGGATGCCTCTTTGGAAGGTCTCGCAAGGTTAAGGCCTTTCTTCAACCAGGAGGAGGGGACGGTCACCGTAGGAAATTCCTGCCCGGTGACGGACGGGGCCGTGGCCCTGATCCTGATGTCCGGAGAGCGCGCCCGAAGGATGAATTTGAAACCTCTTGGTTATCTCCGCGGTTATGCCTATGCAGGTCTGGATCCGGAGCGGATGGGTTTGGGCCCCGTCTATGCGACACCGAAGGCACTCGACCGAGCGGGGCTCAAGATGTCGGACATCGGGCTCATCGAGTTGAACGAGGCCTTCGCGGCCCAGGTTCTGGCGAATCTTCGAGCATTTGATTCCCGTCCATTTGCGCGGGAGAAGTTGGGGCGCGCGGATGCCGTGGGACCCTTGGAGCCTGAACGGCTGAATGTGAATGGGGGGGGCATTGCTCTGGGCCACCCGGTCGGAGCCACGGGCGCCCGGCTGGTTCTCGGTTTGCTTCACGAAATGCGCCGGCGCGATGTCGCGTTCGGATTGGCTACCTTGTGCGTCGGAGGTGGGATGGGGGGAGCGTTGGTCCTGGAGAGGAGGTGAGCGCCGTGGTTGCGGTCGAATTAAGAACCGATTCAGAAACTTCCCCTCTCTTCGAGGCGACCCCTGCCGTCCGGCGCACTGAAATGGAAGGCCTCTGGCTGGTCGAATTTGATCTTCCGGGCGAGAAGGTGAACAAGCTAACGACCGAGGTGCTGGGTCTTTTGGATCGTGTGCTGGACGCGGCGGAACATTCGCCTGGCGTGCGAGGCATCCTTTTCTTGAGCGGGAAGGAGGGTGCCTTCCTGGCTGGTGCGGACATTGACGAGATCGCTGCGATTCGATCCGCGGCCGAGGGGGCGGTGAAATCTTCCGGAGGCCAGAGGATATTTCGGCGATTGGAGTCGTTGAAGGTGCCGACTTTGGCAGCCATTCACGGCGCCTGTCTGGGCGGAGGGCTGGAGCTGGCCCTGGCCTGCCGATACCGCATGGCTACGGAGCATCCGAGAACCCAATTGGGTCTGCCGGAGGTGAAACTGGGCATCATCCCCGGTTTTGGCGGTACCCAAAGATTGCCAAGGCGGATCGGTCTGGCTCGGGCGTTGGAGATGATCCTCTCTGGACAAAGTGTGGACGGTCCCAAGGCTCGGAAGATGGGGCTGGTCGATTGGGTCGTCCCTCCGGAGAGACTCCGAGAATGCGCCCTGGACCGGATGCGGGAATTGGTTTCAGAGACATCACCTCCGCGTCGGCGATCGGCCCGGTCGAGAGGCTGGAAGGATCGATTCCTGGAAGGGACAGGGCTGGGGCGCTGGCTGCTCTTTAGGGCTGCCAGGGAACGGCTGATGGAGAGCGGTGGTGAGAAGTATCCTGCGCCTCTGCGCGCCCTGGAGGTGATCCGAAAAACGTATGCGTTGGCCCCCGGGGCCGGTGATCCGATTGAAGCTGAAGGGGTCGGCGAGCTGCTCTGTTCCGAAGTGTCCAAGAATCTGATCCGCGTTTACCGCCTCTCCGAACGCGCGAAAAGGGTTCTCGGCCTTCGTGGAGTAGCCGCCGACCCCCGGCCTACGGGCCGGGTTGGTGTTTTGGGCGCTGGAACCATGGGCGCCGGCATCGCCCAGGTTCTGGCCTACCACGAAGTCCCGGTAAGGCTCAGAGACGTTGATACCGAGGCTTTGTCGAGAGGATTAGGATCCGCGAGCCGAAGTTTCCAGGAGGCTGTGAAGTGTCATAAGATGACGGATCGGGAATCCAGGCGGAAAATGGGGTTGATCTCTCCGTCCACGGAACTGACGGGATTGGGCCTGTGCGACGTGGTGGTGGAATCCGTCGTCGAAGACCTGGACCTCAAGAAGAAGGTGCTGGCGGAAGCAGAGAGCCATTTGAGGGAAAACGCCGTCCTGGCCTCGAACACCTCGTCTTTGAGCATCACGGAGATGGGAGCGTCGCTTCGGCATCCGGAGCGATTCCTGGGTATTCATTTCTTCAATCCTCCACACCGGATGCCTTTGGTGGAGATCATCCCCACCCGCAAGACCGATGCGGCCGTTGTGGCCACGGCGGTCTCTCTGGTGAAACGGCTGGGAAAAACGCCGGTCCTGGTGGAGGACCAGCCGGGTTTCTTGGTCAATCGAATTTTGCTTCCCTATCTCAGCGAAGCGGCCCTTCTGCTGGAAGAGGGGGCCAGCATTCAGGAGATCGACTTGGCCATGCGGGACTTCGGAATGCCCATGGGGCCCCTGGAGCTTCTGGACGAGATTGGGATAGACGTGGCGGCAAAGGTGGCCCACTCGCTATTGGGTCGGCTGGGCAAGGCCTATCACTCTCCGGCGATTCTGGATCTCCTGCAGAGCGCCGGTCATCTGGGCCGGAAGAGTGGCTTGGGATTCTATCGACATCCAAGGGGCCGCGGAAGGAAAGAACCGGAGGAAGAAGGCATCCGGCCGTATTTACAGGAGGCGCTGCGGTCCGACCCGATGGTCCCGCGGAGGGATATTTCGGCCCGGGAGGTTCGGGAAAGGCTGGTCTTTCTCATGGTGAACGAGGCCATGTCCTCCCTTCGAGAGGGCGTGGTATCGAGTGCGGACGATATTGACTTAGCGCTGATTCTAGGGGCAGGTTTCCCCGCTTTTCGCGGCGGGCTGCTCCAGTATGCCGAGTCCCAGGGCGCCGCCGTTCTGGTCGCTCAGTTGGAGAAATTGAGCGAAAGGTACGGTCCGCGTTTCGCCCCGGATGGGCTCCTGCGCGACCGAAGTTGTCGGGGCACGTCGCTTCTGGCTTGACGCCGCGAGGGCAGAAGTTCGGCTGGCATCGCCACCGGTGACGATGATCTTCCCGCCTGAGGATGCCCTCGGAATGGGCTGGCCATTTGCGGGTCGCCGGCGGCAGGGGAGCGACGATTCAAAGGCAGAGCAATTCCTTCGGTGACTGGCTGAGCCTTTCGTGGCCAGTTTTCGTAATCAGGACCAGGTCCTCGATGCGGACTCCCCCGATCTCGGGCACATAAATTCCCGGCTCACAGGTGACGATCATCCCGGCCTGGAGGACCTCACGAGATGAAGTGCTCAGGCGGGGCGGCTCGTGGATTTCCAGGCCGACGCCGTGGCCGAGGCTATGGGTGAAATAGGGGCCAAGCCCGGCCTTTCGGATGAGGTGCCGAACCGCTCGATCGACGTCTCTGGCCTGGATACCGGGCCGGAGAGTCTCCAGCCCATGCGTCTGGGAGCGAAGTACCGTTTGGTAGATGGAACGGAGTCGGCGTGGGGGCTTTCCGATGGCCACGGTTCGGGTGATGTCAGAAGCGTAACCCTCGCATCGGCTGCCGAAGTCCAGGGTGATCAGGTCTCGGTATTGGAATTTGCGGAGGGTAGGCGAGGCGTGGGGCCTGGCGCCATTGGGACCAGAGGCCACGATGACCTCGAAGGCGATTTGGAAATCGCCGTTTGTTCGGAGAAACCATTCCAGCTCGAGGGCGAGGTCCCGTTCGGTGACGCCGGGCCGGAGAGAGGGCAGGATATGCTGGAAGGCCCGATCATTGAGGGCGGCGGCCCGGCTCATGTGGGCGATCTCATCGGAGCGTTTGACCTGCCGTAGCTCGTCGACCCAGGCGGAGACGGGGCGGAGCCGGCAGGGAAGAAGGTTCCGGAGGTGCCTCCATTCAGGAACGGTGAGGGCATCCGTTTCGACCGCGAGGCGGCTGATGCCGAGTTTTCGGAGATGATTGGCCACACACGTCCAACGGTCTCGGCCTTTCCAGATCGAGACGGGAAGGGTGGATTCTTCGCGGGCCTGGATGGAGTAGCGGGCGTCGGTGAAGAGGATGCCATGACGGCGACACAGGAGGACGCGTCCGTCCTTTGGCGCGCTGAACCCGGTCACGTATCGGACGTTGGGAGGCTTGGATACCAGGAAGGCGTCGACCCGGTGAGTGGCCAGTTTCTCGTGAAGCCGCTCGAGGGTTCCGGATGGGTCTGTTTTCAAGCGGGAGGCCACGATGGGAGGAGGCATTCTTTCAACGAGGGTCACCGGATTGTCGTTGAATTTCATCTCGAATCTGGGCGGCCCGCTCGTATTCTTCTCGTTCCACGGCCTCTTTGAGCTCCTGCTCGAGGATTTGTCGGCGGCTGAGTGGGCGCATTTTCTCAATTTGCTCGCGCCACTGGACGAGTTGTTTGAGCTCCTCGGAATTTTCGGAAAGTTCGGGCCGGTGGTACTCCACGAAGAACTGTCGGATTTCCTCTTCAGCGTTTTCAATGTATCGCAAGGCGAAGTCATATTCCTTACGTTCCAGGCAACCGAGTACTTCGGCCTTGGAACGGTGAAAGATAACGAAGGCCCGGTACTGATCCAGAGACATCTTGTCCTCCTCCCGGTCCGCGTGTTCCCGCACGAAGGCGAATACTTCCAGATTGCGGCGTGCATCCCGTGCCGCTCCGGTATAGTCCTCAAGCTCGAAGAAGCAGAGTCTGCGCTGATAGTAGAGAAGGGCCTCGGCCTGTAGGGCCTGGCAGTCCCGCGCCGTCAATTTCAACTCGCCTGAAACGCCACTCCTTTTCTCTTCTTTGGCTCGATGCTTGTACCAGTCATAAAGGGACGGATAGCCCTGGGGATGTTTTCCGTCGGGACGGCCTTCGACTTCAAGTTGGAGGATTCCCAACTCGATTCGGCGCTGGATTTTCTCCCGCCCGTCGAGTCCGATGAATCGTCTGACCGTCTTGGGATCGGGACCGAATTCCCATTCTCGGAGGATGAGGCTGATATCTTTGCTCATGGATTAATTATCGCCCCAACGCTTCCAGGGCATGAACTCGTGATGTGCGTAAGGCAGCCCGGCCTCCAGCAAGCGCCGATTCCACACCTCGAGGGCTGTCGGCTCCTTGCCGGAGGCGATGGCCAAGATTTTTTCAAGGAGCGCCCCGCCAACCTTTTCGATGGGTTCTCCGTCCAGGACGGCCTGGGCAGAAAAATCGACATGCTGGTCCAATCCGACCTCTGCGGTCGATCCCACCTTGATCACTTGTCCGAGGGCTGACCCGATGGGAGTGCCTCGCCCCGTGGTGAAGACGACCATCTGGCAACCCGAGAGGCCTAGGGCCGGAGTTGAAATCTGATCGTAGCTGGGGCCATCGAGCACCCACAGGCCGCGCCGATCGTGGTCGTAAATCCAGTCGGCGTATTCCAGTCCGCCTTCGACGCAGGTGGAACCGGCCTTGGAGGCGGCCCCGGCCGATTTCATGAAAATATTCAACAGGCCTCCGGCATAATTCCCGGGCGCCACGGTCTGCCGGCCCCGCTCAGGGATCGGATACTGGCTGCTGAGCTTGTCGAAGCGGGGGATGAGATTCATGAGCCACTGACCCAGCGAGGGATCACGGGCCCGTTCAGCCATGACATGCATATAACCTTCGAACTCCGGAGTTTCAGTAATGATCGCGGCGCCACCGCCAGAGATCAAGCGGTCCACGGCTACGCCCAGAGCCGGATTGGCCGATACGCCGGAGAAGCGATCCGACCCTCCGCACTTGAGGCCGAGGGTCAAGGAAGCGATGGGCACGGGCTGGCGGGAGAATTGGTTGGCGAACTCGAAGGATTCCTGGAGGGGCCCCTGGACGATCTTTTCGACGGCTTCAAGCTCGCTGCAATATCGCTGGAGGTGGTCGGTCCTGACGCGCCGGGCGAAATCGAGCACGGTCTCTTCGAAATAGGGAATGACACTTCCCTCGAGGCCCGGGATGGGGCACAAGTGTTCGCAGCCGAGCCCGAGAAGGTAGACGGCGCCGACGTTCGGGTGATTCATGACACGTGTCAGGATTCGGGCCAGCTCCTGCTTGGCGGGCCCGACCGGCATGCCACATCCGTATTCCTGAGTGATGGCGACCACGTCGGTCACGTGAGGAAATTTCGGGAGGAGCTGCTGGCGCGCTCGAAAGGCGAGATTCTGAGTGGCGACCTGCGAACACTTGACGGTATTGAGGAGGACGACCAGGTTTTGAGTGCCCGCGCCCAGCTTTCCCTGATGCGTGACTTGACGTGGAAAACCCAGGTAGGTCCGCGCCATCCATTCCGGCCGGTATTCTGTGGGACGTGCCCGAGAGCCGTACGGGACCTTGTCCGGCCGGTCGATCTCGTGGAGGACGTTTCCGAGTCCGCCCGCATCGAGGAGGCCACCCGCAGGAATGTGGCGCGCCGCGAAACCGACGTGGACGCCCAGGGCAATGATGGAATGACCCTTTGGGATCGGAAGGATGGCGAAGCTCGAGCCCCGGGGGACGGAACGTGTCACGAGGATGTCTGAACCGTTCCAGAGAAGCCGCATGCCTCCCGGAATGTCCTTCTTGGCGACGGCGATGTTGTCCGCGCGAAGCGCTCCAACTTCCGTGGGATGGA
Source organism: Planctomycetota bacterium (assembly GCA_016179685.1). Taxonomy (GTDB): domain Bacteria; phylum Planctomycetota; class PUPC01; order JACPCR01; family JACPCR01; genus JACPCR01. The sequence continues at coordinate 35,434 of JACPCR010000098.1, read as the reverse complement.
CGACCACAGCGAAGTGGTTGAGAGGCAACATGGAGGATGTGCCGGGGGATGGGGACACTTGACAGCGCACGTTTCCGGGGCCGATTTCAAGCGAGGCCGGGTCAGAGGGTCATCGACCCATCAGAGTCTCCAGGATGTAGAGTTCCAGGCCCTCGTAGTCTCGGGCCCGGCGGCAGGATTCCACCCGGGACGAATTCACCCGGCGTACCACGGAGAGCAGAGAGAGGAACATTTTCTGGCTGTTCGCGAGGTGCTTGAGGCGGTCGTCGCCCCGCGTGGTCCGCATCGCCTTGACGTCGAGCCCGATGATGCCGTCCGAGAGGCGGGCGTAGCCGTATTTTTCGAGCACGAAGACCTGATTGAATGCCCGTCGGAGGCTGACGGCGCCGAACGCCTTGTCCTGGTCGTATTTTTCGCCATTTTGGTCGTTGAGGTGGACGCCCCAGAGCTTACTATGCCAAAGTGCATAGGCCATGTCATCCGAAGGGTCGAGCCCGGCGAGAATGGAATGGGCCGATTCAATGAGGACACCGACCCTCGAAGGATCGCTCGTTCGGTAGGAAAGACCCATGAAGTGCCCGGGGGTTGGCAGGTAGGACTGGTCCATGGGCTCGTTGGGCTTCATCTCTCCGAGGATTCTGCAGGTCGAGTCGTGAGAGAGGAGGGTGTCGACGGCATCCACGATGCGGCCGATGGAAGCGATCGGGTCCTTCGCCTCTCGGACGTAGGTCCCTTCTCGGGCCAGCCAGAGAACGATATTGGGCGTGCCGAGCATGCGGGCGATATCGACCGCCCGTTTGGATCGCTCCAAAGCGTAGCGCCGGTCAGAGGCCGAGTTGGAAGTGTACGCGCCATCGATGGTTTTGGGATGTTCCCAGAGCCTGGGTGCGACGAATTCGGCCTTGAGACCTTCGCTGTCGAGGAGGCGCTGGACGCGTGCAACGCCCCTCTGGGTGGCCGCGAAGTCCAGATCGGCGGGGACTACGTCATCGTCGTGAAACTGAACGTAATCGAACCCCAGTTTCTTGTAGCAGCGGATTTTGGCCGCGAAAGCCACTTCTTTGCGGACTGGAGGCCCGAAGGGGTCGGCCCCGGAGGAGATATTCCACGGGCCGAAGGAAAAATGGTAGCGTGCGGCGGAGGACGTGGCCATGGGCAGACTCTCCCTGAACCAAGGTTACAGCCGATACTTCATCAGGCCGGTCGTCGCAGGCGCAGAGAATGTTCCCGCGACCCTTTATCCATCAGTCTAGCGGACGAGTTCACAAGTGCAGATGCCCTTGCGAACTCGTCCGCTAGTATCCCTGTTCAGAAGTGCTGGTACACTGATGAACAGGGATACTAGTGCCTGAGCGAGGGAACGGCAAGTGTGAATGGCTCAATTGCAGGGGCGTGCATTAAGGACGGATGGCGAGTTTGCTTATACAATCTCCGATGGATGGAATCCAGGTCAACTTGGACCAGATTCCATGATGGTTGCGCCTCAACATTGGAATCTCGAGACGATTCTGCCGCAGAAAGGATGGGAACATGGTCACCCGGGAATTCGGCTCTTCTGGTCTCCGCGTCTCTGCCCTGGCGCTGGGTTGCTGGCCGATCGCAGGGGTGGGATGGACGGGAGTCAATGAGCAGGACTCCTTGGCGACTATTCGGCAAGCATTGGACGTGGGCATCAATTTTGTCGACACGGCGTACATGTACGGATTGGGCGGAGAGTCGGAGATTCTGGTCGGGAAGGCGATCGCCGGGCGGCGGGCCGAAGTCGTTCTGGCGACCAAGTGCGGTGTACACTGGGACGGGGGGAAAGCGGTCCGTGACAGTTCCTCGGCGCGCATCCAAGAGGAGTGTGAGGCAAGCCTCCGGAGGCTGAACGTGGACGCCATCGATCTCTATCAGGTGCATGCGCCTGACCCCGGCACGTCGTTCCAAGAGACCGCCCAGGCCCTCGAGAGACTTCTTCGCCAGGGCAAAATCCGTGCGATCGGTGTGAGTAATTTCGATGTGGCCCAGATGCAGGAATTCTCCCGTCATGCTCCGCTGCACTCGCTCCAGCCGGCCTATAGCATGATCCGTCGGGAAATTGAACGTGACATCCTGCCTTATTGCGAGGAACATCGCATCGGCGTGTGCGTTTATTGTCCGCTGGAAAGGGGGCTGCTTACAGACGGTATACGGCCCGGGGAATCCTATCCGGCTGAAGATTCTCGCCGCCAGAATTCGAACTTTCTGGGAGACTCCTTTGCGCGGACGCGGCAGATGGTGATGCGACTTCAATCCATTGCCAGGGAGAACGGCATGACGCTGGCTCAGCTTGTCTTGAATTGGACGGTACACCAGCCTGGAGTGACGGTAGCCATTGTCGGTGCGACGCGTCCTCACCAGGTCCTGGAGAACGCTCACGCGCTCGGCCGGTCTCTGACCGCGGATCAGATGGAGCGTATCAGGAAGATCGTGGAATCCCGCTAATCGATGGTGTGGTATTCGGACAGGGATCACGATGCGGGTTCGCTCAGCGCGCCTGTCTGGACGGCCTGTGTGGCGAGGCGCTTGATCTCCCGGAGGTCGAGCTTTCCCGTTCCGAGCACCGGCAGTTTTTCGACTCGGATAAAAAAATCTCGTCTGGGGATGAACAAGTTGGGAAGACCCCGTGCACCGAGCTGCTCCAAGATCAATGGAATTCTGGCCGGGTCGAGGGTGTGAAGCACGGCGAGCTTTTCCCCTTTCAGGGGATCGGACACCGCGGTGACGGCGAAGACCTGTGCGGCTTCGCCGGAGGCCTCCTGCAGGGCATCTTCGACCCGGCCGTGGGGCACCATTTCACCTCCGATCTTGGAGAATCGCGACAACCGGTCCGTGATGCGCAGGAAGCCATCTTCATCGATCCACCCGATGTCGCCCGTCACATACCAACCATCGTGGAACGCGGCGGCGGTGAGGTCCTCACGTCCCAGGTAACCTTTCATCAGGTTCGGGCCTCGAACCAGGATCATGCCGGGGTCGCCAGCGGGAAGAGGCTTGAAGCTGGCAGGGTCAACGATTCGGACGGAGACACCGGGTACAGGGTGGCCGACGGAGCCTCGGCGCGAGCCGGGCTGGTAAAAGCCTGGCGCCCTGAAATCCAGGGTGCTGGCAGCGATCACTGGGGCACATTCGGTCGCCCCGTAGCCTTCGAGTGGGCGGATGCCGAAGGTGTCCTCGAAGCGTTGAGCCAGGCGCTCGGGGAGCTTTTCGGCCCCGGCCAGCACGAGGCGAAGGGAACCGAATTGTGCCGGCGTGCACCGGCGCAGGTAGATTTGAAGGAACGTGGGCGTGGCCAGGAGAAGGGTCACGCGGTATCGCTCGACCAAGGCGCCGATGCTGGCGGCGTCCAGAGGATTGGGATGGAACACGATGCCCATTCCATTGTTCAGGGCGAACCACAGGCTCATGTACCCGAAGGAATGGAAAAGCGGCAGGATGCCCAGGAGGCGATCGTCGCTATCGACTCGTACGACTTGAGCGAGGGCGTCGAGATTGGAATCGATATTGAAATGAGTGAGCATCACTCCCTTGGGCTCTCCGGTGCTGCCGCTGCTAAAGATGATCGTGGCGGTGTCATCCAGGAGGGGACGCCAGATGACTCCGCATTCGGCCTCGATGACGGGTAATGGAGCCAGAAGGGCGAGAAGGAGGGCCATCAAACGGCTTCCCGGCCCGATAGAGGCCGCGAGGTCTTCCAGCCAGATGGGTTGAATTTCATCGGGTAGTTGGACCTTGACTTTTTCCAGGAACTGGCGGCTGGTCACGGCGCTGCGCAACCGGGCCTGACGGGCGGCTGAGCCGATTCCCGCAGTTCCCGCGGTATAGTTGAGGTTGACGGCAATCTTGCCGGACAGAGCGGCGGCCAGGTTGACGAGGCCAGCCTCGATGGTCGGTGGCAGGAGGATGCCGACACAGTCCAGTTCCTCCCAATGCGGCCGAAGGGCGCGCGCCAAGGTGATGCCCCCGGCGAGGGCGCGGAGGCGTGAGAGGGGAGGCCGCCGGCCATCGGCCAGTGCCAAACGCCAGGGACGCCGCCTGGCCGCGCGGACAAAGGAGTGGTGGAGGGGCTCGCGGTCAGCCTTGCGGTGAATCCAGGCTTCCTCTCCTAACTCATGAACGGCGCGCCGAACTTCAAAGATGGGTGTCCCGGGCGGCATCGGGGACCCGAAGGAGACGGTCACCGGGTAGGGCAGATGCTCCGGCAGTTTGGTCAGGAAGCGCCCCTGTGAGCGGCTGAAGATACTGCCCCAAACCCGATCCAGATTCACTGGGATGATCTCGGCGTTCCGGCCCTTGACGATTCGTTCCAGTCCCCGGCGGAAGGGCAGCAGCATACCGGTTCGCGTGATCTGGCCCTCAGCGAAGATACAGACCACCTCGCCTTGGTCGAGGTAATTTCCGGCGTTTCGCAGGGCGCGAAGAATCATCCGGGGCCCGCCGGACGCGGAGATTGGAATGGCCCCTAGGGCCTTGACGAAAGGCCGGAGCACGGGGTGGTAGAAATAACCGGCCTCGACGATGAAACGGACGGGACGGTCGATGCTGGCCAGGACAAAGAGCCCGTCCACGAAGGAGACATGATTGGGGACCAAGAGCGCTCCACCTTTTTCCGGGAGATGCTCACGTCCGACGACCCGAAGGCGATAGAACGTATGGGTGAGGAAGACGAGAACGAGCCGGAGAAAGGCCTCAGGGAGGAGGTGGAGGCTCCAGAGCGTGCCACAGGCTGTGGCCATGGCCGCAGCGACGAGGATGTCCCGCGGGGAACAGCCTGCCCTGGAGAGGATATCCGCGCTCAGGGAACCGAGGAGGATACCGGCGAAGAGGAAGATGTTGGAGAGGGCAATCACGCCGCCGCGGCGGTCTTCCGGTGCACGCCACTGTATGAGGGCGTTGAGGGGAACCACAATGAGCCCGCTGGAGATACCCAGGAAGATCATGAGGACGAGCGTCGCCTCGAATCTCGGTGTGAGAAGGCCCAGAAGGAGCGTCAGGAAGGCGAGGCCCACGGCTCCGAGGGGGATCAACCCGTATTCCACCTTGGAAGCGGAAAGCCGGCCGGCCAGGATGCTTCCGGCGCCCACCCCGAACCCGAACAAGGCGAGCGGCAGGCCAGCCTCGGAATCGGAGAGTCTGAGGACGGACTTGGAATAGATGATGAGATTCTGACCCAGGAGGCTGGCGATGGCCCAGTAGAATGCGAGCCCCAGAACGGAGAGCCAGAGGACCCTTTCGGCCCGGATGGTGTGCCAGGCAATTTGGAGGGTTCTTCCGATTCCACCTTCGGTCCGCGCCGCGGGTACGCGGGGCACCCACCACGAGGCGATCCAGCCCACGCATGACATGGCCGAGAGAAAGAGACCGGCGGTCCAGCGATCCGGTCCGGCTTGATCGAGAAGCAGACCGCCAATGGCTGTTCCGGTGATGATCGCCAGGAACGTCCACATTTCCAGAAGGCCGTTGCCGGAAGACAGGCGGTCATGGGGAAGGATTTCGGGCAGGAGGCCATACTTGGCGGGGCTGAACAGTGCGCTGTGGGCACCCATTAGACCGAGAATGACCAGGCAGAGGATGCCGCCGGACGGCTCAAGGTAGAGGGAATAGGTCGCCGCAAGCATCAAAGCGACTTCGACCGCCTTGAGAGCGATGATGACGCTTCTCTTGCTCCAGCGGTCGGCCAGCGCCCCCGCAGGGATGGAGAACAGGATCAAGGGCAGTGTGAAAACGACAAAGGCTATGGTGGTCTGAGTCTGGGAAGCCGCCTCAAAATCCGGCCCTACGCCTCCGACCCTGTTCTTGACCTGGTGGATGGCAAGGAACGTAACCATCATCTTCCAGGCATTGTCGTTGAAGGCGCCGGCGAACTGGGCGAGAAGAAGACCGCGGAGGGGATGGCTGGGCTGCTCTTGCACGCGGCGCCTCTGAAAACAACTCTGACCAGAAGGATGTCCGACGAGCTCATTGGAGGCGTCGTATCATAGCGTGTCCCTCTTGCAGAGGAAAGGTCGTGGTAAGCATCCCGTTGGATGTGTATCGCACGCAGACAGGTCATGTCCGGGCTTCACCCAGGCGACCCCAACTTTATCCCTTCCGCGTTTGCCCCTGGGGCTACATGTGGTGGCAGGCGGCCGCGCCTGCCAACCGTCCGACGCGTTCACGCGGATAGCCGGCGCCCTGAATTTCGTAGCGAAGCCCCTGAGGGCTTCGGCTACCTTCATAACTCATGGATTTGACCCTATCGTCCTCCTCGAACTGATTGAGAAGCTGCATATCGAGTTTCTTTACTTTGCCTCCCGGCGGGACCCCTCCCAATGGGACAAGGCCGGGAGGGGTTTCCAAAAACTAGACGAGTGAGCAAGTGCGGGTGCACTTGCTCACTCGTCTACTAGACAGAAGTCTCTGACTCAAATTTCCAACTTCTTGGTTCATCTCGGAACATCTCAATTGAGCACACGCCGGGATCGGGATCGAAAGAGTTGCTCCATCGTTAAGGTGCAACTTAAACTTAAGGCGGGCGAAGCCCGCAACCCAACAAGGGTGCAAAAGGTGTCAGGGTTCAGGGATCAACTGACACCCGACCCGCCTCCCACTGGGACAAGTCTGGCGGGACACCTTTCAACTTCTCCGAGTGGAGCGGAGGAGTCGCACCGCTAGACTCTAGGACTCTTGTGGTTGATGCGCTTTCCCTTCCCAGGGCTGCGTTCGCCTTCGCGGGGCTTCGGCGAACTTGTGCCCCGGCTATTTTCGGACGTCCCTACGGGACTCGCAGAAACAGGCCTCCGGTGACGATCACTAAGCAGTTACATCCCGGTTCAGAAGTGCAGGTACACTTCCGACCGCTGGGTCTAGGGTATCAGCCTGTGACATCTCCGCGCGACGCGCTCGCCGGGCGCCTATCGGAGATGTTGATCAGGTTTCCCGTCTCTAGCGGGTCAGAGGATTCCTGACATCTGACACCAGACACCTTGCCATTCCTGTTGGGTTGCGGGTATCACCTGCCTTGAGCATGATGTGGGGGAGGTATGGGGAAGCCGGAAAATTGCCTTGTTCGATATAGCGTGGAAATGGAGAAGGTGCCATTTCCGAAGGATCAGGACCGCGTTCAGCTCGGTGATATTCCTTGGGATGATGCCAAGAAATACCCGCTGAGCGAAGAGGACCTGTTCGCCGTCGAATATATGGCGGACGTGGAAGCCAACACCCTGTATTACGTGCGGGACCTCATCCAGGGTGGCGTGGGACACGATCCGGTCGTCGGAAAGTTTCTGTCCATCTGGCTCTACCAGGAAACAGTGCACGGCGAGGCTCTCCGCAAGTTTCTTGCAGCCTATGGGCGGGAGATCAGTATCACACGTCAGAAGGAGCTTCACGACCGGATGGGCTGGCGAGACGCCTCGCACGTGCTCCTGTTGCGCATTTTCAACCGCATCAGTCCGCACGTATGTGCGGTGTATCTCACCTGGGGCGCCATACAGGAGTGCACGACGCTCACCGGCTATCAGCGCCTCATCCAGCTCACCAGCAATCCGGTGCTGCACGAGGTGGTTCGCCGCATCGCGGCGCAGGAGGGCCAGCATTACCATTTCTATGCGGGTGCCGCCCAGGTGCGCATCCAGCATCCCAAGGCCAAGCGCCTCGTTCTCTTGGCTCTCAGGAATTTCTGGGCGCCCGTGGGACAGGGCTTGAAATCGAAGGCACAGACCCGGCGCATCATGGCCCATCTCTTTCAGGGACCCGACGGTGAAGAAGCGGCGGAACGAGTCGATCGGATGGTCGATCGCCAGATTGGACTGGACGACCTCTCCTTGCTCCGGGGATACCGAGAATCCATTTTCAACGGTGATTCCGCCGTCAGCCGCATGGCCGCCAGCACCTGACGCGAAGTTTACTCCTTCGGTTTTCAAGTTTGACGCCCCAGGCGCTTAACGACCTATCCGATTGCTTTTCCCTGCAATCCTCCCGTGGCTTCGATGCAACCGAAGCGACGCGCCCGATCGATGAGAACGCGACCCCTGATAAACAATCAACAAATTCAGCAATTGCTTAATTCGTTGATTGCAGACGCCCCTCCCCCGTTGCCCTGGCCTTCTCCTTCGTCGTCCTTTGTCCTCGCTTTGCCCCGACACCGATTCATCCCTGTCACGGCCCCGACAATCCCACACGTCCACACGCAAGCACCCTCGGCTTCAGGATTCGTAACTCCTTGCTTCTCTAGTCTACGGTCCCTTGTCCGAGGCCCCCTGGGCATCACTCCCCGCCGATACCACCCGCCCCATCCCCCTCCGCTTCCTCTGTCGTCTCCTCGTCCGTACTCTCCAGGTCGTCTTCCGTCTCGCCCGCGGGCCCGTAGGCTTCAATTTCCGCCAGGCGAATGTGCCAGTCGCCGCTGCCGGTCCAGAAGTACTGAAGCGCATCCACACGGACGGGTTGCCCGACGAGAAGATTGAAAACGTTGACGTTCTCCTGCACACAGGCGAAGGGCCGCCACTTCTGAGTCTCCGCGTCCCGGACCAGCACGGCGTAGGACCTGGCCGTTTTCTCCCGGAGCAGGGAACCCTGCCAGGCCTTTTCCAACGCCACAGGACCCGACGGGTCCTCATAAACGGCCACCGCTGAGACCAAACGAGGCCTTGGAAGGGTGACCTGAAGCGAGGCGTATCGGAACGGGTGGCCGGCCCCTTCCATCATGACGCCGCCCGTCTCGATGCTGTTTCCTCTCGCCCAGGAGGTTTCCTGCCCAGAGATTTGCCCGTCAAGAAACGTCACCTCGCTCAACCGGGGCTTGATAAAGCCCACCTCGTAGACATGCGGATAGGGATTGGGAATCTCGATCTTGGCCTGGACTTCACCGGAGGCCGCTCCGCCGGGTGGTGCGCCTCTGAGCAAGTCTTCCTCCGTCCGCGCCCTCAACCAGTTCGGGGAGCGGTATCGGACCCTGGCCCACTGGAAGCCATCGACCCCGAAGGGGGTGATCGGCTTCACCTTTTCGGTTTTTTCCCCCGCGCTGGCGACCAGTCCGACGGTGAACGGCCTGTAGCGCTCGGGCGTCAGGCGCATGGCGATACGGGCCGATCGAGGCCCCGTTTTGAAGGAGACCAGCCGTTCGGACCAGGCAGCCGCCAGGGGCATGGAGGCCGAGTAGATCGTCCGATCGCCGGAGACGGCCTCGACCCGAACGCGATCATAGGGGCACGCCTCCCAATTCCCCTCGGCGCACACTCGGAAGGACACGATGAAAGTGGACAGGGCCGGGCACTCGAAGCCGGGGGTCTCCATGGCTTGATCGAGCAGGCTGAGGCGTCCCTCCAACGCCGGGCCTGCGGGCAGGAATTCGAAGTCAGCGAAGGCCTTGGCCCGTTCGAAAACCGATTCGAGGGCGGCGGCCGGCGGCTTGATCTTCCGTTCCGGATATTCCCGGTCGTCCTGCACCTCTCGGACAAACTGTTCTCCCGGGTAGTTATGGAGCATCAAATCGAGCCGCCACCGTTCGTTTCCAGCAAGGTCCACGCCCAGCACCTTTCCCGTCGCCGTGCCCGCGATGAGAAGGTTGCTGGACGGGAGGAATCGGAGGAGGGCGCCGCCACCTCCGGGCAGGTCCCGTTCCCATGCCTTTTCCCCTGCGAGTCGAAAGAGGTAGAGCTTCCCAGCCCAGCTGCTGGCCGCCACGAGGTCACCCTTCGAAGACAGGGCGAAGTCGCTGATCTCGCCCTCGGTCGCATATCGCTCGGTCCGGCCGGATTCGAGGTCGATCCGCATCAAGTGCATGGACCGGCCATAGGCCTTCCGGATGGCGTCGCGCGCCATTGCGGTGCGAAGCACGAGGGCCCGCCCGTCGGACGTCAATTCCATGCGCTCCAGTCCCAGGGCCAGGACGAGCGACTGGATGCGTCTGCCCTGGCCGTCGAACACGTGAAGGCCGCCATCATCGTCGTAAACCACGGCGCGGTCACCGCTTATTGCGGCCAAGGCGTTATTGACCACAAGGCCCTGGTATCGCCAGAGCAGCTCGCCGGTCTGGGCGTCGAGCATGACAAGTCCCGGCTTCCAGTAGGAGGCCAGGTATCCCAATTGTCCCTGCACAATTCCGAAAAGGGATGCCAGGACGCGCCTGCCATCAGGGCTCAAGGCCTTGAGGAAGGCGCCCCGCCCGTAATAGAAGTCCAGCGCCTCTTGACACCAGGGCAAGTCCGAGTAGTGCCACCGCGTCTCCCCACCGGGACCGGCCCTCTGAATGCGCCGGTACCCGCTGATGAAAAGGTCCTCGGAGCGAGGATCGATGAGCACTGTAGTGGGGCCAGCGGACCATGCTGCCGCCCCGACGCCTGGTGAAGGCAAGCCAAGTCGAGCCCGGCCTCTGCCGGTCCGGTCCAGAACCAGAAGCTCTTCGCCCACCGTGGCATACGTTTGGGCCGCGCCAGCGGTCACGAGCACCTCGGAGGGGCCATGGAGACCGAGGTGCTCCTTCCAGAGCACCCGGCCGCCAGGGTCCAGGAGAAAAAGGTTCGAGCCATAGAGCCGGGCGGCGACGCCGATGAACTGGCCGTCCGGCGAGACAGACATCGAGACCACGGGACTGCCCATTCGCTCGCCGACGAGGCGCGGAAGGGGTTCGCGTTCGCCGGATGCGGCCGATCCCCGTGGTGCTTGTACTTCGCCGACGCCGATTCCCGGGGGCTCGGCGTCCTGGCCATCGTGCCGTTGCCCGGATTCCTGAATGACCTGAAGCAGGTGATCGGACCCCGCGTCGAGTCCGGCGTCATCCCCCGCGCTGAGTGTGACGGCGTGGCAACGCGCCCAGAACGGACTCCAGACGTGTTGCAGAAGCGCCCGGCCGGGCCCAGGATAATGACCCGTCACCTGCCGGGGGGACAGGCTCTGCGCCTCGTCGAGGAAGCGGTTCTCACCCGGCTTGCCCATCAGGATCACGTCCTCCAGGATGAGGTGCTGCGGCCCCGGGTCCCGGTATCCCGAATCGGGCCGTACGAAGTCCACCTTCTGCCGGGGGTCCACCGTGGTCCGCAGCCCCTGCCTCAGTCCGATGAGCTCGCCGGACCCTAGCGCCGCCCAGACCTCCTGGTCCCGGCGGGTCCTCTCCCAACGCAGCGGGACCATGCGGATTTCGTCCGGCTGGACCACCCGCAATCGGGCGGGCCGGCCTGCCACCTCGCACGCGGCAGCGATGGCCTTCGCTCGATCGAGCAACCCCGATTGTCCAGGCTCGAGCAGGAGTTGAACCCGGCCCGGCCTGCGGAAGAAGCGGTCGAGCGCCTGCCCGTCAAACCGCAGCACTCGCTCCTTCTCGTACAGCACATGAGGAGGTCGGGTCCGATCGGCCAGCGTGAACGACGCTACCGAGGTGAGCCCGCTGATCAATTCCCGCACCCGGACATTCCACTCGCCCGCTTCATCGTTGGCGGCGGTGGAAAGGTCGATGCCATCCGTCGGCGCACGCGTCCGGTGAAGCCGCCACCGCGGCGCGCCCGAGGGCGACGTCACCGTGATCTCAAGGGGTATCGGGTCCGTCAAGGTCTCGCCTGCGGCGTCCCGGACCTCGACGAACAGGAGTAGAGGCTGCCCCGGTCTCAGCGTCACCTCGTGCCCGCGTACGACCAGGCTTTGCAAGGGCGCTGGCGTCAGAGCGAGAAGCCGGGCCTCGCACCGGGCGAATTCCAGCGGAAGCGAACGGGTTTTCTTCGCCTCGCCTCCTTCGAGCAGGTCGTAAATCACATATTCCTTGTCGAACTCGACCGCGCCACGGGCGGGAAGCACGTGGTCCTGTCGGTAGCGCCCCTCCACTTCCAGCGGGACCAGTTCATCATTGAGGACCGCTGCGAAACGGAGCTTTCTGCCCTCTTTCAGGCTCAAAAGCCGCCGAGGAGAGTCCGTACTCGCCCAGGGAGCGGGGACCGCGGCCAGGGCCTCTTCCAGCGCGGGTCGCCGCTTGAGGTAGTCCTGCCAGACCTTGGCGAACTCGAACTCGCCGTCGCCCGGAGGATAGCCCGGCGCGGCCTGCTTCCAGAGCGTGACGCACCGGCCCGGGCAGCCTTCGGTCGAGTCCTCGTCCTTGAAGATCACGCCGCCCGTCTCTTCGAATTCCTTCAGCCGCCTCCTGTCCTCTTCCGGCCAGGGGCAGGTCATCCCCAACAGGAACAAGGCGCGAAAGCCTTCGATCCGGTTCTGCGTCAAGTCCTCGTCCAGGAGAATGGTGACCGAGCGGCGAGACCGCAGGAGATCGTAAAAAAGGCTGCGAAGGCGGGAGGCGTGCGAAGCGTCCGCTTCGCCCCAGGCCTGGCGTACCGAGTAGAGGATCGCGACGTCCTTGACGCGTTCGAGTCGGCGCATCCAGTTCCCATAGCGGCTAAAGATTTCCATCACCTGCCGGCGATCATAGGTGCTCAACAGCCCGGGGATGTTGTGGCTCACGAGCTCATTGCCCGAGGGGTCCACTCCATCGGCGCCGTGTGCCATCGCGAGCAGACCCTCGACGAGGGCGCTGCCCCTCGACCAGGTCCAGGCATGGATGAGCTTCAGCCGGCGGTCCACACCCGCTGCCGAAATCGCCGCGCCGAACGGCAGGTCGAACGGCATGCGGCCAAAGTCCGTGATGTTGTACGTCGTCACGGCGTCGAGAGGGCCGAAGAAGGTTGGAGGGTAGGAATTCACTCCCGTGGCCCAGGGACTCGGTGGGCGATTGAGCAGCCACAGCCTGTTGGGGAATTCCCCCTGGATTTCATCCATCGCAGCGTGCCACAGCTTGAAGGCCTTGGGGAGCGTCGAGGCCTCCCAGTAGCGCCAGGCGAGCAGCCGGCGGCGAATGTCGTCCCGAGCCGCTTCCTCCCCCTTCCGCGTCCGGAGCGACGCTTGTTCCTCGGCAGTGGGCACCGCCATCCCGGATGCCCGTGTGAAATCCTCCGCGACCTGGCGATTGCGCCGCGGTTGATGCCCGTCTACCGCGGGGCTGCCTTCCCAGTAGCCGTAGAGCGGCGCGTGCCAGAAGTTGGCGAGTCCCCCGAAACTGGCGATGCCGCGGGCCTGCTGCACGTACATCTGCTGCAGCCGGTACATCCGCGCATTGTCGATGTCCGTCGTGTGCTGGATGTTGTACTGAACGTACCCCTCGCTGGGCTCCCAGAAGTAAAGCGCCCCTTGTGAGATGCCCAGCGCCAGCATCCGGCTCAAGGCATTCGTGCCCACGGCCCGTTCCGAGACCGGGAGCAAAGGGTCCGAATCCAGCATCCGGCCGAAGCTGGGGGGCAGGCGGCCGCTGCGCTCAAAGACCTGCGCTTCCTCGGGCATCAGATGGCCCAGGGCCCCGTTGGGGTCGGCCCCCATGAGAAAACGCAGATAGCCAATCCGGCAGTCCGGGGTCTCATGAGAAAAGGGCTTGAGGGCCACAGAGGGATAGTCCGTCGGCCTCACGTCCGAAAACAGTTCGAATCCGACCGGGTGGACCATCAATCTTGAGGCACGGCCGGCGATTCGGTAGATGCCTGGCTTCAGGGATGGGGTCGACAGGCTGAACGTGCGCGTCGCCGGGCCGCCCTCGGTCCGAAAGTTCACCGAGGGCCCTTCCAGGGATTCGTTACCGTGATCGAGCGTCAGCGTAACACGCTCGTCCATGGGCTGCGTGAAACGTGCCACCGCGTGGATTTCAATGGTCTCACCGACCTGGAAATGCACGCGGTTATTCGGCGTGAGCAGCGAGACCGATCCGGCGAGGTTCTCCGGCCCGAGCAAGAACGGCAGTTCGACCCACAGGGCCGGGTCGAGGAATTCCGGGAAGGTCAGAGCCGTCAATCCGTCGAAGCCGTCCGGCGCCATGGCTTCCCAGAGGCCCGGCTCGGCCCCTGGCGTCAGGGAGATGGCCTCACCCGACCATGACCTTTCGCCGTCGAAATAGCCCCGCCGCAGCCGCGCGGGAATGAACGACCGGCCCGCCAGCACGTCCTCCTTCCCGCGCACCCCGACGACACGCACACGCAGCCGGCGATCCGGCGCGCGCCAATGGTGGGAGAAAACATACACCGCGGGTAGCTCCAGACCCGCCCTCCGGTTCTCCACCACGGCGATCCGGCACGGAAAGCGTTGAAAGTCCGCCGGCATACTGAATGAGGTGTCGCCATGCCACGGCCCCCCGATCATCTCCGGACACGCCGCCCTGGCCACGAAGTAAAGCGTCCGGCGAGGATTGTCCTCCGCCGGGAGCGGAATCCGCTCCTGAAACCACACCGCGCCCGGGTTCGTCCGCACAAGAATCTGATGGTAGCCCGCGGGTCCGACCGCGAACAGGAACATCTCTCGGTCCGGCCGCTCCGTCACCAGAGGCGGCGCTTCGAGGACGACGTGGTGCGGGCCAGCCTGCCGCACGGGCCCGTCCTGCCGGGCCAGTTCCACACCGCGGGCGTCCAGATGGAACGGAACGTCTTGCAGGCGGTACTCCGCAGAGCGAATCGCACCCTGCCGATTGGGGATCAGATAAACGGTCAGCCGAACGAAATCCGCCTTGGACGCTTCCACACTTGGCCCCAGATAGAATTCGTCGGGCTCCAGGAGCACGTCGTCCAGCAGGTTGCGGGCCCCGAAGGTCAGAGACACCCGGAACGGTCGGTGCGTCGGGTCCCCGCCAGGCCTCACCGCGGTGAGGGTGAGCGCAACGCATTCGATTTCCAGACCGCCGTCGTCCGTGACGCGGGCGCGAGGGTCCGCCGTCTTCACGACACCGTTTTCCAATCGGAACGGAATGTCCCCGGGGGTCAGAAGGAATTCCCTGCCCGCTAGTTCCACTTCCCGGACGGAGGGCCGAAGATATTGCGGCCCCACGTCTTTCCCAACGTAGAGATCATCCGCCAGCGGACGCCGGCGCTCGCCGGCAGTCTCGCCGCCGCCAACCTGCTCCAGGAATTCGTCCTTCTCTTTCGCTCCCTCTTCAAGCGCCACGGGGATGCGAGTGAAGACGGGGACATCCCCGACCTGGACCCCGCCGGTCCATTCCACCGCCACCAGACCGCCGGTGGCCTGCCAGGTGTCGCACAGCTTGGAGACGGGCACAAGCGCATCACCCTCCCGGGCGACCAAGCGGAAGGTGACCTTTTCAGCGTGGGCCTGGAGGATGAAGAGCAGCAGCAGACCCGCTGTGGCAGCAGGGTTCATTTGTGCAGGAATCCATTGCAATTCAGGCTTCGCCCCAGCCTTCTTTTCACCTCGTACCGGGCTAATCCTGAACGAGAACCACGGGAGTCGTTCGAGTCGAAGCCCGCAGGGCGCATTTCGACCACACCGTGTGAGAAATGTGGGTTAGCCCTTTTCGTCCGCAGGCGATGTGCGTTTCATGGACATAAGCTGAGTCCTCATGCGGCAATTTTGGACAGACTATCGTTGAGAAATGGGCAAAATCATTCCAAAAGTCTTAGGAAAAAGGGCGCGGGGAATAACCCTTTTAGAGAATCGGAGATCCCGTTGGGAAGGTTTTCCCCGCCAGTTTACTCGACGAAGGCGGGTCGGCACGCTCGGCGTGCCGATGTTCAGTAGGGCTATACGGGCCGCGAGCTGAACGGCACCGGCCTTGACGGTAGCAAGCCTGCTTGCGGGCGGCATGGCCGGTGTCCGCGCCATCGAGTGGTTCGGCGGCGGGGGCCGTCGAACCACTCGATGGCGAAGCAGCTCGGAGCCCGTTCGCCGGACGGCGGCAGCCGTCCGGCGAACGCTGCAGCTACTATCTCGCGGCCGCTCACCAACCCTCGGCGGCCGACGGGTGCAGCGCCTGGTTGGGCGGCCTGTGTCATCTCACCGTGCGGCTATCGCCCAAGGACGACGTCAAGCCCAGCGAGCACGAGCTCGACCTTCGCCCGCGAGAGCTTGCCCACCCGCTCCCCGAGCAGTGTCTTGTCGAGGGCCACGACCTGTGACACGTTGGCCACCGAGTCCTTCGGAAGACTCGTGGTTCGCGCCGTCAGTCGCACATTACCGGGCGCGTCCGCCCAGCGCAGGTTGCTGGTCAGCGGCACGCAAACGACTGTGGCGATCCGGCTTCGGTTCAACGCATCACCCTGCACGACGACAACAGGTCTCCGAAAAGCGGGGCCCGACCCCATGGGTGCAGGAAGGTCGGCCCACCAGACCTCGCCTTGGGAAATCACCACTCGGTCTTCTCCAGGACCCGCCGACCCGCGGCGGCGACGAATGCATCCGGCTGGTTGCCGACCTGCTCGCACACCCGATTCATGGCCTCGGTCACCTCGTCGGGGGCATGACGTGCGACGTATTCGCTGAGGGCGGCACTGAACAGTTGGCTCCGCGAACACCGCACGCGCCGGGCAAGCCGCTCGGCTTTCTCGAACACTTCATCAGGAATCGACACAGCAGTCTTCATACCGGGAGTATAACCACGTACCCAGGAGGCTTCAACCGGGATTATTCACGAGGCGGATGATCAGTGAGGCCCGGTATTTTATCAGGCCGCGGAGCCGCTGGATGGCGTCCGACCGTCGATGAGGATTCGGTTTCAGAGGCTGACGAACGGCATGCCGATATCGACGAACAATCTCCGGCTTGATTCGTCAGAATCTTTCGTTAGTTGCTCCGCGATTGAAATTCCGAAACTGCTAAGCGCCGACACGACACGCCGAGCGCCTAAATCCCTTGGCGCTCATGCCCCAACAGCGCGCGGGCGGCCACTTGGACCTTTTCGGCCCGTTCGCCTGCGAGGTTGGAGAGCATCGGGGGTAGCGGGCCGGTATCGGCCACACCCGCCAAGCGGAAGGCCTCGTGGAGAACGGGAATGGCGCCCCACGAGTCCCGAAGGTCTTCGAGCGGCAGAAATTTTTCTCTGACCGCGAGCGCGCCGGCCTCGTCCCGATGCCTGAGTCGCTCGAACATCCGACCGGTGGTCCGGGGCGCAAGGCAGCCCGATCCGGTCGTGTAGCCCGGAAGTCCAAACTTGAGCAGGTGCACGGGGGCCGGACGCTCCCCGATCCCGCTGATGACACGCCGGCGATCCACGGCGTCCAGGATCGCCTCGAGAAAGGGGTCCTCCGCCGGATTCTTGCGCACCACGGCATACTTGAGCCCCACGGCCGAGCCGTCACGAAAGAGCCGGCCAACCTGTTCTACACCCAGATTGTTCTCCGCCTTGAGGTAAACGATGACCGGCTTGCCGCTGAGGCGGACGAACTCGGAGATACCCCGATAGACGCCCTCGTTGTCCCGCGGATCGCTCACCGGCAGGAACATCGCTGCGGGAAAAGGCGTATCGCGAAGCATGGCGACCTGCTCCATGGCACGGCCGAAGGATGGCCCCACACTCGGGATGACCCAGGTCTCCGGCCCTGCCAGCTCTGCTGTGAATTGCAAGGCCGTCTCGAACTCTTTCAAGGTCAGGTGATAGAACACCGCGTTGCCGCCGTACATGAACCGGGAGATGCCGCCCGCCTCGATGTGCCGGATGATCTTGCCGTTCTCTTGAGCGTCCAAGCTGCGGGCCGGGTCCCGGCGTCGAGCCAGCGGGGGCACCGCAAAAACACCTTCAAAATCTTCTGCACGGACCGCCTGAGTTTTCATTCTCCTGACCCTCCTTTCTCGTTCGCCACCGGGACCAATAAAACCGTTTCCGACCCTTGACGCAAGTGGACGCCGGAAGCCCCGGGCTCGGGGTGAACGGCCACGTTCGCAGGCGCACCATGGCCCATTGCTGCGCCGCACATGCGACGCAGCTACACGAGCCCAAAATTCTCCATTCCCCGATATAATGTCTCACCCTTACCATGAAAAAGCTTCCAAGAACGACCCTCCTCAAGAATTCCGAGTGGTCGCCGGAAACCCTCTGGCGCGACGTTGACCCCCGGGCCGAGGACCTCCGGCTCCAGATTCTCTCCAGTTTCGGAAGGGAGGGTGTCACGGTCCGTGAGCTGACCTACCACAGCCACGAGTGGGAGGGCGAGCCGGTGGTCGCCTACGGTTTTCTCTCCGTCCCCGAAGGTGAAGGGCGATTCCCCGGCGTACTGCACATCCACGGAGGCGGCCAGACCGCGTCGCTCGAGCACACGGTATTCTGGGCGCGGAGCGGATTCGCGGCGCTTTCGTTCGATTGGACCGGCCCAGCGGCAGGCCGTGAAAAGACGACTCGGTTCGGCAACGCCTCCCTCGACAAGTACCGAGTCGAGCCGGACCCTCGCCACAGCCATCTGTACCATGGTGTTTGGATCGCCCGCCGCGGCTTGACTCTGCTCGAGCGCGAGCCCGGGGTTGACCCGAGCCGCCTGGGTATTTATGGGATTTCGTGGGGCGGATTCCTCAACTGGCTGGTCAATGGCTGCGATGCGCGGGTCCGCGCGGCCGTTCCCATCTACGGGTGCGGCGGCACTCTCAAGAGGGGCAGTCGATGCGGGCCTGAGTTCGATCCCGAGAGCCAGACCCAGCGGGCCTGGAACTTCTGCTACAATCCCTTCGTCTACGCGGAGAGCCAGAACGGGCCCGTCCTGTTTCTCAATGGCACCAATGATTTCTTCGGCTGGATGGAGACCGCGGAGGAGCTTTACTCGATTCTTCCGCGCCGACATTCCCTCTGCTTCTCACCGCACTTCGATCACCACCTGGACGACGGGGTCTCACGAAACCTCTTGGCCTGGATGGAGGCCCACCTCCGCCGGGGGATGCCCTGGCCCGCCCTCCCTGCCGTCGAGTGGGTCGCCGGCAGGAAATTCCATGCTCGCATTGTGCCCGACCGGCCTGAGGACGTCGAAGCCGTCCAGGCCTTCTATGCCCTGCACCAGGCACCTCCCCCCTGCCTTTTCTGGTGTCCCGCGTCCACACGAAAATGGCGAAACCGCTGGAATGCCGCGTTGCCACAGCTTCCCGAGCGAATCCCCTGCTCCCTCTATGCCACGGTCCGCTACAGGTCCGGCATCTCTATCAGTTCCATACCTCTGACCTTTACGGCGTCCGAGCCTGGGCACGGGGACGAATGGGAGGCCGGCGTTTCGAGCCTGATCGACGATTTTTCCGGCGGAATCGGTCATTGGTTCTTGCACTCCCTCGGCACGGAGCCGTTCCCGGAAACTCTCAAGCTGAAACTCGTGGAGGGACCTTCGGGCGGGCCGGCTATCCAGATCGAGCCTGTCAGCCGCCGAGACGAGTCCTTCACCTGGACCCTGGCGACGCGGAAGATCGCCGATCCCCGCTGGGCGGCCCGGGGCCGAACGGGGCTCTATTTGCTCCTGAGGGTCCATTGCGGGTGCCCCCTGCGGGTCCGCCTGACCCGCAGGTACGGCCTCGCCGATGCCGCCAGCTTCACCGCCTTGGTCGAGTGCGCTGAGGAACGCTGGAGCGAGGTCGAACTCAGCCCCGAAAATTTCATCGGGCCCGAAGAGGTCCGACTCGACAGCTTCGATGAAGCCGTCTTCCTCGAAATCTCCGGCACCTCGCCGACTGCCTCTCCACCCGCGCTTGCCCGAGTGACGTGGTTCTGACGTGCAGTCCGCCCGGACGCCGGCTCGAGTGAAAGCGGGCCGCTCGGCGGGATTTCGGATGGGACTCCGGTCGAGGCGAGGGCCCGCGAACACCGAATTCTCATTTGTTTCACAGCGAATGAAATCCCGACGCGGGTGCACGCGAGCTACCCCGCGACGGTCCGGGCACGCCCCCCGACGTGGTATCGCTCACACCATTCGATGAGGCGGAGATAGGACTCCTTGGGTCGGCCGGCGACATCCAGAAGACCGGCGTGTTCGATGAAGGCTCGCTCATCGTCGAAATCCCAGTAATTGAGCGAACGGATGTAGGGCCGCGACAAGGCCATCGTATACCATCGCTCCACCCATTCGGCCTGGTTTTCCTGCTCCCAGGGCCCCCGCCAGCCAATCGACAGATCGATTTGACTCGTCTCAACCTTGCCCCGCGGCGCCGCACTTGACGGCGTTCCCATCTCCGTGATCCAGATCGCCTTGCCGAAACGGGCGAATCGGTCCACGTGCTCCACGCATTCCATGAGGTCCCGGCCCGGGTTGTACATCTGCACCCCAATGCCCTCGAACTCGATCCCCGAGGCGCACAGCTCCTCGAGATAGGTCAGAGGAATCCAGGGACCACTGCTCCCCGGCTTCTGGATGTAATCGCCCCAGGGACAACAATGGTTGACCACGCGGGGAACGCCCGGGTCCAGGCTGCCGACGAGCCCGCTGACCAGCCGGGTCATCTCGAGGCTCTGCTCGTGAGTCAGTTGAGGGATTTGATTGGCGAAGCCCCAGTCGTGCATCTCATTGACGATCTCCCAGGCCTCGATGCGGCCGCGCAGCCGCCCGACCACATCGGTGGTCCACTTTTCGATTGCCTTGAGCTTGCCCGGATAGGGAAGGGAGCGAAACCAAGGTGGCATGCCGCCAATGCCGCCCCAGAAGAGTGAGAAGGACTTTGCCGAGATGCGGCGTTCCTCGCAGAAGGCCAGGATTTCCTCGATGGGCGACCAGCGCTGGCGTCCCTGAGCGAACTCGACCCACCGCCAGAACGTCGGGAGCGTCGTCGCATCGCAGAGCTGTGCGGCAAGGTCCCACCTATCCCGCGGCCTCAGAAAGTTCGGCATCAGGCTCTCATGAGGCCAGTCCTGCCCCACACCGATCGCGTAGGGATCGAGCCGCTCGCCGAACAGGGTCGCCGAGATGCGCGCCGGCGGCTGCGCCTGAAAATCCCGCGTCTCGAGCGCCACCTCGGCTGCCGCTAGCTCCAGGTCCTCGCCCGCCAGCAGCCCATGATACAGGCTCTCCATGGGACGCCCCAGGTCGTATAGGTCCCACGCCGCCTCGATGTCCTCGTCCGGCGGGTACTCCAGATTCAAACTCATGGCACGGCGCTCATACCGCCGGATGCGGCTGATCGCCAGCTCCGGAATCAGCGGGAGCGTCGCCGATTCCTCATAGCCAGCGCCGCCCTGGTCCGCGGTCGCCCAGACGCGGCCGTAGGGTCGCACCGCGACCTGGACGTGCACGGCCGCCGGAAATGGCGGCAGGACGACCCGCAACGTCGCGTCGGGCTGCAGGGTGGCGTCGCAACGGACCGCACGATGCTGGAGGTCCGTGAAATAAAAGGCGCGGACACTCTCGGCGCCTGTCAGTTGCAGTATCTCAGGCATGGGGATTCACTGAGTATTCGCGCACGGACGCGCGGCCACACGCCCGTGCTTGAATACGGGTCGGTTTAAGGAAGCGCTTCGCTCAACACCGTAGCAGAAAGGCATAACCTGTCAAACCCTGGCATGGACCGCGGATAACGCGGATGCCGCGGATCAGAGGGAAAGAATCCGTGTCATCCGCGTCATCCGCGGTCAAACTCGCTCCGTAAGAGCTGGGTGAACCTTCCCTGTTGACTATCTCAGAAGAGCCCCGAAGTGGGCGAAATGAGATAGTTACTTATGCCAAACGTAGACCGTTTACATACAACGGGTTATGTAAGATGGCAACGTCAAGGACATGGTCACCTTACATAGAATCCCAGGGCAGGCGAAGCGCCGCCCTGGGATGACAGATGAATGTCTCCATAAAGCCCTGTAAGGGCGACAGAGGGCTGTTCGCTAAGCAGTTACCTCGATCCCAGGTTTGAGGTTCCCACCACCGCTCAATCGCACGGAGCTAAAACACTTGACCGCGTCCCGCGCAGACGCTTACAATAACCCTCATGCATCAAGCCAAACTCCAAGCAGGAGAATTGACTGCCGTCGTTGGTGACAACACGGCCGCCTGCGAGCACCGTTCTGGCTATAACGGGCTCTGGAGCCTCACCTCGGTCCGCGAGGCCCGCACTGTGTTCGTTCCCTCCTACGCGGGCCTGAATCTTGAACACATCTTTGACGGCCGCTTCCTTTCAACAGCGGAGGAGCGCTTCGAGCCGCGCTACCATCCGATGGAGCTGGTCGACGTGACGGCCGGATCGGCGACCCTCCACCAGCCCCCTACGTTCCATTCGCGCCTCGAAAGCTGGACCACGTTCCGGATGATCCCGCCCTGTGGCATCGATATGGACTTCCGGTGCATCCCGATGGAGAAGGTGTTTGCCGGAAACTTCATCGGCCTTTTCTGGGCATCCTACATCAACGGTCCCTTGGACAAAAGCCTCTACTTTCCCCGCGAGGCCAAGCCGGACGGCTCGGTCATTTGGCAGCAGCTTTGCACCCAGTGGCACGACCGCGACAGTACCGTGCTCCATCGAGACGATCGCACCGAACTGTCATTCCATCCGCAGGAGAAGGCGCTCTACACTGCCTTCTCCCGGGTACGCTTCGCCTTGCCCTTCTACTACGGCCGGTTTGGCGATATGGTGCTGATCTACCTGTTTGACCGCACAGGAGGCATCCGGTTTTCGCACTCGCCGAGCGGGGGCGGGATGGCCGCTGCGGGTGACGATTCCAACCCGGCCTGGGACTTCCAGTTCCTCATCCAGCCGTACGAGGCGGGCCAGACCTACTCTTTCCGCCTTCGGACGGTTTACAAGCCCTGGGCCGGCCGTGCGGACGTACTGGCGGAATATCGCCAGTTCGTCACCCGTTAGTCCTCGGGTGTCACTTCTCCGCGCCAGCCCAGCGTCCCGGCGTGACACGCGGCGGGGATTTTGAAAGGTGTCCCGCCAGACTTGTCCCAGTGGGAGGCGGATCGAGTGTCAGTTGATTCCTGACATCTGACGCCTTTTCGAGCCTTGTTGTGGGTTGCTGGCTTCGCCCGCCTTAAGCCGTTACGGCCGTTAGTGGCCCATATCAAGAGAAATGTTGGATGTTGTCGAACTTCATTTGGACGCCCCTTCGGAGTGTCCTGTTTTTTTTGAGAAAAACGGTTTAACCAGTTGTCTCGAAATAGGTTATACGGCCCTTCTCTTTCGACGCGGCTGGTTCGGCGAGGCCGAAACGCGCCCGTCTCTGAAATCCGCGTAGCCCGAAGGGCGCAGCGGATTTCATTATTCTCTTTCCCGTACGCTGATCCCATCCTTGTCCGCGACGATCACCTGGCTCGCCATGTCCAGGAACAGTCCGTGGTCGACGACCCCCGTGAAGCTGCGGATGCTGGCGGCGACCTGGTAGGGGTCGCTCATCGGCTTCCTGAAGAAGCAATCGAGGATGTAGTTCCCATTGTCCGTTACGAAGGGCCTGTTCCCCTCCATCCTCAGCTTGACCTCGCAGCCCAGCTTTTCCAGCCGCCCGGCCGTGTATTTCCAGCAGAATTGGACAACGTCCACGGGCATGGCGCCTCCCGCGCCGAGCCCGGGAACGAGCTTCGATTCGTCCACGATCACGATGAATCGCCGCGCGGCGGTCTCCACCATTTTTTCCCGCAGCAATGCGCCGCCGCGGCCCTTGACCAGGTTGAGCTTCGGGTCCACCTCGTCCGCCCCATCGATGGCGAGGTCAAGAAAAGCATGGTCATCCAGGGTAGAGAGCGGGATGCCGAGCCTCTTCGCCTGCTCCGCGGTACGCTGAGAGGTCGGCACGCCCACAATCCTCTTCAGGCTGCCCTCTTTCAATCGCTCGCCGATACGGTCGACCGCGAACTTCGCCGTCGAGCCCGTCCCGAGGCCGAGGACCATGCCGTCCTGGACCAACTCGACTGCGCGCTCCGCAGCGAGCTTCTTGAGCGAATCCTGGTCCGGCCTGGGGGATGCCATCCGTGTCCTCCTTTTTCGGAACCGACGAGCTTGTATTACCGTTCGATCAGTTTTCGAATACTCGACACGTTGGCCGCGATCGGGGCGCGGTCGTTGAACAACGCCGATCCGATGACGAGGACCGTGGCGCCCGCACCGATGATTTCCCGCACGGTCTTGGCGTTCACGCCGCCATCGACCTCGAGCTCCGCTTTCGAGCCCAGCGCATCGATCCTGCGGCGAAGCGCCGCGATCCGCCCCGTGCTGCCTGAAATGTAGCTCTGGCCCCCGAAACCCGGATTGACGGACATCACCAGAACCAGGTCCACCTCGCCCAGGATGGCATCGAGCGCCTCGACCGGCGTCGCGGGGTTGAGCGTCACGCCCGTCTTCGCCCCAAGCTCCCGGATTTGCTGGAGGGTGCGGTGGAGGTGCGGGCAGGTCTCGACGTGCACGGTGACGCGGTCGGCCCCGGCCTTGACGTATTCCGGGATGGACAGCTCGGGCCGCTCGATCATGAGGTGCACGTCGAACGGGAGCTTGCAGTGGCTGCGGATGGACTGAATAACGGGCGGCCCGAACGTCAAGTTCGGCACGAAGTGCCCGTCCATGACGTCGACGTGAATCCAGTCCGCTCCGGCGGCTTCCGCGTCTCGGACCTGTTCGCCGAGGCGGGCGAAATCGGCCGAGAGGATGGACGGGGCGATCTTCACTTCGCGAGGCACCACGCACCGCCTTCTGCTCAGGAAAACAGGATCATCGCAGAACCACGAGGATAGCGGTCCCGCGAGGAAAGGCAAGGCCCTCATGGACTGGCGGGCAGGCGATTGAAATTCTGAGAATCGGCCGCACTTCTGTGCTCGAGTCTCTTGTTCGGGTCCGGATTCAGAATCCGCCCAGGAGGATACGGGTGAAGGCCGCGATGGGTGCCTGTTCCTCGACATCCTCGGCCACGCTGCGGACCTTGCCCAGGGCGGTCCTGGCCTCCGTCATCAGCGCCTTCGCCTCGTCATAGAGGCCCGGATCGTTGACCAGCTTGCCCAGGGTGCCGCTGCCCTCCAGAACCTTGCCGGCGATTTCATTGACTTTCTTGGTCGCGGACGAAAGCTCATCGTAGAGAGACGGGTCCTCGAGCAGCTTGCCCATCGTGCCGCCACCCTTGGCCAGGCGCTCGGCGAACGTGTTCAGGTTGTTGTACAGGGTGTCATCCTTGAGCAGCTTGCCAATCGTCCCCTGGCCCTCCGAGACCTCGCTGGCCGCCTTCCGCATATCATCGAAAGTAGCCGTCACACTCCGGTACAGCTGGTCGTCCTGGATCATCTTCCCCAGCGATCCTTCGCCCTTCTCGATGCGCTGCATCACCGTCTTCGCGCTCTGGAAAAGCGAATCATCATTGACCAGCTTTCCGACTGTGCCTTCCCCGCGGTCAATCTTGCCTGCCACGGAGGAGATGCTGTTGTAGAGCGAGTCGTCCGTCGCCAGCTTTCCCAAGGTGCCCTCCCCGCGATTGACCCGCTCCAGAATGGCTTTCAGATCGGCCACGCCGCTATGCAGGTCGTTGAACAGGGACTCGTCCTTCAACATCTTCCCCAGGGTGCCGCGACCTTCCGCCAGGTCCGCACTGATGGAATCGATGCGCTTGTAGAGCGAATCGTCCTGGATCAGCTTGCCGATGGTGCCGTTGCCGGATTCCACCTTGCGCGTGATCTCATCGAGCCGCTTGGCCACCCCGCTCGCCTGGTCAGCAAACTCTCGGATGCGCTGGTAAACCTCCTCGGATTGCACCAGCTTGCCGACGGTGCCCTCGCCCGCCTGGATTTTCTCCGTCATCGCCCGGATGTTCGCCGTGGTCTCCCGGATGTTCTCCCGGTTGTCCGCGATCAAATGGCTCAGCTCCTCGAGGGGGTCGCCGACGGCCGTCCCTTCGAGCACCGTATCCTTCGGCAGCACGGCATTCCCATGGGTGCCCGGAAAGAGGCTGACCACCTTGCCGCCCAGCGCGGAGGCGCTCCGCACCTGCAGCCGGTAATCGGTCCGGATCGGGAAATCCTCGTCCATGGAGAACGTCACGTTCACGCCCACGCTGGCGTTGTCCAGCGTCATCTCGCTGACGCGGCCGATCTGGAAGCCGCTGACGTGGACCTCGTCGCCGGTGCGCAGGCCGGCCGCGTTCGGGAAGTGGGCGTGGATGGCGTATTGTTTCCGGAAGGCGCCGGGCGACCGCGCGTAGATGGTGAAGAAGCCCACCAGGAGCACGGCCAGGAGAAAGATCGCCCCGACGAGCAGTTGAGCTGAAAGCCGCATGAGGGGTCCTCCGGTTCAATTTCCAATGACGAATGTCCAGTCTGGAGCCGGTCTGGTATCCAGGTGTCAGGTGTCAGGTGTCAGGTGTCAGGTGTCAGGGATTACCGATCGGACACCTGACACCTGAATGGACACCCGTTCCTCGGGTATTTCGCATTCAGTAGAGATGAACTGCCTCGGAATTTCAAGCGCGTAGCTGCAAGCGTCACAAGTAGCTACGGGTGGCTCGCCTGAGGAACGCCCGTTTCGCCAGGCGCGCCCGCGAGCGGGCACCTGCCACGTGGTGTGAGAAATAGCGAAGCGCCTGCCGCATCCTGATCTTGGCGTCGGCCACCGACACTCATCGGTTTGAGGCAGCGCTTCGCTAATCACCCAGGGGCCCCTCGAGGCTCCCGGTGATAAACTGCCGGACGATGGGATTCTGGGTTTTCCGGACTTGATCCGGGGTTCCCACCTCGATCAGCCGGCCGTTATAGAGCATGCCGATGCGATCGGCGACGGCATAGGCGCTTTCCATGTCGTGGGTGACCATGATGGAAGTCAGGCCGAGCCGACCCTGCATGTCGCGGACGAGGCGATTGATCCGGGC
Source organism: Planctomycetota bacterium (assembly GCA_016179685.1). GTDB lineage: Bacteria > Planctomycetota > PUPC01 > JACPCR01 > JACPCR01 > JACPCR01. The sequence goes on along the minus strand of JACPCR010000098.1, from coordinate 8,907 downwards.
GGACATCACCGGGTCCAGGCCGGCCGTCGGCTCGTCGTAGAGGACGATCTGGGGCTCGCGCACGAGGGCGCGGGCGAGCCCGGCCCGCTTCTTCATGCCGCCGGAAAGCTCCGAAGGCATCTTCCGGGCCGCGTCGCGGAGATCAACCAGGTCCAGCTTCGCGTGGGCCCGCAAGAGGATTTCGGATGGGGGCAGGCGGGTATGCTCCCTCAGCGGCAAGGCCACGTTTTCCTCGACGGTGAGCCAGTTGAGCAGGGCGGCGGACTGGAACAACATGCCAAATCGATGCCGAAGCTCCAGCATCTCCCGCGGCCGAAACCGCGTCGTCTCCTGCCCTTCGACGCGGATCGATCCCGCGTCGGGCTTGAGCAGCCCCACGAGATGCTTGAAGGTGACGCTCTTGCCGCAGCCGCTGCGGCCGATAATCACGAAGGTTTCGCCGCGCTCGACCCGGAAGGTGAGGCCATCGAGAACCTTGCGATCCCCCAGTGTCTTGTGGACGTTGACGAATTCGATCATCAAAAGAAGTGCCGGGTGATGCTCGTGAGGAAATAGTTGAAGATGATGACCAGGATGAAGGCGATGACGACGGAATTACGGGTGGCCCGGCCCACGCCTTCAGCTCCGTTCTCGGCCTGGAGGCCCTGGCTGCACCCGACCGTGGCAATGACCACTCCGAAGACGGTGGCCTTGATCAGCCCGCTGATGATGTCCATGGGCACCAGGACGTCCAGGGCGTTCCGGAAGTACTCCGGATAGGGAATCCGGAGCTGATAGAATCCGACGACGGCCCCGCCGAGGGTGCCGACGAGGTCCGCATAGGCCGTCAGCACGGGGCACATGAGGGTCAGGGCCAGAAGCCGCGGCATGACGAGGAATCGCACGGGGCTGATGGACATGACCTCGAGGGCATCGATCTCCTCGCTGACTTTCATGGTGCCCAGCTCGGCGGCCATGGCGGAGCCGACGCGGCCCGCGATGATGATGGCGGTCATGATGGGGCCCATCTCGCGACACATGGACGCGGCCACGATCTTGCCGATCTGACCCTCCACGCCGAACTTCGCCATCTCCATCCCCGTCTGAAGCGCCAGAACCATCCCGCTGAAGATGGCGACGAGAAGCACCACGGGCAGGCTCAGTACACCGCAGATCAGCACCTGCTGGAAGATCACCTCGCGCTTCTGCCAGGCGGACCGGACCCAGTAGAAACCGTCGGCCGCAAGCAGGACAGCGTAGCCGGTGTGGCTCGCCACCTGAAGGACCCGATGGCCTGTTCTTTCAACAAATCCGATCATGGGATGCGCACCGGAGCGACTCGGGAGTCTTCGGCCTTCCGTATCTCCGCAGCCACGGGTGGCCGCTGGGTTTCCTTGGGCCTCTCGACGGACGGCCCGGCATCGGCACTACGTTTACCAAATTTGAACACGTGAAACAATTGCCAGGCGCGCCCGGCTCCGGACTGTTCGCAGCTCAAGAGGCCGAGCAGGATGCTCCATCTCGAGTGCGCTGCATCCTCCCGCTCCATGCGATACAGGGGCGCGATCTGGAGTAGCCGCCGGTCGCCATGCCTCTCGTGCCGGTAGAGTCGCCAGAAAGCCGACGTCGCCCGGCCGCCCCCGGAATCCTGCTGATCCACAAGAAGCTCCCACAAGGGGGCATAAATCCGTTCCGCACCCGCAGGGTCCCGGAACGGCAGCAAGGCCAGCAGCGCCGTCCGCTTCCCCATCGGGCCACTCTCGGACCGGGCGAAGGGCCACAGTTGCCAGTGGGACTCTTCCTTCCCCGTTTCAACGGCGACGCGCCTCTTGGACCAGTAGAAGGGCAACACCCAGCGCCCCGCCTCCGCGTAGCTGTCGTCCCGGCGCTCGAGGCGGTGATAGATCGGCCACAGAGCGAATTGCCTCTGGCTCTCGGCATTCTTCTTCCGGCCGAAGATGGGAAAGAGGCGGAAGCCGCGGCTTCTTCCCGTGGTCACCTCGAGCAGCGGCCACGGCACGTTCCATTTCTGGATGCCCGTCCGGCGGTTTCTCGAATACCCGAGGAAAGGGAAGAGAACCGACCAGTGGTCCGAGTGCCCTTCCCGCCTTCGGGCAAAGAAGGGAACGAAAATGAAACCGCGCTGGTCCTTACCCGACTCCGGGTCCGACTCGTAGTAATGCAAGAAGGGCCAGAGGACGAATCCGCGCCTCCATTTGCCATCGAGCGTCTGTTCGCCGAAGAGCGGCCACACCCGCCCGCCGTGGGTATCCGCACCCCGGGACCAGCCCACGAGGGGCCCCAGCACGTGATGCGTCTCCAGGTCTTTCTTGCGAGTCCGGATATAGAACGGGCTGTAAATGTCCACCTCGTCCTTCAGAAAAATGTCTCTCAGCCTCCCGCCGAAGGGCAGCACCGCCAGGTAGCCCCTGCCGTGCCGGTCCTGGCCTTTGAAAAGGACCGGGAAGAGCACGTCATCCCGTGTGAAGCCTTCCTGCGCCCGGGGCCGCCGGGTATGAAAGTACAGGGGGAACAGCCAGCCGGTGGCCTTGTTTCCGCGGGCGTGGTAAATGACGATAGGATAGAGGAAGTCGTATCGGACGGCCTCTTCGCCGGGCCGGGCCGACGAGTGCCACAACGGCCGCAGGAATTCCTCGTGTCCTTCCGGTCCAGTCGTCCATTCCAGGATCGGCCAGAGGAATTCCACACGCCGGCCCGGCTGGCCGGCATCACTGCGGCAACTGCCCAAGGGTTGGAGACTGGCCTCCCCGGCCCGGCCCGAAAGGGCCGGGGCCATGGCGGCCGAGCAAGCCAAATAGAGACACCGCATCTCGCGCCAATGAATGATTCGCATGTCCAGGGATTCCCGCCAAGGGAACGGGCGACCCCGCTTGAGCCTGAGCAGCCATTTCCCTTAAAATCAAGCGCGACAAGATAGGCTATTTGGACCCTGTTGCAATGGCGGCTGCCTCGAAAACGTTTCAACTGATCACTCCCTTGCCGGAAGAGGTCTCGGCCCGGGTCAACGGTCTGGCCGACCAGGACCTTTTCGGCCAGTGGATCGAGCGCCGGGGGCCGGCCGCCGAGCTGGCCCGAGAATCTGGCGACGTGAAGCTTGATTGGGTCGATGGCGTCGAGAAGGCCATGGAGTCTCCGGACCAGATCGCGGCGGCCGAGCAAGAGGCCGCAAGCCTGCTCCACCAGGGCATTCGCCGTATCCTCTGGGCTGGCATGGGCGGCAGCGTACAGACCGTCTATGCCCTCCGACGCCTCGGCCTCCTGGGGTCCCAAGCCCTGTCGTTCCATCCCCTGGACAGCACGGACCCCGCTTCGCTCAATCGCATCTTGCGGGAGGCCGCCTCACTCGAAGGCATCGACCTCACTCGGCCGGATGCCCTACGTACCCTTCTGAGCGTCACGGCCATGATCGGCGTGAGCATGGGCATGACCTCCGAAGAGCCCATCACGCACCTCGAATGGTTTGATTCGCTTTTGCAGGCGCATCGCGTGACCCCCGCGTCCGGCCACATCGAGGTGATGACCCTGCCCGGTTCCTATCTCGACCAATTTGCAAGGCCGCGAGGATGCCCTGCCCGCCCCATCCAGCTCGACGGGCAGAATCACACAGGCGGACGATTCAGCGCCCCGGCTACCCGTGTCTTCATACGGCCCGCTGCCCTGACACTTGCCGTCCGAGGCTCGGCTGGCTTCTCTGTGCCCGCATGCCGCCTCCTCCGCCCGCTCCTCGAGGGCATTCAAGCCTTGCATCCCGTGCACAGAAATGCACCCGCGGCCGAGCGCCGCCTGGCGGTCCGGCAGGACCCTTTCATCCAACTTGCAGCCGCCATCGATGGCCACGTCCGGGCTGGCCGCAACCAAGTTTTTCTGGCGACACCCCGCGCCTGGCGCGGGATCGAGCCCTGGGTCGAACAGCTCGTGGAGGAAAGCCTGGGCAAAGGCGGCCGCGGCTTCCTCATCTTTTCTGTAGAAGCCGCCGGGGCCGGCCCGCTGCCGGGCATGGAATCGCCCCTTCTCGTCATCGCCCTCGAGACGCCCTCGGAGACGCCCGATGGACTGGAGCGCCTCGCGGCCGAACACCCCGTCCTTCGCCTCCGCATCCCCGAGCCGAGCCTCGAGGCCTCGGGCGCGCTCTTCCTCGGCTGGGAGCGCCTCGTCGCCGCCTATGCCTGTCTCGCGGACATCACGTTCGCCGGCCAGCCCGCCGTCGAGGCCTACAAGAAATACGCCCGCGACCTCCGTCTCTCGGCCAATCCCGTACCTTGGCCGGAGGCCTCGCCCCATCAGGCCCGCTTCGGCTGCTGGACCCTGTACTTCGACTCCGTGGCCGATCGCGCGCCCCTGGCCGTGCAGGCGGCGCGATCGGGCGGAGACGCCGCGGCCGTGTACGCAGCCGTCCTCCACGAAGCCGTCCAGGCCTTCGCCGGGCAGCGCCGCACCCCCTACCTCGATTTCACTTTCAACGGCGAAATCCTTCCGGCTCTCCGGGACACCCTTGAAGGGGCACGAGCCCGCATCGCCCACCGCTGCCTCGGCCTCGAGGCCAAGCTGCGCTGCGGACCCGCCGACTATCATTCCACAGAGCAGGCCCAGACGGACGGTCCCCCGGAGCTCGTCAGCCTGCGCCTGGTCGCACTCCGGCATGAAGCCCCTCTCGCGGGCTTCTACTCCGATAAGTTCCTTCTCGCCCAGGCCCGCGGCACCTGGCAAGCCATGGAAGACGCAGGACGCTGGATTCTCCTCATGACCACCCCTGTGCTCAACGCCGACGCGCTTCAGGATCTCAACCGGTTCTTCGCCGAGACGCCCGTGCGCTTGACAAGCTGCCATCCTCGACGAAACTAAGCGGCTCGCCCCAGGAGACGCCCATGGCTGATTCCCGCCGTTCAGAAGGTCCGGGCCCCACGGAGGGCCAGATTTGCGTCGAGTGCCCCTACGAGGACTGCCAGCGGAAGTTCTGGCTCGATGAAGCCCTCGCCGGCAAGAAAGTCCGGTGCGACAAGTGCCACCGCCGTTTCGTCGTCAGCTCGTCGCCCGGAATACCCTGCACCCGGCTCGATTCTGCGTTGACGCGGCCGCACGAGAAGAAAAAAAAGAAATCGAGGCCGCCATCCGCCTCCGCCCTCGAGCCGCTCTCGCCCCTGGAAGCCGCCCGGCCGGATGCCGCGCCGCCCCCGCCCGAGATCGAGGATGAGCCCGCGGAGGCCGGGACCGAACCTGCAGAGGCCGCGGACGAGACGGACCAATGGTCGCTGGATTTCGGCAAGGAGAAACAGATTCCGGCGAAGGCTGTCGAAGGCTTTCTCTCGAACGTTGGCGGCGATGAAGCGCCCCAGGTGATCCCCACCACCATCAGCCTGCTGGACGACGATTCGCCCGATTCCGCTCCGCCGGCCAAGCCGCCGAAGTCGAGCCCCGGACCGGAGGAAGAGCCTCCGACGGAAGAGACACGGACAGTGACCCGGACGTCAGCGCAGCAGAGGCCTGCGGGTGAGCCGCGGACGGTCCTCCGCGGCCCGGCGCACTCGACAGCCCCGGCCCCCGCTCCCTCCGCTCCACCTCCGGAGGAGGCTTCCTCCTCCATCGGCTTCAAGCCGGTGGCCAGAGCTCAGTCCTCCTGCCCGCAGTGCGGAAAGGCCTTCGAGCCCACGCAGACGTCCTGCGAATTCTGCGGCTATCGCGTCGGGCAGAAGCCCGTTTCGGCGGCCGAGCGGTTTCGCCAGCGATACGTCCCGATGTTGAAACTGGCCGGAGGCGTCGCCGCCGTCGTCCTCCTTGCCCTCCTGGCGTTGAGCTTCCGGCACAAGCTCCGGTCCCTCCTCCCCTCCACCGCCAGTCCCGGGCCGGCGGCCCCCAGCGAGCCGAACGGAAGCCCCTCTCGCCGCGCCACCACCATCGTGCGGTCGCTGCCCGAGGAGCTGGAGGTCAAGAACGGAGAGGAGACCGTGGTCGTCGTGCGACGCGGCCAGCCCATGCTCCGGAAGAGCGTCAAGAACGAAATGGCCCTGGTCGAAGTCCGAACACCAGAAGCCTCCTATGAAGGCTGGGTCCCCGAGGAGCAGGTGCAAGAGGACACAGAGACGGTGGCCGAGGACTTGCTCGGATACCAGAAACTGTCGCCGGAAAAACACACGGCGCCGGTCACTCACCTTGCGTTCCGGCAGGACAGCCGTTACCTGGCGAGCCTCGCGGAAGGCGGCCGGGAGATCAACCTCTGGCTCACGGCGTCCGGCGAGCTGGCCCGAACTTATAAGGGACACCAGGGGTCGGTCCTATCCGCTTTCTTCCTGAAGGACGACACCCTGGCATCCGTCGCCTCCGATTCCAGTGGCCTCCGAATCTGGGACCCGTTGACGACGGCCACCCTGCGGCGTCTTCCGGAGATTCGTCAGGCCCTGTTCGTCATGGCTGACGGTGTCCGCGGCATCGAAATCGCCAGCGGCATCCCCAGGGTCTGGAACCTCGAGCTGGGGGCATCGGAGTCCGCATCAACCGGCCCCGTGAAGGCCACCCGCATCGCCGCTTCCGGCAACGGCAAAATTCTCGTCGCGCTCCTCTCCACCGGCGAGTTCCAAAGCTATGCGATGCCCGGATGGAAGGCCGAGGCCCCTTTTGCGACGCCGAAGCCCGCGCGGGATTTCGACCTGAGCCCGAATGCTAAATGGGTCGCCGTCGCTCCCCAGGCCGGCAACGAAGTCCTGATCCTCAGCCGGGAGACTGGCAAGCTCTCCCAGCGCATCGGGGTGGCGGGAGCGCCCGTGTCCATCCGCTTCTGTCGCGGCGACCGCTATCTCGCCGTGTCGCTGGAGAACCACGACAGCGTGTACCTCTACGAGACGGCCCGGCCCGCCCGGCCCGTCAGCACCCACCGGGAAACGAGCGGGTGGGCCGTCACTGCCCTCGAATGCAGCCCGGACGGGACGCTGCTGGCCACGGGCCACGATCAAGGTAGCGTGCGACTCTGGCCGCTGGACATCGCTCAGGCGGTCGTGGCCGGCGGCGAAGAGGAGGCGCGTCAGGACCCCGAGAAGGATGCCAAGAAGGTCTATTCGCTTTTCCGCAGCTTCCTGCTGAACAAGAAGCGGGCCGAGGCAGAAAAATACTACCAGGAGCTGGTCGAAAAGTATCCCAACAGTCCGTACACGAAGTCCGCCCGGGAGGACCTTCAGAGGCATCAGGGGCCGCCGCCGCCGCCAGGCCCCGGAAAAGCTAAGGGCCGGCCCCTGCCCGGCCCGGAATAGTCCTCCCGTGCTGTCACTTCTCCGCCGGATGACCTCCGCAGGCGGGCTTGCCTGCCGAAGCCCCGGCGCAGGCAAGCGCGAAGATCTTGAGACGCGGTTCTGGATTCTTCGTTCGAGGTGCTAGGTTTGGCAACCACCAACCACCAAACTCTGACACTTCGGTTGCGGGCATGGCCCGCTCTAAGCTGAAGGCTCAAGGCTCATGCTTTCAGCGTTAGCCACGTGATTGAAATTAAGAGACTGTTAAGGGCAGCCGTATTCGGAACCGGCCGATTGGTGTCTGACCGATCCCCCGTTGCCACCAATGTAGTTTTCGTCACCGTGTCCCGCCTGGACTTGTTTGTGGACATGCCGGAGGGAACAGGGAACAAGACGGCAGCGAATGGGGTGCTTCATCGCTGTCGCTTCGACAGACTCCTCGACCTTGCCAGGAGAGCAGATGGGACAGATGCCAGCGGGGCCCGCATGGTGCACCACGACTGCCGTCAGGTCCGTGCCGGCGCCGCCACGCCTCCTTGCACCCAGCTTCGGACCGGCATGGCGCACTGCCTTTCCCGAGGGTGGCGGCTCATTACGGTGTGCGGTGTGAACAGCTCCGCGACACCGCCGCCGTAAGTCCCCACCCAGACACGATGGTCCGGACCGATTTCCATCGCTCGCACGTAAGCGTCAGGCAGGCCTGTGCTGGTGCTCACGTGAACCCAGCGACGACTCCTGGGATGGTGCCAAAACAGACCCTGGACCACAGCGCGTGCCGATCCAGAGACCGTCATCTTCGGCCAATCGAATGCACGTGACAGCCTGGGATTCCGGTGTCACCGCCACTCTGCGCTCCTGCTCCGTCCGAGGCTGGACGGGCATCGGAATGGCACGCCATTCATCCTCCCCCAGCCTTGCAAGCCCGGACTCACAGCCAAGCCAGAGCGATGAGCCAGGCCCGGCTTTCAGTGCGGAGACCCTCCGGCCCAATATCGATTTGGACATGAAGGGGGTAGCGCCCTTTTCGGTCATCTCCCAAACCCCTTCAGAGGATGTTCCCACCAGAAGCCGGCCTTGCCACTGCTCAATCGAGGTGACGGGAAGTGGTTGCGAATTCTTTCCATTCACTCGCGTCTTGATGCAGCGCCACTCGCCGTCATAGCTCCAGAGTCCACCAAACGTGCCCACCCATGCCGTTCCCTCGTTGCTGAACAGCATGGCCTGAACCCGGCCCCCGGCAAAGCCATCCCAGATGTTATGCCCCTTCCACCCCTCGAGGTCTTCCCAGGCCGCTAGACCGGAGCGGGAGAGGCCTACCCACAAGGATTCAGACGTGCTCGCCAAGACGACCGGGTGCTGGTGTGGCATGGCGAGAGAAACGGGAGACCACTTTTCGAAATCATATCGGTAGAGTCCACGATCCTCGGAGCCGGCGAAGAGATGGCCTTCCGGCCCCAGGGCCATCGCCGTGATGAACTTGCCCGCCTCTGGATGCACGACACACGAGTACGGCCCCTCCGCGATTGTCGTTTCCGTGAGCACCGCCAGCCATAGCAGATTTCGATAATTCAAGCGTAGTGACCCTCGGCCATCGAATGTCACGGAAAGACCAGCGAGTCAAGAGGGCGTGTTTGATTTCCTTTCCCGGCTTGCCATTTCATTCGGGTCGAGGATTGAAAGCCGCCGCGTC
>JACPCR010000097.1:70461-76095 GCA_016179685.1 Planctomycetota bacterium | reverse complement strand
ATCGAGGCCCGGAAGAACCAAATCAAGAAGATGATCGAGACGACGACATCGGACTACGACCGCGAGAAGCTGGAGGAGCGGCTGGCGAAGCTGGCTGGCGGCGTGGCCGTGATCAAGGTCGGCGCGAGCACGGAATCCGCGATGAAGGAGAAGAAGGAGCGCGTGGAGGATGCGGTGAGCGCGACGCGGGCGGCCGTGCAGGAGGGCATCGTGCCGGGCGGCGGCGTCGCGTACCTGCGGGCCGCGCAGGCGCTGGCGAAGGAGAAACTGGCGAACAAGGATGAACAGACGGGCATGGAAATCCTGGCCCGAGCGCTCGGCGCGCCCGTGAAGCAGATCGCCCGCAACGCCGGCCTCGACGGTGAAGTCGTCCTCGAAAAGGTCAAGGAACTGAAGCCGGAAGAGGGCTTCGATGCCGTCCAGGAGCAGTATCTGAACCTCGTGGAGGCCGGGGTGATCGATCCGGTGAAGGTTACGCGCCTGGCGGTCGAGAACGCCGCCAGCATTGCTTCCCTGCTCGTGTCGGCGCAGGCCATGGTCTGCAAGCTCCCGGAAAAACCCAAGAAGGCGGAGCAGGGCGAGCACGATCACGACGAATGAGGTCATTGCTCTACAGCCTCAGCCGGTCGTTCCACTACCTCCCTCGGAAAATTTTTCTGGTGCTCCTGCCCGCGGCCGGCGGTGGGTCTGCCGCCGCCATCCTGCATGCCGCGGGCGACCCGTCCCTCTCGCGGACATCGAGCCCTGGGCTGCTCTGGGGCCTGGCGGTTCTCGGGGCCGGGCTGGGTCTCTTTCTCGCAAAGATGGCGCTCGGTAGGGGAAGCCGGCGCGAGCCCGTCGTCTCAGCCCTGCTCCTGACAGCCGCTGTCCTGGCGGCGTCCGATCTGGCCCTCAGGGGACTGACGCCCGCCCGGTTGCTGCTGGCAGCGGCCATCCTCTACCTTGGCGGGCTGGTGCTCTGGTACATCCATGTCTACTCGATGTCGGGCCGCCTGAAGGTCCGCATCGGGCCCGGGGAGCCATTCCCCGATTTTGCACTCCTGGACAGCGAGGGCGTGCAGGTCACGCAAGCCGACCTGCTGGGCCGGCGGGTCCTCTTCTTGCTCTACCGCGGGGACTGGTGACCGTTTTGCGTGGTGGAGCTGGACCAGCTCCAGAAATATTACAGCGAAATCGTTAGCCGGGGCGTCGAGGTCTGTGCGATCAGCGTCGATCCACCGGAGGTCAACAGCGCGCTCAGGAAGCGGCTGGACCTGCCCTGCCGTTTTCTATCCGACCCGGCAGGCGTATTGGCTGACCGGCTCGGCGTGATGACGCCGGGCTATAACTTGGCGCGGGACGGCGGCGGTGTCTTGTACCCGGCCCACTTCCTCGTGGATTTGGACGGCCGGGTCCGATGGGTCTACCGGCCGGAGAGTTGGCGGACCCGCGCGCGGCCGCAGGGGGTGCTCAGGGCCATTGACGAAAGTTTCCAGCGAAGCGTTGCCTCGAGCCGATGAGTCCATCAGGTCAAAAACAGTGTTGTACTACTTCCGACCTGATGGACTGGAAAGCCAACTCGACAAGAAATGCGCGGCAGGTTGCGGGTCCCTATGCCATAATCCGATCAGAAGGAATCTTGAAGGAAAGCTCCCTTACTTGGCTGGCGGCTTGAGCATGATCGGCTGGCCTTCCCCGTCGCAGAAGCGGAAATAGAAGGCCCAGCCGTTTTCCCACTTCGGGTCATCCGGCCCCTGGCACACCTTGACGAGGATGGCGTTTTTCCCCTTCCGGAGCTGCGCGGCCGCCACGTGCTCGTCGGGTGTGCAGGCGCCGTACCACTTGGCCTTCTCCATGACCTTCTCGCCGTTGATCCAGACCGTCATGCTGTCGTCGCTCCCGCCTCGGACCTGGACGTCCAGGTCCGCCGGCGCCTCCAGGACGGTGTAGGCATAGGCCGCCGCGTTCTGGACCGGGGCCACGTTATCCCGGAGGTCCACCATCCCGGGCTTGGCGGCCGAACGCCGGCTCGGATGCCAGGACGCCTTTCGCCCGTTCTGACCCGGGTACGAGGCTTTGAGGCTCACTTTGTCGAGGTCCGGGAGATAATCCTTGGAGAAGCCCTCCTGGTCATTGCTTTCGAAGGGCCCGATGACGTGCCAATCTTCGACGAATCCAGCGGCGCCTGAACTCTTCAGCTTTTCCATGGCCGCGGCCCCTTCTTTCTGCGCGATCATGCCCAGGAGGTTGTCGATCTTCTCCTTGTTCTGAGCCAGGTAGCCCGAACCGGCGTATTCCTTCCGGATTCTCTCGAGCGTTTCACGGCACTCCTTGACCTGGCCTTTATTGAACTGAGCCGCGGCGCGCGCGAAGAGCGGGCTGGCCTCCTGGCCGATGGCCTCGTCCATGGAGGCCAGGACGGCCGCGATGGCCTCGCCCTGCGTCTTGACGAAGGCCGTTTCCGCGTAGTCCTTCTTGAGCTTCTGGACGGCCTCGAGGGCGCGTTTCCACTCCTTGCGGGCGAGGAAGCTTTTTGACCGGGCGAGCAGCGCCTGGGCCTCGGCCTCCGTCTCGCCCTTCTCCATCAGGTCGAAGAATTCCCGGTACGGGGCGACATCGAGGCCGCCGTTCGCTGCGGCCTCGATGTGCCGTTTCGCCGAGTCGGCGTCGCGCTCCCGGTCCGCGATGGAAAGGAGCGCGATCTGGAGATGCGTCTGGGCCGTCTCGGCCGGGGCGGCCTTCTGGGCGAGCGACACGAGCTCGGACAGCTTCAATTCGGCGAGGTTTCGACCCATCTGGGGTCCGCCGACGTCGATGTAAATCTTTTTATCCTGGTAGTTGACGAACTTGCCCTGGGTGCCGCGGAGCGAGAAAGGCTCTCCGGGCTTCAGCGTCTTCGCGCCCAGGTCCACTGTCCCCCAGAGCTTGAGGATCTGCTCGATGGACGCCCGGACGCTCGCGACGGTCTGTGCCGCGGGGCCCGGCAGACCGCCGCGGGCGGCCTTGTCCATCCCCGCCTGCGCCTTCTCGTAGTCCCGCGCGGCCAGGATGGGCCGGAGCGTGTTCATCAGCTCGCGCACCACCTGGAGCGCCTTCTCCTCCGATTCCGCCCTGGCCTTCTCCAGCAGGTCGCCGATGCGGGTGCGCTCCGCCTCCGCCTGGGCGCGGATTTCGTCGATCTCGAAGGCGAGGGCCGGCTCGAGGGCCTTCAGGGCCGCCTCGAGCTGTCCCGCGGCTGCCAGCCGAGTCGCCTCGTCCCGCGCGGACCGGAACGAGTCCGAGGCGGCGTCCCTGAGCACTTTTCGCCGCTGTTCCATCTCCTTCTCCCAGTTTTCCGCGCGCAGAGATGGGGGAAATCGGTCGAAGACCGCGAGCGCAAAACCATACTTCTGCTGGGCGCCCAAGGCATCCGCCTCCCGATTCAGCTCATCGAGCGCGCTCCGGGCCTCGGCGTCCCACCGGGCCTGGACCTCTGCGGCCGCTTCGGCGGCTTTCGAGGCCGCCTCCGTGCCCTTGAAGGCGTCCTGCACGGCCCGGAATCGCTCGAGCTGGCCCGGGTAGTCCGAAGGGCTGGAAGCACGGTAGGCCGAGGCCTGCTCGATGGCCGCCATGCCCGCTGCGGGGTCCGCCGGCGGTGGAGCGGGCGACTCGGCGGCAGCGGTCGTGGTCGTCGTGCTCGCCACCGTCTTGGCCGGCGAGGCCGGAACGACAGCGGCCGCCATGGCCGTCTCCTTGGATGGAGGGGACGCCGGACTCTTTTTCGACGTGAAGACAAAGGCGGCGACACCGAGCCCGATCAGCACCAGCGCCGCGGCCGCATAGAGGCCGACGGGGGTCTTCTTCTCCCCGGCCGCCGCCTCGCGCCGCCGGTCCGCCAGGCGCGGCAGGCGCGCGGCAGGCATCACGGAGGGAGGCTCGCCCCACTTGAGCTTCTCCAGGTCACCGATCAGGTCCGCCGTGTTCGCATAGCGGCCGGAGGCTTCCTTGGCCAGCATCTTCAGGATGACACGCGAGACGCTCTCGGAGATGCCCGGATTCAGCTCCTGGGGCGGCCGGGGAGACTCCTTCAGCACCTTGGACAGGATGACCCCGGCACTCTCCCCGCGGAAGGGCGGCACGCCGGTCACCGCGTGGTAAAACGTCGCACCCAGGGAATAAAGGTCCGTGCGGATGTCCAGGTTCTGCTCGCCCCGCGCCTGCTCCGGGCTCATGTACTGGGGGCTGCCGACGACCCCGCCCGCCTGCGTCACCGTCGGGTCCTCCTCCGTCTTGGCCAGGCCGAAGTCCGTAATCTTCGGAGTCCCCTCGCGGTCGATGAGAATGTTGTCCGGCTTGATGTCGCGGTGGACCATGCCCGTGCCTTCAGCGTGGTGGAGGCCCTGGGCGACCCCGAGGATGAGGGGCAGCGCGTCCTGCTCGGGGAGAGGCCCCTGGCGTTTGATGCGCTGCATGAGCGATTCGCCTTCCACGAACTCCATGGCGAAGAAGTAGAGGCCATCGGGCGACTGGCCTACGTCGTAGGCCTTGACGATGTTGGCGTGCTGCAGTCGGCCAGCGGACCGGGCTTCACGGAGGAAACGGGCGACGAACCGCTCGTTCTTGGCAAATTTTGCCGGAAGGACCTTGAGAGCCACCGTCCGGTTCATGGAATCGATGGCCTTGTAGACCACGCCCATGCCGCCCTGCCCGAGCTTGGACTCCACGGTATAGCCGGCGATCTGGGTGGTCCGCCCCTGCCCGGAAGACTTGCTCGATGGACTCATGATGCGATGCCCCTGGCGATGCGAAGTCCCCGCTCGGAACAGGGACCTCTGGTGGCCGAAGAATGTCCCCTTGGCCGCGCCCGCCAGGGGCGAGCAGGCGCGTGAGAGTCCATGGCGAAGTCACGAGGGGACGGCGAAGCCGCCCATCAAGCTGATCTCCGGCTGCTCCAGGAGACCAACTGGCCGTCCGTGATGCCGGCGAACCGCCGGAATTCGTCGACGTTCATGCGATAGACGCTTTCCGTCAGCTCGCCTCGGGCAGCCATGGCGAACAGGACCTTCTTGAACTGCTCGTAATCGTGCTGCTGCCTCTGCCGGAATTCCGCGGTCGCCCAGTTCCAGGGTCCAACGTAGGGCTCGTTCACATCGTGCCGGCTGATGCTGATGGGGCAGCGAGGGTCGAAATTCTTGTACCAATAATAGCGGAAAAGAGCTTCGCCCTCGGTCGCCGATGGGTAACCGGTGGCCTTCATGCGGGTCACCTCGGCCTCCGGCATGCAGCAAAGGAGCTCCGGATTCTTCCGGATGCGGGCCATGCCGGGGAACGACCCGTCGTGTGTGCGGCAGTACAGGTGATGCTGGGGATCGAAGAAGCCCCATTGGCCGTCGAGGTAGACCTCGGCGACCGTATGACCGCCGAGGAGGACGTCCGGCTTGGCGGGATCGGCCCAGGCCCACATCATGGCGGGCCGGGCTTCGAGGCCGAGAACCTGGCAGAGGGCGCAAAGCAGCCGCGCCCGGCACGAGCAGTGGCCGCCGCCTTTGAGCAGGGTCTGCTCATCCGACTCGCCGTAAAGGAAGGCAGGCGGTGGCGGGAAACGCCGTTTGAGCGTGTCCATCGACTGGCTCAGTGCGATGACTTTCTCGGCATCGGTCATCCGGACCGTGAGGG
>JACPCR010000097.1:0-70453 GCA_016179685.1 Planctomycetota bacterium | reverse complement strand
CGGGCCGGGAGCCTCGGGTGTAAGGCCGACTGAGGAATCCGAAGCGGCCCTGGAGCAGCGGCTCGGTCTCCGCATTGAGGAGCAGGCCGTTCCGGGCCATTCGCCCGAAGGGCGTGTCCGCGTCCGCCAGGAGTTCCGTAACCAGTGTGAACGCCATGTGCTGAGCGCGCTGGTGGGGGTCCTCGAGCCACGGACGCAGGCCAGCGTACTTGCGAAGTTCATGGGGAACGAGATCGACGGACATCTTCATGGGGCGTTTCCTATCGCGGCCTGGAGGCCGCCAACAACGGGATGGGGCAATCCTTCTCTCAGGGAGAGTCGGACGAACCTCTTTTGTATCGACAGCACACGCCGGTTGTCAACTGAGAGTCCTTGGTGTCGGCAACGCCGCTGACAACGCGATTCCTACCCCACGGCGAAGCGCAGGATGAGGAGAGCAGCCATGGAGCCCGTGTTGAAAACCGCATGAGCCGTGATGCTGCTCCAGACCGAGCGGGTCCTCTCGAACAGATAAGCCAGGAGAACCCCGAGGATGAAAAGGGGCAGGATTTGGGACAAGTTGGCATGCATGGCTGCGAAGGCGGTTGCGCTCAGAGCGATGGCCCCGGTGACGCCAAGCCGCCGCCGCAGCACCGGGTAGAGCAGGCCGCGAAAGAAAAGCTCCTCCCAGATCGGCGCCAGGGCGCAGGCGAACACCAGGAGTGCTGCCGCCTCGCTGATCGACCTCGTCGTCTGCAGCTCGGTGGCCACTGGATGCGGTAGGATGGGCTCACCCAGGTACTCGAATATCCAGGTGTTGACCGCGGCGGCCCCGGCCACCAGGGGAAGGATCGCCAGATAACCGAGTACACCCGCGGCTACCGAGGGACTCCTTGGAATCCAGCCAGCCTCTTCGAAGGAGTGCCTCTTCTGGACAGTAAGAAGATGGCCCATGAAGAGACAGATGAGGATGGTGGCTGGAACGTGGAGCAGAAGCGTCTGGCCGAGCTCCGACAGGCCTGGCCCGGGCCCGGTCGCTCCCGGAGGCCAGGCCATGGCCGCGGCCTGGCACAAGAAGAGGTAGAGCGAAAAGGTCTTGACGACGTCCCACAGGCCCCAACGGCAGGGCGGCCAATCCGAGAAAACATCCGTTCCGGCCCGTCGAAACACGCCAATCGCCCACCACGCCAGAATGCCGCAGCCCGCGAGGAACGCGGTCATCATCGCCACGCCCAGGGCCGCAAGAGCCAAAGCGCCCAACGGATGTGTCACCCACAGCTTCTCGATTTCCTCCGCGCTCAAGTTGAACGGGTTGTTGGCCGACGCCTTCGGCTTGCCGTCTTCCTGCCTATCCTCTGCAATTTCGGCCTGGCCGTGCTGTTCCGGACCTGCATTGGAAACCTTCTCTCCCGGCAGTGTCACCATCAGGACGACCGCTAAGGTGACTACGACGTAAATGGATTCCCGGCACAGCCAGGCCACGAAGCCTGATTGGGAAGCCGGCACGGGGCATGTCCCCAATGGAGTCCCGAGCAGCTCGCCAGGGGAAGCAGCAGTAGTCCGAGGCGTCTCGCCAGGGTCGCCAGGGGAAGCAGCAGTAGTCCGGGGCGTCTCGCCAGGGTCGCCAGGGGATGCAGCAGTAGTCCGGGGCGTCTCGCCAGGGTCGCCAGGGGATGCAGGAGTAGTCCGGGGCGTCTCACCAGGGGATGTGGGAGGTGAAGGGGTGGCGAAATCCATGGCCGGGGGCTCCGTAGGTGAGGCGCTCATTAAGGAGGGACTGTGCTGGCTGGGACCGCTCTATAAACGGAACCGATTGTGTTTTAATGACTTACAATAAAACCCGATCCTATTATAGACGAGCAGTTTTCTCGTCTCAAGGCAGGTGCCAGATTGCGTTCAGATCACGACCCGATACAATTGCCAGTTGCGGCTTTTTTGAAATCGCCGGGAGCAATGCCGATTGCGGTCGGCATCCCGAGGTAACGAATCACCGGTCTCCATGCAATACGCGGCCCATAATCCCCTGATCGCTCAAAGCGACCACACGGTTCTGCTGGAAGTGGATAATCCCCGGTATGCCGAGGCCCGAGACGGTTTGGCACGCTTCGCCGAGCTGGTCAAAAGCCCCGAACACTTTCACACCTATCGGATTTCGGCGCTTTCTCTCTGGAACGCGGCTTCGGCGGGCATGAAGGCGGACGAGATGATCGAGATTCTCGTGCGGTTCAGCAAGTATGAGGTGCCGGAGAACGTCCGGCGTGAAATTCAGGAGTATGTTGCGCGTTACGGGCGTGTCTGGCTGGAGCGACGCGGCGATGCCTTGGTCCTCGTCTCCCAGGACCCGTCGCTCATGGAGGAGATCGAGCGGGCTCGCGAGGCGAGCCGATTCCTGCAAGGCCGGTTGAGCGACCGTGAGTTCCAGGTCCTGCCCCACATGAGGGGCCACATCAAGCAGGCCTTGATCCACCTCGGCTTCCCGGTGGAGGACCTGGCTGGATACGTGGAAGGCGCGCCGCTGGATATCCAGGTACGGTCCCTCACGCTATCGCAGCGGCCGTTCCATCTCCGCACCTACCAGCAGGACGCGGTCGATGCCTTCTACGCCGGCGGGTCCGCACGAGGCGGCAGCGGCGTCATCGCCCTCCCTTGCGGGGCCGGCAAGACCATCGTCGGTATCGCCATCATGTCGCGGTTTCGGACCCATACCCTGATCCTGGCGACGAGCATTACCGCCGTCCGGCAGTGGAAACGAGAGTTGCTGGACAAGACGAATCTGACCGAGGACCAGATTGGTGAGTATTCTGGAGAGATGAAGGAGTCGCGTCCGGTGACGGTGACCACCTACAACATCATGACGTACCGGCGGAGGAAGACCCAGGAGTTTCCGCACTTCGAGCTGTTCACGAAGATGAACTGGGGCCTGATCCTCTACGACGAGGTGCATCTCCTGCCCGCTCCGGTCTTCCGGGTGACCGCGGAGATTCAGGCCTGCCGCCGGCTCGGCCTGACTGCGACGCTCGTGCGGGAGGATGGGTGCGAGTGCGACGTCTTCAGCCTGATTGGGCCCAAGCGCTACGACGTTCCCTGGAAGGAGCTGGAGCGCCAGGGATGGATCGCCAGCGCCGGTTGCATGGAGGTCCGTGTGCCCCTGCCGCCGCCGCTTCGCGTCGAATACTCCCTCGCCGAGAAGCGTGAAAAGTTCCGCCTCGCCTCTGAGAACGAGGCCAAGCTTCCGGTCGTCCGCACGCTCCTGGAACGACACCCGGACGATCTGGTCCTGATCATCGGGCAGTACCTCCGGCAACTGGATGCCGTGGCTCGTCTTCTGGGATGCCCGATGATCACCGGGAGCACGCGGAGCGTCGAGCGCGACCGGCTCTATGAGGATTTTCGCCGCGGGCGCATCCGCAGGCTCATCGTCTCGAAGGTCGGCAATTTTTCCGTTGATCTCCCCGACGCCAACGTCCTGATCCAGGTGTCCGGGACGTTCGGCTCCCGGCAGGAAGAGGCTCAGAGGCTGGGCCGCATTCTCCGCCCCAAGGATGACCAGCGCCAGGCCCATTTCTATTCCCTGGTGTCCCGCGACTCCAACGAGCAGGACTTTTCGGCCAAACGGCAGCTCTTCCTCACCGAGCAGGGCTACAGTTATTCGATCCGAGACGTCTCGGAGGTCCTCCAGGGCGAAACCGCGGCGGTCGGCTTCGCATGATGCTCGATGAGTTCCTCAACCAGCAGAAGATTGAAACACTCCAGCGCTTCGAGTTTTTCTGGACGGACGTGCATCGCGGCACGACCTCCAAGTCCAAGCTTCTGAACAAGCTGCGCCGCGCCATGTTGGACCCCGCGACGCTGCGGGCGCGCTTCCAGACGCTGCCCAGCGCCGAGCGCAAGCTCCTCGAATTCCTTCTTCACGGCGCTGATCGAACGGGGGCAGGCGGCGATCTCCTCCAGGCCGGGGGAGGAGCTGCGACCGAGCGCATCTGCCGCCTTCTGCGCAGTCTGGCGGACAAGGGTCTGATCCATTATCGGGCCGGCGGAAGCGCGTCCGATCCCGCCGGCCAGGCCGGCATGCCGCAGGAGCTCTCGCAAAGCCTCCGGTTGGTCTTGCAGGGCGATGTCCGCGCACCTGACGCTCTCCTCAGCCTCAAAGGCTTTTCCGAGTCCCTCTTGCCGAAGAGGGCCGCCCCCGCCGCAAGCCGCACCCGAAGAGACGGCCGCGTGGAAACCCCTTCCGCCGTCACACCCGTCACCCGGTTGCCGCTCGTCCAGAGGCTGGCCTCCCTCGAATCGAGGGACCTCCAGGCCGCCGTGGAGAGTGCCCTCGAGGACTTCATGGGCCTCCTTCCCCTTTCCGCTTGCCGCAAGCGGAAGCCCGGCCTCGATGCGGACACCCTCGCCCGCTGGCGCGAACAGCTCGAGCAATCCGGCCTCGGAACCACCGGCTTTGTGCACCTGGAACATCTCGGACTCAATATCCGTGGCGAGTACCTCATCGTCTTCCTCGAAGTGGTCGCGGACCATCTCCGTTCCATCACAGCCGACCCGGATCTCGATCCCAAGGCCCGGGTGTCTTCACACGGGCTGGAGCTTCTCCTGGATTTCTCCCTGCTTCTTCGCTGGGCGCGGCAGGAGGAGCTGCGTCTCACGCGGAACGACACCCTCCGAAAACACGATGCGGACGAGACTCTTGCCGCCCTTCTGCTCGCCCGCGGGAAGTCGCCCGATGCGGCCCAGGCCTATTTCCGGAGGCTGCTCCTCAGGGCCTCCAGCTTGGGGCTCGTCGAGCGCCTGCCGGATGGCACCCTGGCGACCACCGCCCGGGCCATCGAATGGAATCTCGGAAGCTTGGACAAGAAAGTGCGAGAGCTTTACCCCTGGTTTCTCGAGCTGGAAGAGCCCCTGGTCCAGCGCGGGCATATGGAAACCCTGTGCGGCCGCCTGGAGACCTGGGTCAGAGCCCTCATCCCGGGCCGCTGGTATCCCCTCGAGCACGCGGCGCGCTTGGCCGTCGTGCAGCACCTCCTCGCCCTCATCAACGATGAGCTGGATGCCAGCCGCCTGGCCCTTCACAGCCTCCATGCCCTGCCGCTGGGACTCGATGGCCTTGCCCAGGACTTCGCCCGATGGCTTCAGGAAACGCCTCATGAGTTGGGGATCGTGGACCTCGCCTTCTCCGGAAAAAAGACCGCCGCCGTTCGTACGAGCCGCATGGCTGGCCTCCTCTTCGGAGGGGGACACGTGGAGTCGCCCGCGCCATCTCCTGGCCTGATGGTGAATGCCGATTTCGAGCTGGTCCTGTTCCCCGCAGAGGTCCCGCCCAGTGCCCACATCTTCGTCCACCAGATGGCCGTGCTCGAGAAGGTCGATAAGGTCTTCCATTACCGGATCGAGGAAGACGCTGTGATTTCGGCCGCGGCGCTCGGCCTGTCGGGCGAGGCCATGGTCCGGGCCCTCGAAGAAAACGGCCGCGGGGCCCTGCCCCAAAACGTCCGTTACTCCGTGCTGAGCTGGGCCGGCCGCGTGCATCACGCTGGCGTCGAGCCTGCTTTCCTCCTCGAGCTCCCATCGCCCGAACTCATGGAACAGGTCCTCACGCTCCCGGAGATTCAGCACCTGGTGCTCCGGCGCATCGGGCCGTCCCTCCTGGCCCTGAATACGCCTCTGGACGACCGGTCGGCCCTCCGCGCCCTTCAGAAGTTGGGAATCTATCTCCAACGCGTGTGAATGGAGAATAGAGAACCGGGAAGGGTGCTCGCGTGGCCTGGCGGTTTCGTGGTGGCATCGTGCTCGCGCTACGTCCTCGTCCGGAGAACGCGGCCGGGACGGGCAGAGGTCATCCGGCCGCCGTCGAGAACGAGTTGCCCGTTGACGAGAACGTGCGCGATGCCTTCCGGTGGCTTTCGGCCGTCCTCGAAGGTCGCCTGGTCGATCACGCGCTCCGGGTCGAAGACCACGAGGTCCGCCGCCAGGCCCGCGCGCACGAGCCCGCGGTCCCGCAAACCATAGCGCTGGGCCGGGAAGCTGCTCATGCGCCGGACCGCGTCCTCGAGCGTGAGCCAGTGCTTTTCTCGGACCATGCGGCCGAGAATCCTCGGGTAGGCGCCGTAGCCCCGCGGGTGCACCTTGCCGGGCCGGAAAATGCCGTCCGATCCCACCATGTGCAGCGGATGAGTGAGCGTCGAACGAAGAACGTCCTCGCCGGACCAGTGGAAGATCATGAGCACCCCGAGCCGCTCCTCGACGAGCAGATCGCACGCGAAATCCGTCAGGTCCTTGCCGCTGTCCTTCAGCGCCTGGTCGAGGGACTTGCCCTCGAGATGCCGGTTCGGTTCGGTCGTCACCGTGGAGAAGATGATGTTCTCGAAGGGCCTGCGGGTGCGCTGGAAGAATCCTTCCAGTTCGGGCCGGATGCGTTCCCGGGCCGTGCGCGTGCCGAGCCGCGCGACGATCTCGCCGGGCGTGCCCGACTGCGCCCACGGCGGGAAGCAGTAAATGAGGTGAGTGCAGCCCGCCGTGTAAGGATAGGCGTCATAGGTGACGTCGATGCCCCGGGCCCGCGCGGCTTCGAGCGGCCGGTATAGCTCCGGCAGCCCGAAGAGATGAGAAACGTGCACCGGGAGACCCGCGCGCTCGCTGATGGCGAAGGTTTCTTCGAGCGCAGTGCCGAGCCGGTCGCCGTAGCCGCGGATATGCGAAGAATAGACGCCGCCGTGCTCGGCCACGACGCGGCTCACCTCGACCAGCTCGTCCGTGCCGGAATGCGCGGAGGGGTAGTACTCGAGGCCGGTCTGGATGCCGCAGGCGCCTTGTTCCATCGCTTCTCGGGTAAGGTCCTTCATGCGCTCCAGCTCCGTGGGCGTGGCGGGCCTGGCCTCCCAGCCGACGGCCTCCGCCCGGATGGCATTGAACGCCACCTGGGGCACCACGTTCATCGCCACGCGGCCCTCGAATCGAGCCAGGTATTCCGCCAGGCTGCTCCAGCTCCAATCCAGCTCCGGCTCGCCCAGGAAAATGGCCAGATAACGCCGCATCTCGGCCAGCCGGGTGACCGAAAGCGGAGCGAACGACAGCCCGTCCGGGGCCAGGAGGTCAGTGGTCACCCCCTGGCGGATGCGGCCTTCCGAGGCCTCGCCGGTCAGGATGCCCATTTCCGAGTGGACGTGGACGTCGATGAAGCCGGGGCAGACGACCTTCCCGCTGGCGTCGATTTCACGCTTGGCCTGAGCGGACGGGATGTGTCCCACGGCCGCTATCCGATCGCCGCGGACGCCGACGTCGCCGGGATACCAGGGACTGCCGCTACCATCCACGATGCGGCCGCGCCGCAGAAGCAGGTCGAAGGATCCGGTCAAGTCAGGCATGGTCGGGCCTCCCAGAAAAGTGGGCGCTGAGCGGTCTCAGAATTTCAATCGCGGTGCTGTAGAGCAAAGCTTCTGAACGGTGAGGAACGTGAACGCGTATGGGCGAAGCCCACAACATCAGTCTCCCGTAGGGTCCCGCTGGGATGAGAGTCTCAGGGTGTAACTTCTCCGCGCCCCACGCCCACTCCGTGGGCATCAGGCGGAGAAGTTGAAAGGTGTCAGGTGTCGGGTGTCCGTTGATTCCTGACCCGCCTCCCACTGGGACAAGTCTGGCGGGACACCTTTCCGAACCCTGTTCGGTTGCGGGCTTCGCCCGCCTTAAGTTATTGAGAAGCTATTCCGATTCAGAAGTGCGGGAGCACTTCTGAATCGGAATACTATTGGCTCTTGCCGCGGCCGCTGATCTCCCAGATATCCTCGACACGGCCGTCCCGAAGGCAGAACCAGCGCTCGTGGAGATTGATCGTGCCGTCCGCGTAGAACACCTCGAACTCGACCTTTTCCCCGACGCGGAGGTCGGGACCCTGGCCTTCGCGGACGAGGCGGCCATGCTCGGCGGAGAGCGGCTGGAGCTTCCAGTTCGGGTGGCTGCGGGCGAGGGCGAGCCCGACGATCGGATGGATCGCCTTGAGGCCGCAGTCCGTGATGGCCCGATCGGGCGTGGGCCGAGAGGTCACCGTGGCCAAAACGGTGGCGGCGCACTCGAAGTCGCTGCCCGCCCGGGCGAAAAGCGTGTCGCCCACGCCGTAGGTGCCCGCTTGAATCTCCGTGACGCCCGGGCACGTGGCGGTGACGTGATAGGAGCCTGTTCCGCCGCAGCTCACGATCTCCACCGGAATGCCGGAGCGCTCGAGGAGACGCCGCGTTTCGATCAGCCGCTCGATGGTCGCACGGATGCGAGCGTTCTTTTCCTCGCTGAGGGCGAGGTCGACCAGGTGTCCCTCGTAGGCCATTAAGCCCCGGAAGCGCAGACCGGGCAGACCGGTGATCGTCCGGGCCAGCGCCAGGGTCGATTCACCCGCGGCCACCCCGGAGCGGTTCATCCCCAGGTCCACTTCGATGACGACGTTGAAGGCCACGCCGGCGGAGCGAGCGGCCTGGTCCATGGCCCGGACGCCAGCCTCGCTGTCGGCGGCGACGGTGACCTCGGAGGCGGCGGAGAGGGCGGCGAGGCGTCTGAGCTTGATCTCGCCGGCCACCTGGTTGGCGACGAGGAAATCGTCGAATCCGAGGCTGGCGAGATGCTCGGCCTCGGCCAGCTTGGCGCAGGTGACGCCGCGGGCGCCGAGTTGGTGTTGCCAGCGGACGATCTCGGGCGTGCGGTGCGCCTTGAAATGGGGTCGCAGGCGCACGCCGTGTGCATCGACGAAGCCCTGCATCTTCTTCAGGTTGCGCTCGAACGCGCCGAGGTCGAGGAGCAAGGCCGGCGTATCCAGCTCGAGCTTGTGGCATCCAAGAAAGTCGTTCATGAGAGGGGCGTAAAATGGGGGCGTGAAGCAGCGAATCGGGGGAAGGACCTCGCCGGCACGTATCAGTCGAAACGAAAGATATCCTGTAACCGCTGCGAGCCTATCGGAAATCCCCGGCAATGGCAAGGATAGCGGTCTGGATAGCAGCGAAGCGCTGCCTCAAACCGACTCGTACACCGGAGCGGGAGGTGTCCGGAGAATTCCGTTCCGGTGTACGAGACTCCGGCGCGGTCCCGGTTGTAGAACTTGCAGCAAAGCGGTAAGCCCCCAAGAATGGGGAAGCCTTACTGGACGCAGATATGACCCACCTTCACCAAATCCTGACATCTCGAACCCAGGAATGGGCCGAGGCCGGCTGCCCTTGCCCTCAATTCCCGGCCATCGCCGAGATTCTCGAATTCCAGGTCGAATCAGAAAGCGGGAACCTGCGTTGCCTGCGCAAGGCGCAGCTTTGGGCGCTTCAGACTTATGGGTGTCTCCGCTTCGTCGAGGACCCCCATATCTTCGAGCATTACCAGCAATTTTTTGACAAGCCTCGTGATGCAGGAAGTCCGAAAATCTGTTGAGGAGTCAGAAGCATGAGCGCCCGAATCCCCATAGACCGGGAAAAGATCGCTGAAATCTGTCGGAAGCACCATATCCGCAAGCTGTCGCTGTTCGGATCGGTTCTTCGCGACGACTTCCGTCCGGAGAGTGACGTGGACGTGCTGATAGACTTCGAGCCCGGCCATTCCGTTGGTTTTGGAATTTTCGAGATAGAAGACGAACTCTCCCAGATCCTGGGCGGGCGGAAAATTGACCTGGTCAGTGAAAAGTATCTCAATCGGTGGCTCCGGGGACGCGTCCTTGCCAGCGCAGAGGTGCAATATGCAGAAGGATGACATGGTTTACATTGGACACATGCGCGACATGGCTCGCCAAGCGTTGCGCATGGTTCAGGGCAAGAACCGGCCAGACTATGACCTGGATGAGACGCTTCGGTTGGCTTTGGTTCACCTGATCCAAACTATCGGAGAGGCCGCGCGTCGTGTTTCCCAGGATTTCCGCGATGCCCAGCCCGAAATCCCTTGGAGACAGATCGTCAGAATGCGTCACCGAGTGGTGGACGACTATCTGAACGTCGATTACGATATCGTTTGGGACGTCGTCACCCTTGAGCTTCCCCGTCTTGTGACTGATTTGGCCAGGTTCGTGCCGGAGGAGCCGCCTGAATGAGCCGAGCTGAAAAACATCCATTCCGAGCCTACCAGCCGCAGCCGGATCGTAGGAAGACTGAAATCAAGATAGCTTCGGCCAAGGGCCGGCCCATGCTCGTCTGGGTCGGCAAGCGGCCCCTGTCCCACGTGACCGCCTTCCCCGCTCAACTGGTGGAAAGGCACGACGCGCTCCAGATTGCTGGCATCCCGGCATTTGACGATGAAACTTACATCGAGCGCATGAAGGTCTTTCGCGCGCTGCACAACCAGTGGAACCAGAAGTGCTGGGAAGGCCAGCCATCCATCGGATCAGTCGTTCCTGAGAAGGGTGGACTCCTCTTTCATGGCGATCACAAGGAAGTGCTGGCCTACCTGCTGGCCAACGGCTTCCGCGGCAAGGTGAACCTCATCTACATCGACCCGCCCTTCGACTCCGGGGCCGATTACGTCCGAAAGGTGAGCCTCCGGGGAGCCAAAGCGACGGCCAAGATCGATGGGGAAGGCTATGCGCTGGGCGAGCAAATCCAATACACCGACATCTGGGCCAACTCAAACGCCGCTCTCGGTCATTTACTCGCCGGCTGATAGTACTCGAGCACGGATATGCGCCCCCACTTCCGTATTCGAGTACTCATGCGGCTTCGCTGTCTTTTGTGAGCCCCTCCCATGTCCAAAGCAAGGCCTAGGTTCAAAAAATCCCCTCGAGACGCCACGAAAAGCCACCGGGGCGATCGCGGGGCCGAGCGCCCGTCACCCGATTCAGCGCGCGTCCAGCCAACGCGGCGGCGTCTGGTGACTGAAAAGCTGTTCACTGGCCTGGCGGGAAATCTTTGTCTCCGACTTGAGCGCACGAGGAGCGGTCTCTCCCTCGCGGGCCTGAGTGATCAATCGAACGGCACTCAGTTTCTCGCCGGCCCGGGCGAACCGCAGGCGCTTTTTTCGATCCGTCTCGGCGACTCCGCGGCCCTTACATCAGTGCGGGGGTGGGGGAGTGTTACGGTCGATAAGAAGCCCGGAGGTTATGAGCTCCTGTGGGAACGTCCCCGGTTGCCCCGGGCCGAAGGCCTGCGCGTCAGAGCGCGGGCCATGATGGACGCTTCGATGGATGCCATTCGATGGACGTTCCAGGTGCACAACGACTCGGCGCGGTCGAGCCTCCACTCCGTCACCTTCCCCATGCTTTCGTTGGCAAAGCCGGGGCCCGAGCCGAGGTTGTTCCTCCCGCGCGGGCCCGGCGAGGTTCACTCGGACGTCTGGGGAAAGCCGTTCCAATATCGCAGCCGGTATCCGAACGGCTGGACCGGTCCGATGCCCTTCTTTGCGGTTTACGCGGACACCGCGGGCGTACAAGGTCGCCGGAGCCAGTCCGGCCTCTACGCCGCCGTGCACGACCCCTCGGGCGGCGTCAAGGAACTGGCGGCGGAGAGCCGGCCGGAGAAAGGCCGTTTGGGCTTGTCCTTCGAGCATCCGGTGGAAAACCAGGATAAGCCGGGGAGCTCGTTCACTTTGGGGGGTGAGGCGGTGTGGCAGCTTCTCCGGGGCGACTGGTTCGACGCGGCGCAAAACTACCGATCCTGGTGCCGGCGCAAGGCCCGCTGGTGGCCGAAGCTGACGCGTGTAGGCCGCACGGACACGCCTGCGTGGATGCGCGAGCTGTGCGTGTGGGTGCAGGCGAGCGGCGGCCCCAGTGAGTGCGTGCCTGCGGTCAAAGCCTTTGCGAAGTTCATGGGCGTGCCGGTGGGATTCCACTGGTATCAATGGCATCAAATCCCGTTCGACAACGATTATCCCCACTATTTCCCGGCCAAGGAGGGATTCGTCGATGGCGTGCGGGAACTCCAGCGATCGGGCGTTCACGTGATGCCTTACATCAACGGTCGTCTCTGGGACACGCGGGACCGCGGCCTGGAGGATTTCGAGTTCACGCGGGTCGCTCTCCCGGCGGCGACGAAGAATGAGAAGGGGACGCCCTGGACGGAATCGTACGGCAGCAAGGAGACGGACGGAAGCCCCGTGAAGCTGGCCGTCATGTGTCCGGCGACGAAGCTCTGGCAGCGGAAGGTGCAGGACATTGTTCTGCGGCTTTTCGAGGAGTGCGGCGTGGACGGGGTGTACATCGACCAGATCGGCGCGGCCGCGCCCGTGCTCTGCTTCGACGCCTCGCACGGACACCCGCTCGGTGGCGGGCGCTGGTGGAACGAAGGCTACTGGGAGATGCTGCGGGCGATCCGCAAGAAGATGCCGGCGGGCCGAATGTTGACGACCGAGTGCAATGCGGAAACCTACGTGCGATGGTTCGATGGCTACCTGAGCTGGAACTGGCAGACGGAGGGCCAGGTAGCGGCGTTTCCGGCCATCTATGCCCCGGCCATCCAGAATTTCGGCCGGTCCTACGGCGGCGGGAGCACGCGGGACCTGGCGTTGCGCATGAAGGCCGGGCAGCAGTGGGTCTTCGGCGAGCAGATCGGCTGGATCAGCCCCGACGTGGTGAAGGAGGCAGCGAATGCGGAGTTTCTTCGAGGTCTCGTCCGGCTGCGCTGGCAGCTCCGGCGCTACTTCCATTCCGGCGAGATGGCCCGGCCACCCGCGTTGTCGGGACCCAGTCCGCAGGTGCGGGCCGACTGGCAGTGGGGCGGAGAAGCCTGGGTCAGCGGCCCGGCGGTGCTCACGGCCGCGTGGCGGCTGCCCCGGGAAAAGAAGGTGGCCCTGATGTACGTCAACGTGGGTGCGGAAACGGCGGTCAGCGTGCCGTTCGACCTGCCCCTGAGCGGCCGTTGGGAGATTTGCGAAGTGTTGCCGACAGGCAGGGGCCCGGCCGAAAGGGTCTCCGGGCCCGTGAGCCGCACTCTCGAGCTTCCGCCGTGCTCCGCCCGGGCCCTGGAGGTGTCTTCCCGCAAAATTCATCCGAACTTGTAGTCCCGGCTGGGAGCGCCTCCCGGCGGGACCTTCGGTTACGCGCGTCGCTACGACCGCCAGTACAAGTTCGACGCCTTGAATGGTGTGGGGCAGGCCGTTCGGGTCTCGGACTCGGTGAACCTCGCTGAGTTCGCCGGCGTCGGGCCCAACAGCCGTGTCGCCAGGCCTGTGCGCGTCTCAGGACGTCATTGCCGACAATGACAAATGAAAATGTGACCCCAGGTCTCCGGTTTCAGACCTTGGTGAAGTCATGGTACGCGAATCGTTCCGGGCCGGCGTAGGAGAGTTTGCGCGGAAATCCACTCCGCAAGCTTTCCATGATCTCGCGCACGTCGGAAGGCGATTTTTCAATTCCTTTCCTGGCCAGCTCACGGGCGACTGGATCCGGTCCGACAGGCTGAAGGGCCTGGACAATATCCAAGACAGCGATTTGGACCCCGCTGTAGGTGTCGTGCGGGGCCTTGCCGGCCTCCACCATTCGAATGGCTTGTTTCAGGATGGCGGCTTTCTTTTTCATCACGCTCGCACGCACCATGTTGTTCGTGGTGACCAGTCTGGGAATGATGTCCTCGGCGACCGGGCACAGGCCGTCGCGGAGATCGACTTTGCCGGTGTAGAGGCGGCACGTGTAGGGACACCCTCTATCGCCATAAGCGCGAGGTACGCGGAAGAAGTCGTATTGATACGCTGGCCGCTGGGTGAAGCCCAGGCCGAAGCGCAATTCCCCCGCCGCGCCGCACGCCTGAAGCGCATTCATGAGCGCCCGCGGAGCGAAGCCTTTCTTGTCCCCACGGAAAATACAGGCGTATTGGTAGGGCGATACGCCACCGCCTTCGGGCAGGGCGCGTCTGGCGAGCCAGTCGCACTCGCCGACGACCTCGTCGAGGATCGCTTTTCCTTTCCGGTATTCTTCAAGATAGCGGGGGACTTTCTTGAGCTGAACCACGCCCACAGCGGCAACGAACTCGGTCATTCGGTAATTGCTGGCGAGCACGGGCGGGCTTTCTCCGAAGATGATGCGCCGTCGGAGCTCGTGCGCCAAGGTGTCGTCGTTCGTGATGGCCATTCCGCCTTCGCCCGTGCCCAGGTGCTTGCCCATGTTGAAGGAGAAGGTGCCGAAATGGCCCCAGAGGCCGGCGTACTTTCCTCTGTAATCCAGAAACATGGCATGAGCGCAGTCCTCAAGAAGATAAAGGCCATGCTTGTCCGCGACCCGGCGCAATTGGTCCGCTTCGGCAGGAAACCCCCACAGATGGGTGACCCAGATGGCCTTGGTCCGCCGCGTAATCTTCTTTTCAACCGATTTGGGGTCGAGCAGAAAGTTGTCTTTGCGCACGTCGGCCCAGACCGGGACCACGTTGCCGTGGAGGCTGGCGACGCCGTGGAATTGCACCACCGGATCGCAGATGATTTCGTCGCCAGCGCCCGCGCCGATGGCCCCCGGAATGGCGTGCATGAGCACCATGGCTGACGCGCCGGCGATGGCGTGCTTGGCGCCGAATTCCTTTGCGAATGCCTGCTCAAACTGGTCGATGAATCCGCCTCTGTGATGGGCGAAATTCCCGCTCTTGATCACTTTCGTCAGATTCCGTATTTCCTGCTTGCCGAAGGTCTTGACCGGTTGGGCCATGGTTTTACCTTTGAGGGGTTGAAAATCCTTTCGATATGCCCCGGGAAATCCCGTTGGCAGATTCTAACACATCGGCGTCCGGTCACCGGTCTCTGGAAGGCAACTTCACGGGCTTGCTCGTGGTAGCGGATTCTCTAGCCGCCAAGCATATCTCAATCACCTTTACCGCGTCGTCCATCGTTACCTCGTTCTCGGCCTCGCCCTTGCAGGCCCTAATCCAGTGGCTCACCTCCGCGAGAACATCATCGCTGCGTGTCCGGTAGAAGGCTTTCACGCCGTCCGCGGTGAACACCATGCCTTCGTAAACGCTTTGCTGGGTCCGCAGAGCGCCTTTGGTCCCCATCACCTCGACCTCCCAGCGTGGGAATTCCCAGCGCGTCGAGAAATAGACATCCATCGAACCGATGGCCCGGTTTTCGAACCGCATCAGGACTTTGCCGTTGTCCATGAAAGGCGAACCTTCGGAAAGGTAGTTGTCGTATTCCGCAAACACGCGTACGGCCTCGCTCCCGGCGAACCATCGGATGACGTCGCCGGTGTACCAGATGAGGGAAAGCTCCGGCCCGCCCTGCTCTGGGCGCATGTACCAATTGTCGGGGCCGAAGCCGCTGATGTTCCCGTGCTGGTGGAGAACTCTTATGGAAATGGGATCGCCGATGTCGCCATTCTTGAGGCGGCTGTGGGCCTCCCGGATCGCGCCGTCGAATCGTTCGGTCGAACCGGTGGTGGCGACGACTCCGTTCTTCTTCACGGCCTCGGCTATTCTCTTGGCGTCAACCAGGCTGGTCGCCATGGGTTTGGCGATGTACATATTGAGCTTGTGGTTCGCGGCGATTTCAGCAATTTCCCGCTGTCGCGTGTGCTCCGCACACACAAAGACGCCATCAAGGGCTTCGGCGTTCAACATCTCCTCGATATCGCGGTAGAGCTTGACCCCGAATCGTTCGGCAAACTCTTCTTTCGTCATCCCGAGATGGCGCTTGATGGTGTCGTCGTCGCGTCCCAAGGTGGACGCCGCGGTGACTTTGACGCCCTTGACTTTCGCCGCTGCCGCGCTCAAGGCATTCGGCCAGTAGCTTGAAGCGAGTCCCAATACGCCGATTTTCATGGGGTCTCCTCCTCCTCTTCGCCGGGTTTCCACTCTTCGTCGTCATCTGCCGCGGCCGTCTGCTTCAGCAAGAAACGGATGGTCAAACGACGAAGATGACGAACCAGATTCCTTCTGACGAGGATTCCGACGAAGAACGATACTGGCGAGGATTCCGATGAAGAAGGACACCGACGAACATGACAACCAGTTCGATTCCACGTTCCTGGCGTCTCGCCTCAGCGATGGAGATGCCCTTTTCTCGCATCGGCACGGATGACGCTGGTCCACTCGAACCCCTGCATTTCCGTTCGCGGCACGTGGCCATGCTCGACTCCCCGCGGGGTTACGATGAGCATTCCAGGCCCGATTTCAAATTTCTTGGCGCTACCGTCTTCCAGTCGCAGCGTCACGACGGTTTCCCCTTGAGAGAACAGCCAGTATTCGTCGAAATCGTGATAGTGCATCTCGGTGGGCCGATCGGGCGGGATTCGAAACCCGTGAATCCTGGCCATGTCCACCGCGTCGAGCCTCTGAACCAACTCTTCAGACATTTTCTGTCCTTGGCTCAGCCGAATGACACAGGCATCCAGGTTGATGATCATGGTGAATCCCGCTGGGAAAGCTCGATGCTCACTGCGCACTCGCCTTCGGGCGCTACCACATATACCCAATTCTGCCCGAATTCGAAACGGTTTTCGAAGGCCGCATGACGGCCAGAGCATCGGCACGCCGCCGCTGTTCGGCTCTGGCTCGGGATTTTCACAATCATGCCGTCACGGTGTTCGGTCCGCGTGCTGAATTGGATTCGACCCGCTTCGCAGCAGAGGTCTCCCGCCCAAGATGCGCGGCGCTGTTTCCACCACCGGGCCAATTCGTCGTTGCCCGCGTGTTTTACACGCAGGCCTCGCCGCCTGATGTAGGAAAGCGCTTCATCAATGGCGGCCCGGCAGGAGGCTCTGTACGCAATGTTCGGCGGATGATAAAACAAATTCATCGTCAGGTGATAGTGCGCGGCCAGGTCCATGGCTCGATGCACCATCGCAAAGTCGTTTTCCTCCTGTCGGTAGCCCATTTCGTAGGCGGTGATAGGCTCCTCGATGAAATCGATTCTGGCGTTTCCGTTCCGCCAGTCGTCGTAAAAGCTGAACGGGAAGGCGGAACCAAAGCTGAATCCGATTTGGTTCGCGGGATTGAGGGGCGGAGTCGCGCTGTGGATGCGGCCGTTGTCGGCCGTGCCGCCGCAGGCCGCCATCCACTTCGCCGGCTCCGCCCACCCCACCCAGGTGACCCAGTGATTCACCGTGCATTCCGCCCGCCGGCCGAAGGCCCTCAGGAACGCTTCCGCCTGTTCCGCCATGTCCGCCTGCGTGAAGGCGTAAGGGTGAGTGCGCCCGGTGATGAAATTGTAGTGCAGTGAAAGTTCATGGTTATTGGACCGGATGTGTTCCGCCTCAGACGCGCTCAGCCGGAACTCGCCTTTTTCCGGCATGATATTGAGATGGTAGGGCAGGTTGCGGGCGGCCATGAAATCGGAAGCAAGCACCTGGGAGCCGGCGCGGGCTTCATCGTCCCCGCCCCAGAAGAGGAGCATGTGGGGCGGCGCGTCCTCCACGGGCGGGCAGGCGAAGATAAACGGCTGGGGCCGCCGCGCGATCATGTTTTGGATGAGAAACAGAATCTCATCCGCGTACAGGACTTCTTCTTCATTGTGTCCGATGACTCTGGCATCGCTGGCCCGGAAGTAACCATCGCCATCGTAGTCGGCATCGACAGGCCTGCCCTGATGCAGCACCCAGAGGGTCTTGGGCACGTCGAAAGCGAAGTAAAAAGCCCAGCCGCTGCCGATGGGTCTGGCCGTAACAGCGGCGAAGGGGCTCGGCCGGCCATTGGCGTACCCGTAACGTCCAACCACGGTGGCGGCGTTGGGCGTCACCGCGCGCACGTCGGAAAAGATCAGCAATCTTTGGCCGGGGTGCAGATAGGAATGCACGCCCGCGGCCACGGCAACGTGCTGGACATCGAAGAACCCGTTGAGGGCAAAATCGCCCATAGGCTGGCGGATCATCGCGTTCCCGTCCACGCCGAAAAGCGCATCGAGTCCCTCGCATCCGAAACCGATAAGGATTCCGCCACGAGCCACCCATTCTTGGAGCGCGGGGGCCATGGTGGGAAAGAGGGCGGGGTCCGTCACAGGGCCAAGCACAAGGCATGAGGCCCGTGCCAGGATTTCTTCGATCCCTTGACGGGTCGGCTCGATGGACGCCGCTCGGATGCCCAGTTGGTCGAAGATCTCTTCTACGTACGCGTACCAGAAATTCCGCCCGCGGTCGTTTAGAGCGTTGTGAAGCCCGCGGTCATCAACGTAATAAATGCTTGCCGTATCCATCACCGATCGACCTTCTGAATCAAAACTCTGTTCGAACCTTCACGGGCTGGCCGGACTGGATGGACTGCCAAGCCGCATCACCGATCGCGACCGAGCGGGCGCCGTCGAGCGCGCTCGGGCTCGGGTCCAGGTCACTATCCAGACATTCTTGGAAATGGCGCATGTAGCGGATAACGGTCGCGCCGTGACCGTACGCGCTCCGGTCAACCTCGGCCGGATACCGGATCACCATCGGTTCTTCCACTCCCGTCTTTTCGAGATGAACCTTGAGCGTCCCGCCTTTGTTGTCGGTGAAATCCGCCACGAGGCTGCCCTTCGTGCCGTAAAGCCCCACCTGCATCATGGGCATGGGGATATGGCACGTTCCGTAAAGGCCCATCACCCGCCCCATTTTTCCGCTGGCGAATTTCAGGTTCAGAAAGAAATTGTCCATGAGCGGGTATTCAGGAGTCAGGTTTCCCTTAAGCCCGTAAGCGTGAACTTCCGCCACCTCGCCCATGAAGCAGCGGACAATGTCCGCGGGGTGGACGACGCCGCCGAACATGAAGTCCTGGGGCGCGTGAAGACGCCAGGGCGTGAACTTGAAGACCGGGCGGATGTCGTGGACGTAATGAGCCTCCGCGGCGATAATTTCGCCAAGGTCCCCATCGCCCACGAACCGTTTGGCCGCTGTAAACTCAAGGTCAAAGCGCATGGTTTGACCCACGAGGAACTTCAGCCCCGTTCCCTGCACTTTCCTGACTATAGCTTCCGCGTCCTGGATGCGGGTGCACATCGGTTTGGTGCAGATCACGTGCTTGCCGGCGTCAAGAGCCGCCAGACACATTTCCGCGTGGAGATGATCGGGGGAGTAAACGGCCACCGCGTCCACGTCTTTGCGGGTCACGAGTTGCCTGTAGTCGGTCGTCCAGAAGGGGCACTGGATTTCCCTGGCGAAGTTTTCAAGGACGTCGCCCCGACGGGCGCATACGGCCCTGATTTCATAGCGCAGGTCAGGGACGTCGCGGAGGAGGGTCATGGTCGAACCCATATTCCTCGGATTGATCCCTATCACCCCAAGTCTGATCGTGCCCGGCATCGCTGTTCTCCCGGCGCAAGCCTTTGAGTGGTGAAGCGACGAGGAAACGGCTGACTGGGCCATCATGGTCAATGAGGTCGGGGAAATCAAGTGACGCAGGCAACGCCGGTTGCACTCTGCGCTCGGGAGCGAAAAGAGGGAGAAGGGAAAGAGGAGGTGCTCGGGTCCTGACGGGGAGGCGTCCAGGCCCCCCTCTTTGTCGTAGGACCTTTGAACGACCGCTGGACCGGACCCGGTGTCACCAGGCCCTGGAATCGGGCACGGCGACCCACTGGGAGTCCTGGTCGATGGAGACTTGGCTGGCGAGGCCCGGGAGGGTCATGTCCAGCGCCCGGTGGATGCCGATGGGCGGATCGCTCTCCTCGAGGACCGCGGTGATGAAGTCCTGGATGGCCCAGAAATCGCTGCCGGAGTGCCCGGCCTCACGGGCATCGATCGGCGGATGCCGCCACGCCTGAGGCAGGAATTCGCCCTCCATGTCGCGAAGAGGCTGCCACCGCATCTCCCCGTGCCGGCTCTTGAGCCATATTTTCGGCTGGTCGCCCAGTCCCCTCGGGGCCTCGTAGCAGCCTTCGGTGCCTTGAAGGGAGCAGGCGGAGCAGGCTGGCCGGTTCGACAGCATATCGAGTCGGAGCTTGATGAGGCCGCCGCCGGAGAGCCGGCACAGGGTGAACGTGGCATCCTCATTCTCGTAGGAGACGCCGCGCGGATCGAGGTAATGGTTGCCCGTCCCGACGCAGCTCACGGAGACCACACGCTGGTCCCGAAACCACTGGAGCAAGGGCCCCAGGCTGTGCGTCGGGTAGGTGTTTCCGTTGATGCCGGTCTGCCAGCGGCGTCGCCACGGCGTCTTTTCGTTCAGGCTTTTCAACTCGTGGGTGTATTCGCCTTCACCGAAGGTGAGGCGGCCGAAGAGTCCGGCCCGGGCGATCTCGCGCACGAGGACGCAGTCGCTGAAGTAACAGGCGTTCTCGGCCATCATGTAGCGAGCGCGGCTGCGCCGGACGGCCGCGGCCAGGTCGTGGCATTCGGGAATGGAAACGCCGACCGGCACTTCGCTGAGCACGTGGATGCCTCGTTCGAGGGCGAGGATCGACTGCGGCACGTGGAATTGCATGGGAGTGCCGACGACGACCGCATCGACGAGGCCGGAATCCAGGAGGGCCTCAGCGTCCGTGAAGGTGTGGGGCATCTCGAGACGCTCGGCCTGCTCGCGGAGCGCTTCGGTCCGGATGTCGCAGAGGGCCGTGATACAGGCTGCGCCATGGGCCCGGAGCGGCCGGATGAAACTCGAGCCGCGGCCGAGGGAGCCGAGGATACCGAACCGGAGGGTTGTCTCGCTCATCAGCAGGGGTGCGAAGCTCGCGAGTTCGCTCCGTTGTGACAGAGAGAAACAGGGGCCAGGGGCGCCGAGGATGTCCAAGAGCGAAAAATGTTAAGTACCTGCATACAAAGAGGTTGACGAATTTGTTTCTCAGGAGACGGGTTGGGTACACGGGTACGGAGGCGCCCCCGCACTTTCGAACCCGTGTATTAGATGTTATAGGCCTGCCTCTGCTGCATGGCCTCGATGAGGATTTTGGCGACGCCGGGCCGGGAGAATTCCGGGGGCGGAAACTGGCCGTTGCGGAGCAGCTCCCGGACCTTCGTGCCGCTGATGGCCACGTGGTGGCTCGAATCGTGCGGGCACGTCTTGTAGGAGGCCATGCCCTCGCACGCCCGGCAGTAGAAGGTGTGATCGAAGAAGAGCGGGGTAATGCCCAGGTCGTCGGGATCGAATTCGTCGAAGATGTAATGGGCGTCGAACGATCCGTAGAAGGGCTTTCCGTCGATGGACACCCCCGCATGGTCGCGGCCGACGATGAAGTGCGTGCACCCGTAGTTCTGCCGCAGGATGGCATGGAACACGGCCTCGCGGGGGCCCCCGTAGCGCATGGCCGCAGGAAATACGGCCAGGACGACGCGGTCCTTCGGGTAATACTCCTGCACCATGTACTCGTAAACTTTCATGCGGACGCTGGCGGGCACATCGTCGCTCTTGGTCTGGCCCATCAGCGGGTGGATGAGCAGGCCGTCGCAGATTTCGAGAGCCGCCTTCATGATGTACTCATGCGCCCGGTGGATGGGGTTGCGCGTCTGGTAACCCACGACGCGCCTCCAGCCGCGTTCAGAAATCATCTGCCGGAGGTCCGCCGGGTCCCGCCGCCGATCGTTGAATTCCGTGTATCGAGCGCGCTCGAGGACGTGAACCCTTCCGCCAAGGAGCGCCTTCCCCATCTGCCGGACCACATACTCCACACCGGGATGCTTCGTATCCGTCGTGCCATAGACTTGCATGGCCTCCTTGTCCTTGTCGTGGGGGAAAATATCGCTGATCTCGAGAATGGCCAGGACCTGGCCCGCGGCGTCGGTCAGAGCAGCCTCTTGCCCGGTGCGGAGGTCCGTACCCGCATCCTCCTTGAGGCTCAACGAGATAGGGATGGTCCAGGGCAGGCCGCCGATGAGGCACTTATGGTCGATGACGCTGTGATAGTTCGCCTGGTCCATGAAACCTTCGAGCGGGCTCATGGCGCCGCAAGCGATCATGTCCAGGTCAGACCTCTCGCGCTCGTTCAGCCTTACCCTGGGCATCCTTTCCGCCCGCGCCAGAAGCTTCTGCCGTTCACCTCCGACGACGACCCGATCAATCAATCGGCCCCCGTGGGGAGCAATGACCTTCATCAGCGAAATCCTCAGATGAGAAAACTATAACTCTTTTGCTTCGAAGACTTTAGCCCGCATTCCCCCTAACCTCGGGACGGCCTTATGGTAGGGAGTCATGCCGGCGTTGTCAACCGAGCGCTAGTCCGGATTTCTCGCAAGCCGCAACGCCACGCTCGATATGCACTTATGCAGCAATCCGTTGCAATGCAGGATTCAACGTGGCATTCCCGGCATCTCGACTCGGGTTAACCCTGAGCGAGAACGACGCAAGTCATTCGAGTCGAAGCCCGCAGGAAGCATTTCAAGCACGTCCTATGAGAAATGCGGGCTCGGTGTCCCAGCGCGCCTGATTCGGATGGCCGAGGGCACCCTTTGCAACGTGTGCCCGGCGGCCGCGGGAGGTAAGAGCGTCCGGGCCCGCAGCCTCGTGTGCGTCCTCGGGGCCCCGGGAGTCTGGCCCGAGGGGGCACCCTTTGCAACGTGTGCCCGGCGGCCGCGAACCTTGGTAGATCATTCGAGGTCCACTGGGTGTGCACCCGGGATCGACCGCTCGATGACATCTCGGGCCAGATTGAACCAGCGGGCGCATGCGTCCAGGACCACGCTATCGGCCGTGCAGACGACAGCCGCGGAGGCGGCGAGGACGGTGTCGGGGTTTTCGACCAGATCAGCGTGCCAGTTCCAGCCGCGCTCGCTGGCCAGGTCCAGAATCCGCCGCCGGAGTCGTCCGCTGTTAGAGACCGGGCTGTCCAGCAGCCAGCGGCACTCGGCCACGTGAAGTGAGGCGATCAGCTCACCGATGCTTTCGAGGGCCGGCATGGTCTCCTCGACGTGCCGATAATTTCCGTGCATGCTCGCCATATCACGGCAGCAGCCGTCGCGGCCGATGAGGAGGACGCCGCCGGAGAGAACGGCCTCGATGGTAGTGAGGACGTTGAAGCCGTCGAGGGCCAGGCTCTGGTCCCGGACTTCTGTTGCATCGAGGCGCGCCGCCCGTCTGCGGGCCAGCGAGGCGTCGGAGCAGCTCGATCTCATGACCGCGAGGCGCTGTCTCTGCGCGAGCTGAAAGTGGTCACCCACGATTTTCAGGGCAGCGACCTCGGCGTAGCCGCTGCTCAGCAGCCAGGAGAGATCGGAGACTGCAGCCCGGAGAATCGGATTCATCTCGGCGCGAAACAGGCCCGTATCCTCGGGATGAGGTCCGCGGTGTTGACGCCGGTCAGGCATCCGCAAATGACTCCTGGATTTCGCCTTCCCCCAGTGTCCCGTTTCCCACACCTGTCTTTCCGGACCTGGTCTCTTGAATCTGTCCTCCCTGACCAGTCCCATGGGGAGGGTGTGACTCCTTAGCGAAACCCTTATTTCGCCCTTGCGGGGCTCAAATCACCATGCTGGTCACCTTACCCAGGCCGGCGCCCGCCTCCCACAGGGACAAGAGGGGCGGACTTGGCCTGGGCTTTATTATTTCGTCCCTCCCCAACTTGTCCCTACGGGAGGGATTTTCGATTTGGGGCTGTCTATCAAGGGTCGACTCGCCGTTTTCACTAAGTTCTTACGGGAGGGTTCCCGCTTCCGTACCTGTCCCCATGGGAGGGATGCTGCGCAGTTGCAGTGAAAAATTGAAAGGCTTCCGATTCACCGCCAGGGTTGGGCCGGCGAAGCCAGCCTGCCCTGGCGGTGAAATCCGCGAGCCCGAAGGGCGCAGCGGATTTCAATAGCGCTCCTCTCATTGAATCGAGTATCTCCGTTTGCAGTAGCGATCGATGGCGTTCGGGTCCAGATCGAGGCCGTAGCCGGGCTTCCAGGGCACGGTAACGCAACCGTCCTCCATGGGATAGTACTCTTTGACGAGGTCGTCCTCACGAATGAACGGGCCCGGCGTGTCGCCAGGCAGGACCATGAGGCGGACCGCTGCGGAGACATGGACCTCGCTGGCCGCGCGGATGGAGAGGTCCAGGTTCGAGCCGTGCCACATGGGGATGCTGGCGGCGGAGGCCATGTGGCCCATCTCCACCGCCGTTTTCATTCCGGCCCCGAAGTTGAGGTAATCGCATGCCTCGCGCTTGATCACGTCCACCAGTTGTTCGGGCGTGTGCAGATGGATGGCCAGAGGAAGCGGGCTTTTCTGGCGGAAGAGCACGTGCCAGTCGAGATTGACCATGCGAGGGAAGGGGTCCTCGATGATGATGGGGTGCTGGAGATGGGCCAGCTCTCCGGCGATCTTCAGCGCCTCAGCAGGCCGGTAAAAGCGGCCGTTCGGGTCCATTGTGATCGCGAAGTCGGGCCCGCACGCGTCCCGCACCGCCTCCACGATCTCCACCAGCGGGTCACCCAGCGCGCACTTCATCTTGACGCTCCGAAAGCCCATCTTCTTGGCCTCGGCGCACGAGCGCCCGGCGTCTTCCGGCGTTTTCCGGTCCATCCAGAAATCCACGGGCACACGGTCGCGATAAGCGCCGCCAAGGATCTGGTGCACGGGACAACCGTACTTTTTCCCCAAGAGGTCGTAGAACGCACATTCCAGGGATTCCGGGAGGTGCGTGCTCCATTCAAAGTCCCTCTGGGCCTTCCAGGGGTCCCTGTAAGACAGCCAGGGGCTGTATTTCTTGGAGACGCACTCGGGCCGGGCGAGGCTCATCTTTTCCAGATCGACGCCCCGAAGGACCTGCATTTCGGCCCGGAGCGCTGATTCGACGCTCGCTTGTCCGCCGCCCAGACCCACGATCCCTTCATCGGTGTGAACCTCGATCAGCGTGTGGACCTTGAGTTCCCAGTCCGGCGGACCATAAATCTCGCTTCGCAGCGAAATCGGCTTGAGCGGCACGGAAAGCTCATAACCCTCGATTTTCGTGATCCTCATGGCTGTTCTCCCGATGGAAGCAAATCGATGGACTGTCCCGCCGGAACGACCACATAGCTTTTCAACATCGACAGCTTGCCAGCGAAATCACCGGCCCAATCATCCGGATGGTTGGGGTCAATCTCAGGAAAAACGCCCAGCACGACCAGGTTAATTTGGTTGAAGGTCGCCCGAGTCTGTTTCCGGATCAAATCCCCAACAAAGGTATATCCTTTGGCTTCAAGGTTTCGCCGGCGTTGAGTATCTTGACTTCTCTCACCGTGGTCAAGGACAAGGCTGCCGACCGCGTTGAATTCCAGTCGCTCGTTATTATAATTTGGATCCCCTGGATTGTTTCGAAAGATATAAAGCGAACGAACTTTGCCTTCTGGTGGGTGTAGCTCAGTTGGTTCAGAGCGTCTGACTGTGGCTCAGAAGGTCGCGGGTTCGAGTCCCGTCACCCACCTTCAGTGCCGGCGGGTGGTCCCCCCACCCGCCGTTTCGTTTTTTGGATCAGGCTGAAGGCCGAAGGCAGAATCCCAGCGGGTTCCCTTCAGGAGGCTGAGGACTGAATGCCGAACTTGTCTCTTAAGGCGGGCGAAGCCCGCACTGGAGTTTGGCAGATTCCGGTCTCGAAGTGGCGGCGGTCTCCGACCGCCGACCTGGGAGCGCCGGCATCTTGCCGGCACCGTTCGTAGTCGGGCTATTAGCCTCCAAAATAGCAACAAAAAGCCAGCGAGACGCTGGCGCTCCCAGGAACTCGGCACCCGCTTGTATCAATGGTCAAAAAGTGCCAAACTCCAGGGCGGGCGAAGCCCGCAGCCAAAGTTGGAGTGACGGCCTGCCTGCCCTGTCTGCGTGCGTGCCGCACGCACAGGCAGGCGCGTCGCTTTGCTGCGCGGCGCAGACAGGCTTTAGCCGTTGTCCGAGAACGCCAACGCCTAAATCCCTTCTGCAGGGACCCTGCGGAAACGGGATCCCTCCCAAAGGGACAAGTTCGGGAGGCGTGACTCCAACATCTCCGCGCGATGCGAAAATGTTTCGCCCTGAGACTGCTTGAAATGGAGCCCGCCGGGAGGCTGGAGACTGAGGACTGAGGACTGAAGACTGAGCACTGATGCCCTCGCTTGCAGGTATGAATAACCTTCTTCTCTTTTGTAGACAGGCGTTTGCATTTTTCCGGCGGGACCTCTTCGAGGCCGTCAGCTACCGATTTCATCTGACGTTTACGGTGGTGGACATGTTTCTGGGTGCGCTGACCTACGGGTTCTTGGGGCGCGCGGCCCGTGAGGCCATGTCCGAAACTCTCTTGCAGGAGTACGGCACGGACTACCTGGGTTTCCTGGTCGTCGGGATGGCCGTCAATCAGTTCGTCGTCTTCAGCCTCGAGGCGCCGCGCCGAGCCATCCATCCCTGGAATTTGGAATACCTTCTCCTCACGCCGGTGCGGCTGCCGGCGGTGGTCATCGGGAGCTGTTGCCAGCATTATGCCTGGAACGCCCTCCATGTTTCGTTTTATCTCGGGGTGGGCTTCGCCTTCTTCGGCCTGAGATTGAATCTTTCCTCCTGGTCCTGCCTGTTGTCCGTTCTGGCCGGATTCGCCATGATGTGGGGGCTGGGGATGATCAGCGCCGGGGTGCAAATCCTGACCAAGAAATGGGACCCGGTCACTTGGTCCCTGAGCGCTCTGTCGCTTCTTTTTTCCGGGGTGCTTTTCCCCATTTCGGCGCTTCAGCCAGCGATTCTTCAAAAGATCTCGATGGTTCTCCCGCAAACGCATATCTTGCGGCTGGTACGCCTCTCCACGCTCCGTGGCGCGTCCGTGTCCGAATTGGGCCCCGATTTGCTCATTTTGACTGTGGCCGCTTCAGGTCTGTTCGTTTTGGGTCTTCTTACCTTGCGTCTGGGGATTGCACGGGCCAAGCGCCTGGGAGTCTTAGGCCATTTTTAACCTGCGAGGCCGTCTCATGCCCGTAAGGATTTTCTTGAGGATCGCCGTCCTCTGCATTTTTTTTGGGGTGGGCCGCCTGGAGGCAGAGGGAAAACGCGGGAGAGGCCCGGAATCGGTCGATTCGCTCCAGACCCTGGTTCTTGAGCCTTTCGAGGGCGGATGCGGATGGCGGCCTTATGCGTGGAACACGGCGAACGGATCGGTCCGGCTGCTGAAGGAGGCGTCCGCGGGCGCGGCGGCGGCCCCGGAGAAGGATGCCCGCCCGGCCGGGGAACATTCGGCCGAGCTGGTCGTGCACTTCGAAGCGGGCCAGTTCCAGTGGTACATTTATGCTCCGGCCGAGCCGCTCAAGCTGACGGGCCGGGTGAAGGAGTTTCGATTCTGGCTCAAGGGCGCGGGAACCGGGCACTACCTCGAGTTGCAATTTTTCGACCGGAGGGGGACGAGTCAGAAGCTGCCCTGCGGCACCCTGGCCTCGACGCGCTGGCAGAAGGTGACGATACCCGTGCCGGAGGATTGGGCGCAGCCCCTGTCGCTGCGGGGCTTGTGCCTGCACAACTGGGAGCTGCCGGACCCGGTGGACCTGGTGGTCCGGATTGACCAGCTCGAGGTGGTGACGGACCCGGCCTACGATTTCAAGGGATTCAGCCATCTGGACGAGATCGAGAAGAAGCTGGCGACGGGCGTGCCGCAGGAAAGTTCCTTCGGCGAGAAGGACCTGGACCGCCAGGCGCTGATCACCCAGGAGGTGACGGCTGTCCGTCCCCGCCAGGAGCCGAAGGACGTGGAGATATACTTCACGGACGATTTCATGCGGTCGGATGCGCAAGGGGCGTCCTGGGAGCCTTTGAAGGGGGAATGGAAGATTGCTTCGATCTCGGACCACAAGCGCGCGGACCCGCGTTTGAGCGCCAACGCCTTCTGCTACCATGGCCGGGGCAAGCCGACGGTGGCGACCGTGATCGCCAAGGACACGCCGGAGGTGACGCAGAAGGTGCCCAAGGCGGTGCTGCGGATCGATCCCGCGGACGGCATCCGCGAGGGGATGGAGTTTGTGGCTCTGAACCCGATGCTCGACGACATGACGGGCGAGCCGCTCATCGAGAACGTATGGGTCATCAACAAGGTCCGGGTAACCAACGTCGCGGGTGCGAACGCTGTGGGCGACCTGCTGGGGGATGAATTTCTCTGGGAGAGCCTGACGGGCGGGACGACGATATTTCTGGATCGGATGTCGCGTTATCAAGAGGGCGTTCGCTGGCTGGACCCCATGGAGGTCTTGGAGCTGAAGCAGAACAGCATCGAGGCGGTGACGTTTTCGGGCTATCGATTCTGGCGCGACTATTCGGTGGAGGTGGCGGCGAAGGCTCTGAGCGAGCAGGGCTTCGGCGTCTATCTCTATTACCAGGATAAAGATAACTACTATCTTCTCATGTGCCCGGCCGGACCCGGAGCTTCCGTGCGCTTCCTCAAGTGCGTGCAGGGAACGACCACGGTGCTGGCGGAGAAGAACGCGCATCTTCAGCCCGGCTTCTGGTATCTGTTGACCCTGTCTGCGTTCCGGGGCCACCTTCTGGTGAAGATCGACACCCACGAAATTTTCCAGGTGCAGGATTCAGACCTGCAGAGCGGCCAGTTCGGCTTCTATGCCTCGGGGCCCGAGGGCGCTTTCTTCGACGACGTGCTCGTTCAGAGCGTCCCGACCTTCCTGGACGAGTTCGACGATTCCTCGCTGGCTCGCTGGGAAAAGGTTCGCGGGGATTGGGCCGTCAGGTCAGAAGGCGGCGCGGCGCTCGTGGCCCCCACGGGGACCGGCGAGGGCATGCTGGTCGCCGGCCTCCCGGACTGGAAGGGTTACACCCTCTCCCTTCTCCATCGCGTCCCGGAGAAGGGGAGCGCCGAGATTCTGTTCGACATGGCTGACCCGAAGCGCTATCTGGCGCTGGAGACGCGGCGGGGCCGAGGCGGCGTCGAGATTCGGTTGATCAGGGAACTGGACGGCAAGCGCGTCGAGCTGGTCCAGGCGGAGGCGGCCCACCCGGCCGGGTCCGAGCCCCTGCCGTTCGAGATCGAATCCTACCAGGCGAGAATCGACGTCCGCGTGGCAGGCAAGCCGGTCCTGGAATGGGTCGAGACGGCCTTGCAGAAGGGCCGCATCGGCCTGCGGGCGACAGGCTCCTCCGGGGCAGCCTTCGGCCGTGTGCTGGTCACGTTCGGCCTGCGGAAGCCGCCGACCCTGGCGATCAACAAGGTTTTCGCCGGGGCGGACACCATGGAAAACTGGGCGGGTCTCATGAGCGATTGGACGGTCCATCCCGAGGGGGAGCGGCGGGTGATCTGGAATCGGAAGGATTTTTACGGAAACCTGAGCGTGGGCTACCAGCTTGCGGACGTGTACAAGAAGGGCAACCGCGTCGGCCTGATGCTCTATGGGGACGGCGACAGGAGCGACAGCGGCTACACGGCGGTTTTCGACTGGACCGCTGGCGGGCAGTCGGCGAACGTGATGCTGTACCGGCGGGGCAAGCGCCTGGCTTCGGGCCGCGTCGAGAATCTCTGGGAGGCCCGAACGGGGAGCATCCGGCGCGAGGGTCATTTCGTGCTGGTGTCGGTGGACGAACAGGGCGTCCTGCTGGCCCAGGACGCCGATCCGCTCACGGGCACCCGCATCGGGGCATGGTCCGTGGGTGAGGGCCTGGACGTCTCTCAGATCGAGGCCTACTCGGACAACATGCACAACTACGTATTCGACCGCTCGGCGGTGGAATGGCGTGCGGAGACGGGCCACTGGCGGATCGTGAACCGCTGGTCGTGTTCGCCGCAATGGTCCTGGCTGGGTGGGGAGAGTCCGAGCGTGGCCTCGCTCTGGCACAAGCAATCGTTCCGCGGGGACGTGACGCTGGATTTCTATGCCGCGCCCAAGATGGGATCGGCCTATGGTGCGGGCGTCATCGAGACCGCGGAGGACATGAACATCAGCCTCTGCGCGGACGGGAAGAACCTGGGCAGCGGCTACGCCTTCATCTACGGGGGTTGGCGCAACACCTACACGCGCATCTTGAGGAAGGGCAAGACGGTGGCCGAGACGCGGGACGTCCTGCCGCCAAGCTGGCGCGAGAGCAATCCGCTGGCCGAGGGGCTCAACAACCTCCACCGGCGCTGGTTTCACTTCACGGTGGTGAAGAAGGGTCCGAAAATCCAATATCTCGTGGACAACGAACTGGCGCTGGAATACGTGGACCCTGAGCCTCTCAACGAGGGCTGGGCGTGCATCTGGACGGTGACGAACGGGCTGATGGTCGCCCGGGCCAGGCTCTCCTACACCCAGGCCGGCGAATGGGAGTATCCCCTCGTGCCCAATCCGCCCGCCGAGGAGCTGCGCAGGTCCGCCGCCATCGCCGAGTTCCTCTCCCAGCCCGGCGTCGATTCTCCCACCCACCCCATCCGATTCAGCGATTTCAATCATACCCTGGGGAGCTGGCAGGCGGTGGACCATCCCCAGGCTGCCCGGCTCAGCCTGGCCGAACGCACGCCCGG
Organism: Planctomycetota bacterium; assembly: GCA_016179685.1. Classification (GTDB taxonomy): domain Bacteria; phylum Planctomycetota; class PUPC01; order JACPCR01; family JACPCR01; genus JACPCR01. The sequence goes on along the minus strand of JACPCR010000097.1, from coordinate 40,318 downwards.
CTCCGGCGATCGCGTCCTGCGCCTCGTCAATCCCCATGGGGGCGGCCACTTCGAGGCCCGGTGCATCACCGAGCCGTTCGACGTTCGCAAGCTTTCTGTCCTTTCCTTCGACTACCGGGTGACGCCCGACGTCAAGCTGAATTTCTACTTGACGATCCAGGGCATGAGGTACGGCGTGGTCTTCACGGGCAACCCGGACGAAATGGGCGACGTGCCGACCCTCGCGACGATCCCCAACGTGGTGGCGGACGGCCAGTGGCATCATGCCTCGGTCGATCTGAAGCCGGGTGCGGCGGGCCTATTCCCCCGGAGTCCAACGTTGAGGGTCGAGGAGATGATCCTGGGGTGTTACGAAGAGGGGAACTACCTCGTGGCGGGCTTTGGAGGCAACCCGGCAGGGGCAACGCTGTATCTGGATCATTTTGCCCTGGGCGGGCCGGGCGAGGACAAGGCGAGATTCACGTGGTGGGACAGGGGCTCGAACGGCATCAAGCAGGTGAGTTACGTCTTGGACCGAAATCCCGAGACGATTCCGGACGACACCCCGGAGGTGGAGAAGAATCTGGCTACTTTCAGAAATCTCGAAGGCGGGATTCATTATTTCCATCTCAAGGGTCTCAAGTACGACAAGGAATGGTCGCCCACGGCGCATTACCGAATCGAGGTGGACAACCGGGCACCCGCGGTCGAGTGGCTTTCGCCGCCGGAGGGAGCGTCCTGGGGCGGCAGCCGCGCCCAGGCTAGAATCCTCGACCTCGAAGGCTCGGCGATTGACGTGGAAGCCCTCGAGGTCCAGTGGCAGGCGGGCGATTCGGCCCCTGTGGCCTGGCGGCCGGGCCGGAACGCCCTCGTCTTCGACCCTCTCTCGGGCCTCCTGACTTTCCAACTGGACGCGCTTCCGGAGATACCGCAGACCGGGACGAAGGTCCGCCTCGGCGTGACGGCGTGCCGGGACAGCCTGGGCAACGCCCTGGCCGAGCCCTCCTGGCGGAACTGGACAGTGGACTGGAGGCAGGACCGCGACCCGCCGGTCCTTTCCGTGTGGGGCTCGAGTCCCTGTTTCCGCCACGACACCTTCGAGGACGGTCTCGGCGATTGGGCCGTCCAGGACGCAGGGGTTTATCTCTCCAGGAACACGCGTCAACCGTCGAGAGGCCGCTACGCCTTGAAGGCCTTCAACCGCCTCCGGGGCGCCTTCCAGGTCACCGCGGTCCGAGAAGACTTCAGCGCGGGGAAATATCCGATCCTCGCCTTCGACTACCGGATCGGACCAGGTATTCACGTGGACCTCCTGCTGAAGATTCAGGAGGCCTACCGGAACATCGTATTCACGGACAACGACGGTCAGGAAACCGCTCTCGGCGTCGTACCGGACGTTCTGGCCGACGGCCAGTGGCATCACGCGGAAGTGAATCTTCTCGAAGTGCTGTCGGGGCCCCGGTCCATGCTTTCCACTTTGAAGGTGCAGACGCTGGGCTTCGGGGGGACGGGATACAGCGGCAATGCCCGGGGCGACTCTTACGAGATCGATGAATTCCAGCTCGTGCCCGCGGTGAGCACGGCGCGCGTCCCCCTCGGCTGGGAATGGACCGCGACCGACATCCAGGGATCCACGTCCTTCGAATACGCCTTCGGGCCCTCGAACGAGTCGCCTGCATGGAAACCCGGCAAGGAACAGAAGGTCTCGTTCTCGCGCCTCGGCCGGGGCCGCTACGCCTTCCTCTGCCGCGCCCGGGACCTCGCCGGGAATTGGAGCGAGACCTACCGGCAAGACGTGGTTGTGGATGACTTTTCCCCGGAATGCGGCACGCCGGCGCCTGCCGACGGCGAAAAGGCGGCCTCCCGCACCATTTCCATCCCTCTCAGGGACCCCGACAGCGGGATCGACCTGGAAAAATCGTCGCTCATGGTGGCCGGTACGAAGTATCTCCTGAGCGACCCGCCCGTTTGCTACAGCACGAGCGAAGGCCTCCTCACCTGGGACTCCGCCCGCGTGCAGCCCGAGGCGGTCCAGTTCCAGGAGGCTCAGAAGATCGACGTGGCGCTGGCGGCCTGTGACCATGCCGGCAACTCCGTCGAAAGGGCTTGGATCTGGGTGATGACCTATAAGGCGGACAAGGCGGGACCTCAGCCGCCGCTCGTCACCTTTCGCCCGCCCTCGCCGCTTCTTCTGGACGACTTCGAGAATTCGCAGGGTCTTTGGCGGCCCTACATGGCCTTCTGGCGGCGTGAAGAAAACCTCGAGGTCGCCGTCGAGCGCTCCACGAGCGACCCCGTCGGCGGCCGATTTTGCCTGAAAATGACCAACCGGTGGCAGAACGGGAGCGTCGGCACCGTGGTCTACAGGGATACCCGCGGCTTCGACGCGCTGGAGTTTCCCATCGTGAGCTTCGACTACAAGGCCTCGCCGGGCCTCAAGCTGGATTTCATGGTGAAGCGACGGCTCGAAAGCCCCTGGCTCGACATCACATTCACCGACGATGACAACATCCATAAGAACATCGGACGAGTGGAGGGGGCCGCAGCGGACGGCCAGTGGCATCACGCGGAGTTCGACCTGGGCCGCATGCTCCAGGAGGAAAGCCCGGACGCGGGCGAGCAGCGGCTGGTCCTGATCATCCTGGCGGATTACGGCACGAGGACGAACCCGATCGGGGCCAGCCTCCACGTCGACAACTTCTCCATCTCGAAGGGCCTGACGCCGGGCGACCTCTCCGTTTCCTGGACGCTCCCGAGCGATCCCACGGGAATCACCGCGTTCGCCAGCGCGCTCGATGATGACCCCGACACCGTCCCGGACGAGGCGGGCGGACTGGAGCGGGCGCGGGTCTTTCCCGAGGTGACTGCGGGCGAATATTTCTTCCACCTCCGCGCCCGCGACGGCGCAGGCAACTGGGGCGACACCCGGCACGTCCCGATCGTCGTCCGGGCCGCGGCCGACGGCGGTCCGCCCGACCCGGCGGAATGAGCGGTCATGTCGAACACGGACCGGCCCCGGGTCAGGGGCAAATTCCTGTACGTGGGGCCAGCGAAGTTCTTCATCCGCGGGGTGACCTACGGCCCCTTCCCGAAGAACTCCGAAGGCCATCCGTTCCCGGAGCGTGCGGCCATCCGCCGCGACTTCCAGCTCATGTGCGGGTGCGGGATCAATACCCTGCGGACCTACATCGATCCCCCGGGCTACCTTCTGGACCTGGCCGCCGAGGAAGGTCTGAAGGTCATGGCGGGGGCCGCCTGGTATCTGGCCCGCAACTGCATCTATGACGACCCCGATTGCCGGGCCAAGGCTCTCGAAAGCGTGCGGGGGCTCGCCCGGACCTGCCGCGGACACCCCGCTATCCTCCTGTACTGCGTCGGCAACGAGGTGCCTCCACTCACCGTACGCTGGCACGGCGGAAAACGCGTCGAACGGTTCGTCCGTGACCTCTGCGACGAGGTGAAGGCCATCGATCCCGATGCGCTCGTGACCTACGCCAACCATCCCCCCACGGAGTACCTCTCGACCGACTTCCTGGACCTCCATGCCTACAACGTTTACCTCGAGCGGCAGCCGGAATACCGGGCCTATCTGTACCGGCTGCAAAACCTTTGCGGGCCCAAGCCCCTCTTCCTCAGCGAGGTCGGCGTCGATGCCCGCCGAAAGACCGAAAAGGTGCAGGCCGAGTGGCTCGAATGGACCGTCCGCGACGCCTTCACGGCCGGCCTCGCCGGCATCATGGTCTTCTCCTGGACGGACGAATGGTCGGAGCGCGGTTACCGCGTGACCGATTGGCAATTCGGTATCACGGCCTCGGACCGCTCCTTCAAGCCCGCCGCCGAAGCGGTCCGCACGCTGTATTCCGGCGGCCTGGAACAGCTCCGGGGCGTGAAATGGCCCCGGGTATCGGTGGTCGTCGTGACCTACAACGGCGGCCGCACCCTCCGAGAGACCCTGGATTCGCTCATGAGCCTGCATTACCCGGACCACGAGATTCTGGTCGTCAACGACGGCTCCACGGACGACACGGAAGCGATTGCACAGTCCTTCCCGAGGGTCAAGCTGATCAGCACCGAGAATCGCGGGCTCTCCGCCGGACGCAACACGGGCCTCGAACACGCCTCGGGCGAGATCATCGCTTACACCGATGACGACTGCCGGGTGGACCCCGACTGGCTTCTCTACCTGGTCTCCGAGCTTCTCGACGGCGACGACGCCGCCGTCGGGGGGCCAAACCTGCCGCCGGAAGACGACCCGTTCGTGGCGCAGTGCGTCGCGGCCGCGCCCGGGGGGCCGAACCACGTGCTTTTGAATGACCGCGAGGCCGAGCATATCCCCGGCTGCAACATGGCCTTCAGGACCCAGACGCTTCGAGACCTCGGCGGCTTCGACCCCTTCTTCGTCACGGCGGGCGACGACGTGGACGTGTGCTGGCGTCTTCGAGACCACGGCCTCAAGATTCGCTTCGCGCCCTCCGCCGTCGTCTGGCATCGAAGGCGTCCCAGCGTCGGCCGCTACCTCCGCCAGCAGCGCGGCTACGGCGACGCCGAAACACGCCTCGAACGGAAGCACCCGCACCGTTTCAACGCCCTGGGTTACATGACCTGGCGCGGCGTCATCGAGGGCCGGTCCGCACCCGTCCTCCCTTGGCTGGGACCCATCATCTATCACGGACCCTATGCTTCCTCCGGCTTTCAAACCCTTTACCACCGGCCTCTGGCCCTCCTCGAGCAGCTACCCAGCATGCCGGAGACCTATGCAGCCGCAGCCCTTCTCGCCCTGGCCTCGTGGGCGGCGGCCCCGTGGCTGCTGATCGCTCCGGCTCTCCTCTTCGCACTCATCGCCGGCCGCTGCGTGGCCGCAGCAACTCAGGCGGCCCGCCGGAGGCCCATGCCCCCCGAGCCGTTCCGACTGGCCGCCGTCGTTGGCCTGCTCCATGCCCTTCAGCCTCTGGCCAGGGGCTGGGGCCGCGTCAGCGGGACGATCCGACACCCGGCGGTGATCGCCGGCCGCCTCCGCCGCCTCCTGCGCCGCGCCCAGGAGGCCTGCAAGGCCGTCCCCGACCTCGCAGGCCCGGCTACCGCCGTCGCCCGTTACCACCCCGTCGATCTGATCGAACGGGACACGTTCCTCGGTCTGGCGATGCGGGCCCTGCGAGACGCCGGGGCCGCCCCGGACGCACCCGTCGGCTGGGAAGAGTGGGACGTGCGCGTCCGCGCATTCCCCTTCGCCCGCGCGGAGTTGGTCACCGCCATCGATGACGTGGAGCGGGACGGCGTCGTGGTGAGCCGCGTGCTGCTGGTCCGGGCGTCCATCCGCACGCGTCTACCCGCTCTCCTCGTTGCGGCCGCCGCCGCCCTGGCGACCGGTTGGGCCGTCCAGGGACGGGTCTTGTCGCCCCTCATGGCAAGCCTTCTCCTGGCGGTCCTGGCCTGGTCGGCCGCCCAGCGCGCACGCCTGCGCCGCGTCGTCGTGGCGGCCTGCGACCATGCCGCCGGCGCCCTGGGCAAGGAAAGCATCACGAGCATCGCCGCACTGCTCCAGGCCTGGGCCGAGGGCCGGAAGGGGACACGATGATCCAAGCCTGCGGCCTGATCAAGGATTATCCCACGGCAGCCCGGCCGAATGGCGGCGGCCTCTGGAGTCGCTTCTTCAGCCCCTCCGGGATGCGGCGCGCCCTGGACGGACTGAGCTTCGAAGCCCGGCCAGGCGAAATCTTCGGCCTCCTCGGCCCCAACGGGGCAGGCAAGACCACCGTGATCAAAATCCTGTGCACGCTGCTGACCCCGGACGGCGGCACGGCGTGCGTCAACGGATTTGATATCCTGAAACAGCCGATGAAGGTGAAACGCTCGCTGGGCGTCCTGCTGGACAGCCCCGAGCGCGGCTTCGTCTTCAAGTTGACGGGCCGGGACAACCTCGAGTTCTTCGCTTCCATCCATGGATTCGCGCCGCGGGAGGCCCGGCGTCGAACCTCCGAGCTTCTCACCCTCCTCGGCCTGGAAGCCAGCGCCGGCGTCGAAATGCAAAAATACTCCACCGGCATGAAGCAAAAGCTGGCCCTCGCCCGGGCGCTCCTGTCCGACCCGCCCGTGATGATCCTGGACGAGCCGACCAACGGGCTGGACCCCCAGTCGGCCGCGGACCTGCGGTCGTTCATCCATGAGCGCGTCCGGGGCGGCCAGAAGACCGTTCTGATGACCACGCACAACATGGACGAGGCGGAGCGGCTTTGCGACCGTGTCGCCATCATCAGCGCGGGGCGGCTGGTAGCCCTCGACGCGCCCGCCCGCCTCAAGGAACGGATGAATCGATCCCAGAGGGTGGAAATTCAGGTCGCCTCGCCTCCATCAGGCCTGCTCGACGATCTGCGCTCCCTGCCGGGGGTCGCCCGCGTCGAGGCGACGCCGGACCCTGGTGCAAATGGCCTGCGGACGATTGTCGTGTGGGCCGACCCTCGTGCCGAGCTGACGGGCCGACTGGTTCAGGCCGTCCTGAAGCACACGGACGCTTTGCACTCGATCAGCCGCAGGACGCCGACGTTCGAGGAAGTCTTCATCCACCTGCTTGAAAGCAGAGGGAGTCCGCCGCCGTGAAGCCGCAGATGCAGAAAAGCACGGACCCTAACCCAGAGCTTTCCGCCTGCCGTGCGCGGGCGGGAAGCGGACGTAACGAAGCCTCCCACGGGGATAACCTGGCGGGTTTTTTCGAAGCGCAGAATCGAGGGTCCCGTTGGGCGCGCTTCGCTCCGCGAACGGGCGCGGCGGGGCCATCCCGCGGAAAACTCGCCAGCGTGGCCGTCCCGATGGCGCTCGCCGTCCTTCTGGCCGGCGGCTACAGCCGCACGGAAGAGACGGGCCAGCAGAATGGGCCGGCCCTGGCCTTCCTGTCACCCGTCTCCGGGCATCTCTACTTCGAGCCGGAAGCCGTGGAGCTCGAGGTCAGAGCCCGGCCGGGCTCGGCCGACGCCACGCGCCGGATGCGGCTCTCCTGCTCCCTGACGACCCTGTGGGGTGAAAAACTCAAGACGCAGGAGGTGGAGATCGTACCGGAACAGGCGGAGGAATTGGCCGTTTCGATCTCCTTCGGGCAGCCCGGCCTGGGCTACTACGACGTTGAAGCCCTGCTTCTGGACGGCGAGAACGTGCTGCACCGGGCCGCGACGAGCGTGGGAGTCGTACGGTCCATGCTCGACCGGGAATCATCCTCGTCTCCTCTCGGCATCTGTCTCTACTATCACCCGGAGCTGGAGGCGGCGGCGCGGGCGGGCATCCGTTGGGCGCGGCTTGATTTCCCCTGGCCCCACTGCGAGTGGAAGGAGGAGGGCTTCGAGTGGGTCTTTTTCGACGGCTGGGTCAACGAGGCGAAATCGCTCAACGTGAAGATCGACGCCGTCCTGGTTCAGACGCCCGACTGGGCGAGCCAGGCGCCGGAGGACGTGCCCCGTGGAACCCAATTCACGCCCAAGAGCCTCGCCAGCTACAAGGACTACGCCTGGACCTATCCGCCAAAGAAAATGGCGGACTGGGAACGGTTCGTCACCGCCGTGGTCGAACGCTATCGCGGTCGCGTCCAGCACTGGGAGATGTGGAACGAGTCGGATTTCATCTTCTGGTGGGGAAGCTACGAGGAATACGCCGCCCTCCTCAAAGCCGGACACCTGGCCGCCAAGAAGGCCGATCCGAAGTGCCAGGTGCTGCTGGCCGGCCCGGCCTGGATTCACGGCCTGCGCGTCGCCGGGCGCGTCTTCGACTCGCCTACCTGGCTTCAGGCCTGCCTCCAGGACGAGGGCAAACGCTTCGTCGACGTCCTTAATTTCCACTCCTACGGCGACGTCCCCTACCTCCTCGGCAAGGTCGATGAGATTCGCCGGATCGCCCGCGCTGAAAAATGCGAGAAGCCGATCTGGTGCACGGAGACCGGCTTCAACAGCGGCGGCTCGAGACACGGGGAACTGCGCCAGTGCGAATACCTCGTCAAAATGGTCGCCAGCCTCCTCGCCGAGGGCGTGCCGCGGGTGTTCTGGTGGGAGGCGCGGGATGACCCCATCCAGTTCTACCCGACCTCCGGACTGTTCCGGGCCGACGGGTCGCCCAAGCCCTCCGCGGTGGCCGTGAACGCCTTGCTTTCGGTCCTCGAAGACGCCTCCTTCGTTCAGAGGGCGCTGCTCGAGAACCAGGTCGAGGCCTTCTTCTTCGCTCGGCAGGATTCCAACCTGGCCGTGCTCTGGCGCAACGGGCCACCCGTGACCCACGCCATGCACGTCGGCCAGACGGGGCCCCTCCGGCTCATCGATATCACCGGATCGGCCCGGACCATCACCCCGGCCAACGGCCGCATCGAGGTCAGCGTCTCCACCCTGCCCGTGTTCCTCGAAGGCCTCCCCAGGGAGACCCTCCAAGTCTCGAGGTTGGCCTACTTCGACAAGCCGGTGTTCACCCTCCTCAGCGGCCAGCCCACCCGAGTGCCCCTGAACGTCGTCAACGTCCTGGAGGAGCCGGTGGAAGGCCGGGTGAGGATTCTGGCTCCGAAGAGTTGGGACGTGGCCCCGCCGGAGCAACTCTTTGAGCTTCAAAAGGGCGAGACCCGGGCACTGCCGTTCCAGGTCACGGCCCCTCCGGACTCCGTGCCCTGCTTCCAGCCGCTTCGAGCCGTGCTGGACCTCTCCGTCGAGTCTGCGGGTCAGGTGGGTTCGCCCGTGACCGCGCGGGTGATCCCGCCGATAGCCATGACGCTCGAGCCACTGGCCGAGCCTCTGTCGCCAGGACGCCGCCTCGTCCTGAATCTGAGAAACCAGATGCGCCGAACGATCTTCGGCAGGGTTTCCGTCACGCCGTCGGCCGGCTGGTCGCTCGCCGAGACCGAGATCGAGTACGCCCCGGTCGAGCCCTTTGCCACGACCTCGGTGACCTATACGGTACGGGAGGTTTCGGCGAAGCCCGCGGAAGCAGAGCCCGAGATCGAAGTGACGGCCACGGGTACGGGCGGCGAGGTCGCCGCTCGGAGGTCCCTCCCGCTCGACTTCGCGGTCTGCCGGCGGGCCCGAACGCCTCCCCGCATCGACGGCAACCTGCCGGATTGGGAAGGAGCGCTCCCCATGCACCTGGGCCGCATCGAGCAGGCGCTCCTGGGGCAGCAGCCCTGGGACTGGAAGGGGCCGGCGGACCTGAGCGGGGTGGTTTATACCTTGTGGGACGAGAATCATTTTTATCTGGCTGCCCGGGTGACCGACGACATTGCGGGCAAGGAGGACTGGGGACAGGAGACGTGGCAGGGGGACTCGTTCCATTTCGCGCTGGACACGGGCCTCGATCGCGGGCCGTTCCAGGACGACAACGACTACGAATTCATTGCCGCGCCGACGCCCTATGGCCCCGTGTGCTGGTCCTGGTATACGCCGGAGGGCCGCAGCCACCTGCCGAACGAGAAGGTTCAGATCGCCATCCGCTCGGGCGGCAAGAATACGCTCGTCTACGAGCTGGCCGTGCCGTATTCGGAGATTGCGAAGCTGAAGCCCGTGGCCGGGCTGCGGATCGGTTTCGCCGCGCTGCTGACGGACAACGACGGCTTCGGCCGGCGCGGCTGGCTCGAGTGGGGCAGTGGCCTCGGCGGCAGGAAGTGCCCGAAGGATTACGCAGAACTCCACTTCACGGGCCAGGAATAGCCCAGGGACGAAAGCGGCCTTCGCGTTCATCTGTCCCAAGAGGCCTTTTTGCCCACTCTGCGGTCGCACAGGGACCGCGCTACTTCGCGGCCCGCGACGGGTTTCGGCGTAGGCCGGCTATGTCTGCGTCCCCGCGGGAGAGGCCGCCGCTGTGCGGCGGGCGTGGGTGATTCGACCTATTCGGAATGGTCGCTCGCGTTTCCAGGACGAGCACGAGCTGAAGATATGAAACTGCCGGTTCGAGCCCTGCACTCCCTTGGGGGCATCAGCCCGCCTCGATCGCCACCCTTGCCCATCGGGCGCTCTTTAGCAAGTCGTCACCGGCGTAGAAAATGACGAAGACCTCTCCCGTGGGGAGCAGACTACCGCGGGCATGCCCGAACCGCCAAGCAATCATGTCGTTCCAGAGATCGGCTTGAGCGCGCGGCCCTCGGGCACCCGACTCGGCGCCGGCGGTGCTGTCATAGACCACCACCTCCTGGGAACGGTTCCACGTCCGGCCGAAGTCCGTGCTGAGGGCGACCCGGATTCCAGGCGGATCGCGGCGGTGTGTATAGGCAGCGGCCAGGAGATTGCCGCCGAGGGCGATGGGCTGGCAATGCTGGCCCGGCAGTCCCGTGGGGATAGGAGTCGTCCAGGACAGGCCATCCGGCGTGCCCCAGGCGATGTGGATATCGCTGTCTACCCGGGCGACGGGGTTGTGGGTCCAGAACATCGCGACGAGCTGCCCGGTCTGCGGATGGGCGGCGAGGCGCTGGTCCCAGTAATAGAGCGCGTTTCCAGGATGCCGGGCCACGGTTGCAAAGACGGGCCAGGTGAGGCCTTGATCACTGGAGAGTCGCAGCGAGGCCGCAGGCCAGCCCGGCGACTCATCCTCGTATTCCTTCCAGTTCTCATAGGGCTGGCCCCAGACGCCGCCCGCCAGCAGGAGGACGGCGGAAGCTGGGGAACAGGCCTTGTGCGGGTCCGTTTCCATCCGCTGCCTGGGCCCCCAGGTGTAACCTCCATCCGTTGAACGGACGTGGTAGATGCGCATAGGGAGCAGGCCCTGCGTCCGGGGATGGATGAAGGGAAGCGCAGGGTTCGAGCGGTCCACCCAAAATCCCGTCCCGGTGATCTCGCCGGGGCGGGTCTCGGCGATGGACAGGCCCTTGACTTCACCCGGGATTCCATCCCAGTCGCCCTTCCCGTGTCCATCGAACCGCAGCTTCCACGTGTGGCCAAGGTCCGTGCTGGCGAAGAGGCATTCATGGCCGTCGAGGGACTCGCGCTCGCTGCCGCGCCGGAATGCGGCCAGAAGGGTGCCGTCCTGCAGCAGGGTAACCGTGGTACGGGCGCAGGACCTTTGGTGACAGGGGCCCTCACGAGCATCGTAGACGTATCCGGAAGCCACGACGCGCATGGTCGGAGGCTCACTTTCATGAATGGGCAATGGCATCCAGATCGAGCAGCGCCTCGAGGAATTTGTTTCTGAAAGGCATCTGCCACCACTGGGGGATTGTTTCGGGTGGCAGGCCCCCCAGAAATCGTATCTCCCTGTCGGCCAATTCTTGTGCCCGATGAACATACTTCGCCTCGCCCGTGAGACGGTGAAGGCAGAGCATGAGGGAGATATAGGAGGCCGAAGCGGGATACGACCATTGCCCGCTGGCATTGCATGGGCCTGCGAGCACCGAGGCCGCGTCCATGGCCCCGTCAGCAAAAAACCGGGCGCGCTCGGTCAGGAAAGGGTCACGGGTCATCTCCGCGGCTCTCGCGGTGTGGAAGGGCAGGGAGACGCCGCATCCCCAGGATGAGGGCGCCGCACCGTAGTAATCGCTGCCCGCGTGGACAGCCACGTCGGCGAGCGAGGGATCGCGCTGGACCCAGTAATCTTTCTGCGCCTGCGAGCTGAAATGGTAGATGTAAGACTCGGTGTGCGGGCGCCCGTCGACGACCTGCAGCCAATTGTGGAACAGGCGTTGCTCCGGATCGTAAGCGAATCGAGCGAGGCCGCGGAGAAGGCGAAGGCCCATACCACGGAGTTGGCCCGCCAGGAAATGGGCAGTCGGGCGGGACGCGAGCCGATCGGCCGCGGTCAGGAGGATGATGCCCGTAACGCTATCTCCTACGTGGACGTAGGGCTGAGCGGTCATGGTCGTCTCACCTTCTTGCTTGCTCCCAAGGAAGTGCGGCATCAGGCCGGTTTCCGCGTGCTGGAGCGCCCCCCACTTGTTCGTCATGGCCCGGGCTCGCTCCAAACTTTCCGGGTCTCCGGTCTTGGAGAAGTGAAACGCCCAGGCCTCGATCATCCATGCGCCCGCGCTCGCGAAGGCCACGTGTTCGGGCTGGTAGGGCATGGCGTGCTGCCGGCGGCAATCCTCAAACGCATAATAACCAAAGCGATTGAAATCCATCGTCTCGGGCCGGGTGACCATCGCCCAGAAGAAAGCCTTCAACATGCGATTCATCTTATCAGGAGCTTTCGCATGGAGGACATCCAGGGGGAGGTCCGCCGTGAACTTGAAGCCGGGAGGGCCTACACCCAGGTAAGGCGAGGGGCCGAGGCGGACAACGTCGAAGTCGGACATCGCTCCGAAATAGGGCAGGCCCGATCGAGGATCGAATCCGTAGTCCACGAACACCTCGACCATGTCGACCATCATCTGTCGATATTTCGGATCGCCGGTCCGCTCGCTCAGCCGGTCGAGCACAGGCCAAATGCCGAAGTCCATCGTCTTCGGCGATGGTTCTGGAAGGCGCTCCTCGATGACGATGGAGGAGAAGCCCTGGCTGCGCCGAGCATTGAGGGAACGATATCGGCAAGTCACCGTGCCCGTCACGGTGATGCAGCGGATACCGTAGGGTGCGCCGGCGAGGCGCGCGGATTGCCTCTTGATGAGCGTTTGCAGGGTGTCTTGAACGAAGGACAGGTAATGGCTCACGGAGTTTTCTCCCTGGCTCGCAGTCTATCCGCCCCGGCCCGGCTCAGCCAGTAGCGTTAGCGAAGCGCTTGCCGTATCTTATCTCAGCCCTTGGTCCCTCGCGCTACACGGGTCGGTTTCAGGCAGCGCTAAGAACTGATGAAGGAGTCTCGGCATGTCGAAGGATATTCGCAAGATCGTGCTTTCCTACTCGGGGGGGCTGGACACCTCCGTCATCATGAGATGGCTGATCGAACGATACCAGGCGGAGGTGATCGCGTTCACCGCGGACCTGGGGCAGGGAGAGGACTTGCGGGGCGTGCGGAAGAAGGCGCTGCGCACGGGGGCGGTCAAGGCCTACGTGGAGGACGTGAGGGAGGAGTTCGCCTCGGACTTCATCTTTCCGATGATGCGGGCCAATGCGATTTACGAGGGCGGCTACCTGATGGGGACTTCCATCGCCCGGCCCCTGATCGCCAAGAAACAGGTGGAGATCGCTATTCGGGAGAAGGCGGATGCGATCGCCCATGGCGCGACCGGCAAGGGCAATGATCAGGTGCGGTTCGAGCTGACCGCGTATTCGCTGAAGCCGGATATTCGGGTCGTAGCGCCATGGCGCGAGTGGGAATTCAAGTCCCGGAGCGACCTGGTCCGCTATGCGTCCGAGCATGGCATCCCGGTGCCCGTCACGGTGAAGAAGCCCTACAGCATGGACCGGAACATGCTGCATCTGAGCTTCGAAGGCGGCATTCTCGAGGACCCCTGGCGTGAGCCGCCGGAGGACATGTTTGTCCTGACGGTGTCTCCGGAACGGGCGCCGAACAGGCCAACCACCGTAGAGATCGAATTCCACGAGGGCAATCCGGTGTCCGTGGACGGCCGAAAGCTTTCTCCGGCCCGGACCATGGCGGCGTTGAACGAGCTGGGGGGGAAGAACGGGATCGGCCGCGTGGACATGGTGGAGAACCGATTCGTCGGGATGAAGTCCCGCGGGGTGTATGAGACGCCGGGCGGGACGATCCTGCACGTGGCGCACCGCGCCATGGAATCGATCACGATGGACCGGGAGGTGATGCACCTGCGGGACACGCTGATCCCCCGCTACGCGGAGATGATCTACTACGGATTCTGGTTCTCCCCCGAGCGCCAGATGCTGCAGGGCCTGATCGATCACTCACAAAGGACCGTGAGCGGAACGGTCCGGCTCAAGCTGTACAAGGGCAACTGCAGCGTGGTCGGTCGAAAGTCGCCTCGATCCCTTTATAATCCCGAACTGGCCACCTTCGAGGCCGATCAGGTCTACAATCAGAAGGATGCTGAAGGGTTCATCAAGCTGAATGCCCTGCGACTGCGCATGGGAACGATGGTGGAAAGGTCCCAGCTTATTTTCACCACAAAGAACAAGCGGCATGAAAGGTTACGTCAAGGTCGCCAGCAGAGGTGATGTGCCCGGGGACAAGGGGCTTCCGGTGAAAATAGGCAAGCGCGAGGCCGCGCTGTTTCGTGTGGACGGGAAATACTACGCCATCAAGGACGTCTGCCCGCACCTGGGTGCGGCCCTGCATCGGGGCTTTATCCTCGGTGGTCGAACGCTGGCGTGTCCAGACCACGGTTGGACGTTCGACCTCGAGTCGGGCGCGTGCACGAACCGGCCAGGATGTTCGGTCCCCTGCTATGACGTCCAGCTTGTGGGCGAGGAGATTTACGTGAGCGAACGATACCGGCGATCAGGAGCGCCGTCCTGTTCCCCGCCTTCCGTCGGAGAGGGAACGACCTGAATGTTGCTCCCATGCGCGGCATCCGCAGCAAACTGGGACAATCATCCGCCAGAGATAAACTTCTCGTGTGGTTGACTACATGATGAATCGTTCTATTCGAGCAGCCCAGAAAGTGATCCAATCGCTCAGAAAGAGGGCACGTCGCGTGTTCGTCGCGGCGGCAGTTGGAACTACGGCCCGGGGCATTGCCGCTCCGCCCATCGCAACAGGAACACGCCTGACAACCGGAACAACAACATCGGGTTCCGCGTCGCGCTGGATTTATAACACTTTGATCTTTTCATTTTTATCTTTTGCGCTGTTTTTTCGAATTTCTAGTCTCTGGCCAAAGAACTTGATAGTCATCGAGGCGGGGAAACCGATTTAAAGTCAATACTGTTCAGTTAAGCGCTGGAGCCCTCTCCGCAGGGGTTGGAGTGACGGCTTTAGCCGTTGTCCGAGAAGACCACGCCTGAAGGCGTAACTCCAACACATCGCTTCGACCTCGCCAATGACAAACGATACGGCCGCAACAGTTTGTGCGCTTAACGAATAGCGTTTTATCGCCTCGTCGTTCGGCGACGAGGCGATAAAACGCTATTCGTTGGATGTACTTTGACTCAGAGACTCCCACCATGCTGCCCCCGGGTCGCGGTTTGATCCTGGTTTTTTTTCTGCAATTAGCGGCGGGCGGAGCCTTTTCCTTGCTCCTGACGCCGGAGTCCGAGCGCGTCGGCGCGAATTTCTACCGTATGATGGCGGGGGTGTACGTGGCGGCGGCCCTGGCGGGCCTGAGTGTGACCGCGGGTGCGGATGTACGTGCCGCGCTTTCCGCCGGATGCTGGATTTCTGGCCCCGTCACACCCGCGGGCTGGGGCCCCGTCGTCCCGTGGTCGTTTGCAGGCCTCTTCGTTCTTGCCGCCGTGCTCTGCCTGGCGCAAACGCGGCCGCTTCGCCGATGGGTCTGGGGCATCCTCGCCCTCCTGGGGCTGCTCGCCGTTGCGGACCTCGTTCCGCTCTTTCTTCCCTCGGGCGCAGCCTTGGGTCTGCAGTTCCTGACGGCGGCCAGTTTCCTGGCCTCATCTCTTGCTCTCGGCGGCGTCCTGAGCGCCATGCTTCTCGGCCACTGGTATCTCGTCACCCCGGCGCTTTCGCTCCGGCCGCTAAAGGCTCTCGTGGCCCTGACAGGCCTTGCCCTTCTGGCCCAGGGGGCAGTCCTGGCGGTGGGGCTCTATGTCGTGTCCAGCGGCCCGGACGCGGAACTGGTGCGGCTCGTCACTACCCGTGCGAGTTTTGACGCCCTCTGCTTCTGGGTCCGCGTCGTGGTGGGTCTGGCCGGGGGAGTGGTCCTGGCGGGGATGGCCTGGCACACGCTGGCGCGATGGAAGGCGACCACGGCGGCGACGGGGATTCTTTACGTTGCGGTGATGGCGGTGCTGATTGGAGAAGCCACGGGCCGTTATCTTCTCGTATTCAGGCAGCTTCCCATGTAATGCTGGGCATCGCTTTGTTGCCAGGGCGGCGCTGGCGATTTGAGAAGAGGCGTTGTGGGGAGCGCTGGGACTGGCCCTGGGGTGCGAGTCGGAGAGAAATCCGAACGCGTCAAAGCAATTCTACACCGTCAAGTTTGGACAGGCGGCGGTCGAACGTGCCAAGCGGCAGATGGCCCTCCTTGCGTGCCATAGCAAGGATCAGGCAATCGGTGAACCCCTCAGAGAGATGCCCTCGGAACTCGCGGAGCGCATCCTGAACCACATCCGCCTCCTGAATCGTCAGGTGTTCATGTTCTGTCAGCATGTCGACTGCGTCGGCAATTTGCGAAGCCTTTAGCTGATAGACGGCGTCAAGGACCCAAACGAACTCGGCGAGCACGAGATGAGACACCCAAGCACGCTTGGAGATGAACGCTTCAGCCGCCGCTGCCTGTTTGGGTTCATCCTGAATGACGAGTCGGACGAGGAGGTTGGCATCAACGGCGCGCATGTTTCCGGCGTATGAAGTTCCGGACACCTTCCTGAAGTTCATCCAGCGTCCGCAGGTCGGGCGGGGACTCGAAGATGGCCCGATGAATATCCATGGTAGTATATCTTCCCGAGCGGCGGACGACGATCTTTCCATCCTCCTCGCTCCACTCGAGGACGGAGCCGGGACCGACCCCGAGCTTGCGGCGTACTTCCGCCGGTACGGAGACTTGCCCCTGAGAAGTCAGCTTTGACTGAGCCAAGGCCATGGCGGTATATTACCCGGGTAATGTGAGCATCGCAACCTCCGCTCGTGGCAACGACCACGAGAGGCTTTGATTTTGACGTAACTCGGTGGAGTGAGCGCTTTAGCGCTTGGTCCACGCCTGAATCCCTCTTCAGGCGGGTGATACCCTCCGATTCCCATCAGGCATCGCGCGGCGGCCAGGGAAGTGACATCTTCCTGAAGTTCAATGGAACATGCCGGGGAATGGCACGAATTGGCCTTCGTTGTCAAAGGTCATGGGGAATGGCCCGGCCTCGACGTGTAATGCAGTGGACGAAGGCTTGAGGCAGGCCTCGGAGGCCCAGATTTCGCTCAACTCCAGGGTGTTGGCTATCCAGCAGAGCCGGGCCTGCGGCGGCGGCGTGAGCCCGATGGTCGTCAGGGCTGCCTCCAGGGCCTCGCGGTCCGTATCGAACGTCATGGGGATGCGCGCCAGCTCGATGCCGAGCGAGGTCAGACAATTCATGTAAGTGGCACGGGCGTCCATGCGGCGGACGAGGCGGCGGTGGACCATGTGGGCGATCCCGACCCCCGTGGCATTGCCCTCGGAGGCGGGGTGGAGGTCCCGCGCATAGATGCGCTTGATTTCGATCCCGGACTTCACACCAACGATGTTCGTATCCATACCCGTTCCGCTCAGATTCTTCCCGATCTGGTCGACGACGACCACGTCGAGGGACTGGAACGGGAGCCTGGGCATGCGCCGTTTCGCGTCGGCGAGCAGCTCCTTCTCCAGCTCGAAGATTTCCTCGGGACCGGCTGCGGCGAGCCGCGCCGTCTCGTCGTAGCCGTTCTCGATGATGCCCAGGCCGAAGAGAATCCGGCACTGGCGCAGCACCAGAGGCACGGCGGTCTCGATCAACCGCCGGAAGGAAAGGTGGACCTCCGCGCGGTGGTAAATCCGGGCGCCTTCGGCCTTGCCCAGGCCGATGAGGAACATCTTGGCGAGGCCGCTCTCGATGTCGCCGCGGAAACGGGTGTGGGGCTTGACCCGGTTGATCACGCCAATCCAGTCCGCCTCGGATGCCAGGCGGTCGATGACGACGGGCACGCCGTCGGTCGTTTCGCCGACGCGGATGACGTCCATGGAGGACCGGACGGGTACGCCGACGGAGGCCTCGGAGATGCCGTAATGGGCGAGCACTTTTTCCTGGCCGGCGGCGGTGGCGCCTCCGTGGCTGCCCATGGCGGGGATGATGAAGGGCCGGAGGCCGAGCCGTTTCAACTCGGAGGCGGCGCTGCGGATGATGAGGGGCAGGTTGGCGATGCCGCGGCTGCCGACGGTGAGGGCCACGGTCTGGCCTGGCCTCGCGCGGGTCTCGATGCGGATACGGCCCAATTCGGAGGAAACCGCTGCGGGGATGTTCTCGACGCGCTCGCGGTCGAATTCCTGCCGGATGCGATAGAGGGGAGGAAGCTCCATGGGGGCCATTATAACTCAACGACGGTGCCCTTCTTGAATCTGCCGGAATTTTGCGCTATCGAAGAGGGCAGCACGCGCTAGAATGAATTTTTCTCGTCTCGGGCATTCTGGAGTGGAAAGGAGACCGACCTTGGGCAAGAAGGGGAAATCGAAAACGGTGCGGATTGGCGTCATCGGGGCAGGGGGTATCTCGCATGCCCACGTGGCGGGTTACCGGGCCAACGCGGGGGTGGAGATCGTGGCGGTGGCGGACGTCATGGCCCCGCGTGCCGAGGAGTGGGCGAAGCGCTATGGCGTATCGCACTGGTTCGAAGATTACCACAAGCTGCTGGAGATGGACGAGCTGGACGCGGTGAGCATCTGCACGTTCAACCGTGCGCATGCGCAGCCCGCGGTGGACGCGCTGCGAGCGGGCAAGCACGTGTTCTGCGAGAAGCCGATGTCGGACAATCTCCAGGACGCAACGCGGATGTTGCGGGCCGCGAGGCAGTCCCGCCGCGTGCTCTGCATCGGAGTCCACTCGCGGTACGACCCGGCCCAGCGGCAGGCGAAACGGATCGTGTCCGAGGGCACCCTTGGGGAGGTCTATTACGCGGAGACCTGCCAGACTCGCCGGCACGGAAACCCCGGGGGAACGTTTCAGCAAAAGGGGACGGCCGGGCTGGGAGCTGTGGCGGATATCGGGGTGTACAACCTGGACACCGCTCTGGATGTTCTCGGATTTCCGAAGCCGGTGAGCGTATCGGCGGTGATTCAGGACCGCCTGTGCCGGCAGGGGCCGCCGATGAACGCCACGTGGCAGTATGATCCGAAGAAATTCGAGGTGGAAGAGTTCGGCGTCGCCTGGATACGCCTGAAGACCGGCGGCACGCTGGTGTTCAAGGTCTCGTGGGCGGCGCATATCCTGACCCTGGGCCGCACTTACTTTCTCGGCACGAAGGCCGGGCTGGCTCTGGACCCTCTGGAGCTGTTCCGGAACGAATTCGGGATGATGACGAACACGCAGCCATCGAGCTTGCCGCAGGTGGACCGGTGGAAGCTGCAGATGGGCGCGTTCCTGGACGCGGTGCGGGAGGGAAAGCCCTCCCCGGTGCCGGCGGAGCAGGTGGTCCTGACGAACGTGATCTTCGACGCCATGTTCCGTTCCGCCGCCCGCGGCGGGAAGGAAGTCCCGGTCCGACTCCCTGAACCGCTGTCATGAAACTCCGATTTTATGGAGCGGTGCGCACGGTCACCGGATCGATGCACTGGCTCGAGGTGAACGGCCGGCGCATCCTGCTGGACTGCGGCCTCTTCCAGGGCCGGAGGAAGGAGGCATTTGAGCGCAATCGGCAGATGCCATTCCGACCCCGCGACATCGACGTGCTGGTGCTTTCACATGCGCACATCGATCATTGCGGGAACGTGCCGTCGCTGGTGCGCCAGGGTTTTCGCGGCCCGATCTACGCCACGCCCGCGACGTGCGACCTGGCGGCGGTGCTGCTTCGCGATGCGGCCCACATCCAGGAACAGGACGTCGAGTTCGTGAATCGCATCCGGAAGCGAGAGGGCCGGAAGCCGTTCGAGCCTCTCTATGTGCAGGGGGACGTGGAGAGGGTGGAGCGGCAGCTTCAGGCGGTCGACTACGGCCGCGCCTTCGAGGTCGCATCCGGCGTCACAGCCAGCTTCTTCGACGCCGGGCACATCCTGGGATCGGCCTCCGTGCGCCTGGAAATTCGCGAAAATGGGCACGCCCCGAGCCTGGGCTTCACGGGTGACCTGGGACGCCGGGGCCTGCCCATCCTGCGCGATCCGTCGCCGATGCCGCCCGTGGACTGGCTGATCAGCGAAAGCACGTACGGCAACCGCCTGCATCCGCCCGTCGAAGACATGGAGGGCCGGCTCGAGGCGCTGGTGAAGGAGACGTTCGGCCGCGGCGGCTTGGTGCTGATCCCCGCCTTCAGCGTCGGCCGTACGCAGAACCTGGTCTACTCGTTCCACCGGCTCATCCGTTCGGGCCGGCTGCCTTCGATCCCGGTCTTCGTGGACAGCCCGCTGGCGGTGAATGCGACGGAGGTGTTCTCGAAACACCCCGAGTGTTACGACCAGGAGATGCGGGCGATTCTGGGCCGGGGCGACGACCCGTTCGGGCGGGGGCTGGTGACCTATATTCGGGAGGTGGAGGCTTCGAAGGCGTTGAACGAGAGGAAGCAGCCCTGCGTGATCGTAGCGGCATCGGGCATGTGCGAGGCCGGGCGCATCCTGCACCACCTCAAGCACCGGGTCGAGGACGAGCGCAACCTGGTGCTGATCGTCGGGTATCAGGCGGAGCACACGCTGGGCAAGCGTCTGGTGCTCCGGTTGCCCTTCGTGAAAATCCTGGGGCACGAGTATCGCCTGAAGGCCCGAGTGGAGGTGATGAACGGTTACAGCGCGCATGCGGACCGTGACGGGCTGATTGAATTCATTGGAGCGTGTGCGGGCGCGTCTCGGGGGATTTTCCTGGTGCACGGCGATGAGGGCCAGAGTCTGGCCCTCGAGCAGCACCTGGAGGCCCGGCACATCGGGCCCGTGGACGTCCCCCATTACGGGCAGGAATTCGAGCTGGTCATCCCATGACGCTGGCGTGGATATTCACCTTGAGCCTGCTTGGAAGCGTCGGGGCGGTCGGAGGCGCCGGAGTCCTTCTCCTGTTCCCCGAAACGACGCGGAAGGTGCTCGTTCCGGCGCTGGTCAGCTATGCGACCGGCTCGTTGCTGGCGGCGGCGCTCATCGGACTGATTCCGGAGGCGGTGGACCAGATGGGGGCGAAGCCCGGCGGCGATTCGCTGGGCAGGGTGCTGGCCGTCGTGCTGGCGGGCATCCTCGCCTTCTTCGTCTTGGAGAAGATCGTGCTCTGGCGTCACTGCCACGAGGGCGAGTGCGACGTCCATCGCGCTGCCGGGGTCCTGATCCTCGTCGGTGACTCGTTTCACAACCTGGTGGACGGGATCGTGCTGGCGGCTGCCTTCCTTCATTCGGAGGCGCTCGGGATGACCGCCGCCCTCGCCGTGATCGTCCATGAGATCACGCAGGAAGTGGGCGATTTCGCCATTCTCCTGGAGAGCGGCTACTCCCGCAGAAAGGCGTTCATCTACAACTTGCTCTCGTCGCTGGCGACGCTGGTAGGGGCCATCGGCGGCTATTACGCCCTCTCCGCCCTCCGGTCCACCATCCCTTACTTTCTCGCCATCTCCGCGGCAAGCTTCCTCTACGTGGCCCTCTCCGACCTGGTCCCGGGCCTGCACCGCCGTGTGGCCACGGCCGCCGCCAGCCTGGTGCAGTTCCTGCTCGTGCTCGCCGGGATCGGCTCGATCCTCCTCGTCCGGCTTCTCCATTCATGAAACCGATCCTGGTGAAGCTGCCGCTCTGGCTGCCGTTCCTCGGGTCGTTCGACCTGCCCATCTATGCCTATGGCAGCCTGCTCGTCATCGGCATGGTCGCCGGTATCCTCCTGGCCCGGAGACTGGTCGAGTCCCAGGGAATTCCCATGCAGCCCGTCGAGGTTCTGGACTTGACCGTTGTGGCCACGGTTAGCGGTGTTCTCGGTTCGAGGATTTTTTACCTGATCCAGTATCCCACATCCTTCGCCGACGCGTTCAAGGTGTGGCAGGGCGGCCTCGTTTTCCAGGGCGGACTTGCCGGCGGCACGATCGGCGTCGTCTGGTTTCTCCGGCGGCGACGCCTCCCCGTCCTCCGCATCGGGGACATCCTCATGCCCTGCCTCTTCCTCGGGCTGGCCTGGGGCCGGCTCGGATGCTTTATGAACGGGTGCTGCTTCGGCCCGCGTGCGGATGCCCTGCCGTGGGCCGTCCAATTTCCCCGGGGCAGCCCCGCTCACGGGCGTCACGTGGAACTCTACCCGGAGGAGGTCGGTGCGGACGATGCGTGTTCGCTCCCGGTGCATCCGACGCAGATTTACTCGTCGATGGCCGCGGCGTTGCTGGGCCTGGCCCTGCTGGGCCTGCTGCAGCGGAAACGCTTCGAGGGTCAGGTGGTGGCGGCGTCCGCGATGGCGTACGCCGTCCTGCGGTTTCTCCTCGAGTTTTTCCGGGCTGACGTGGGCCGGGGCAGCCTGGAACTCACCAACGCCCAGATTCTGAGCCTGGTGCTTTTTGCCATCGGAGCGGCCATCTATCCCCTGTGGAGCAGAGGTGGCTCGGCGAGTCTTACGGTTCAGAAGTAAGGGTGCACGGGTGGACCGGGAAACTCGATGGAGCGCCCGGAGCGCTGGCGCGCTTCGGCATCGAGGAACGGCGTGTTATCATCCTCATCCTCGCCGTCGCCGGAATGTTCGCTTGCGTTTTGGGGACGAGAGCGAGCACGATGAAAGACGGGCCGGTTTGGGGCTGCTGTAAGGCGGCTTCGCCATTCATCCCTTTTAGGAGCCTAGAACATGACGCCAGCGCCTATGGGACCCCAGGACCTTTTTGTTTCTTTGCAGGGCAAAGACACCTGGTCCGGGAGGCTGTCGGAGCCCAACGCCGAGAAAACGGACGGGCCTTTGGCCACGCCTGCGGGCGCACGCAACCGCATTCGTGCGTTCAAGGCGGTGCCGGACTATCGCAACTTTTCCTGGGAATTTCAGGGTTTGAGCGGTCCCATCACCATCTGGCTTCGTGGCGGGCGATATGCGCTCAAGGAGCCGCTTTCCTTCGGGCCGGAGGATTCGGCGCCCGTCACCTACGCCGCCTACCCGGGCGAGAAGCCCGTTCTCGACGGCGGGGAGCGCATCACGGGCTGGCGGGTGACCCAGCACAACGGCCGGACCTGCTGGGTGGCGGACTTGCCGGATGTGGCGGATGGCCGGTGGAGCTTCCGGCAGCTCTTTGTGGACGGTGAGCGGAGGCCGCGTCCGAGGCTGCCGCGGGAGGGTGTTTTCTACATGGAAGACGTTCCGGGCTTGAAGCTGCCTGCCGCCTGGGGCTCGAGCAAGCAGCGCGCCTTCGTCGCCGCGCCGGGCGATTTCGGGGCATGGAGGAACATCTCGGACGTCGAGGTCGTCGCTCTTCACTGGTGGATCGAGGAGCGATTTCCCGTCGTTTCGTATGATGCTCACACGCGCCGCGTGGAGCTGGGACGCCGGGGTTACGCACCCCTGTCCGATGACACCGGAAAGCGCTACGCCCGTTATTACGTCGAGAACATGTTCGAGGCGCTCGACCAGCCCGGCCAGTGGTATCTGGACCGGCCAGCGGGGAAGCTTTACTATCTCCCCTTCGCCGGAGAATCACCCGAGACCACGGAGGTCTATGCCCCACGGCTGTTGCAGATTCTGAGGATCGAAGGCGATGCCGAGCACAACCGTTTCGTCGAGTTCCTGCGTTTCCAGGGCCTGGTCTTCCAGCACACGGACTGGCGGCATCCGGACGAGGAAGGTGCGGTGGCTTCGACGGGGTTCGGCCACCCGGGCGAGGTGCACCTCCGCCAGGGCGACGCCGCAGCCGCCCAGGCGGCTTGCGACGTGCCCGGCGTGGTCCGTCTCACGGGGGCTCGGCACATCAACATCGAGGACTGTGCGGTCCGGAACGCCGGCTGGTACGGCATCGAAGTCGGGCCCGGCTGCCAGGGGGTGCGGATCATCGGCAACGAGCTATACGACCTCGGGGGAGGCGGCATCAAGCTCAACGGGTCCAATGCCGAGGGGCCGCGCTGGGGCCGCAACGGACTGCACCGGCTGACGGACAACCACATCCATTGCGGGGGGCGCATCTTTCACAGCGCGGTCGGCGTGCTCGTGGGTCATTCTTTCGGGAACGTCATCATCCACAACCATATCCACGACCTCTACTACAGCGGGATTTCCGTGGGTTGGGTCTGGGGTTTTTCGGAGAATGTGACCTGCGACAACCGCGTCGAGAAGAATCACATCCACCATCTCGGCGGCGGCGGACTTTCCGATATGGGCGGCATCTACACCCTCGGAGTCCAGCCCGGCACGGTCCTTCGGGGCAACCTGATCCACGATGTCACCAAGTCCAACTACGGCGGGTGGTGCATCTACCCGGACGAGGGCAGTTCTCATATCCTGATTGAAAAAAACATCTGTTACGAGACCAACAGCCAGGTATTCCATCAGCACTACGGGCGGGAGAACGTGGTGCGCAACAACATCTTCGCCTTCGGCGAGGAGCGGGTCATCGCGCTGAGCCGGTCCGACGTGCATCTGAGCTTCACATTCGAGCGCAACATCGTCGTGAGCCGCGGGAAGCCGATGTTTGCAGGTGGATACGGCCACCGCTTCGAGCAGCGCGGCTACATTACCGACCTGAACCTGTTCTGGGACATCACGGGCGAGGTGGTTTTGGGCCAGGCGAGGGGGCCGGATTCGAAGCCCTTGAATCTGGCGGAGTGGCAGAAGATGGGTTTTGATCGGCACTCGCTGGTGGCCGATCCGAAGTTTCGTGACCTGGAGGCCAGGGACTTCACGCTCCTGCCGGACTCGCCCGCCTGGTCGATCGGCTTCGAGCCGATTGATCTTTCCGACGTGGGGCCGAGACCCAGAAAATCAGTTCACCCATAGTGCGACGGTCTCCTGAACTGATGTTCTGGCGAGTAGACGAGATCGGAAGTGCACCCGCACTTCCCAACTCGTCTACTCGCCTACGTGGTGGAAACTGTGGTAAGGAATTACCGCCACGCGCCGATCCTGCGGCGACGATGGATGAAGGCGGCCGCCGGCTCATGGCTGCCGGCGGCCTCGGTCCCCACAAGGCTTCCTGTACCACCGGCAGAGCGATTTCGTGCAGTATCGAGGCGGGTCCGTAAATGCTTCGGACAGCCGTTCGAGCCTGTAACCGAAGCCGTTCACGGGCATTTCGGGCTCTGATCACTGAAGTTTGGCAGATTTTCATTCGAACGTCGGTACGGCCCCTGTGGGCGCCTGCATCTTGCCGGCACCCTTGGCATTTGAGCTATTAACCTCCAAAATAGCAATAAAAAGCCAGCAGGATGACTGCCTGCGACGCTTCGGCAGGCAGGCTGGCGCTCCCAGGAACTCGGTACTCGCTTGTGTCGATGGTCAAAAAGTGCCAAACTCCATCTCTCAGGAGGACCTGCCATGAATGAGCGCGTCCGTGTTGGCCTTCTCGGCTCCCAATTCGTCTCAACCCTCCACGCGGAGGCATTGAAGACCGTCCCGGAGGCGGAGCTGTTTGCCGTGGCGTCCCCGACGGGGGAGCACGCGAAGAGCTTTGCTGCTCGGCACGGCATTCCACACCATTTCACGGACTACCGCAAGCTTCTGGAGATGAGCGAGGTCGAGATGGTAGTGCTGGGGATTCCGAACGACCTTCACTGCCAGGCCACGCTGGATGCGGCCGCCGCGGGCAAGCACGTCGTGTGTGAAAAGCCGCTCTGCCTGAACCTGCAGGAGGCAGACCGCATGATCCAGGCGTGCGGCAGGGCCAAGCTGAAGCTCATGTATGCCGAGGAGTTGTGTTTCGCCCCGAAGTATGTCCGATTGAAGAAATTGTTGGACGATGGCGCCCTGGGCACGCCCACGCTCCTCAAGCAGAGCGAGAAGCATGACGGCCCGCACGCTGCGCATTTCTGGGACGTTCGGCGTTCCGGCGGTGGCGTGGCCATGGATATGGGCTGCCATGCCATCGAGTTCTTCCGCTGGCTGCTCGGAAAGCCGAAAATCCGGTCCGTCTACGCCCAGATGAGCCTCCAGGTGCACCAGGAGAAGACTCGTGGGGACGATAACGCGCTGATCCTTCTCGAGTTCGAGAACGGGTGTGCCGCTCTCGCCGAGGAGAGCTGGACGAAGCTGGGAGGCATGGACGACCGCGCCGAGATTTATGGCTCGAAAGGCGTGGCCTACGCCAACCTACTCCAGGGCAACTCGATCCTGACCTACAGCGACGCCGGATACGACTACGCCGTCGAGAAGGCGGCTACGACCCGCGGCTGGAGCTTCACGATGTACGAAGAGGCGTGGAATTACGGGTTCCCCCAGGAATTCGCCCATTTTGTGGACTGTGTGCGGAACGACCGGCAGCCCGCCGAGACCGGCGAAGATGGTCGGGCCGTGCTTGAAGCTCTTTTTGCCGCCTACCATTCCGCTGGAACCGGAAAAAAGGTCAATCTGCCGTTCGCATCCATGGGCACCCGTCCGATCGACGTGTGGAAGAAGCCATAAGCGGTGCTGCCCCTTCAGAGGCAACGTAACTTCTCAACAAGTTCGGGGAGGCGGCCCCGCCCGATTTCGCAACCGATGATGATTCAGCGCTTCGCGGATTTTTGCAGCGAAGCGCGCCAGCGCTTCGTCTGGCCCCTCACGTCACCTCTCTCGGACGGAACGCTGACGCGTCCCGCGCAGTTGGGCGCTTCCTCATTCCCTGGGGATGCCCCGGAGCACGTTGACGGGGGCATAGTCATCGGTGAAGATTTCGCCGGTCTTCTCGTAGTCCGTCTCCATCGAGAGCTCCTCGATCAGGGAGGGAATCTGGAAGGTGAAGGCGTGGCGGGCCTGGAGCTCGAGCGCCGTCTTCTGAAGCTGACTCGGTGGGATGTCACGCGGCCGCGGCAGAGCGACGCAGATTTTGTTGCCTTCCTGACCGAAGGTGAAGAGGGAGGGGAAGACCGCGGCGACGGTGCGCTTGTGGTAGTCATAAATCTTGAAATCGGGCCGCATGTTCAGGGCGACGACGCCGCCCTCCGTGAGAAGGCCGCTGCACTGGCTGAGGAACTCGCGGGTCGTGAGGTGGAAAGGGATGTAACCCCCTCGGAAAGCGTCGAGGAACACAACATCGTAGCGGGCCCTTGCGGCCAGGAAGAGCCGGACCTGCACCCGGCCGTCGCGCACGAAGACCCGATTTCTGTCCCCTGGCGATCCGGTTTCGCCAGCGCTGGCGAGGAGTTCCTTGCCGGTGTCGAAGTAGCGGCGAGCGGCCTCCTCGGCGACGAAGACGCGGTCGGGCCGGAAATCGAAGCAGGCCATGGCCGCGACGACGACCATGGGGTCCAGTTCCACGGTGTCCATCACGGCGTCGGGGAAATAATGCCGGACCAGGGTGGGGACGCTGCCGCCCCCGAGCCCGATCATGAGGACCCGCTTCGGCTGCGGATGGAACAGGAAGGCGGAGAAGAAAAGCCGGGTGTAACTGAGGACGGGCCGCAGGGGATTGCGGGTATCGTACCGCGATTCCTCGTAATCCGTGCCGAGCCGCCGGAATCGCATGGTGCGGATGCCGTCGATCTCATCGACCAAGATATGGTGATAGGGGCTAGGCCGGTCCTTTCCATCCGTCTCGAAGAGGACTTTACGGTCCTGGGCGCGGCATCTCTCTGGCGTCAGGACTCCGACCCCAACGAGCAGAGAGAAAAGGAGGGGAATACAGCCGGTGCGGTTCATGATTTCGGATCGGGGCAGAGCCAGCCAAAAAGCAGCGAGCCGGCGGCGAGGCTTGCAGCGTGGCCGAGGAGAACCTTGGACAGGCCAAAGTCCACGAGGTAGAAGGCGGTGACGAGGCAGCCGAGGAAGCTTCCGACCGTGGAGACGGCATAGAGCAGGCCGGCGCTTTCGCCGACGCGGTCAAGGTCGCTGGCGGCGAGTCGGATGGCCATGGGGGAGATCATACCGAGGAGGCCGGAGGGAACGAAGAAGAGGGAGAAGGCTGAAGCGAGGGCGGCCCAGCGTTCGGACCACGCCAGCTCCTGGACGCCATGGGTGAAGAGCCAATCGTTGACGGGCCGGTTGGCGAAGTGGATCAGGAGAATCCAGGCGGAGACGGCGAATCCGATGGCGGCAAGGGTCCAGGGGGGCTTCCATCGGCGTGAGGCCTTGCCGCCGGTCCAGTAGCCGACGGAGAGGGCGAGGAGGAAGACGCTGATGACGCTGCCCCAGACGTAGATGCCGCTTCCGAAATCGCGCTCGATGAGCCGCGGGCCGACCATTTCGAGGGCCATGAGAACCCAGCCGCAGAGGAAGACCATGGCCGCGAGGCAGACTGTGCGCAACATGCCAGCTCCGGGGCTTAGTAGACCGTTTCAAAAGTTCGTCCGGAGTTTTCCCTCGCCGCGGCCCTTTCCCAGGGGGGAGAGGGATTTTCTCTCTCATGCGGGAACAACCGGCAGATCAGCATCATCCCCTCCCTGCGGGAGAGGGCCGGGGTGAGGGTCATGGAGCCTCGTGCTTCGATGCGTAATGAGCAGGACGAACGACCCTCACAGGACGAGCCCGTTTGCTGACTCAGCACGAGCCCTGAGGGAAGAAATCCGTCATCGGATTTATGAATCGAAGGACGAGTAGGCGGGTTCGCAAGTGCATCTGCACTTCCTTGCACGTGTACTAGAAATCTGTGACGAACTGGTGAACCCATGCACTTAGCGTTTCCGCAAGAGGAACTCGAAATCGTTGCCCCAGTGAAAGGGGGCTGGCAGGGCGGCCAGGGCCCTGAGGGCATGCCGAAAATAGTAGTAAGGCCTGGACCGCCGCAGGGCCGAGCGCTCGATCTCGATTTCCCGGCAGACCTGTTCGTAAAGCCTGAGGGTCCGTGGGTCGTCTTCTCGAAGCGCTGCCGGCGCGGCGTACGTTGAGGCCGGGCCTGCCGCATCCGCATTTCGCGGGTGTCCCCGGGGCGCGAGGGGCGGCCCCCTTCGTCTCCGCGGAAGATAGCCCAGGGCTCGCAGGCCCCGCCTCAGGTTGATGTTGCGCATGCGGACACATTCGAACCCGCAGTCGGCGAAGAGGCGGAGAAGATGGTCGCTGGAGAAGAAGGAGAGGTGTCCCTGCTCGAGGAGTGGCAGGGAGGGCGAATCCGGGTCCTGAAGGGAACGGGCGAGTTTCACGAGGGGCCTCAGATTGGCTTCTCCGTTCGGCGTGACGAGCCAGAGGTGTCCGCCCGGCTTGAGAATGCGGTGCGATTCGAGGAGATGTTTCCGCGGGTTGGGGACATGCTCGAGAAGGTCCTTCTGCACGATGAAATCGAACGATTGGTCAGGGAAGCGGGCTTCATCCAGGGTTGCGCATCGAGCGTCGAGTCCGTAGCGTTTCCGAGCGAAGAACACGGCGAACGGCGAGACATCGATACCCACGGCCGTCCAGGGCGAGAATCGCTGGAGGGCTTCGATGAGGAATCCGAGGGCGCAGCCGACATCGAGGAGGCATCCGCTGGGCGACAGTCTCCGAAGCCGCCGCGCCAGGAAGTAGGCATCGCGCTCGCAGCGTTGCTGTTGCCTGGCGTAATCCCGGAATCCAACCTCGGACGCGGAGTCAAAGTACTCGCTGGGGTAGAGCGATGCAAGCTCCTGGCGTGAAAGCCTGGGCCTGACCTGCCGGAAGCCGCACCGGTGACACCGAAGGACATTCACGTCGAGGATGCCGGAGAGGCTCACCTCGAGGAAAGGCAAGAAAGGCTCACCGGCCAGGCAGATATCGCAGGGATCGCTCGAATGGGCCGAATTCGCCATGGGGGGGGCAGGTTCAACCGGTAGGATTCCCGATGGGGCTCTGCGGGAGGGGACCGCGTCGAAACAGGGCAGGGGCAAGGTGTCAGATTGGGCCTGGCCAGCCGGGCCAACCCTGTCTCTGAAATGCGCTGCGACCTTCGGGCGCGGCGGATTTCATTAGGTTTCCTCCCTGGCCCGGAAACCCGCGGCTTTCAGCTCCTCGAGAATCTGCGTGATGTGATCGCGGCCGCGAGTCTCCAGTGTGGCTTCCACCTCCGTATTGCCGAAGCTCCCGCGGATGAAGGCGCGATCGTGAACGATGTCGAGGATATTCGCCCGCAGCCGGGCAATCACACCCGTCAGTTTGTGCAGGCTGCCCGGACGGTCCGGAATCTCCACGACGAGCCGGACGCGCCGGCCGTCCTTGGCCAGGCCGCGCTCGATGATCCTCGAGATCATGTTCATGTCGATGTTGCCGCCGCTGACCACCGCCGCCACATTTTGCTCCTTGATCCAGAACTTGCGGTTGATCAGCGCGGCCAGGGCGGCAGCGCCCGCGCCTTCCGCAATCGTCTTTTCGCGTTCCGCCAGGATCAGGATCGCATTCGCCAGCTCCTCCTCCGTCACCGTCACCATCTGGTCCACCAGCTCGCTGATGATCGGGAAGGTCAGGTCCCCCACGCGCTTGACCGCTATGCCGTCGGCCAGGGTCTCCGTCGCCCCGATCTCCATGATCCGGCCCTGCTCGAGCGAGATTTTCATCGCGGGCCAGCTCTCGGCCTCGACGCCGATGACTTTGATCCTCGGCTTCAGCTTCTTCATCGCCGTGGCGATCCCGGAGATCAGCCCCCCGCCGCCTACCGGCACGACCACGGCGTCCAGCCCGGGCTCCTGCTCGAGCAGCTCGAGCCCGATGGTGCCCTGGCCCGCAATGACCCAGGGGTCGTTGAAGGCATGAACGTAGACCGCTCCGCTCTCCTTCTCGAGCTCCCGGGATCGGTGGTAAGCTTCATCGAAGGTGTGGCCGTGGAGGACGATTTCCGCACCATGCTCCCGGACGGATACGACCTTGATCAGAGGGGTCGTTTCCGGCATCACCACGCAGGCCTTGACGCCCAGACGCGAGGCATGATACGCCACGGCCAGGGCGTGGTTGCCAGCGGAGGCGGTGATGACGCCCCGCACCCGTTCGGCCTCCGAGAGCTGCAAGAGACGCCAGAGCGCCCCTCGCTCCTTGAACGAACCCGTCATCTGGAGATTGTCGAGCTTCAGATAGACCCTCTTGCCGGTCGCCTTGCTCAGGGTCTCCGAGTTGCCGAGGGGGCTCAGGTAAACGGCCTCTCGAATTCCTGCTCGGGCGGCCTGGATGTTCTCTAGGGTGACCATGTTGAGCGCTCCGTGGACGGCTCAGGCGGATTATCCTCGAAGAATACCATCTGATGCAAGACCGGGCAGGGTGGCCATGACTGAATCTATTGAGGATCGGTTGACAACCATTGGGCAATTTGCGTATAAACCTATCAGTTGGCCGGCATGCTACCTGAATCCTGTATCGGTTTCAGGTCCTCGTTCCGAGGCGTCAGACCTTGCCATAGTGCAATATTGCGGTTCTCCGCTGCGCCGTGACCTGCTTGTAGACACCGTTCACCGTTTTTTTTCTTCAGCGCGGGCTTCTCGTCCATACACCAGAAAACTCGGAACGGCTTCGCCGGAGACACGGCCGCTGCCGGGTCGTTGCAGCGAGGGAAAGCGATAGCCGATGTTGGCGCGGGCGCTCCGCGCCGCGCCAGGAAACCCCTCCCATGCAACACGAAGAATACTGGCAGCACGAGAAAGAGGTCCTCGCACTTCATTACGGCGTCACCGGCGTCCTCAGCTACGTCAATCCCAGCCTGGAATGGTCGCCCGACGGACACGTCACCGCGGACATGCTGGTTCATGGCGGCTTTATGACGCAGGGCTCCGTCCCCCGGATGCGCAGAGGCGGCGTCGATGTGGTCGTGCTGTCCGTCGGCCCGCCTACGGGCCCCAACTGGCAGCCCATCTTCTCGGGTCGGGAAAAGGTCGAGGTCGTCCTCAGACAGCTCGAACTTCTGAACCGTCTGCCGGAGCTCACCGGCGGCCGGGCCGAGGTGGTGACGACCATGGCCCGGGCCGAGGAAGTCGTTGCCCGGCACGGACTTGCCATCCTCCTCCACCTGACGGGCGCGTTTCACCTCAACGACTTGGCTATCCTGCGGGATTATCACGACCGCGGCGTCCGCCTCGTCCACCCGCCCTTTGATGATTTCGAGGGCCGGCCGAGGTCGGACCGGGATGGCCTGACCGCGGAGGCCCGAGCGACCGTGATCGAGATGGAGCGTCTGGGGATGCTGGTAGACGTATCCCACGTGACCGACGCGATGCTTCCCGGGATATTCGAGTGCACACAGGGACCGGTGGTGGCCACGCACAGCAATGCGCGGTCGCTCGTGAACACCTGGCGCAACTTGACCGATGAACAAATCGAGAGGATTGCTTCCAGAGGCGGCGTGATCGGCATGCACTGCGGCTTCTTGGGGGAGGAGCCTGAGCATCCCGCCTTGCCTCTCCTTCGCAACCTGAGGAAAGAGAAGGAGTTGCAACTCTGGAGGGAGTGCGAAGGGAAACCGTACTCCTATATTGCCCGGCGCTGGACGCAACGGCATTGGCGGCATCTGGAGATGGAATTTTGGCTGGAGCATGGGCCCCGGCCTTGCCGACCATTCCACTGGATGATCGACCACCTCGACCACATGGTGAAGCTCGCCGGGCCGGACTGCCTCGGCATCGGCACGGACTATGACATGGACGACCCGCCCGTCGGCCTGGAGGAGCCGGACAAGTTCCCGAGCATCACCCGGGAACTCCTCCGGCGGGGTTATTCACCGGACCAGGTGCGGAAAATCATCGGGGAAAACTGGGTCCGGGTGTTCCGCCAAGTCCTGGTAGCCGCGTAGGGAGGTGCGGATGCACTTCCCTACGCGGCTACTCATCCTTTCGCAGGAGAATTACCCATGAGTTGGATACAGACCGTGGACGAAGGGAAGGCCTCTGGTGCTCTGGCCCAAATCTACGAAGAGACCCGGGCGAAGTGCGGCCGCGTCATCAATCTGGTCAAGCTTCAAAGCCTCCGGCCCGAGACCATGGCCATCGGCCGAAAGCTTTACCGCCATCTGATGGATGCGCCGGGTGGCCTGAGCCGTCTGCAGCGGGTCCTGATCGCCACCGTGGTCTCCAAGACCAATGGCTGCTATTACTGAATGGAGAGCCACGAGCCGGACCTCCGTG
Source organism: Planctomycetota bacterium (assembly GCA_016179685.1). Taxonomy (GTDB): domain Bacteria; phylum Planctomycetota; class PUPC01; order JACPCR01; family JACPCR01; genus JACPCR01. Next base: position 7,626 of record JACPCR010000097.1, on the reverse strand, counting down.
CAGAGGTTCATGACGAGGCGAAGGTGTTCCAGTTGCAAGAGGACTACCGCCGGGCTGGCCTCGATCTGCCGACCGCCGGGCTTCTGGACTTTGCCGTCAAGCTCACCCTGTCGCCCCGGGAGATGAGCCGCCAAGATGTTGACAAGCTGCGTTCCCTGGGCTTCGCCGATGAGGACATTCTCGATGCGGTCCAAATGATCGGATACTTCAACTACATCAATCGGGTGCTGGACGGTCTAGGCGCTCAGCCCGAGCCCAACATGCGATATGGGCAGAGGCGGTCCTGACGGAGCAGGGTGATTGCCCGCGTGCGGAAGTGCGGTCGCACTGCTGAACGGGGAAAAAAGCAGCCCGGATTCCCCGCCCGCTTCACTCGGGACAGGAAATCCGGGCTGCGGAAGGCACACCCTGTTATCGGAGGCATTACCTGGTGAAGCTCCACAGAGGCCGGGCCTGCTGACCTTCCTTGCTGGTCTCCGTCCAGGCGAACCCATCCAACCCCCCGTTCGCCTCATTCGTGTTGACCAGGTAAGCATTGCCTTCGGCGTCCTCATAGAGAGCGTTGGCGGCAAGCCGGGCCGGGTGCTGGGCGCTCATCTGGTAGAGGCTCATGCTCTCGGCCTGCTGGATGAGGTCATGGATGCAGACCGGCTTGGCCTCAGCGACGCTCACACGGGCGCCGAGTCTTTCGTTCAGGCTGTCCATGAGATACACGAAGCTGGCGGCGACCAGGGCGACGTGGCGGCGTCCGGACTTCATGACCGCGACCAGTTTCACGTACGGGGCGGCAAAGGTGACCGCGGCCTCTCGGGCGGATTTCAACTCGCTGTGGAGGTGGACCGAGCCCGTGCGAGTCTCCTTGAGGCGCGTGACTTCAAAGCAGGTATCATCCAGGGTCGTCAGGCAGGTCTCGACTTGCTCGCGGATACGCTTCTGAGCGGCCTTGTTGCGCTGAAGACCACGAGGGTTGAAGAGGACGACTCGCGTGTCGAGCGGGAGCGTATCGTGGCCGGCCCAGATACCATGCGCCGAACTCGCCACGGCAACCTGAGCGGAGGAGGGCATCAAGGCGTCCATCAGCTCCGCACCGGCGAACGAAATGTCCCAGTGGGTGACCTCGATCTTGAGTTTCTTTTGGGACATTTTCGGCCGGGAATCCTGCGTGTTGGTATTGCTGGCGATGGCCGGCTCTTCGGGGAGCGGCGCGGCCTGGCTGGCCACGGGGACGAAAATGAGCGACAGTGAAAGCGTCGCAACTGACAAGGCTTGAGGAAGAAGTGTGAAGGTCTTCATGGCTATCTCCTCTGCGTGAAGCAAGTGACTTAGGGTGCCTCTCAAGAAATCCTCTCCGACTGCTTGCTTTCAAAAGCATTGAGGATGCCACGCCACACTGAAAATCCTAAAAAGATTTCAACATGCTATTTCACAATACTTTATGTTCATGCTTCGGCCTCCGTCTCTGGGTGATGCAGACCTGGAAAGGGAATTCTCGCCATGGAAAACAATCCATAGAAAGGCGCCATGTCCATACCCTATGAAGCGACGTAAGTTCTGGATACGTTTGGTGCTCTGGGGCTCTGTCCTGCTCCTGCTTTTCCCGATTCTGATCGCGTTGGGAACTCTAGCTCTTGTACACGCGGGCGCGTTCGACTCGGCCATCCAGAACATGGTTCGGGAAAAGGGTGGTGTTGATCTCCGCTTCCAGAGACTTTCCTTTGTTTTTCCGGCCACCGTGGTCATCACCCAGGCGGAACTGAAGGCAACCGGCTCGGCCCCGGAGGTCTTGCCCATAACCTGCGAAAAGTTGTTTTTACGGTTCGATCTTTCCTCGCTGTCGGAAGTCCGTCTTGATGAAATAGAGGTCGAGGGACTTCACTTGGCCATCGGCGTGAGATCGGACTATTCCCTGGCCACCCTCCCAGGTGGTTTCGAGCTTGGACAGAGTTCTGGAGCGCCACCGGCAGCGCATCGGCAGCAGCGAATTGTTCCGGGAACGACACCGGTGCTTCCGGCGGGGCCCGATCGCCGTTCCCCGGTCCTGCCGCGCCAGGTCTGGCTCAAGCAGGCACGAGCGATCCTGGAGTTTCCGGGCGGGGAAAGGCTTGAAACCGTCCTGGATGCCACTCTGCAGATCACTGAAGCTCTCCGCGGCCCCCAATTCGCGGCCAACTTACGAGGATGCGGTGACCTCCTTGGCAATCCGTTTCAATATGAACTGCATGCCTCATTCAGCCGCGACGGATTGACGGCACCCGCACGCTTCCTCCTGGACATCCCGGAAACGGCGAATCTGGCGGGGACGGTTGCTTCTCAAGGCCGCCACTTGCTCACGAGTGTGGACATAGAGACCGGCCCGATCTCCCTTGAAAAGGTTCGGTTACAGGCCGACCGGATCGGCCTTCCTTTCCCTCAGGCCACCGGAACGGTCGAGTTCCAGGGTCGTGCAGCCGTGCACTGGAACAGGGACACCGGTTCGGCCCGCAGCGTGAGCTACCGGGGCAAGGTATCTGCTGCCGAAATGGAATTTCCTCTCGGCGAAGGCGGTCGTCTCAGGGCCCTGGCGGCGACATTCAATGGAGAATTTGCGGGAGAATTCGGGTATCCGTCCCCTTCTGAGATGTCTTTCCGGGACAGCGAGGTGGTTCTCATCAAGCCACGGATGGGCCTGCCGGGTGAGGAGTCATGGTCGCCCGATCGATTCTTGCTGAAGTTCGATTCCGCCATCGGCCCGGAAGCGGTCTTCGCCAGGGGCGGCTTCTCCATTCAGCGTGCCGGCGAGACGGTCAGCGGGGACCTGGACATCGCCTTTGATCCCCGGAGCTTGACAGGGGGCTTTCTTGCAGAGCCGCCGCCTGACCCGGCTGTCCTGCCCGGCCCGGATGTCCCACCGGCATCTGAGAGTGCGGCCTCGACGGGCGGCAGCAAACGAGCGGGGATACCTGCGGGGACGGCCTGGATTCGGAGTTTCAGGCTGGATTGGCCAGGGATCGGTCGGATGGGCCTGGTCGCCTCCTTGAAGGGGCCTCACCTGGCCCAGCTTGAGAAGGCCATATGGACAGTGGAGGGTCTCGACCTTGGGGCCTGCTTTGCACGTTTTCGGGAGTATTGCCCGCCAGTGATCGGAGGCTGGACTCTCTCGGGCCAGCTCGATGCCACCCTGGAGGCCACGGACATCCCGCTGTTTCCGATGAGGGAAGAGGGGCTGGATAGCGAGGGCGTCCCCGGCCTCAAGCTTTCGTTGCGGCCCCAACAGGTGACTTTGAAAAACCTTCACCCTCTGGGAGAGCCAGCCACGCCGCCGTTCCCAGCGGTCTTGGCGACGGTAACCGGCGAGATGAGCCTGGAGCTGCACCCGGTGGGGCCGGATTTCCACCGGATCAAGGCCGATGGGGACGCGGTTCTGGGCATTGTTGAATTCGAGCTGAGGCACGGCGAAGCGCAGGCCGTCCGCATTCATGAAGCCCAGTTCCGGGGAATATACGCCAGCGAATTCCGCCTTGGAAGGGCACACGGAGTCGTCGATCTTGCCTTGAGCACCCATCGAGGGGAGGGCACACTCCATCTCACCGACGCCAAAGCGATCGCAGGGGGCTGGGAGACGTCACTGCCTCGCGCCACTGTCAAGGCCACGCTGTCCTCGCCGCCCCAGGTGCTGGACCTGGTAGGCGAAGGCACGGTGCAGGTTCGAGACGAGGCCTTGGCCTGCCGCGTGGAGGCCAGGCTGGCTGGGGAGGGTCTCGATATGCGGCGGCTCGAAGTGCAGTGGCCTGGCGTAGGGCGTGCGGAGCTTCAGGCCTCGGCTGATGCCCGCCTCGAGGCGCTGTCCAAAGCCTGCCTCCGCCTGGACGGGATTGACGTGGACGCCCTGGCCAAGCGCCTGGGCGGTCTGCTGCCTCCTGAAGTCGGGGCATGGCATCCCCGCGGCAGGCTCGACGCCACCGTTGATGCAGGCTTCCTGCCGCTGCCCTGGTCTCCTGGGGGCATGTCGCCTTCCGATCCAGTCCTCACCCCGGTCAAGGTCACGCTCGACCTGACGGATTTCAGCGCGACCTATGCCGGGCTCGTTCTGCCAGGTTTGGAACTGCCCGCCGAGATCGTGGCGTCCTGCGGGGGTCGCGCTGAAGGGTCTCTCAAGCTGGATGCGCGTGCTGGCCGATTGGAATCCGCCCGGATGGATCATCTGAGCGTAAAGTGTGCACTTTCCGCCAACACCCTGCCTGAACGCCCGTCCATCCTCTGGTCCCTTCAACTCGCACCGGACTGTTTCAAGCTGGAGTCTTTGAAATGCGACTGGCCCGGCCTGGGACAACTCGACGTGGAGGCCGAAGGATTTCGGCAGGGGACCGGTGAGGTTGCTCTGAACGCCGCCGAATTCGGCGGGCCGATCGGCCTCGCCAGGGCGATGCTCGGTCCCCTGAAGGCGGAGACCGGCCGAGCCAGGCTCTCCATTCCAGACCTTGGCCGACTTTTCGATATAGGACAACGCAGGCTGCCCGAACCATGGAGAAACTATCGGCCAGGAGGCGCTCTGTCGGCCCGCCTGTCCCTGCGGTCGCTCCTATTCCCATGTACACGGCTGCCGGACCTTCTTGAAGGGGAAGTCCAGTTGCGCGGGGCCAGCGTGCTTCCACGGGACCCGAACCGTGTGGAAGGCTTGGAGAACCTGGACCTGGATGTGCGGTTTCAACTCGTTCCCTCCGAGGGTGTTTCGCCGCGGCAGGAGGACTCGGAGAAGGACGCCGTCCGCGGGGAAGTCTCGGTTCATCTGGCCAACGCCTTGCTCTATCGTGACGTCTTTCTACAGGACCTTGCCGGGCGCGAGGTCTTTCTGGGATTGTCCGGCCTCTTCGACGCCGGAGGGTCGGGCCTAACGGAGGGGAAGGCCTTTCTCCAGATTCCGGACGAATTTCGAGTCGACGTGGACTCGCTGGAGGCGGCATGGCGGCCGGATTTGCGCCTGGCGGGCCGAGTACAAGTCCCTCAGATTCGGAACGAGAAGGCCCTTGACGACCTGCGCCAGGCCATCGGGGACTCGTGGCCCCGGCTCAAGGCTCTGCGGCTCACGGGCACGAGCTGCTTGGAGGCCGGGGTAAGCGTGGCGCGAGACCGATGGACCGCTCGGGGACGTCTCGGGCTTTCCGGGGCCGACCTCCAATACGGATCGTTGTCCGCCCGTGGCCTGGAGGTGGACCTGCCTTTCGACCTCGCTTCGCCGGGCACGGACCCGCCGGAATCAGGCGGGTCCGTGCCCGGCCATCTCTCGGCCGAAGGCGTCCAGGCCGGCCCCCTGCGCACCGAACGTCTCGCCCTTCCCGTCCAGATTCAACGCAACCGCCTGATCACGGGAGCGCTGCACCATCCGCTCTACGGGGGCGTGCTGGACGTCACGCCGGTGGAGACCACTGACCTGCTGGGACCCCGGGTCATGGCTTCGGGCCAGCTCGAGCTGAAGGGCATTCATCTTGAGGAGCTTTGCGGCAGTCTGGGCTTGCCCCGGGGCTCGGGCCGCCTTGATGCCCGCCTCGATTCCATCGCCTTCGAGTCGCCCGAAGTCAACCTCAACGGGGACATCAGTCTGTCTCTCCTGGGAGGCACGGTTCGTGTCTCTCGTCTCTCCGTGCGCAGGCTTTTCACGGACCTTGCAGCAGTGGAGCTCGACCTCATGTGCCGGGATATCTCGATCGAGCAGGCCACGGGTCTGTCGTCGAGTTTTCCCCGGATGACGGGAGTCCTCGAAGGAGACGTCCGGGGTCTGGAGTTCAACTTGGCGGCGATGCAGCCCAGCCGGTTCGATGCCTCGTTCCGGACGGTGAAGCGGGCCGGCGTCCGGCAGGCCATCTCGGGCGAGTTGGTGAAAATCCTGGCCGCGGCCTGGGGACAGGCGGCGATAGCGGACCTTTTCAACCTGGCCGGGGAACACCCTTATAGGGAATTCGGATTCACCTGCCGCCTGCACAATGAGCACTTGACGTTCCGTGGGGTGGAACGCGGCGCAGACTACGAGGAAATCCTCAGCCCACCGAGGATAGCCCGGGTCCGCATTGCCATTCGCCTTTCGGGCCGGGACGCAACCATCTCCTACTCCCAGTTCGAGGAAAACCTCCGCACGGCCGTCCGGGACGCCCTTCGGGCCCTGGACTCGAAGGTGGAGGTGAAGACGGAATGATGAGGAAAGGTGCTTTATTTCTCGGACTGCGCCCACACTTCCCTACGCGATGATTAGTCCGCCTCCGGCTTCGGGGCGTTGGCCCAGTGCCCTTCCGCGTCGGTCCCGCTCACCACGACGCCCTTGCCGTTCCATCCCAGGTGGGCCCGGACCTCGGCCGCGCAGTAACGCAGGGTCAGTCCGCAGCGCCGGCGGTCCGATTCGTTCGCCTCCGACGCATGGAGGAGCAGGTCGGAGTGCATCGAGATTTCGCCGGCCTTCAGCTCGATGGGGACCGGTTGGCCGAAGCGCTCGACGTTGTCGATGGACTGGTTCAGCACGTTGTGTTCCTCCGCGGCGCTGGGCCGATAGGTGAGATGGCCGAACCAGTGCGAGCCGGGCACGAACCACATGCAGGCATTGTTGACGTCCGCGTCATCGATGGCCAGCCAGGCGGTCACCGTCTTCGACGGCGTCATGGGCCAATAGCTCGCGTCCTGATGCCAGGCGACCTTCTTGCCATCGTGGGGCAGCTTGCAGAAAAAATGCGATCCCCAGCCGATCACGTTCTCGCCCAAAATGTCCTTAACGCACGCCACAATTTTCGGGTGAGTGAGGAGTTCGTAGACCCTTCCATACTTGAGATGGGCGGTGCTGATCGAGTAGCTGCTTCCGCCGGAGGCCAGCACCCGCTCGAGCAGCCGGTCGAAATAGCGCCGGTGTTCCCTCATCTCCTCCTCGCTGAAGATGCGGATGCCCTTGAGGTATCCATCGCGGTTGAAGGCCTCCAGTTGAGCCCGGGTGAGCAACCTCGGGCGTGTGACCTCGCTCGGGTGAAATCGAAGGTCTCTCGGGATTTGTTCGATCTCCGCCTGGGTCGGAATCATCTTGAATTCTTTCGTCTGGGCCATGGCCAATCCTCCGGTGTCGCAGGGGGATACGAGAGAGAAGCAAGCCGTGTCCTGCCTGGAAGCTACAACGTGTGGATTCGAAATTCAACACCGGGAAGCGGCCATCGCCCCGTCTTGCCCGGGCGCATGGCGTCTGGGGGCGCCGCCACCGCGGCCTGTCGATTTCTTCCCCGCGCGAGTGCTCAACGGGTTGCTTTCGGCCATCCTGAGCCCCGCGTACGGCGAAGGCGCATCGGCTCGGTCCGGGGACTCGCCGGCGACCGACCCACCATCCGAGGTGAAGCCGGTGGTGTCGATCGTCTCGCCGTCTGACGGATCGTTTATTAGCGGGAATTTGCTCTCGGTCACGGTGGCGTTTTCAGCCAAGCTCGAGAAAGGGAAGTTTGCGGGCAACGTCCAGACGGTCATCCTGAACATGACTCCTTCCGTTAAGAGATTCGAAGTGACGACGATTTCTGGCATGCGCGTTGCGCCAGCCAGCCAGCCAGCCAGCCAGCCAGTTCTCTCCTAGCCAGCGGTTTTCAGAACATCTTATTTTTCGATGCACCGGGAAGGCCGGGTCCGCGTGTA
>JACPCR010000017.1 GCA_016179685.1 Planctomycetota bacterium | reverse complement strand
AATCCGCGGAGAGACGCCGAAGATTCCTCCCCAATACCTTCGAGGCCAGATGCGGAATGCGCACCCAAGGCAAGACCAGAAACCGCACGTTGTTCGCAATGTTCAAATTATCTGCCAAACTCCAGAGCGAAGCCCAAAGGGCTTCGCTACAAGGAATTCAGGGCTGACACCCGGTGAACGTAGGCGAAGCCCTTCCGAGCTTCGCCGAAGTGCTTACGCGCTTCGCTACGAAAACTCGTGAAGGGCTGGCTTCGCCGAAGTGCTTACGCGCTTCGCTACGAAAACTCGTGAAGGGCTGATTCTCATCGATGATGAAATCGGGCAGGGCCATCTCCCCGAACTTATTGAGAAGCTACGCACTGGTTGTTGAATTTCGCTTCGAAGATCCCGCTGGAAGGGGCTCCTTAAGGCAAGCGAAGTCCGCAACCCAACAAGGGTGCGAAAGAAGTCAGGGTTCAGGAATCAACTGACACCCGACACCTGACACCTTTCAACTTCTCCGCCGGGCGCCCACGTAGTGGGCGCCCGGCGGGGCGCGGAGAAGTGACACCCTAAGACTCTGGAGAAATCGGGTTCGCAAGTGTACCCGCACTTGCGAACTCGATTTCTAGAAGCTACTTGCCCAGCTCCCTGGATCGCTCCGACGCGGCGAGGACCGCATTCATGACGGCCCCGCGGAATCCGGCCTTCTCCATTTCGTGGATGCCGGCGATGGTCGTCCCGCCCGGTGAGGCGACCATATCCTTGAGCTCGCCCGGGTGCCTGCGGGTCTCGAGGACCATCTGGGCGGCGCCGAGAACCGTCTGGGCGGCGAGCGAGAGGGCCACGTCGCGGGGCAGCCCGGCGCGGACGCCGCCATCGGCGAGGGCCTCGATGAAGATGAAGGTGTAGGCGGGCCCGCTGCCGCTGAGGCCGGTGACGGGGTCCAAGAGTTTTTCGTCGAGGCAGAATGCCCGGCCGACGGCGCCGAAGAGCTGTTCCACCGTTTTCCGGTCCTGGTCCGTGGCGTGTCGGCCGAGGGCGAAACCCGCTGCGGCGGCCCCGACGAGACAAGGGGTGTTCGGCATGACGCGGACGACGCGGCTTCCCGACTCAAGCTCGCCCTCCAGCTTGGCCAGGGTCACCCCGGCCGCGATGGAAACGACGAGGTGGCCCGGTGTGACCGCGTCCCGAACCTCCCGGAGAACGAGGGAGACCACATTCGGCTTGACGGCGAGGATGAGAATCCGGCTGTGGGCCACGACGGTCCGGTTTTCGGACGTGGTTCGGATTCCCACCTTCTGGGCCACATGCTCGAGGCGTTCACCGGCCGCATCGCTGGCTATAATATGCTCGGGTAAAGTCAGCTTGGCCTGGAGAAATCCCCGCATCAGGGCTTCGGCCATCTGGCCTGATCCCAGGAATCCGATATGTTCCTCGAGCATGGGAAGACCTCGGTGGAGAATGGACGGCGAAGAGAGGCCGCGATCATACCACATTCCATGATGATTCCCTATCCAGCCTCATGGAGAACGCGGTTCATGGGCTGCCCTGCGGTCCGGGTCGGCCTCGCCGCGTGGCTGCTGCTGGCATGGCCCCTGGCCCGTCCGGAACAGGCGGGGGCGGGCTCCGCTCCCTCTCCTTCACCCGCCAAATGGGGTTTTGTGGACAAGACGGGTCGGACGGTGATCGAGCCGCAGTTCGAATATGCGTCGGGTTTTTCGGGCGGTCTGGCCCGGGTGAAGCAGGTCGGGAAGTTTGGTTACATCGACTCGACGGGGAGCATCCTCATTCCATTTCAGTTCGATTTTGCGCTGGATTTCGCCGAAGGGCTGGCGAGCGTAAGGGCCGGCGGGCAGTCGGGCTACATCGATCGGACGGGGAAGATGGTGATCGAGCCGCGTTACGAGACGGCGTACCGATTTTCCGAGGGGCTGGCGGTCGTCTCCCAGGGCAGGAAGTTCGGTTACGTCGATGCTTCGGGCCGGTGGGCTGTGCCGGCCCAGTTCAGCCTGGGCCTCGATTTCCTGGAGGGTCTCGCCGCGGTCAAGGTCGATCGCAAGTTCGGGTTCATCGACGCCCGCGGCGTCATGGCCATCCACCCGCAGTTCGAGGATGCGGCTGCTTTTTCCGAGGGCCTGGCGGGCGTGAAGATCGGCAAGAAATATGGCTTCATCGACAAGGCCGGGAAGGTCGTCATCGAGCCGCAATTCGATGGGGCAGGAGAGTTCTCGGAAGGCCTGGCAAGCGTCAAAGCCGGGAATCTGTTCGGCTACGTCAGCAAGGTCGGAAAAATCGTCATCGAGCCGCAGTTCGAGGTGGCCTACGGCTTTTCTGAAGGCCTTTCGGGGGTGTCTTTGGCCCGAAAATTTGGTTTCATCGACCGATCTGGCCGGTTCGTCATTCGGCCGCAGTTCGACGGCGTATCGCGCTTCGCCGAGGGGCTGGCCGCCGCCCGATTTCGATTTCCATGATCCAGAGGAACACGAAGCATGGAGAAGGGGTGCCTGGGCGCCAAGTATAGGGTCTTAGCGTGTCGCATTGTTACTTTCAATAGGATGGACTTTTTGCTGCAGAAACACCGCGGGGCACGAAGAAATCTGATCGCCCATGTGCTCCTGACGATGGGTCTGTGGCCGGGTTTGCTCGGATTGGCCGGTGAGGAGGACGAGCGCCTGAGAGAGGGCGTCGAGCGGACGGCCTCGAAGCGCGGGAACGACATGGAGGTCGAGGACGTGGCGGACCCGGAACTGGTCTCGGAAGCCGAGGTGGAGCGCTTGCTCCATGCCACGGGTGGCGGCGACTCTCAGACCCGCCGGGCGGCGCTCTGGGCCATGTCCGCTTACCGGCACGAGCAACTGGCGCAGAGGGTCGTGGCCATCCTGGATGGGTCATTCGAGATTCCGGACCGGGATGGGGTGCTTCCTGCCGCGGCTTTGGCGGCGGGCCGGATGAAGCTGCGGTCCGCAGTCTCACCGCTGGAAAGGTGCCTTTCAAGTGAATCGGCGTGGCTTCGAGAATCGGCGCTGTGGGCCCTGGGAGAGATGGGGGATGCAGGTGTGCAGGAGGTGCTCCAGGGTGCCCTCGAAAAGGGCCAAACCGAGTGGGAACGCTGGCTCGCGGCAGAAGCGTTGAACAAGGCCGCTGGTCGTCAGTCTTTGCCTGATAAAGGCTTCCAGCCACGCCCGCTCGAAGGCGTCAAGGTTCTGTGGGTCGGGATCGGCCCACGACATGCCTACCACTTTGCCCAGCCGGTCCGAGACGCCCAGGTCCATCCCCCGGCCGAACTTGCACGCCGGGGCGTGATCTACCAGGGGGTCTTCGTCAACCACCTCAATCCGGCAATGGGTTACTTTGGGGGCCTGTCGGGCCCGCAGGCTCAGAAGCTCCTGGAGGGTCTGGTGTTCGAGGAGGGGCGTCCAAAGTTCGACGCAGTCGTGTTCCACTATCTCATACCCCAGGACGCCCCCGGTCCCTTTCTCAAGTGGCGGCTGTGGAACTACATCCGGCGGGGCGGCCGGCTCATCGTCATCGGCGAAACGCTCTTACAGGCCGCGAGCATCATGGACCCTCGAAGGGGCACGATGGCGGTGAAAGTGTCCTGGGAGATGGGGCTTTTTGACACGGCACTGCCCGCGGAGGTGGTGAAAAAGCCTCTGCCCTTTCAGCTCGGCCAGGAGCGTCTCGGAATGGCCTGGACGGGCTACCGCGATCTCGGGGTCGGCCGGACGCTCCTGGTTTGCCGGCCGGTGGACCCAGCCCGGGCCGAGGCACCCCTCGACGATCTCCACCGCCAAGTCTTCATCGGACACTTTAACCGCGATCAGCCGGCCATCATCGCCTCGGACGAGGAATGGCTGGCTCTATTCCAGTGGGCTCTTGGCGGCACGGAGGCCCTTGTGGCACGTCTCGCCCCGGAGGGCCCGCCGAAGGAGGTCCGAGCTGGCGAACAACTGGTCCTGAAGGGCACAAGCTCGCGGTTCGTACCTGGCGATGGATTCAGGCTCGAATTCCTCGTGTCGGATGCCCGGGACCCCGCGAAAATCCACTTCCGGGCCGAGCGGGCGCTGGCGGACGGGGCATTCGAGTGGCCTGTGGCTCTGACGGACGCGCTGCCGGACGCGTCATACCTGATGGTCTGGCGGCTGGTCGCTCCGGGCGCAGCCGAGCCGGTCCAGGAAATCCGAAGGGTGGTCACCGTGCGTGCCCGTGTGGGTCTTGAGGTCTCGGGGCCAGCGCTCCTGCCCGAGCCGGGCGAGACCTGCGAGGTCGCCGTCACGGTCCGTCACCGGTGGGGCGGCCCCCTTGCCGAGGCGGAGCTTCGGGTCGGCCTGGTGGACTTTCGCGGACGGTGGATTTGCTTCCGGCACGAGTCTTTCAACCTGGCAGCGGGTGGCCAGGTGACACGCCCCGTGACGTTTGCGGCCGATGCGGTTGCTCCGGGCCGATATCGCCTGATGGCGGAGGTGGCGAGCGGGGGAATGGTGATTGCCCGGGCAGCCGCGGCGGCTGACCGCCGGAATCATTTTGATTTCACTCAGGCGCTGATTTGGACTCCGTTCAGGTCCAATCAACTTTTGACGGAGGAGCAGGTCGAGGCATTCCGGGACCTGGGTGTCAATTGTCTGTACGATGTGTCGTCATACGGCCTCTATTCGGCGAGCCTGAACAGCCCCATGTTCATTCCAAAGGGGCAATGGCCGAGGGAGATCGAGCAGGGGCAGATTGGCGAGGAGTGGCGCGATTGGGGCAGGAAGACGGCAGTAGAGCCTCTTTACACGTTGACGGACACGATCGAGGAGGCTGACCTCGAGATCGGTTCGAAGGTGCACCAAGAGGGCTACGGTGACGTAGTGCAGGAGGGTCACGAGCAGTATCGGATTTATCTCAGGAGCCGGTATAGGACACTTTCAGCGTTGAACGGTGCGTGGAAGACCGATTATGCGTCGTGGAATCAAGTTTACTTGATGGGACCTTCGTGGGACGGGCGTGCGGTGACGTTCACCGCACGGATGGGTGGCGGCGGCGGGCAGATGGTGCCCGTGCCTCAGGCCATCGACGAGGCGGCAGGGATTCCGAGTCTGGCCCCCTACGAGGACCAGAATGCGTTCCGGTGGACCTACATTTCGCTGATTCACCGTATCCGGTACGACGCGTATCACAGCGTGGACGACCGCCACGTCTTGACGCCCGGCGGGGCAAGCGGCCTGGCAGGAAGCTGGGACAACCATCATTGGAGGCACTATCTGGGGTGGATTTACAATCCGAGCTTTGCAGCCACGCTGGCGCGGCCGAACTACGGGTTGAAGCCCTTCACCTGTCTCATCGGCTGTAAGTCGACCTATGCGCAGATGTCCTGGCTGCACTGGTCAGCCCTCCTGGGAGGGGCTCGGGCCTTCATGCCCTACTCCGACGGGAGTCCGCTGGGGGACTATCTGCTGGACGAGCGTCATCGGCCGACTTCCGCTGGCGAGTCGCTGGCTCGGGTGGTCCGGCGACTTCTGCCGCGCCAGCAGGTGCTTCTGGACACACGGAACAGGGTGGAATCGGGGGTCCTGCTTTATGGCGACTTCCCCTATGGAGACGCGCCGCCCCAGTGGCTCTTCGAGGCCATGGCGCTCCAGCGCATCCTGCCGGACTTCGGCTCCCGGCTGGCGGGCCGGAAAATCGTCTTTGTGCCCGGGAACGGGCCGGCCGAGGCGCTCGATGGGCTGGCGAAAGCGGGGGCGACGGTCCTGACCCTGGTGACGACGGCCAGCGGCGTGACGCAGCGTTTCGGCCTGCAACGCGACGCGCTGCCCGCGGCCGAGCCCGCCGCCGCGCTCCCGAAAGCCCACGCGTCGGGTGCGGGTGGCGGAGAAGGGATCACCAGCCTCATGCGGGAACGCGTCGAAGCAGGGAACGCGAGGGCAACCTGGTCTTACCCCGATGGTATTCCGGCGATGCTGGAGCACTCGCACGGACAGGGACGCCACATTCATCTGAATTTCGTTCCGGACAGGGAATCGCTTTCTGTGGCCGCGTCGCTGCTCGGAGCAATTCTGGGGCAGACAGGAATACGCCTGCCTGTCCAGGTCCTGGATACGGATGGTCGCATCCACCGAGGCGTAGCGGCCTTCGAGCTGGAAACATTCGATGGGACACAGCACTACCTGTGCGTGTGTCCGGACCTGCCGGCCGATCCGGGGCTCGAGGATACGGAAATTGCCGGACGTATCGTGCTGCCCGAGGAACGCGCCGTCCAGTCCGTGGTGGACGTCTTTAGCGGCCGGCGTGCGTCCCTGGAGCGCGGCGGCGGGGAGTATTCCTTCACGTTCTCCCTCTTGCCCGGCGAGGGTACCCTCTTCAGCCTGTTGGAAGAAGAAACGTCGCAGCCGATGGTCAGCCTGTCGACGGCCGCTGCCGTGCCGGGCGAGCCCTTGAGGGTCGGGGTGGCAATCCCTGGTGGGGGCAACAGCCTGTCCGAGTCGTCCCACAGCGTCCGAGTCCAGGTTCTTGATGCCCGGGGCACGACTGTGCCCGGCCTTGGGGCGAGTGGAAAAGTGGTTCGAACGCGCTTTTTCACCCTGTTTCCCGCCGAGAATGATCCGCCAGGCGACTGGATGCTGGAGGTGGCGGACCTAGCGACGGGTGTGACGTTTCGAGCCACTCTGCCCCGGGGAATACTGGCCGATCAGCCGCTTCTCCGGGCCTCCGTCCAGACGGGCGGCCTGCTCCTGGGAGGGGAGAGCCTGATCGGGCTGCGGCTGGAGAATCTGGGCCGGGCGGAATTGCCTGCCGGGGCCTTGAGGATTTCGAGCACGTGGCCGGAGGTTCAGGCCGCACCGGGCTGGAAGGGGGAACTCCGAGAGGCTCTTGGACCGGGTCAGGTCAAGACTTTGGAGATGCCCCTGCTGGCGGCGCCGGACGCCCCAGAGGGAGAAGCCCTGCTGACGGTGACGGCCGAGGGGGCGGGCGGCCAGGGACATGCCTCGGCGTTCGCGCTGAATGTGCCCGAGCCGCTCGATTTCAGGCTTGGCTCGACCCCAGAGTTGGACGCGGACGTGACCTATTTCCCGGTCGAGGCCACGATTCGATCACACCTGGCGGTCCGGGTGACGGGCCAAGTGGACCTTGGCCTTGTCGGTGAAAAGCTCCTCCGGGCGCAGCCGGTGATGGATTTCAAACTCGGGCCTGGGGGATCGTTCGTCGCCCGATGGGAGGTGCGGCTCACCCGCCAGGAGGCACTGGCGCTTCGCCGTGCGGAGGCCTCACGGCTCGCGGACGATCCGGTGCCCGGCGAATCCCTCTACGGCGTCGAGCCGGCGCGGTCACCGTGGGCCGTAACGTGGTCCGCCACGCTCGAAGGTGGAAAGAAGCTTGCCGGAGCGCTTCGGATACCCGTGCGGCTGAACCGGTTCGAGCCGCGGCCGCCGCGGCTGCGGGCGCTGTCGGCCGAGACGGTGCGTGCGGCGGTATCGAATGTTCTGGACCGGCCGGTCGTAGGTCAGCTCGAGCTGCGCGGGCGCGAGACGTGGCGGGAGCAGACTATGAAAATCCCCTTCCGCGTCGGTCCGGGCACGACCTTTCGAGCGGAATTTCCTGTACAGCTCCGGCAAGGCGCGGACATGGATCCGGGCCTTCAGTCGGCCGAATTGTCGGTCATCGAGGACGGGGCCGCCCGTGCCCTGACGGCCATCACGGTCGAAGAATCCGAAGCGATGCGCTGGTGGGTCAAGGGACCCCTGGCCGGGGCCGTGGTCGATGCCGCCGAAGAGCCGTCGGAAGGCCCACCGGAGAAGGACGCGGCCTCGGCCGGGTGGCAGGAGATGATCGCCGACGGGTTCGTCCCGCTGCCCGGGACGGCGAGAAACTGCTCGCCGGGTGTCTACCTGGCCTATGCCCGCTATCGATCGGAGCGGGCAGGGACGGTCCGGATCAATTTGTATCGACTCGTGATGCCGGGTTCCGGGCGGAATCCGACGGCGCTGGTGCGTCCCAACCGGTGGGTGGAGCATCAGGCCTTCCGTGCCTGGGTGAATGGCGAGGCCGCAGGTGGGATGCGTCCGGCGACCGCCGGCGACGAGGTCGAGATGAGCGACTTCAGTGAGGAAGGATCGGAGAAGGAGGGACTGAACAGCCTTTGCATTGCCTTCGACCGCGACGGGGAGATGGAGGGCATTCTGGTGAAGAGGGTGGTGAAGGCGGCGGAGAAGTGACCTGTCATCTTACATAACTTTTTAATTAACAATGGGTTAAATTGAAATGTCGCAACTTCTCAATAAGTTCGGGGAGACGGCCCCGCCCGATTTCATATGCTATTCAGGCTTCGCCCCAGCCTTCTTGGCACATCGTTCCGGGCTAACCCTGACCGAGAACGACGCAAGTCGTTCGAGTCGAAGACCGCAGGGCCCATTTCGAACGCGTCGTGTGAGAAACGCAGGCTAAGTCCCCTGTCTGTCCGCCGCTCTGTTCGACAGGACGGCACAGGCTGAGTGGCTGGTCGGCTTTTGCCGTTAGCCTTACGGACCTTCCAGAGGAGGTTCAGAAGTGCGAGTGCACTTCTGAACAGGGATGCCAGGAGTACGAATGCCGTGGTATCGGTGATCATTCCCATGTACAACGAGGAGGCCATCCTCGAGGAGACACTCTCGGGCCTGTCTCGCGAGCTGCGGGGCCGGGACCTCATCCTGGTGGACGGAGGTAGCGAGGATCGGACCGTCGAGATAGCGGGCCGATTCGGCCGTGTCCTCCAGTCGGCTCGCGGCCGAGGACTCCAGATGAACACCGGAGCGGCTGCGGCGACCGGCGACCTCCTTCTCTTCCTGCACTCGGACTGCCGGCTCGAGGCCGGCGCGCTGGACGTCCTCGAAGCGGCCCTGTCGGGCAAGGGTTACGTCGGAGGATGCTTCCGGCAGCGCATCGATGCGTGCGGCTGGGACTTCCGACTCATCGAAATCATGATTCGACTTCGGACGGCGCGGCGCTTTTTCTACGGCGATCAGGCCATCTTTGTCCAGCGTTCCACCTTCTTCGCCTTGGGAGGCTATCCCGATCTCCCGCTGATGGAGGACGTGATCTTTTCGAAGCGGCTGCGGAGGGCCGGCAGGACCCTCGTGCTGGACAAGAGCGTCTACACCTCGGCACGGCGCTGGCAGCGCCTCGGGACATTCCGGACCACCCTGATCAACGCCTGGATTCGACTCCAGTTCGCGTGCGGCGTCTCGCCGGTCCGCCTGGCGAAGACCTATTACGGGAAATGAGCGACGAATGAATCGCTGAGTTTTCCTCTTCGCTTTGTGGGTCCCTGTGGAAGTGGTTTCTTAAAGCGGGCGAAGCCTGCTACCCTCAAGGCCCGGAAAGGTGTCAGGTTTCAGGAATCAGGAATCAACTGACACCCGACCCGCCTCCCGCTGGGACAAGTCTGGCGGGACATCTTTGAACATCTCTGCCGGGTGCCCGCAGGTTGCCCACGTAGTGGGCGCGGGGCGCGCAGATGTGACACCCGAAGACTCTCTTATGCAGAAGGATGAGGTGAAGCGAGGTCTGATCTTGTTCGCCAAGGCGCCGCTGCCGGGCCTGGCGAAGACGCGGCTCGGGACGCGTCTCTCAGATGCCGAGTGCGCGGCGCTCGCCGAGGCCTTCATCCGAGACACGGCCCAGACGATGCGCGGGGTGGCCGCCGAATACAAACGCGTGGCTTTCACGCCCCCGGAAGCTTCCGCGACGCTCCAGGCCCTGATAGGACCCGACATCGGCTGCTTCGCCCAGGCCGGCGGCGACCTGGGCGATCGCCTGCTGGCAGCCTTCGAACGGGCGTTTGCCGAGGGATGCCGCCGGGTCCTGATCCTCGGCACGGACACGCCGACTCTGCCGGCGTCGATGATGGACCGGGCCTTCGAAAGCCTGCGGTCCGCCGACCTGGTGCTGGGGCCAAGCACCGACGGAGGCTACTATCTCATCGGGCTGCGCCGACCGGTCCCGGCCCTCTTCCAGGACATCCCGTGGGGCACGGAAAAGGTTCTCGAGCGTACGCTCGACGTCGTGGCCCGGGAGTCCCTGTCGTTCCATCTCCTCCCGCCTTGGTATGATGTGGACACACCGGAGCAACTCGATTTTCTGTTGACCCATCTGAGGGCGCTCGAACTGGCCGGAGCTGTTTCCGTCGGCCGCTTTACACGCGAGGTGACCATGGACGCATCGCCATCGAAGGGATCGAAGGAATTGATTTACGAAGAGACATTCGCCCGGGGGCCCGGCGCCTGGACCACGGGCAAAAATCTTCCCAACGGGTCCTGGCATCGGAACATCTTTGGGCAGCGAGGTGGCCCGATGCCCCTCGGCTGGCATCCGGAGGGCGGACCCGGCGGCGGGGGCTACGCCTACGCCGAATCGCCGTGGTACTTCGATGACAACCACGGCGAATTCATGTGGCTCTACCTGGCGTTCTTCCTGAACCGATCCTCAGACGCCGGCCTGGCCGGACGCGACCTCCGGGGAGTCTCCATCGAGGTGGCGCTGCGGGGCAGCCGTCTCGAGCTGAAGGGAGCGAAGCTTTACTTCTGGATTCAGGGGCTGGCGCTGCCCAGGGGGCCGGAGGGGAAGGAGGAGATGTACAACTGGGCGCTGGCGTCCCAGCCTATCGAAGAACCGCTTCTAGATGGAGGCTGGCGCGAGGCCCGAGTGGTGTTGGACGCGGACGAGGCCCGGTGGAGCTGCATGGGCCTGCTTAATGGGGGCCTCGCCCGCAAGCTGAAGCGGATACAGACCCCGGAGTCCGGCCGGGGCTCTCTCCTGCCGATCCTCGGGGGCCGGCACGTCAACCTCGGGTTTCTCCTCTGCGGCGTTGACCCCTGCGATCCTCCGACGGGTCGTATCGACGTGGGCCGGGTGACCTTCCGCGGGCCCGAAGGGCTGTAGGCTGTAGGTTGTAGTGCCCTGCTACTCCCGAGAAATGACTGATTAAGCCGATGTAACGACAAATCCAAACGAGGGCATGTGGCGAAAGAAATCTTACAGATTTTTCTTGAAATTTCGTTTTAGATCTGTAGCATTATGCCCTGTTGGTTATGCAAATTGCTTCGGACGGAGTCGCAGCAGGCATGCTGGAGAGGCACCTGAGATGCGAATCCAAACAAGACTTGAGGGCGTGAAACGGCTGCCGGCCTTTGGATTTTTTGATAGAGGCGACGGCCCAGTTTTAGTTCTGCAAGGGGGGGGTACAAGCCTCGCCTCTAAGGGATACTGTTTCCTTAACGTCCGTCGTAGGCTCACCTTAGGCCGATCGGAAGGCACGTTCCGGGCGGCCTCTTTCGTTTTACTCCCCGCTTCATCAATGGGTGCAGGTTTCACGTGTCAGGTGTCAGCCGCTTCGGGTATCAGGTTTCAGGTGTCAGGCAAGTTGGCGAGGGCCGGCAGGTTGAGTATAGGAAATTGCCCATGTTGCTTTCTGGCCTCGAGACCGTTCCGCATTATGTGGAGTTTCCGATCCGCTTAGTCATTGTATCACAAATAGTTGAGTCCCAGATTCGGCGCCAGTCGTTGAGACTCATCACGACTGCGGTTCTGCTTTGCTGCTTGGACTGGGCCGTCCCCTGCCTGGCGGGGTCGGTCTCCACGCCCAACAGCTTGGCGCTGAATCTCAGCACGGACCGAATCTCGGAGAATGCCGGAGCGAACGCGGCGACCGGGACGGTGAGCCGGGACCGGAATTCGGCCAACTTCGACCAGCCTCTGGTGGTGAGCCTCACCTCGAGCGATACGACGGAAGTCACCGTGCCCGCTAAGGTAACGATACCGGCAGGCGTAGAATCAGCCGATTTTCTCATCGATGCGGTGGATGACACGACCGCAGATGGTGTCGTGGCCGTGAGCATCAGAGCTTCCGCGGTCGATCTGCTGAGCGCG
>JACPCR010000016.1 GCA_016179685.1 Planctomycetota bacterium | reverse complement strand
GACGTGAGCGTAACCTCTACTGAACCGCCGTATACGAGGCCCGTACGTACGGTGGTGTGACAGGGAAAGCCCGCGAGGGCCTACCTATGTCGATCTTCACAACTCATGGATTTGACCCTATCGTCCTCCCCGAACTTCTTGAGAAGCTGCATATCGAGTTTCTTTGCTTCGCCTCTCGGCGGGACCCCTCCCAATGGGACGAATCCGAGAGGGGTTTCCTGAAGTAGACAAGTGAGCAAGTGCGGGTGCACTTGCTCACTTGTCTACTAGGGTGCGCCATACCTCGCGAGGTGAGATCGTTCGGCGACGACTGCTCCGATGTGCACTGGGAACGTATGCGCCGCACCTCGCGAGGTGCGGCCAGCCCCCGGATGGCCCTGTCCGCGCTCCGTGGCGCTGGAATGGCAAACGGCCGGCAAGTGGCGAATTTCGGGGAATGACGCAGTTCCTCGGAGCGGCAGGATGTCCGTACTACCGCTCCGAAGGACGGGCCATTTCGGGCACAAAGGCCGACTCCAGGGATTCGCCAAAGTAGGCGGGGACGCCGTTCAGCTTGAAGATGCGAACTTCGCCGTAGGAGCCGATGACGGCGGACCAGAACTTTCCCCGGGTTTCGGGCGGACACAGCACGGCGACGGCGAGCCACCCCTGTTTGGGCCGGTCCGACTCCGTGCCCAGGTTGCGGTCCACCACGGCTCGGCCCTCGGGGTCCAGCACCTTGAGGGTGAAGTCGTGCCAGTAAGGGAGGAGGTGGAAGTCGAACTGAAACCGTTCGGTGGCCGGGGGGACGTAGAAGAAGTAGGGTTTGACAGGTGGATAGCGGAAGCCGGGGCTGAGGCCGTCTCCGCTACCTCCTGAAAACATGGCCTTGCCCAGGGTGTTGGTGATCAGGATCATCTGGAAGAGGACGCCCTGACGCGTCTCCATCCTGAGCCGGTGGATGCCAGCCTGGCCATCCTTGGGGACGGTAAAATGTTCGACCCATCCGCCGCGATGATACCATCCATCGATGGCCGGCGCGGCGGGATAGGGTCTGCGGTCCCTCTCGCGGCCGTCGGGTCCGTAAAGAACGACGGCGGGTCCGCCGGCCGTGACCTCGGTTTCGAGGCTGCCAAGAAGGGGATGCACCCTGGCGTCGTCCGTCGCGAGGCGCACGAGGCGGAGGTCAATTTGGAAGGCGCGGTCGTCCGAATCGAGGAGAAGAATCTCGCCTGCGGTGGATTCCGGCCGCGGGTCGGGGCGCATTGCAGGCGCTGGCGACGCCGAATCGGGTGCGGGCGTCTCGGCTGCTGACGCCAGGCCGGCATCTGCGAGAGCATCCAGCAGGTATCCCGCCTTGAAAATCCACCACACCCGGGACCCGATGAACAACGGCACGTCTTTCTCCGTCTGGCAGGCCAGGCTCTCCAGAAACGGACGCGGCAGTTCGAGGAACTTGCGGTCGCCCGTGAGATGATAGGCATAAGCCAGGCCATCCCACTGGTTGAACGAGCCTCCCTGTCCATCGATGATCTTCCAGCGAGTCATGTAGCTGGCCTGGTTGATGATCCACTCGGCCGCGGCAGGGTCGCCGGTGAGCTGGTGGTAGGCAATGATGCCGGGGAAGATGTACGCAAGGGTGAAGTCAGCCGCGTCGCTGCCGCTGTAACCGGTCGAGACGCCGTCGCGGACGTTTTCCACGACCTGCCGGGCGAGGTGGTCAGCGAGCTTTTTCAGTTCCTCGTTCCAAGTGAAGCGGTAGAGCACGACGGCCGCCCAGAGGGTGAAGCCGGTAGCGCGGTGCGACCAGTGGGGGTAGCCCTTCTTGGCCGCTTCGAGGACCATGCTTTCGACTTCAACGGCCACGTCTCGGGCCCTTTCATAACCTGTTAAATAGTAATATGTTAACAGATAGTTGACGTAATCATTGGTGCAAACGTAACTGGGACTGAAGCCGGCCCAGTGGACCACGCCCGCATCGTCATTGTTGAGATAGCCTGGCCGAAGCCGGTCCCCGTCAGCATGGTGGCAGGTGTCGATGTCCATCAGATGCCGGGCGTTGGCCTCGCCGAACTCGAAGTAACGGCGGTCGCCCGTTCGAGCGAATTGCATCCAGAACATCGATGGCGTGACGTAGAAGCGGTGGGACCAGTATCGGTGCGCGTATTTTCCCTGGTGCAGGGTATCGCCGAAATCGAAGGCGCCGAAGCTGTCTCCGTAACGTGGGTCCCCGATGGAAACGTCGTCGGACTGGTCCTTGAGAAATTGGTCCATGTAGAGGGACATCACGCGCTCGGCGTCGCGGAATCGTGTCGGATCGTGGGGATGAAGACGTCCGAGGGCCTCGGTCTGGCGAAGCCATTCGGGCGCGGCGAAGGCGAGGACGGGCTTCTGGAGCAGATAAGCGATCTCGGGGACCGTTTCGGTTTCTTGGGCGTTGTGGAACAGCAGGAGTAGTTCGTGGGTCTTGGCCACGCCGATGCCGTCGGCTACCATGCTGCCGCCCAACTCGGGCGGATACTCATGTCGGCGGTCCCTCACGTCCATGATCTGTTGGGACCAGACCTCCCAGCGGCCGCGGCTTTCGAGGTATGGCCGTGGGCGAAAATCCAGGTTCACACGCCCACGCTGACTCCAGAGGTGGACACGGACGCGGCCGTCACGAAGCGCTTCGAGCCCGCAAGGGAAGTTCTGCCAGGACCAGCGCATGGCGACGGCCATGCCGGCAGCATCGCCCGTGGCGTCCATCCAGTGTCCAAATCGTTCGTTTGAAAGGAGTTCCGCAGCGTCGCTCCAGACCGAATAGTGCCGGTGGCTGTCCTGGAGCAGAAAGAGTGAATCAAAGGTCTTCCAGGCATCGCTGCGAAATAGAATGGGGTTGCGCTCGACCGGCTCGGGGAGGGCGTTTGAAACCTGATAGGCGGTGCCGCGGGCGAACGAGACGTTCCGGAGGGCCGCCGCGGCCAGCGGCAACTCGATGCCGATGTCCCGGTATTGCTTCCGGGCGCTGTCCTCCGTGATGATGAAGGTATGATAGAGCCGGAGAAAGGGCTGACCGGCATAGGCCTTGACCCGGAGCATCCAGCGGTTCAGCTTTTCGCCCCTGGCGTTGACGTAGAATCCGGTGGCCTTGACGGTGACCTGCTGGGGGCCGCTTTCCTCGATGTCGAGACTGCCAGCGGAGTCGAGGGCGCTGCGGTAGAGCGTACCGTCCTGGTCCAGCAGGTAGAGGCCTTTGGCCTCGGATTCCTTCAGCAGCTTTTCACCCTCGCTGTAGCGCCCGTCGCGGTCCGTATCGAGCCATGCCTGGTCGAGGAGAGCGGGCGATCGCATGCCGAACTCGGCGCGCAGAACGCCGGTATCGAGCCGGACACCGGACTTGGTGGCGAAGGCATGGAGGGTCGAGGCGGTGGCGGGAGGCTTTTCTACTCGGCTTCCATATCGGAGCGTGTATTCTGCGCCCGATTGCAGGCGCGCCTGAAACGCCACCAGAAGCCACTGAATGCTGGCATCCTTTGTGCCGGGCGGGTCCCACCAGGCCAGGGTCCTGGTCTGAAAAGGAACGCCCTCGCCATCAGGATCGAGAAGCTGGAGGTGCTCCACCGCTCTCAACTCGCCGCGGGGAAACGGCATGCCGCACTGCACGGGGAAGCTGGCGAGGGATAGCGCCGCTGGCGGGGGCTGGATGCGGATGGGGACCTTGCCGAGTCGCTTGGGCCGTGAAAGGACCGGAATCACGTCATGACGGGCGGAGACCTCGTAAGGCTCGGACGAGGCGAAGTAATCCGCCGAGGCGGAAGCCCATGCAGGCTTTCCAGGGGGGCCTGCTTCGAAGCGGACCTGGGTCGCCTTCCGGGCATACTTGCCCAGCCGGACCTTCCCGCTGAGCCGAGTCGTCCGCAGGACCGATCTCTCGGTGATGAGCGCTTTGCCCTTTCCATCGAGCACGGAAAGCCTAGCTTCCCAGGTGGACTCTTGGAGCGCCGCCAGGCCCACTCGCGCCTCCGCCTTGAAAAAGAGGCCGTCGAAAGAGAACCGCGCCGCGCCGGATGGCACGGCAGGATCGAATGGCCTGTCGAACAGGACCTGGCCGGTTTGGCGATCGCGAACCTGGAAGTTGGCGGCGTATCCAGCCTCCAGGCGTTCGAGGGTGTAGAGAAGCTCTGCCCGCGTCTGCTGCCGAGCGGGCAGCTCGATCTCCCGCAAAAACTCCCGAGCGTTTCCGCCGGACGGCGCGAGGGAGAGCGCAACCGTCGCCTCGACGGGCGTATCCGTCTCGTTGGCCAGAGCGAAGGAGAGGCGGTTTCGACCCAGGCCCGGAGGATCGAGCGTGAGATCGAGGAGCTTCATGGTGAAGCCGTCGAAGAGCAGCCGGCCGAAATGGGCCGGGCTGGCAAGGACATTGTCCGGCACGGGCGTCCAGGTGAATGTGCCCGCGGGATGAGGCTGCCTCGAGCGCATGAGCTGAATGCCCCACACGCGTCCGGGTGCAGGCGGCTCGGCTTCCAGGGTCCGTAAAGGAACGCGCAGCTCGGCAGTCCAGCGCCCGGCGGAGCGCGCCGTCGCAACTTCCCACTCGCCATTCCAGCTTGAGTCGCCGGCCTCGAGGCTGCCGGATAAGCCGGGGAAGCGTTCGTCATACCTGCCCCCGCCCGCGCTGGCGATCAGGTGAAAGAAGCTCTTGCCCGTTCCGGCTGGGTCGAGGAAGAGCTCGATGCAGTCGTCCTGCCAAACCTGGTCGGCGTCTCGTGGAAGACCCGCCTGGCCTCTGAGGTCCTCGATGCGAGGCTCGTCGCAACTTACGCCAATATAAAGTGTTGTAGCGTCGTAGCCGAGATGGGCGGAAGTGGCAATGGCCGCCGGGGCTGCCGAACCGAAGACCACGAAACTTTCAATCGCCGGCGCGGTCTGCCACAAAGCTTCTTCGAGCCGCCCATCGAGGGTCACAGGCTGACCAAACCGCACCGCCGTCCCGGTCCGGCCGGTGGCGGCCAAGTTGATAGGGTCGGGACTCGACGAGCCGAGTAGATGGAAGACCTTGTCCTCGGCCAGCGTCAGTGTCGCAGTGAGCAAGGCAGAAAGAAGCAGGGCAACCGGGAGACCCCGGTTGCCTTCGAGAATCCGGCAGCACCTGTGCTCATTTGGGAGCGCAGCCATGAGAGTGCCAGGCGGAGGTCTTGCGTGACGTGGTGTAATTTGGAGTTCGCGTTGACGTGGGACCTATGAGTCCTTGAACTTCAAGTTGAAGTTCACTTTCATGGGTTACCGGAAGCAATGGGAGACGCCATGGACACGGCAACGATGCTCGAATTCCGGCGGAATTCTGGGGCCATTATTCGACAGGTGCAGAGTGGCAAGACCATTCTCTTGACCTACTGGGCCTTAGGTTTTCCGGCCTTCCAGGCCTGGAACTCCTTCATCCCTTCCTCGTTGAGGGGGTAGTATTTTCGGAGGGCGCCGCCGCGCTCGAGCATCATGCGTTCGAACACCTCCTGCTCCTCCCGCGCCAACGTGCTTTCCAGAATCTTGGGGGCCATCTTGGGTGGAACGACCACCGCGCCATCATCGTCGGCGATGATGATGTCGCCCGGCATGACCAGAACGCCCCCGCAAGCGATAGGAACGTTGAAGGCCCATGGAAACAGGTCCTGTTGCGAGGCGTAGTTCGGCGTGAACCCGACGGTCCAGAGGGGCAGGTCAAACTGGCGCACCTTCGGGTAGTCGCGGATGCACCCGTCCACGACGACGCCGACTCCGCCCCGTGTCCGGAAGTAGGTCAGGAGCATCTCGCCGAAGCATCCCGTCCGCATGTCGCCCCTGGCTTCGACGACCATCACGTCACCCGGGTCCACGTATTCCAGGACTTGCCAGAGGGCGCTCACCTTTTCCGTGGTTTCCTGGCCCTCGCCCGAGGCGATATCCTCCCGTTGAGGCATGAACTGGAGCGTGATGGCGGGTCCAACTACCTTCGTTCCGGGCGTCCGGGCCACGGGCCCCTGGATGAAGGTCTGGCGGATGCCCATGCCGCGCAGCGTCGCTGAAGCCGTGGCGCTGCTGACCACCTTGAACCGCTCGACCAGTCCACGGTCCGGCCTGCGGATTTCCTTCTCGGGCTTCCGGAGCACATTTTCCGCCATGGTTTAGCCTCTTTTCTTGAATTTGAATAGGTGTCAGGTGTCAGGTGTCAGGTGATTCCTGACACCTGACACCTGACACCATTCCATGCCTTGTTGGGTTGCGGGTATCACCCGCCTTGAGTTGGAATAATCACGCCTCTTGTTTTCGCTTCCTTTTCAGGGTTGCTCAGGACCATTCGAATATCAGCCCAGAAAAGGCCACGCTCGTCCATCCTTCCGGTGAAGTGTTTCCTGGTGAGATCACCTCGATCGGAGACGCATTTTCGGATGATGTTGAGTGCTTGACGAGCTTTCTGATCCATATCATCGCCTGAAGCCAACTGTGCGCAAAAGTATACGTATTGCCCCCTCTCTTACAAGTCGAGGAAGATTTTTGGGTCGGAATTCTGCCCCATGCGAAGCCGCCGAACGCCTTGAATCTCGACAGCCCTGCCGGTAGGTTTACACAACAGCCGAGCTGACCCCTCAACCCTCGACAACTTTAGTGAGACTTGCTATGAGCACGACGTCTCTGACCTCCTGCAAGCAGACGCTGGACCTGTCCCCGAAACGATTCGGGGAATTGAAGGACAATTCGGGCATCGCTGGAGACGCGGATGCCCTTCGTGCCCGGATGGAGGAGGACGGATACCTTCTGCTCCGCGGCCTGCTGAACCGCGACGAGGTGCTGGCAGCCCGAGGGGAGGTCTTCAGCCGCCTCGCCGAGGTCGGGGAGGTGGACACCCGGTATCCGGTGATGGAGGGGATTTCATCCGGCCATTCACGCCGGAAGGAGCTGGACGATCCGGGCCTCTTCTGGAAAAGCGTCTGCGAGGGTCCGAAGCTGCGCCGGGTGACCCACGCTGGCGCGATGATGGGCTTCCACAAGCATTTTCTAGGCGGGCAGCCCCGCTGCTTCGACTATCTCTGGCTGCGGGTCGTGCCCGTGGGGCATTCGACCGGATGTCACTACGACGTCGTATACATGGGGCGTGGGACGAGGAGGCTCTACACGACCTGGACCCCCTATGGCGACATTTCGAGGGCGGACGGCACCTTGATGATCCTCGAGAAATCGCACCAGATCGAGGAGTTGCTCAACGACTATGCCCAGATCGACGTGGACAAGACGCCGAATCGAGGTGGCTGGTTCAGCACACATCCTCCAGAAGTCGCCGAGCGCTTTGACCGGCGCTGGCTGACGACGGATTTTCGAGCAGGTGACATTCTGGTTTTCGGGATGCATACGATGCATTGCTCGATCGATAACGCCTCACCCGTACAGCGCCTGCGTTTGAGCAGCGATACCCGATACCAATTGGCGAGCGAGCCGGTGGACGAGCGCTGGATCGGGCCGAACCCGCTGGCCCATGGCCGCGGCTACGGCGAGAAACGTTAGTTTTTTCGCAGCCACGGCCACGCCGTGGCTGCGAAAAAACGAGACGCCTCTAGAGCCGCTTGGCCACCTCGGCCTTGAGCCTGCGCTCGAGGCCCGCTGGATTGACCCTGTGACGAAAGCATTTTTCGCCCGAGATAAAGACCACGGGAATTTCGACCCCGTAGCGTTCCATCAGTGCGGCGGATTCCGAGATATCCACGACGTGAATGTCCAGGGGAAAGCGGTGTTCGAAGGTTCGCACCGCCTTTTCGGCTTCTTCGCACAGGTGGCAACCCGGCTTGCTGTAAATCCGAATTTCAATCCTTTGCAGATCGGACATGGAGGCTTGCTGGCGGTTCTGGTGCTGTTCGGGGGCTGCTCCAAGGACGAACCCAAGGCCCTGAAGCTTACCCCCGCCCCTCAACAGCTATCGAAAATCTACCTCCAGATCAAGGAAATCCACATCCACGTCGAGGTTGCCGAGACCGAGGAACAGCGTGCCAAAGGGCTCATGTTTCGGGACAGTCTTCCCGAAGACCAGGGCATGCTTTTCGTCTATCCGGCAGACGAGAAGGTGCGGTTTTACATGCTCAACGTGCGTTTCCCGCTTTCGGTGGCCTTCATCGGATCGGATTGGCAAATTCAACAGATCGAGGACATGCAGCCCCGGGAGGAGATGCCGGTCTACTCCCAGCATCCGATCCGATACGTGTTGGAGATGAACGAGGGGTGGTTTGAGCGTCACGGGGTGGGCCTAGGCGACCGGGTGCAGGCGAACCTCATGAAAGAATAGCGGGTGATCGATGGAATTACTGTTTATAGCCCTCCTTACAACGGGGCTCTTTGGCGAAGCAGACGACCTCCAATGGGGCGTGCAGAGAGGCCACTCGGGGTGGATCTTTTCTGTGGCTTTTCATCCAGACGGAAAACTCCTGGCCAGCGGAAGCCGTGATAAGACAGTCCGGCTGTGGGACACGGAGACGGGGAAGGAATTGGATGTCCTGGAGGGGCATACCGGGGAAGTTCAGGCCGTCTGCTTCAGTCCCGACGGCAAGCTTCTGGCCAGTGCCAGTCGCGACCAGATAGTAAGACTGTGGGATGCACAAACAGGCAAGGCTCTCCAGGCTCTCCGGGGGCATTCCGGGGAAGTCCTCTGTGTCCGGTTCAGTCCCGGCGGCAACTATCTGGCCAGCGGGAGTGCAGAGGCCTGGTTGGAGAAAGGAGAGATCAGGATTTGGGACCCCCACGCAGGCAAGAGAATCAGGTCCATGGAGGTCTGGGGCACCGTCACGACTCTGGATTTCAGCCCGGATGGAAAGTCCTTGGCCGCGGCAGGAGCGAGTGGGAAAATCACGATCTGGGATACCCACACATGGGCAGAAGCCCGCATCCTTCGGGAACATGTCAAACCCATCCGGTCTATCTGCTGGAGCCCCGACGGGAAGTTGCTTGCAAGTGTGAGCGAGGAAGGGACCCTAAAAATCTGGGAGGCGGCCTCCGGCGGGGAGCTGAACTCCCTGAAAGGGCCCATCAATGCCAAGAGCTTGGTCTTTCATCTGGGGGGTGAGAAACTTGCCGTCGTGGGCGACCGCGAGCTGAAATTCCTGGAGGTCAAGAATGGGGAATGGAGTCGGTCCCTGCGGTTCGGCGCCAATTGTATCGCCTTCAGCCCAGATGGAGAAAGCCTCGCCGCGGGAGGTGATGATTATGCGGTGACCTTGTGGGACTCCGCGAGCGGGAGCAAGAGAAGGATTCTGGCAGGTCACTGGCGCAAAGTTAGCGATGTTCATTTTGTGCCGGAACAAAAACTGCTGGCATGTTCTTTCCTGTACCACGCCATCTTTCTTTGGGACATGGAATCGGGAAAGCTCTGTCGAACGATTCCTGGTGACTCTGCCTTGATCCCCCTGGCCGTGAGCCCCGATGGAAAGTTCCTGGCCGCCGAGGCCCCGCGCGGGAAAGTCAGTATCTGGCAACTGGCTTCAGGCATGGTTTGGAAACAGTTCCATGGCCCTGACGATTCAGTCGACTCTCTTGCCTATTCGCCCCACGGAAATTTTCTGGCCAGTGGCGGGTGGGATCAGAAAATCAGACTCTGGGACGTCGACAACGGAAACGAAATACGAACTCTACGGAAGCGGCAGGGGGGGACCCCGGTCGTGGCGTTCAGCCCAGAGGGCAGTCTCCTTGCCGCAGCGAGCACCGGTGAGAAAGTTGTGGAACTGTGGGAGACGCAAAGTTGGAATATGACCGCTGAGTTAAGAGGCCACGCGGCAGGGGTCCAATCGTTGGCCTACCATCCTCAGGGTCAATATCTTGCCAGCGGAAGCTCTGACAAGACCATCCGGATTTGGGCTCCCCAGGAGAAAAGTGCTGTCCGCATCCTCGAGGGACATGCTGAGACCGTCCGTGCGCTCCGCTTCAGCCCCGATGGTCTTCTTCTCGCCAGCGGAAGCTTCGATAAGACTGCCAGGTTGTGGGAGGTGCAGTCAGGCAAAAAAATTCACGCCCTCCACGGCCATTCGGACATCATCCTTTCCCTCAGCTTCAGTGCGGACGGCAAATTCCTGGCAACCGGAAGCCATGACGGGACGGTCCGCATCTGGGACGTTTCTACCGGGGATTTTGTGGCATCCCTTATGGCTTTTGACGAGAGCGACTGGGTTATTCTGGCCAAGGATAACCGCTTCGACGGGTCGGCCGGTGGAATTGAACAGTTGCGCTGGGAGAGAGGCGGCCGGCCCATCCCGCTGAAAACCCAACAGCAGGACTTCCACACTCCCGGCCTGCTTAAAACCATCTTCTCAAGAAAGCACGCAACTTCTCAATAAGTTCGGGCAAATCGAGCCGTCCTAATCCATAAGTTGCTTTAACAGTCTCTTATGAGAAGGCTTGTCAAGAGCCGACGTGGCGGCTCAGCGGCTGTTCCGACGCCGACGGCTGCCAGCGCCTGTCGAGATTTGAAACGTCCCCGGTCCCTTCAGCGGCACGCTCTTATTCGCACTCTGGTTGGGGCAAAAGGCCCCGGTACATGATAGGGTTCGCCGTCGGATGCTGCCATCTCGGAATCGCGGTCATCGGAGATGCCGCAAGACGGTTGCCACAGTCATCCAGACGGGACGTGTTGAGAGAACGAGGTCGTTGGAATTTCGCAGGGCTGGCTTCACTGGTCTGCGTCCGGTCCCTGGCCACCGTGGTCATGTCATCGACAGACCTCCTGGGATTTTTCAGCGATAGGTATTTTCCGGAGAAAGTGAAACGAACGAAACGAGGCTTGCCGGAACGATGCCTCTGGAGCCCCGTCGGCGTCGGCGTCGGTCGTACCCCGAAAGCCCGATAGGGCTTCGGACCGACGCCGACGGCAGAGGGGCGGAAGGGGCATCCCCTGGCAGCCCTCGAGCCCGAGGCCGAAGGAGCAGCGATGGTTCGTGGGTCAAGCTCGAAAGGATGCAGGTGCAAGCCTCGACAACGCGGGATTCCGATGCGGTCACTTCGCCGTGACCGATTCCGGCCTCTGGCTGTTGAAGAAGGGATCATAGACCGCGCCGGTCTTCCAGAGATTCTTGTTGTAATCCGGTGAAATTTATTTACTATTTTGCAACTTCAATGTCGGCAGCGGCGCTCCTGGTAGAGGGTTGTCACGCTTTCGAGCCTGACTTCTAACCCTTGGGACCCAGCGAGAGGCATGAACCAACGATGAGCGGGCAGATGCCTGACACTACTACGCGAGACGCGAGACGCGAGACGGCTACTTCTATGGCCCGACCGCTCCTCGCCTGACCAAACGCTCCGAGGTGTGAAGTATGCGCCTTGCTTAACTTCACACCGAGAGCCCTCCCTTCTCGCAAGTCGATATTCGCCATGATGGCCTTCGTACTGACCCTTGGCCAAGCCGCGCTCGCCGGCAAGTCCACACCTTCCCCAGCCACGGATGCGCCTTCCGAGGTCCATCCCCAGGTGGCCATTGCCTTGCCCGAGGCGGGCTTCGCGACCAACGCTGGGAGCATTGAGGTGGTCGTCTCCTTCGCCGCAAAGGAGGAAAACGGCAAGCCGGCGGGGAACGTCAAGACCGTCATCCTGCGGCTCGGCGATAAGGAGGTCGAGCGCTACCAGAATCCGCCGCGGATCAAGAGCGGGACGGTGAAGTTCCTGGTGGACGTCTCCGGGCTGCCGGATGGCCGGATTTGCTTCACCGCGGTGGCCTGCCAGGGGGCGGTATCAGGTTGGGCCGTGCAGATGCCCGAAACGAATTGCGGGATTACACGCTTGGCAACGACTCATTACTTAGCGCCGGGACTACCGGTAATTTTTTTCTTGACGCGGCAGAGTCCACATGATTGAATAGCCCCTATCCGATAGAGCAAGCGATGGGGTTGAGGTCAATACTGTTCAGTTAAGCGCCGGAGCCGTCTGCGGAGGGGTTGGAGTGACGGC
>JACPCR010000050.1 GCA_016179685.1 Planctomycetota bacterium | reverse complement strand
TGTCCGCAGGATCCCTTCGGCAGATGACGTTTACTGGATGTCATCCCTGAGCAGCAGGTTTTGACCACGACCCCTGTCCTGCGTTCGCCCGGGCCGGGCCAAAGAAGCGCGTCCCGGCGGGGGCTGGTAGGTCCGCTGGAAGGCGGAATCGAACGTCCTCGCCGGGACGATTTTCAATCCTCCAACGAACACAACGAGGAAGGCCGTGATGCTGAGTAACACCCTTTCGACCCTTCTTGTCGCTTGCTGGTGGTTCATCCGGATGGCTTGTGCGGAGTCTCCCGCCTGGATCAAGAAGCCCTACGGTGACCAGTTCCCGCGGGAGCAGTTCTTCGTCGGAGTCGGGTGCGTCGAGATAGGAAAAGATCGTGCGGATGCGCGCAGAGAAGCCGAGGAATTGGCGCGGGCCAACGTGGCCCAGCAGATTCGTGCCCACGTGACCTCGACCAGCGAAGACCAGATCACGGCGATCATCAAGGGCAAGAAGGAAGAGGTGCTGGCCAATTTCAAGCAGTCCGTGGCCACGCGGACCAGCCTGGAAGTGTTCCAGTGCCGCACGGACGAGATTTACGAAGACAGGCGAGTGGGAAAGAATCTTCTCTACGTTCGGGCCGTGCTGAACCGGGCAGAGGCCGCGGGCACAGTACGCGCCAAGTTGGACGGGCAAGTGGCGGATGTTGAGAAGTAGGTAGAGGCCGCGCAGGAGCAACTCGGCGGCGGCCATGCTGCATTGGCGCTGGCTGCGCTTCTGAAGGCGAAGCCTGCCTGCTGGGACGCTCTGGCGTCCAAAGCCCTGCTCCTGGCCTCATCGCCGGGCGAAAGCCTTGCGGGCGCGGAGCTCGACCCGGAAGAGATAGACCGTTTGCTGGAAAGTGTTGAGGTTCAGGCCGCCACGAACGAAGAAGGTCTCGCCGCCGCGGAAGTGGAGCGGTTGAAGTGGGCGGAAGGGACCGGTCTGGCGCGGGTGGCCGCCTCGCTGAACGTTGAGGCCTTTATACCGACGCGGGTGGCGATTCATACTATCTCCTGCCGAACACGGCCACCGGCCGCGAAGCTCAGGTCAAGGTGGAAGCGGGAAGTATTCGGAAGTTTCCCGATCCTGATCAAAAAGAAGAGTTCAAGTTCAGGTTCAACGATCTGACCGGCATGGAAACCTTGAAGATTTCCGCCAGCACCGCTCCGCTGCACAGCCCCATTCCGCCGGAGAGGTATCCCGTCTTCGCCAAGGCTGGCTTTCTGATTCAGAAGGGAAACCTGGCAAGGGAGCTCAGCCGTGGATTTACAGACCGGGGACCAATCGTGGAAGTCGCCGCGGAGGAAACGGTCGAGGCTTTCTGCGCCATCCAAGTGCAGCGGTGAGAGGGGCGAAAAGAGGGGTGACGACTCAGCCCATCCACCTGAACAGTGACACCCCGCCTCAGGGCCGGGCTTGAGCGGCGGCCTGGCCGGAGACGAAGCGGACCCAGCGCTTGACGGGCGGTTTCTTGACGATGAAGGTGTCGCCGAGGTTGTGAATCCATTCCTCGGGCTCGTCGTTCTCCGGCACGTCGAGAAGCTTGTCGACGCGGCTGAAGCTGAACATCATGAGGAAGGGCTCGTGCTGCCCGGGCCGGCAGGGCCCGAGGGATGACCAGGGGATTCGGGCCCAGATGAGCATGCCGTCGGGCATGGGGTCGGAGCGGACGGAGGCGCCGGGCACGTCGCCCGCGGGGTAGTCCTTGGGGAAAAGATGGTCGGTGCGGAGAATCTTCGCACCCCGAGGACGGACCAAAAGGCTGAAGAGCCCATAGGAATTAAAGAAGGGGCCCCAATCGGCGACGCCGGGCGGCTGGTCGCGCAGAGTGAACTGGACCAAGGCGGCGGGGCTGGGCTCCTGGGCCTGGAAATCGAAGGTGCGGGCGCGGACGATCAGCGCCTCGGGCGTGAAGGCCATCTGGACATCTCCGGCGAGGCTGGTGGGCACCTCGCAGAAGTGGTCGTCCTGTTCGACCATCTGAGCGTCGGACGCCTCGCAGAGGAACGGCATGCCGTTCCAGGCCGGATGGTCGGATCCCAGAGGCTCGCCCGAGTGGGGGCAGAGGTGTTCCGGCGTGGAGGGATCAGGCTGGTGTCGGCTCTTCTGGATGGTTTCGCGCGTACCGGTGACGGAGACATCAAAGCCGAGGGATTCGGCATCGCCTCGGATGAAGAGAGGATTCCCATCGAGGGCGAAGTCGCCCTGGAGGGCACGCGGCTCGCCGCGCCAAGCCACGGCCTCCACCGCGCCCCCGGAGAATCGGCCGCGGGCCGGAGCAGTGGACCAGACGACGGAGACCTTGCCGCTGCGTCCCTCGAAAACGTAGGCGTGGCCTTCGCCACCGGGGTGGAAGTGCCGAACGAGATTTCCATCTCCGATCAGCTCGTGGAGGGTCTTGAGGGCGCGGGCGCCCGGAAGCAGGTTGCCTTTTTCATCGCGGTGGTGGTGGGGGCCCTTGGGAAACCAGAAGTAGCGCTCGAGGCCCGCCTGGCATGCAAAACAGTGCCGGTAGACGTTGTAGAGCGCCTCGTATTCATCGGGCGTCTGGGCGGTCTGCCCGATGACGGCCCCACCGGGCCCGGATTCCGTGTCCCAGAGGGGCTTGGACGCGTCGCCAGCCTTCGCCATGACCTCGCGCACGCACTCGTGGGCGCGTGCGAAGGCCTCGGGGTGGTGGCACGGCAGGTAGTGCACCGACGCGATATCGAAGGAATCCTTGCATTCCAGCTCGTAGAGCCGGCGGAGGAACGAGCCGTCGGAGAAGCCGCTGCCGGCGACGATCTTGGCCGACGGGTCGGCCGCTCGGATGGCCTTGGCGGAGGCCTTGAGCAGCGCCGCGTAGTGCCGGACCGGGGCGCGCTTCCAGGGACCCTTCTTCATCGAGAAATTGCCCTGCGGCGGATACCACCAGAAAAAGGGAGGCTCGTTGATGATCTCCCAATACTGGATACGGCCCCTGTAATACTCGACGGCACGCCGCACAAAATCTTCCCAGAGGTCGAGATGCTCCCAGATCGGCGTGGAGAACGGAACGGTGTTCTCTCCCATCTCCCAGCCCCAGCGCCCGTCCACGATGGCCATGACGGAGAGCCCGGCCCCGAGCGCGGCATCGATGCGCTTCTCTCCGTTGTCCGCGAAATGGTATTGCCCGGGGGCCGTGCATATCTTGTCGAACATCACCGTCCAGGCCGAACGGTCCCAGCGGACGCCGATCTCGTGATACGTCGGGTAGGCCTGCGCGTCCCAGCAGTGGTTGCCGATGCGGCTGATCCGGTTCTGTTCGACGTTGTCGGGCACGGATGGGCTACTCCTGGAGTTGGGACGAGAAACTGGATTGTTGAATCTAATGGGATTAAACTGGATGTCAATGTAGCAATGGCCTTCCCGTTGCCACCTTGTCATCTCCGTAAGTTCGGGGAGGAGGATCAGGTCAAGTGCATGAAGTATGAATTCCGTAGCGGAACGCGTCAGCGTGCCGTCCGAGAGATGAGATTGGAGGGCCCAGACGAAGCGATCACGCGCTTTGCTACGAAATTCGGCATGACACCCGGCGAACGTAGTCAAGGCCCTCACAACGGGATAAGTTGCGCGCTTCGCTGCGTAGCGGAACGCGTCAGCGTGCCGTCCGAGAGATGAGATTGGAGGGCCCAGACGAAGCGCTGAATCATCATCGGTTACGAAATCGGGCGGGGCCGTCTCCCCGAACTTATTGAGAAGTGAGTTGCCACCTTGCATAACCCATTGTAGGTGAACGAACTATGTTCAGCATACGCAACTATTTCATTTCGCCCACTTCGAGTCTCCTTTAAAATAGTGAACAAGGAAGGTTCACTCAGTTCTTGCTTCCAGGGAGAATTCTTTATGCGCGGATGGTCCATCTGGGTTGCGGGCACGTACTTGTTCGGCAGCTTGGCGGGTCTTCTCGGAGAGGATGCGAAACCCATGACGCAGAAGGATTATCTCGAGTTGATGATCCGCGAAACGAAGCCCCTCAAGCATCCGAGGGGCGACCGCCTCCCTCTTTACCTCTGGTCCTCGCGCATTTCCGGCATGCAGGACGAGGCGGAGATCGAGCGAATCGTGAAGGCGCTGGATGAACGGGGCATCGGCGTCTTCTGCTCATGGAATCCAGGTGATGTGAAGGGAAGCCTGGCTGAAAGCCTCCGGGTGGCCAGGATTCAGCAGAAGCTGGGCCTCCTGGTCAACGTGGACGGCACCGGCGTGACGGGCGCCTTCTTCAACGGGGACGAACCGACCGCTCACGTGGGGGAAGACGGCAAGCCCTTCTTCGACATGTCCTTCGCCGGTTACGTGAAGATGGGCTGTCCCTTCGCGCTCCAGCACCGATATGAGCCCATCCGGAAGCAGGTCGAGACGTTCGTGAAGGGTTACCAGGAAGCCGGGGTGAGCGTCGATTACTGGGCTGCGGACTGGGAGA
This sequence comes from Planctomycetota bacterium, assembly GCA_016179685.1. Taxonomy (GTDB): domain Bacteria; phylum Planctomycetota; class PUPC01; order JACPCR01; family JACPCR01; genus JACPCR01. The sequence goes on along the minus strand of JACPCR010000050.1, from coordinate 17,292 downwards.
TCGACGGCCCCATCGAGTGGAATGACGGATGGAAGAACTCGAAGCAGTGCAAGCGATGCCGGGACAACATCAAGAACATCGGCGACTTCAGCGAATTTCAGGCGGCCTTGCGCCGCATCCGTTCGCACATGCAGAACGAGGTCTTCTGCAAGACGATCCTGGGGGTCTTTCCCAAGGCGCTGGTGGCCAACTATGCCATGAACCCGCATGACGGCTACCGCTACTGGTACGACTGGTTCGAGAAGCCGGTGGAGGGCGCGCCGTGCCGCAAGGATCAGAACGCGTGCTACCGGAAATGGCCGGCGGAATTCGAGTCGAGCGGGTACACCTGCGCCATGCCCGTCGTTTACGCCTGGTCGCCCATTTACAACTCTTATACCTTCGAAAACGGGGAGTATCGCTGGTTCTACAACATGTTGCTGGAGGCCACGAGCGTGGGCCGGAGCGCCCCGGCTTCTCTCCCGGTGATCCCGTTCGTCCATTTCACGCCGATCAAGCTGTCCCCGCAGGACTTGCCCGAAGGCTACAAGCCCTTGAGCGAAGCCAACTACAAGGAGTTGCTCTGGCACATGCTGCTTCGCGGCCATGACACCTTCTGTATGTGGTGTCCGAACGAGGAACTGGTCCAGGAGACCCGGCCGCTGCACGAAGTTTATGCCGCGTCGCTGCAATACCGGGAGTTCCTGGACCAGGGGAAGCCGGTCCTGTTCCGTGTGCCCTCTCAGACGGACACCGTGGTCTCGGCGCTGAAACTGGGCAACCGGCTGCTCGTCCGGAGGACGGATTTCGGCCCGGCCTCGGGGCCCGTCGAGGTGGAAATCGAGGGCCGGAAGATCAGCGTCCCCGCAGCCCCGGGCCAGTGTCAGACCCTGGAAATCCGATAGCCATTAACCATCAACCCTTAATCATCAACCATGGTCTTAAAGATCACCAACATCCAGGCCATCCCCCTCCATGGTCGCACACCGGACAGCGGCTGGACGCAGGGGATGGACCCCGGCGAGAACCTGATGACGCTGGTGAAGGTGGAGACGGACGGCGGGGTCAGCGGCATCGGGAGCTGCTACACGAGCGAGGCCCTGGTGAGCGCGTCGCTGCGGCTGCTCCGGCCCTACTTCGCCGGCGAATGCGCGATCGAGCCGGAGCGCCTGTCCGAGAAGCTCCACCAGAGCACCTTCTGGCAGGGCCGCGGGGGCGCGGTCGCCCACGCGATCAGCGGGATCGACATTGCCCTGTGGGACATCCTGGGGAAGGCGACGGGCCAGCCGGTGGCGCGGCTTCTGGGCGGGACTTACCGCGACCGCATCAAGCCCTACGGGTCGATCCTGTTCGACGAGCCGGAGGTGCTGCGGAAGAAGCTCGAAGGCGTCGTGAGCCGGGGCTTCAAGGCGATCAAGATGGGATGGGCGCCCTTCGGCCGGGTGAGCCGCGAGCTGGACGAGAAGCTGGTGAAGACGGCGCGGGAGACGGTGGGGCCGGACGTGGAGCTGATGGTCGACGCTGGAGGCAGCGAGCAGTTCTGGCCCCACGGCTACAAGTGGGCCGTGGAGACGGCCCGGATGCTGGTGGACTACGGCGTGGCCTGGTTCGAGGAAGCGCTTCCGCCGGACGATCTCGACGGCTTCATCAAGCTGCGGGAACAGGCCCCTCTGCCGATCACCACGGGCGAGGTGCTGACGCGCCGGCAGAGCTTCATCCCCTGGATCGAAAGGGGCGCGGTGGACTACATCCAGCCGGACGTGACCAAGGTCGGTGGCCTGTCCGAGATGCGCCGCATCGCCTGGCTGGCCTACGACCATAACATTCTGCTCGTGCCCCACGGCTGGAACACCGCGGTGGGCCTCGCGGCGGATTTGCATCTGACGGCCGCGATGCCCGTGGCCCGCTGGGTCGAATACATCACTCCGTCGCCCTACATCGAGGAAATCGTGGCCGAGCCGTTCACCCTGGATTCGGACGGCCTGCTCCCCGTGCCAACGAAGCCGGGCCTGGGCCTCGAGATCGACTGGGACGGCGTGGCCCGGTACTCCGGGATGCGGGCCGTCGGGAGAGGAGGAAAGAAGCGTGTCCGCAGCTAAGGAAAGAGCACGGTACGGGGCGGAGGCCTTCACGGACCTCAAGGGAAACCTGCCGAATCCCTTCCCGCGCATCCTGGGCCCCCACTGCATGAAATACCTGCAGGAGGTGATCGACTCGGGCCTGACCTCCAACATGGTCGATCGCTTCGAGAAGGCCTTCGCCAGGGAGCTCGGCGTGAAGCATTGCATCGCCACGCCGGGCTGCACCCCGGCCCTCGCTATCCTGGCCGCGGCCTTCGGCTTCGAGCCCGGGGACGAGATTCTGGTGAGCCCGGTGACCGACTACGGGACGGTCCAGGGGCTGATCCGGGAGAATGTCATCCCGGTCTTTCCGGACACGGCCCCGGGCACGGTGAATTTCAGCGCGGAGACCATCGAGGCGTGCATCACGCCGCGCACCCGGGCCATTCTCGCGGTCCACAAGACGGGCCTGATCTGCGACATGGACCCGATCAACGAGCTGGCGCGGCGGCGCGGGCTTCTCGTTTACGAGGATGCCTGCCAGGCGGTCTTCGGGGAATACAGGGGCCGGCTCGCGGGCACGCTCGCTCTCGCGGCCGGATTCTCCTTCGACTCTGAAAAGACCCTCGGGTCCGACGTCGGCGGGTGCGTCGTGACGAACGACGACGCCCTGAACGAGCGCATCCGCTTCATGGGGCATAGCCGCGGGGGCGAAATGGTCCCCCACTTCGGACGCGCCCACACCGCGCCGGGCACCGCGCACCGCATGACGCAGTGCACCGCCGCCATCTGCTTGGCGCAACTCGAAATCATCCGGCCCCAGGTGGCTCGGCGCGATCGGCTGGCCCGGCTGCTCACCGCCCGCCTCGGCGAGATTCCCGGCATCATCCCGCTCCCCATTCCACCGGAAGTGAACGTTTATTCCTGCTGGATGGCGGGCTTCAGCATCGATCCTCGGGCCTTCCGCTGCGACGCCGAGGATTTTGCCGCGCAGCTCGTGCGGGCCGGCCTTACCGGGGCCGGACTGGGCCGCTATTACCTCATGCCTGCGGCCCTGACGTTCCTCCAGGAGAAGGCGGCCCGGCGCGTCTACCCCTTCTCGCAGCCGCCCGCGTCCCGGGCCCATCATTACGGACCCGAAACGTGTCCCCGAGCCCGGGCCTTCCTGGAGAACTTCATCCGCTTCACCACCTTCTGCGAGAAATACGAGGAGGAACACGTGGACCAGGCAGCCGAACTGGTTCGAGGGGTCGCCAGCCGGAATCGCCGGTAGTTTTGTATCCCCCCTCAAGGCCCGTCACTTGGACACGGGTAACACCGTGGGTTTGCCTTCTTTTTGGCCGGGCTTTAGCCGGATCCCCGTTTGCCGCCACCTTCAGGTGGTGGATGGGGGGGCCAGGGCCGACAGAGCCGACTTCAGTCGGGCTTCTCGAGATGGGAGTGCGAATGCACTTCCTTACGCGTGTACTGGCCGTTTGAGAAGAATCCCATTCTCCTCGGATATCGAACCAGATGTGGGCGCGAAAACGTCTGGACATCGGGTGGTCGGATTTCGCGTTCGGGCTGGCGCATTGCTCCCTTCCGAGGGATCGCGGGCTTCTCACCCGGAGAGTGGAGACAGCATGGTCTCCGAACGGCGATGGCCTCGCCTGCCTTTCCGTCCGCTCTGGCTTCGATCTCCTGTTGACCGCGCTACGGCTTCCTCCAGGCAGCGAGGTGGTCTTTTCGGCGATCACGATTCCCGACATGCTGCGCATCGTGGAGCACCATGGCCTGGTCGCTGTTCCCATGGACCTGGACGTGACGCGGTTGTCGCCGAGCCGGGAGAGCCTCCGGCGGGTCATCGGACCCTCGACACGGGCCGTCGTCGCCGCTCATCTCTTCGGCAGTCGATTCCCGATCGAGCCGATCCTCGAGGAGGCCAGGCCACGAGGTGTCCGAGTGATCGAGGACTGCGCCCAGGCCTACGCTGGCCCCTCGTGGCGCGGCCACCCGGAAACGGACGCCTCCCTCTTCAGTTTCGGGTCGATCAAGACGGCCACGGCCCTTGGCGGCGCCCTCCTGCGCGTTCGGGACCCGGAGATTCTGGACCGCATGAGGCTGCGGCAGGCCAGTTACCCGGTCCAGCCCGCCTCTGATTTTCTCCGCCGGCTACTCCGGTACAGCGCTCTGAAGGCCCTGTCCTCCCGTCCCGTTTATCGGCTTCTCGTCAGCGCCTGCAACTCCCTCGAACGCGACCACGACCGCCTGATCAACGCCGCCACCCGGGGTTTCCCAGGTCCCGGATTTTTCGAACGCATCCGCCGCCAGCCCTCCGCCCCGCTCCTCGCCCTGCTCGAACGCCGACTCCAGCGCTTCGATCCCCGGCTGCTTGACCGGCGCGAGGACCGTGGCCGGGCCCTGGCCCGCCTCCTGCCCGAAGCCCTGCCGGCCCCGGGTGCGGAACTTCCCCATCACACCTTCTGGCTCTTCCCCGTGCTAGCGGCCGATCCGGGACGGCTCATCCTCGCGCTCCGGAGCGCCGGCTTCGACGCCACCCAGGGGCAGAGCCTCACGGTCGTACCCACGCCGCCCGGTCGGTCGGACCTCGATCCGGTCGTGGCCCGGCAATCGCTCGCCCGCATGGTCCATCTGCCGTGTTATCCGGGCATGAGGGAGGCCGACCTGAGGCGCATGGCAGAGGTTCTTCGCCGTGAGGCGTCTCTAGCAGACGAGTAAGGAAGTGCACCCGCACTTCCTTACTCGTCTGCTCGCGGGGTCAGAGGCTGCTTGCGGGTCCCGGTGTCAGACGATATTCTCAGATTTGGCCGCGCGACGAATGTGGGCATCGCCGTCAATGTTCCCCTGCATAAACGTCTCTTGTTTTTTTAACAATGGACCCCGCCGGTATCCGCGAAATCCTCCTTCTCCGGCCTTACACCGAGAATCCATTCCAGTTCGAGGCCTGCGCGGAGAGGCTGCCCTTCAAGACCCGCGTCGCCTCTCACTATTTCAATATCCCCTGGCTGCCTTTTTTCGAGCCTCTTACCCAGCGGGTCTCGGACCGAAGCGAGGGTTACGCCGGCTGGCTGCAGCACGACATGGCCATTCTGGCGGGCGTGGACCTTGAAGCCGCGACGGAGCGCGATATTCAGCACCTCCGGTCCGCCCTCGAGCGCGGCCTCCCGATCCTCGTCTGCGGTGGCGGATTCGGACTCGGCAACAGCTCCCGCCTGTGGCATGACCTCGAGCCTGCACTTCCGGCCAGGATTCCGGCAGTCCCGCCAGTCTCCGTCGAAGCCGAGATCACCGTACGTCAGGAGCATCCGGCGCTCCGTGGCCTGCCCGGGTCCTTCGGCCGAGCGCTCGCTCTGCACCCGGTCGAGCCCCACGGGGATTCCCGGGTGCTCCTCGATGCGAGCGGCCGTCCCGTGCTCGTGGCCTCGGAACGGTTCGGCGGGCGGCAGCTCCTGCTGGCGGTGTCCGACGCCGAAGGCCTCTGCAGCGACCCCTTTCATGTTGAGGGTTTCTTCGGGCATCCCTTCTACCCGGACCTGGTCCAGGGGTGTCTGGCCTGGCTCATGGGCGTAGAGACGCCTCTCCGATTCGAGGGGCTGAAGTTGGAGACCGGCCTGGCGCTCTCGTCGCCTGGCGAGCACCGCTTCCGCGTGAGGGTGGCCCGAGTGGGCGAGTCGCCGGGCGGCACGTTGCGCTGCTCCGTTCATGCCCTGGACGAGGGTCGACTGGCCTCTGGCGGCGATGCGGTCCGCACGACCCGCGTGAAGGAGGAAGCCCGGGCCATCACGTCCGCTTGCCAGGAGGAGACCTTCGTCTTGACGGACCCCCTGTCGGGCCAGCACAGCGGCTTCTACGAGGTCGAGTTGGGGCTGGAGGTGGAGCATCCCCCCGCATCACGGCTCAAGACGTCCTTCGGCATGGCCAGTCCGCCGGACTGGAGTCACTGGAAGGGCAAGACGGTGGAAAAACGCGTCTTTCGCCTCCGCTTCCTCGATACGCGGTCCGCACGGGTTACGGTCCATGGGCGGCGGATGACCCTGACCCGATCGGGTGCCTGGCGCATTCAGGTCGCCTGCGGCCCGGCAGGCGAGGCCACCCTCTGCGTCCGGGACTTCCGGAAAAAGGTGGTCGGCGAGGTGGCCGCCCGGATCGCTGGCCCGACGGAGCTGGCCTGGCCGATTCCTGCGCTCTCGCCGGGCGATTACGAGGCGGAGCTGAACGTGAAGGCGAACGGGAGGCCGGCGGAGCACTTCCGTTTCGCCTTGAAGGCCGTGTCGCCTCCGGCCCCGGATTCTCGATTTCAGGTCGTCGGGCACAGCTCCATTGGCCGGCTCAACGAGGAGGAAATCCGCGGCTTGGTCGGGACCTACCTCGAAGGCTTCGGACTCGACACCCTGAGCCACAGCTACCTGGGCCAGGCGGCCAAGATTTGGGACTCGTCGCTGGCGTGGCACGAGCAGCCCCTCTCCCTGCGGCGCGGGCCCTGGATCGACGCCCTGGTCGCCGCCGAGGGCCGCAATCTCTGGACGGACTTCGATGCGCCGATGATCCTCCTGGCCACCCATGGCGCGACGCAGAAATACGCGCCGACCACCCCGTGCGTGCACCACCCCGATTACGAGTCCGCCGTTCGGAAGGCGCTTACGCCTCGACTCCAGACCCAGGCCGAGCGAGCCGGGCTCATCTCGACCGAAATCATCGACGAGCCTCACATCTATCCTTCGAACGTCTGCCGGTGCGAACTGTGTCTCCGGCTCTATCAGGAGCGGTATGGCGAGCGGATGCCCGGGTGGGATGAGATTCGGGGCGACCAGGGCCTCCGGCGCTGGCGCTTCTTCGAGTGGCTGGAGGACTACTCGACCCGTGCCTTCGAGATGTCGGCCCGGATCAAGAAGGAGGTCGCCCCGGAGATGCACCTGCACAACGTCGCGGTGGACCGCCTGTTCTCCAGCCATTTCATGTTCAACGGCATGCATCGCTGGGCGCGTTTCGGCGACGAGATTTACATGGCCTGCTACCCGTGGTCGTACCTGAACTACCGGGGGCGGAAGCAGATGCCGCACAGTCAGACGCACTGGATCGCGGCGTGGCTGCGCGGCCTCGCAGGCCACTACGGCATCCCCTGGGGCGTCTTCATGGAAATCTGGGAGCACGACGCGCCCAACCGGTGGCTGCCGCCCTTCTGGCCCGTCGGCCAGTTCTACGCCCTCCTGGCCGAGGGGGCCAACCGCCTCGACACGTTCATCATGTCCTTTGGCGCCGAGGTGTTCGGCATCAGCGACACCCGAATCCGCGAGTTCGGCGTCGAGGTGAAGAAGGTCAGACCTTTCCTTCCGCTCCTCGCTCGGGCCCAGAGGCCCCGGGGACGCCTCGCCTTCGTAAACCCCTGGTGCGAATGGGTCCTGAATCCACAGCCGCACTACCTGCCCCCCGGCCACGAAGGCTACGGCTACTATCGTCGCTACGCCCTGCCGTTCGACCGTCTCTATCCCAACGAGAAGAGGCGGATGCTGGCCTACGAGCTCTTCCATCGGACCTTTTCGGACCTGGAACAGGTGGACGAGCAGCTTCTGGCCGAGTCGCCCCTCGACTACGCCGCCGTGGCGGTCCTCGACTGCACGTTCCTCATGAGGAAAACCATGAAGGAACTGCTGGCCTACGTCGAGGCTGGCGGCTGCCTGATCCTCGACGGATCGCCGTGCCGCGATGAGACGGGCCAGGTCACCGATTTCGATACGCGCCTCGGCTCGGCAAAGTATCTGGATTCGGGCGTCATCGTGCCGGGGCTCAGCTTCCGGCTCTCTTCCTGCGGCAAGGGACGCGTCCTCCGGTTCTCCCGCAGCCTCCAGGATGCTTATGCGGACGCCGTCGAAGCGGAACGCGAGGGCGTCCGCGAGCGCCTCGAACGAACCGTGGCCCAGTTGCTGGCCCAGCTCGGCCTGCGAGCCCGCTGGTCCAGCTCCTGCGGCGACATCGATGCAGGCATCCGGCTGGCCCACCAGGCCTGCCTGGTGCCCGTCTCCAACCTCTCTCCTCATCCGCGGTCGGCGGCGATCGAGGTCCGTGAGCTCTCCTTCGACCCGACCTTCGGCGTGAACCTGACTCAGGGCGACTTCATCGATTTTGCGCGGAGCGGCCACTCCTTGTCGTTCACGTCCTCCCTCGAGGGTTACCACGGGGCGCTCTTCGGATTTTTCGCTGCCCGGCCGGACACGTGTCACGTGGAAATGGCTCGGCGCGCGTTCATGCCCGGGGAGATTCTCGAGTACGAGGTTCATCTCCGCGCCGACGAAGGCCTTCACGCGGACGGGACATTTCTCGTCGAAATCATAGTGCGGGACAGCGAGGGTCGCCTGCATCCGGCCCTGGGCGGGACCCAGTTCGTTACCGGCGGGCGGCTGGCGATGCGGCAACCCTTGCCCCTGAACGCCGCCCCGGGCCGCTGGACGGTCCGCGCGGAAGAGCCGGCGACAGGGTGTTGGTCCGTCGCGGAGCTCGTGGTCGATCCAGACGCTGCGCGCGGCGAGGAGAAGTAACTGCTTAGTGATCGTCACCGGAGACCTGCGAAGCCCCGCGAAGGCGAACGCAGCCCTGGGAAGGGAAAGCGCATCAACCACAAGAGTCCCGTAGGGACGACAGAAGTTTTCGCTAAGGAGTTACGAGGAGAGGTGATCTCCCCCATGCAAGAAGGCGATTCCGAATGACGGACCCGTCGGGTATGCGTTTCATCCTCCGCCGTTTCCCGGAACAGCTTGCCCGGGGCTGGTCCATCGGACGGGCCTTGCCATCGGCGGGCCCGAGCCCTGACCGAGTGGTCATAGCGGGAATGGGCGGAAGCGCCCTTCCCGGCGACCTTCTCAGGCAGCACGCTGGTCCGCTGGCCGTGCCGCTCGAAATCGCCCGGGACTACCGGGTGACGGGACGGCTCACCCGCCGGACCCTTGTTTTTGCCTCGTCTTTTTCAGGAAACACGGAGGAGACGCTCAACGTTTTTCGGCAGGCCCGGCGGGCGGGCTGCCGCCTCGTCGCCGTGACGACAGGCGGGAAACTGGCCCGTGTCGCCGAGGAAGCCGGATGCCCCATCGCGCGCATTCCCGAGGACCCCGCCCGATTCCAGCCGCGTTTCGCTTCCGGCTATTTCTTTGCGATCGCTGCGGGTGCGCTTTCACGCCGCGGTCTGATCGACGTGGGGCCGCGAGCGATGGCCGCGCTCGCCCGCTTTCTGGACGCCCGGATGCCCTTTCTCGAGCGCGCGGGACGGCGACTGTCTGCACGACTGCCGGGCCGCATCCCGCTCGTCTATACCTCCGAGCGGCAGGGTCCCTCGATCGGCCGCATCACCAAGATCAAGTTCAACGAAAACGCCAAGATACCGTCCTTCTGGAACACCTTCCCCGAGTTGAACCACAACGAGATGCAAGGCTTCGAATACGATGTCCACCCCTTCCACTTCATCTTGATTCGGGACCCGGCGGAGGACCCGCGCATCCTGCTGAGGATGGACCTTTTTCGCCGTTTCCTGCGACGCCGGGGATACCCGGTCAGCGTCTTCATGCTTCCCGGGGAGACCGAGCTGGAGCGCGTGTTCTCCGGACTCCTGTTCGGCGACTGGGCGTCCTACTACCTGGCCGTGCTCCGCGGCATCGATCCCGTGCCCGTGAACTTCATCGAGGCCTTCAAAAGGGCGATGGCGCGCTCTGGCCCGTCTCGATGACAGCGACGACGCCGAGCCGGGCGTCCAAAGGCACACATCTACGGGATTCGGCCACGCCTTCGGAATACTCACGGTCATCGATCAGGCGGCCCATGCTCCGATCTTCATGGTTCATAGTTCCGCGATCCGCCAGATGGCCGTCGCCTGGGTGGCAAGCCAATGCTGCCGTGATGCGATTCGTTCAGGGGTCCATTCTTTGTACTCGGCGGCGAGACGACGTGTGATCTCAAAGCTGCATTCTTCATAGGTCGCCCGCTTCTGTTCGTAGGTCTTGTTTCCGATGTCCCGGTTCGGCCCCGTCTCCAAGGGGGTCAGGTTCCCAATGCGGTAGACACATCGGTCAACCTGTTCGTCCGTGAAGAATGCCCAGTTCTCATTGGGATGTTCAGGGAGAACATGCTCAAGAGTGTACTTGTCGCTGTGATAGTCGAACGCCTGATGAGCCGTTTGCCGCTCGATCTCGAAGAGAATGTAGCGGGCGACTTGGCGGTTGCGGGCTGTCGTGGTACGAATCTGCTTCTCCGCGAACGCCGGCCGAAACTGCTCATCGGATGGGTAAATGGAGCGCAAAGCCTGGATAATGTCACTGGGGACAGTCAGTTTCTTCCCGGCTATCTTTTCCGCGACCGAGTTGTACACCCGCTCCTGCTCGTTCGTCGCAAGATTCCCGATGACGTTGTATCGGAAGGATATGACCGAACAGGCTCGCAAGATTCGGGCAAAGTCAGCATCGTTCTGTTCACGCCGCGCGGCCAGCAACAACGGGTAGGGCTGTCGCACATTAAACATGTCCAGCTCAGCAATGTACTGCTGTTGCTCCTTCGTCCACATCAAGTCGTTCGGATCGCCCAATGCCGCGTAGATGTCGGCGTCACGGTCCATGTCACGCAACAGTCCGAACACGCCTGCCTTGTCCCTGATGCTGTTCCGGATGGTCTTGAACAGGTCTGAATGCCGTGTCAGTGGATTCCGGCTATTCCAGAAAACTCGAAGGAAATCCGGTACACTTTCACTACCCAGCTTCCCGACAATAGCTTCCCATCGGTCCTCAAGGGTGCGGAACTCATCCTCGTGGGCGCCCGCTGCGTGCACCACAGAAAAAAGGTAGTTCTTGAGCAGATCGGTCGAGGAAAGTCGGACGCCTCGGGCGTTGAGCGTTTCGAACACTTTGTACGCATTCAACTCATCAGTAACGGATATGACCGTAAAGAAGAGACGGTCAGCCACCGCGTCCACGAAGCGCGCCAATTCGGCGCCGCTACGGGCCGCACCCAGGCGGTCACTCACCCGCTCCTCGAACCATTCATATCCTTTTCGCAGAAGATGCTCTGAGGCTTTAAGGTTCCGTTTCGGTAGGCGCTCCAGCGGTACAAGGTAGTTCTGATAAAACAAATCATTGTGTCGATTCAGGGTCAGCTTCGATTTCGCGATCAACGTAACGGGGTCGAGGTACCCGATGTAGGTCTTACGCAGCTCCTCCATGCGCCGTTCGTTGTCCTCAGGGTCAAGTTTCAGTTCCACGAGGCGGCGTAGGTTGCTGAGCACGGCAAGGATGAGCAGGCTCAAGGTGGTCATGCGTTGCTGACCGTCGATGATGTCGTAGTTTCGCTCGTCGCTCGACTGAAGCACAAGGTATCCCATGTAATGTCCCTGCTCACCACCTGGTTTCAGCATCGCGACGATGTCCTGCCACAGATCGTCCCATTCCTGCTCCGTCCAAGAGTAGTCGCGCTGGAACATGGGCACACGGTATACGAGGCCGTTGCCCATCAGTTTTCGAAAAGTTTGATTTGATGTGTTGAAATTGGTCACTGCCATGTTCGTGGCCACTTCTGGGCGAAACGCGGGGTGGACCGACCACCAGCAAGAATAGAGCTTTTTGGACCATGTTCCACCCTTTCGGCGATGGAATCCAATAAAAACGGTCCCTGAACCATCGTCTAAAGCCATCGGCTTCCAACGACTGTTCAAAGCTTCACGGGCCGGCCGCCGCTCTCCCCGGACTTGTTGATGGCGAGGCAGAGGGCCAGGCTTTTCACCGCGTCTTCGTAGGGCGAAAGGATGGCCGAGCCGTCTCCGGAGAGGACCGCATCGATGAAGACCTCGTCGATGCTGCGGCCGGGCCGGGTGTGCTGGGTTGCGGGCTGGCCGCCTCCGCTGACCGTGGCTGCTTCCGAGGTCCAGCGCATCAGCTTGTCGGCGTAGGTGATGTGAAGGACGTTGGCATGAGACCAGTCCCGCGGGTCGTACGCCCACGTCGTGGTCAGCGTGCCGACGGCGCCGTCGGCAAAGGTCAGCGCCACCGCGTTCACGTCCGGACAATCGATGGACTTCAACTCGCGGCTCGCCCGCCGCGTGACCACGTCCGTCACCTCACCACAAAGGTGGCGCATCATGTCCAGGGTGTGCGTGGCCTGCTCCAGAATCTGGCCGCCCGACTTCGCATACTGGAGCTGCCAGGCCGCCGGGTTGCCGCGCCCGCTGCCGCTCCAGTACTGCCCCACCACGAGGGCGAGATTCTGGCCAGCGAGCAGCTCGCGGGCCGCCGCCGTGCCGCCGCCGTAACGAAGCTGGTATCCGACGCAGGTGATCAGTCGCTTTTTCTTCACGCCGGAGAGCACCTTCCGGGCCGTGGCCATGTCCCGCGCCACCGGCTTCTCCACGAAAAACGGGAGGCCGCGACCCACCACCGCCAGCTCCGGCTCGCCGTGCGCAAAGACCGGCAGGCTGAGGTAGGCCGCTTGGAGGTCGTCCCGTTCCAGCATCTTCTCGAAGCTGGTGTAAGGCTGGGCGCCCGTCAGTTCAGCGGCCTTTCTGGCGCTCTCCTCGACTACATCGCAGACCGCGACGATCTTAGCTTTTTCGAGCTTGAGGAGGGTATTCATGTGTCCGCGGGCGTTCCCGCCGCACCCGATGAAACCGATGTGGACCGTGGCCGACATGTGGGATTCTCCAGGAACCTAAAGAAAGGAAATCTCTATGAGGGGCGGAGGGAAGTGCGCATGCACTTCCCTCCGCCCCTCATAAGGTACCGAAGAACCCGGGAGAAGGAAATACCTCCATCCCCATTGGAGTTTTTCAGGGCGGGTATCGCCCGCAACCCAGCAAGGCTCGGTGGGATCGATTTCGGAAGTGCGAGCGCATTCCCGACATGGGCTATTCAACCGTCTTTGTCTGTCCAGATATGGTAGAATGGCTAGCCTGGTTCTTTTTTGCCTTTTGGATGCGCCCTACCGCGGATTTCATCCGTAACTGAAGAAGGTTTTCCCACGGATTCGGGGAAACCGCGGATGGGAAGAGAAAGTACACGCTCATGACGCAAACTGACACAGGAGAATCCACCCCATGAGTTCAGCGAGCGGCACACTCCGCGTCGGCCTCATCGGCGCGGGCAACAATACACGCGTTAAGCACATCCCGGGGCTGCAGGCCGTCCCGGGCGTCCAGGTGGTCTGCGTGGCGAACCGTACAGTCGAGTCGGGGCAGAAGGTGGCCCGGGAATTCGGCATTCCCAGAGTGCTGGGCCGCTGGCAGGAGGTGATCGAGCAGCGGGACGTCGATGCGGTGGTGATAGGCACCTGGCCGTACCTGCACGCCGAGGCCACCTGTGCGGCTCTGGACGCTGGCAAGCACGTTCTGTGCGAGGCCCGGATGGCCATGGACGCCGGGGAAGCGCGCCGGATGCTGGCCAAGGCCATGTCCTCCGGCCGTGTCGCCCAGGTCGTTCCTTCGCCGATCGGCCTCAAGGCGCACCGGGCGGTCGCGGACCTGGTGGGGAGCGGCTTTTTGGGGGATTTCTATGAGATTCACGTACGGGCGCTGGCGGACACCTTTGCCCATCCCGACGCGCCCCTGCACTGGCGTCAGCGATCGGACCTCTCGGGCATGAACGTCCTGATTCTCGGGCTGGTGAACGAAACGATCCAGCGATGGTTCGGGGACACCCTCAGCGTGACGGCCCAGGCGGCGACGCACATCCCGAGGCGCCGACATCCGGACACGGGTGAGATGACCGACGTCCCAATCCCGGACGCTCTATCGGTCCTCGCCCGGATGAACCGCGTGCCCCAGGCGGTCTATGCGCTTTCCGGAACGGTCCGGCACGGGGGGCCGGGCACGATCGAGGTTTTTGGAAGCCGCGGCACGATGAGGCTGGAGACTTCCACCGACCGTGTCTGGGTCGGGTCGGCCTCGGAGACGCAGCTTCACGAGCTGGTCATTCCGCCGGGCCAGGCGGGCGGATGGAGAGTGGAGGCGGACTTTGTGGATGCAATTCGCGGGGTAAAGCCGGTCGAGTTCACCTCATTCGAGGCCGGGGTGAAGTACATGGAATTCACGGAAGCGGCCCGGAGGTCCGCAGAAACGGGCCAAAGGGTTTCATTGCCGCTTCAAGCCGGTTGATCTCGCAGCTCGAGGAGCAGATGCAGGCATGAATTCAGTGCCGATATCCGCCGGAAACATCCTCGGTGGCGGATTTTCCACTGCACATTATGGTCTATTTCACTATAGTGTAAAGAGATGCTTCCGAGCTTTCGGAGATTCGGAGGAAAGCCCTCGTGCATTACCGGACCTTTGGCAGGCTGGGCTGGAAGGTGAGCGAGATCGGCCTGGGGGGCTCGTGGTTCTACGGTCGGCCCGACGAGGGGCTGAAGCCGCCCGAGCACGGCATTCAGGTGGTCCAGCGCGCCCTGGACATGGGCATCAATTATTTCGATACCGCACCCCTGTACGGCAGCGGCCGCAGCGAGGAAATCCTCGGCATGGCCCTGCGGAACGAGACCCGGCCTTTCTTCCTGGCCACCAAGGTCGGTTACTTTCCCGAGCCGTTTGATTATACCCGCGCTACCGTGTGGCGCGGCTTCGAGGACAGTCTGAAGCGCCTGGGGCGCGACCGAGTCGACCTGATCCAGATTCATGAATCGGAGCGCGCGGGCTGGGAAGGAATCTTCGGCAAGGGCCGGACCCTCGAGGCGCTCCGGGAAATCCGCCAGCAGGGGCTCGCTCGCGGCATCGGGATCACGGGATCGGACCTGGACCTCATGTCGCGGGCGGTCCGCACGGGCGAGTTCGACACCGTGATCACCTATCTGCAGTACGACCTGCTGGTTCAGACGGCGAACCGCGAGCTGATTCCTACCGCCGCGGAGCACGGGGTCGCCGTCATTCTCGGGTCGCCCCTCCATGCCGGGCTGCTCGGATCGAAGCGCGACCGCTGGCTGGAGAAGCGCTTTGCAACCCTGCGGCCGAGACTCGAGAGGCTCGAGGCAGTCCTTCAGGGCGAAAGGGAGCCCATGAGCCGCATCGGTCTGCGTTTCTTGCTGTCCAATCCGAACGTCACGGTGGTGCTTTCGGGCGTCTCGGACATTCCGGAGCTGGAGGACAGCGTACGGGCTTCGGATGGTCGTTTTCTCAGCGCGGACCTGGTCCGCCGGATCGAGGGCATCCCGTGACTCCCTTGCGCCTCGGCTTCGTCGGTCTCGGTCACATCAGCACGAAGGCCCACCTCCCGGGCCTGCTGCCGCTGGTCTCGCGGGGCGAGGTGGTGCTGCAAGCGTTCTGCGACAGTGACGAGAAGGCCATATCGGAAAAGGCCCGGGAATTCGGTGTGACCCGGTTTTACACCGACCATCGTGAGATGATCGAGCGTGAGCCCCTGGACGCTCTCTACGTGACCATCCCGCCTACTTTCCACACGG
Organism: Planctomycetota bacterium; assembly: GCA_016179685.1. Classification (GTDB taxonomy): domain Bacteria; phylum Planctomycetota; class PUPC01; order JACPCR01; family JACPCR01; genus JACPCR01. The sequence goes on along the minus strand of JACPCR010000050.1, from coordinate 1,846 downwards.
ATGCGGAGCTGCTGGCGGCCCAGAAAGGGATAGGCCTCTTCGTAGAGAAGCCGCAGACGCTCGACATCCGCCAGGCTGTGCAATTCGAATCGGCGGTGCGGCGGGCGGGCATCGTCAGCGTCGCGGGATTCATGATGCGTTACTATCCGGCCGCGGAGCGGATGCGGGAACTCGTGTCCCAACGGCGTCCACGCCATGCCAACCTTCAGTTCTTCTACACCGGCGCCCCGGTCCGGCACTGGACGAACCGTATGGAGTTGTGCGGCGGCTCCTTTGTGGAAAATACGATTCACATGGTGGACCTGCTTCGGTACTTCCTTCAGGACGACTACCAGGCGGTCAGCGCCTTTTACCTCGATCGGCCCTTCGATCCGGACCCGAAGGCCATCAATCTGCCACACGTCTACAACGTCAATTACCGTTTCCGGGCCGGCGTCGTCGCCAACGTGACCACCTCGCGGGTCTTGACGCGGACGCATGCGCATCGCTGGCAGATGGTCGTGGTGTGCGACGATTCCTTGATCGAGTACGCGCACGACCGAATCGTCGAGAATGGAGAGGTGGTCTGGCAGGCCGCGGGGCCAGCCAACCCCTTCGCTCTCCAAGCGGAAGGATTTGTGGCTGCGGTGCGCGCCCGCGACCCGGCACGGGTGAAGAGCCCCTATCCCGGGGCTTTGAACAGCCTGGCGGCGGTCCTCGGGGCCAACGCATCAGCGGTGCGCGGCGGGCAGGTGATCGACCTCGAAGCCTTCTGCGCTGGGACGTGACTTCACGCCGTCAAACTTGAAACCAGGAGTGCCGCTCGAAGCCTTCTGCGCTGGGACGTAACGACTCCGCCTTACGCTCCTTGCTTCACGTCGGCGTTGGTAGAAGCGGTGATCCGCGATGTTTCGGGTGTCTCTGCGCCTGGATATCCCGTTTCGGAGAACTGACGGATTCTTTGTTCGAGAAGTGCATTCCTCTCCTTCAGCACCGCGAACGTTTCGTTCAGATCATCGACCAGGTCATGAATCCAATCATCCCTCCGGATCGTGATAGGCCGGCTGAAATCGCCTTCCCGGATTCTCCGGAGGGTGCGGCGCACGGCGACGAGGGGACCGGCAATTTTGTGAGAGGCCAAGATGCCATAGATGACCATCAGGGTCATGAAGGCCAGCATGAGGAGAGCAATGGCCAGGGTATTGGCGGCGCCGGGTGGCAGGTAACCCAGCGGCCATATCCCCTCCTCCGTCGCGGCCGCGAGGACACTGACGCAGAACGCCATGATGGCGCCGGCGACCGCCGAGAAGCCCATGACGATCAGAATGGTCACCGTAAAAGGCCACTGGATTTCGTGGTCGACCCAATAATGGAAGCGGCGATCGGACATGATGACCTCCCATGGGGACTGATGAATCATGCCTCTCACGAGATGGAGGAATCGAAGGAAACGGCAGGCGGGTAACGTGCAGGCGCAACCTCAGTTTACCCCAAGAACGGTCGTGGAACAGGGCGCTTTCTTGAGGACAGCCCTGAAGAATGATCCAGGGGTCTCAGCGGGGGCGGGGCGGGCGGCCGTGTACCAGTTATCCGGTGGGAAGCGGCCAGGTGAATTATTTGATTTTCTATATCATTCCGAACCGGGAATTCAAAGATTATCTCATTCGGTATTGAGTTTTCCTGGCCCATAAAAAAGGGGACCACGGGAGGGATGAAGGCCCGTGGTCGCGGGGAGGGGGATGAGGTGGGGCTTATAGGGCTGGGGATTGGGGTTTGGAGCGGATGGAGGGTCCGGTGAACTTGATTCCGTAGGCTCCGCCGAGGATACGGTCACTGAAGGCCATGCCCATAGCTTTGGAGGGGAAGA
>JACPCR010000049.1 GCA_016179685.1 Planctomycetota bacterium | reverse complement strand
CGCGCGAATTCACGCCTACGTCTCTTATTTAACATGCTTCAAACAACCAAGTTGCAATTTCATGAAGCTGTGATAGCCTCGCAATCGTCCGGTCTATAGGATTTGACCCTATCGTCCTCCCCGAACTTATTGAGAAGCTGCATATCGAGTTTCTTTACTTCGCCTCTCGGCGGGACCCCTCTCCATGGGACAGGTCCGGGAGGACAGGTCCGGGAGACGAAATAAAGAAACTCGATATTCCATAAGTTACTGATTCAAAACACGTGTAACCAGTGACTACGATGAGGCTGCCGAAACTCGGATAGATTTTTTTGGCGGGTTTTTGCACCAATTCGGGATGAGTAGAGTAGAGGCTCATGTTACGGGTAAAAGCTGCACGAGAGGTCCGCCCCATGAAGAAAGCCGTGATGCCAGCGCCTGAGATTCACTATCCGGAATCGGACGGTAAGCCCATGGCCGAGACGGAGCTCCATGCGAATATCCTGATGGGCCTGCTTCATGCGCTGCGGGAACACTTCCGGGATGAAGCTGACGTTTATATCAGCGGCAACATGTTTCTCTATTATGAAGAAGGGAATGTTCAGGCGGTCTGTGCGCCCGATGTTTTTCTGGTGCGCGGGGTCTCGAAGGAGATTCGGAGGGTCTACCAGACCTGGAAGGAGGGCAGAGGGCCGGATTTTGTGATCGAGTTGACGTCCAGGAGCACGAAGCTGGAAGATCTGGGGAGCAAGAAGGCGCTCTACGCGGAACTGGGTGTGAAGGAGTATTTTTTGTTCGACCCGTATCAAGAGTATTTGAGGCCGCCGCTGCGGGGCTATCGGCTGCAAGGCGCCGAGTATGTGCCGGCGGAGCCGTCGTCGGATGGCCGATTAAGGAGCGAAGTGACTGGCTTGGAACTCGGTGTTTTAGATGGCTGGCTGCGGCTCTATGATCCGGCCACGGGGGAACGGCTCTTGACTCCCGAGGAGGAAGCGGCGGCCCACCGCGAAGAGGCGCGGGCGCGGTGTGCAGAGGCGGAGGCTCGGCTGAGGGCCGAGGAGGAGAGAGGAAGGGAGGCGGAGGCTCGGCTGAAGGCTGAGCAGGCGGTGCTCAAGGCCGAGCAGGCGCGGCAAGCTGCGGTGGCCGAGTCGGCGCGGCTCGCCCTCGAACTCGAGCGCTTGCGCGTGGAGATGCGCAGGCGGCCCCAGTGACCTTGCCGAGCACAGGTTTGAGATTATGCGGAGAGCAAAGGGTGGACGGCAGGTTCACGATTCTGGATTCAGGTGTGGGGTAGTTGCCGCCGCGGGCCACGAGCCGATGGACCGATGGCGAACATTGAAAAAGTTCCCGCAAAAGCGCCCGGGCCGGCGTTCGAATCCGTCCTTCAAGAGACCTGCCAGCGCGCCCCTTTGGCCCATGCCTGCGGCCTGGGCCTGGAGTCTGGCAGCTATCTTGCCTCCTCCAGCACGATCATCCGATAGTTCCATTCGGTCATCGGAAACCTCAACTCTCCCCCGAGAGTGAGCGCCGCTGCCTCCTCCGGCTTCGGGTAAAACACGCCCTTTTCCTCCGGCGTGCCGAGGTGCTCGACTCGATACCCGGTCGAATGTACCGCGTTCGAGGCCACCACTTTCATTCCTGGTTTGAAACCGAGTTTTTCCAGGTTCACCTGGACGGACACCTCGCCCCGCGAGTCGGATTCATTGCAGAAGATCCCGACGGCCCGGTGCGGCAGGGTCTCGTCGGTCTCCTCCCGCGTCCAGAGTCCCCAGTGCCAAGGCGACATGGGCACAGGCTGGCGAATGTAGAAGGAGGCGTACTGGTTTTCCCTGAGGCCGGAGACCATGTCCTGTCTCCAGTAAGGGACGAAACGGTAACCGCAGCCGTAGAGCTCGTAGCGCCGGATGGCCTCGAAGTCACGCCGAGCCGCGTCGTTGCAGTGCCAGGGGCCGAATCCGCCGGCGAGGATGACGGGCGTATCGTGGAGCAGCATCAGTCCCGCCATGTGGTCCACCAGCACGTCCGGGCCGTATTTCTGGGCGGTCTCCTTGCCGATGCGGTTCTGGCCGAGCCACCAGAGCTGCGGGCCGAAGTTGTGGCCCATGTACTCGGCCCGGAACACATCGGGCGTCAGGATGCCCCGGTAGGTCGGCCTCTGCGCATTGATGCTGCTGTTCAGGTTCTCCCCGTCGAAGAAGACCTCGGAGAAGCCCATGTACGCCATGTTCGGCATCCCGCTCGAATGAACCATGGTCTGCCCGTCCGGGTAAGTATGCCGGCAGAGCACGTAGAGGCGCTTGAAGAGGTCCCGGAGGCCGCGCAGGGCTGGGGTGGCCACCCGCGTGCCGTCTTCCCGGACGATACCCGCCCCGGCGTAAGGGTTGGCCGAGGACCGGGCCTGCACGACGTCGTAATAAACCCCCGCGAAGGGCGCCCGCTTGAACAGCTCGTTCATCCGCCACATGACCCAATCGCGGTAGGACTTCGAGTGATACGTGACGTTGATCATCGTGCCCGCGTTGCCGATCTGCTCACGCCAGCGGTCCTCGGGGTTGATGAGCCATTCGTCGCCAAACTCGAGGACGTCCGGATCGTTCACGGGTATGGCATCGGTGCACAGGTACGGCTGAGCGCGCTCCCAGGAACCGTAGTCGTACCGGGCGCTGATCATCGGGCCATTGTAGGAGGTGTTGCCCCAGCCGGGGTCGCCCACGAGCCAGTCGCCCGTGGTGAACCAGGCAAAATACGAGGTGCGGTGTCCCCGCGTCTGTTCCCGGAACGTGCGCCATTCCTTGAGGCGGACCGGCGTGGCGTTGAAGCCGAACTCGATGACCCGCGGCCTGGTCAGAACGAGAGGCTTGTCCACGAGATTGTAACGCATCGTGCCGCCGCTCCGTCCTGGCAGGAGCTGAAGGGTGGTCTGGAGGTCGTTCACGTGCCAGCTCGCCATGGTCTCGAGGAAGGTCTGCAGGCCTCCGTCGCCGTTGCCCACCCAGACGGGCAGCACGGCGGACTTCACGAAAGGCTTGACCGGGAATTTGCCGGTGCCGACGAGGGAGTATTCGCCGAGATTCACGACGTCGGATGATTCCGGGGTGAAGAGCTGCTCGAGGACGAGCGAACGCACTTCCACCTGACCCTGCACCGGATCGAGGGTGAGCTTGACCCAGCAGTAGCCGTCGTATTCGATCAGCAGGTCGGCAGTGAGGGCGAGGTTGCCCGCGGTGACTTTACGCTTTCCGGCAATGCGTATCGGGGTCTTTTCGGTCCATTCGAACGCGGCCTTGAGCTGATCGGTGGAGAAGGAGACGTCGGGCTGGGAGAGCTGGCCGGCGAGGCGCATCGGGGACCGGAGGAGTCCGCGTCCGCCGGGGAAGGGCATCATCGGATGGTAATGGTCAGGGTTGATCTCGATCTGGACCGGGAGGAGGGACTCGCCCCAGCGATAGCACCGGCCCCAGACGACGACCTCGCTGTCGCCACGGAGCTCCATGGGGCTGAAGGGGTAAGGAGGCCGCGCCGGATCGTCGTGGCCAATGGTGTTGTCATACCAGGCGGGCAGAGGCTTCAGCTCGAAGGGAAGGTTGGCGTCGTCCAGGCGGCGTCCCTTGCGGGCGAACTGGATGCGGGCCTCGTACTTCCCACGAGGAGCGTTCTTCGTGGACACCACGAAGGTGTGGTTGTAGCCGCTGAAACCGGAGGCCTTGGCACTGGCGATGCGCTTGCCGCCGTCGATGGGGATGACCTCGAGTTCGGCGGCAACCTCTCGCGCGGGCGTCTGGGCCAGGGAATCAAAATTAGCCTCGATCTTCACCAGGTCCCAACTGGGGTATTTTCTCAGGTATAGGCTCGGGCGGTCGGGCCGCAGGACCGGATGCCCGGACGCAAAAATCAGCTCCTGCGTCGCCAGGTCCGTCACTCGCAGGATGATTTCCCCCGTCTCGGGCGCGGTGACCGGCGCCTGGAAGGCGTAAGGAGCCATCCCCCGGGCCGGCACGTCGATCTCCTGCACGTTCTGGACCTCACCGGAATTGCTGGCGACCTCGGCTCGCACCCGGGCCGGTTTTTCGCCCGGGTTGAGTAGCCGGGCAGCCAGATCGAGCCTTCCCTGGTCCAGGCGGCCGATCCCCTGGAGCTGGACGCAGACGTCGTTGTGCCCGCCGAAACGCAGGACGCCTGCGGGCACGTAATACAGATCGTCCTTCGGCCCATGGCGGGTCCCGTGCGCCCAGCTCATGTTCCCGCTAAGCACCGTGCGCCACATCCTCATGAAGTTGACGTGAAGGATCTCCTCCGGCCTGGGCGCGTCCATCTTCAGGTCCCGGAAGGGGATCGCGCCTTCGAGCTTCCAGCCGTCCAGTGTGAGCGTGGAGGCGGTGGTCCACGCCGGATTGAACTGCAAGTCGCGTCCCTTCTCCTTCGAGCCCGGGGCCGTCCCGCCGTCGCTGAACTCGTAGTGCGTGTTGATCCCGTTGACGATGAGGTGATACATGTCCCCGAAGGGATATGGCCGGTGAACGTCGATGAAGAGCACGTCGTCGGCGTCCACGTCCGTGTCGAAGCCCGTCTTCGTGTTCTTCAGCATGGCCGCGATGATCGGCGCATTGCCCCGAATCTTCTCCGGCGGCGGGCAGTGGTAGGCGAAATAGAGATGCCCGTCGTCGTAGGCCAATCGCACCGTGTCCTCGGCGTCCCAGAGCTTGCCCGTGCCAATCCAGAGCACGTAGGAATCCCCGGCGGTCTCGTCCACGAACCCGCAGAGGCCAGCGGCCTGGTCCCACTCGCCCGCGTCGAAAATCCCGTCGATGGCCGGCGGTTTTGACGCCCGCGGCACCGTCGCCAGCTTGGGCAGGGCGATCTTGCCCTCGAGATAATAAATCTTGTTGATCTCGCCTTGCGCCAGGGGGCGGCGATAGAGCGCCACGTTGTCCAGATTCTTGTTCGTGCCCGGCCCGGGCCCCCGTTGACCCACGATGATACGGTCGTAAGACGCTGGAAGCGCCACGCCCTCCTTCGTCCCGGCTGGACGCCGGTCCACGACCAGTGAGACCCGGCAGCTTTTTTTCTTCCGGTCGGTCTCGAAATTGACCACCAGGTGATGGAGACGGTCCGGGTCGGCCAGCGGCGTTTCCACCAGCGCCGTGCCGTTCAGGACGACGCCCAGCGTGCCGGGCCGGTGCTTTTCCACCGACAGGGCGCCCGATTTTCCGTCGAGGACGACCAGGGTCTCCCGGCCAGCGCTGGAAGCGACCCAGTTCCTACCCTGCACGAAGAACGAGAGCGCGCCTTGGGAAGGATCGACGCTGCCTGCCGCGGGCCACTCGACCGCCTGGTCCGTCCCCCCCGTGGGAAGGCACTTCATGTAGTTGATGAAGCCGGTGCTGTCCTTCACCGCCGCTGTGCCCGCCGAGAGCGGCTTGCCACGCGTCTGGCCCCGGGTCACGGCGTCGAAGGTCGTCACCCGGTCCTGCTGGTAAGCCGCGCCCGTCCAGTTCATGTCGAGCCAGAAAAGGCGGTCTTCCTCCCAGGGCTCGAGGGCGAACAGGCCGGAAGGGAGGAACGGGAGCAGGCCAAGCGTCAGGACAAGGGCGTTCAGCCTCCGATTGCGGGATATTCCAATAGTTCCGTTGCTATGCGGATGGCAATGGGTCATCGCAGCACACCTCCAGGCACTTGCGGTCCAAAACTGAAAAAACGTTTTAAGTTTGAATCACGCTCTGATGGATAGGAATACTTTCGTTCCCGACGTGCACTCGATCGAGATGTTCCAAGGTAAGCTAAGGAGTTGGAAATCGGAGTTAGAGACTTCTGTTGACCCGCCCGGGCTGGGCCGGCGAAGCCGGGCCAACCCGGGCTCTGAAATCCGCGAGCCGAAGGGCGCAGCGGATTTCAATAGACATATTCATGCCTCTACGATATGCTTTGATGCTGTCCATTTGAAAAAACTACCGAATTCGGTCTCCAGTGTCTCCTATGCGCACAACTATACGAATCGATGACCCTCTCCTGTCCGAAGTCAAACAATTGGCGGCAAGGACGAATCGCACCCTGACGGCTGTGATCGAGGAAGCGCTCCGCCTCTCTCTTTCACTGCAGAAAGATGGGGGAAAACGGACGATGGTACAATTACACACATTCAAAGGCCAGGGTCTCATGCCTGGGGTGGACCTGGATGACAATGCCTCTTTGCTGGACCTGATGTCACGTGATTCTTCTTGACGCAAACGTGCTCATCTACGCTTATCGGGAAGATGCACCGGGTCATCCGGACTATTCCCGATGGCTTGAAGGAATGATTAACGGGAACTCGGCCTATGGGATGGCGGATTGTGTCCTCAGCTCGTTTCTTCGAGTCGTGACACATCGGCGGATTTTTGACCCGCCGAGTCCCATGGAGGATGCTCTTATTTTCTGCAGTCAGGTTCGTGACCAGGCCCATTGCGTCAGGATCGTCCCAGGCCCGCGCCACTGGAAGATATTCACGGAATTATGTCAGACCGTCGGTGCGAAAGGAAATCTGATTCCCGACGCGTGGCTTGCTGCTCTGGCCATCGAATCCGGATGCGAATGGTTCTCCACCGATCGTGATTTCAGCCGTTTCCCGGGTCTGAAATTTCGCCATCCATTGAGTTGAGACGGGGGCGTCCCGGCGGGACGCCCCTGCTGACTAGTAGTAGCCGTGGTCGTACGGGTCGAAAGAGATGGTGCGGAGAAGGTAGGGGAACTTGCCGGGGTTATAGCCAGTCACCGTGACGTCAGGATCGGCCGTGGTCGGCGCCTCGAGGTAAAAGAGAAGAGCGGAATAGGCCCGGTACATCTTGGCCGTGGCGCGGGCATCGGGGATTTCGCACGGCTCGAAGGCGAGAAGAAAAATGTTGCCCTTGCCGAACGGGATTCGGATCAAGAGAGCGGGGTCGGTCGCCTGAGTTGCCGGGACATCGGGCGTGGCGGGCAGGAGGCGGGTACGCCAGCCGCGCCAGAAGAAATCGCTGACGCCCAGGCCGGAGAGCCAGTGGGCGTTCGTGGGAACGCTCGCAATTCCGAACTCTTTCTGAATAAAGGAGATGCGGATGGGAAGCCATTTGGCTTCGGTCTCATTAGCCAAGGGAAGAACGAACAAATTGCCGCCGTGTTCGAGAAAGGCCTGGATGCTTTTTCTGGCCCCGGCAAGGCTCTTCAAGGCAGGCAGAGCCTCGGGCCGAGCCCTGAGCCGGGCCTTCTCCGCCAGAGCCTCCTCGAACTCTTCATCCGATTCCTCGGACTCACTCGCACCGGGCCGGCCCTCTCCGCCGGGCTCGGGCACACCCTCGCCAGGCTTCGGCTGTTCCTGCACGGGCGGCCCAGCGGTGGCCTTCTCGAGCTTGCCTGGCCCGACAATGAGAAGGGATTCCTGTGCCAGGTCGTCGAGGGATTCGAGCGTCCGGCAGCGCAGCCGGAGGCCGTCAAGGACTTCACGGTGGCTTGGGTGTCCGAAGAAGGCGGCAGGCCGCTCCCTGGGACCGAGGCTCGTTGAGGCCATGTAACTCAGCATGCGGTGGGCGAGCCGAGTGGCCACGGGGTCGATCCCGTATCGGTTGGTGACATCGAGGAGGTTGAGGAGGACGAGGCCGCGTCCGACGCGAAACTCGAGGAGCGGGGTGAGGCAGAGGTCGTATTCGCAATCGAGAAGGCAACGGAAGCAGCCAGCCTGGGGTTTTTCGACCTGATAGAAGGCGACGATACCCTTATTGGACCAGCGGGGGAAGCGTTTGAGGCCCTTGTGGGAATCCTGGATTTCGGGCGGCGGCTTTGGATGAGCCTCTTCGATGTCGGTCGAACCGCGCCAGTTGGCGAAATCTTCATCTTCGAGTCCCTGCAGGATGGGATGTTCGGGGGCGCGTACAAAGACGAATCGGCTGCGGCGGTCCTCGCCGCGGAAGCCCAGGATGGCGCTTTCGCGGCGGTCCGGCTGATCGGGCAAGAAAAGTGCGAAATCGCGTTCCTTTCCCGATGAGCCGACGGGCGTCATGGCCTGTTCGAAGATGAGACAGCGAAGGCCACGGACCAGATGGGCCTGAAGCTCGAGCGCCCGAAGGGTTTTCCGGCCCTCGGCGTCTACAAACTTGCGCCCGATGAGAAGCAAGGCGATGCCCTCCAGCGAATCGCCCGGTCCCAGCCGCCGGTAGCGTACCCCGGCGCGGTCGAGCCAGCGGGCCGTATCCCCAGCGCTATCGAGCAGCCCGATGGCAAGGTCAGGAAGCTTTGGAGGCGGGTCGGGCGGGAAGACCTCGATCGGGAACTCATCGGGCGGGAGGGGGTGCGAGGACTGTTGGGGCTCGATCCGGAGAAGGAAGCGGGTCTTTCCGGTGACGATGGGGGCAGGGAAACTGAAGTTATATTCCTGGCGCTCACCGGGCGGGACGGAGATGGGGAGCGAGCCGGAGGCGGCGGGCTCGCCGGCCTGGCCGTCTCCTCGCCTGGCGAGGGTCCAACGAAGCGTGGCCCCGAGCGGCTGAGGGTGATCATTGAGGGCATAGACGGCCTTCTCCACGGTCTCGCCGGAGAGGAAGGCATGGTCCTTGAGGGAGAAATCGGCCTTGTGTCCGCGAGAGGGACCGCCGATGAAGGCGTAGGCTGGCGAGGTGTGAGGCGACCAGGCTGCGCCGTGATGCTGGAAGGAGACTTTTCGGGGCTCGGGCGGGATGAGGACGCCCTCAGTGGGGAAGCTGGCATCGGGGACGAGGCCTGGGCTGCGGAGCGTGAAGCGACGCCATCCAGATTTTTCGCCCTCGACGCGGAAGGCGCGGTCGATTTCGACGTGGAAGCCCTGGTTCACGCGGAGGTAGCGGTAGGCCTGCTCGAGGTGACGGGCGAAGAAGCGTTTAAGCTCCCAGTAGCCGGCGCTGCCCTCTTCGAAGCCCATTTCACCACCGGCCTCGAAGGAGCGCCTTCCTTTCCAGATGCGGTTGAGGCCGCGGTGATAGGCCTCTTGCTCCTGCAAGTAGGCGCGGTCGCCGAAGTACGTGGCGCACTGCTCGGCGACGATCGTGTCGAATCCAGGCTCACGTTTGACGTTTTCGACGACGGACTGGCTGTACAACGCGTGGGGATAAACGATGCAGAACTCGGTATTGAAGAGTGGGCGGCGGTTTTCCTGGGCCGCGGGCGTCCACTGCTCCTGCCATTCCTGCATGGGCTGGCTGAAGTTGTAGTAGGAGAGGCAGCTCCGAGCGGGTCCGAGCAGGCCCGAGGTGTAGCTGAAGGCCGGCCGAGTGGGGTCCACCTCGTGAAACCAGTCGGTGACGTGCTGGACGAAGGCTGCCCATTCGGCGATCCATGGCCGGCGTTCGAGGCACTCCTGGAAGAAGGATTCCGTCAGGTTGGCCGCGTAATTGGAGCCCGGAATCCAGCAGTCCGCGCTGCCGGAATCATAGAACAGGAAGCAGATGGACGGGTGGTTCTTGAGCTCATGGAGAAAGCTGCGGGCGCGGTACTTGCCCTGCACGTAGCTCTCGAGGAACGGGAAGGCGACTTCCCTGCGGGCGCGGTCGCGCAGCCCTGCGGTGGCGCGGGTGGGTTGTCCGTTGAAGGGGGCCATGAGCTGGCCTGCCTCGTCCGCGAGCGCGTAAGGGGCGTCCCTCATCGGGCGCGCCCACAGCCTCTGGGTGTTGATATGGAGCGCTTTGCAGCCGGCAAAATGTGAAGCAGCCAGGCGATACCACTCCGGATCGCCGCACTCCGACTTCCAGAGGGAATCATTGGAAAACATGCGAACGAGGAAAGGATGCTCGTTGAGCATGAACGTGCCGTCTCGTATCCAGAATTCGCGGAATCCAAAACGCTCGGGATAGGATTCATCGATGCGTTGGCCGCCCACTTCGAGGCTGACCACGCCGCGGTAGAGGAAGGGGTCGTCCGGATGCCAGCAGCGGGGATCAGGCCACGGCAGGGATACGTCTCGGATGCCTTTCTCACCGGGCTCGAGTGTAAGCGCCTGGCGGCCCAGGAATCGGGTCTGCCGGGCCTGCCCGTCTGGAAAGACGGTGAGGCCGACCTCGAGGGAGCGCCGTTCGGCCGAGAGATTCCAGAGCCAGAGGCGGAGACCCAGGCGTTTTTCGCGGACGGAGGGCATGAAGAAAACATCCTCGAGGACGAGGTTTTTCTCCCGGCGGACGTCGAGCCATACGTCCCGAAAGAGGACATGATTGAAGTGGTTGTAGAGGAGGATGCGATTGACCTGCCCCGGTTGCAAGAATCGGGAGATATCGAGGGTCAGGGTGGTATCGTCGGAAGATTCGGCGGCGAACTGGTGATTGACGTAAACGAGGTGTCGGTGGACGACATCGAGGCCTTGAAACTGGAGAAGAACGAGCGAGTCCGCCCAATCAGCAGGCACGAAAATATCGCGCTCGATGTAGCTGCTGGGGAGATCGGAAAGGGATTCGCCGCCCCACTGGCGAGTGAAGGACTGGCCGTCGGTCGAGGGAATCTTGGGGACCGGCCTTCCGTTGGTGTCCAGAAGTTCAAAGAGAGGGGAGTTATTCCAACTACCGGGCACTCGGGCATAGAGCCAGCGGTCCGGCCGAGGGGGGCTGAGCGGCCCCGACACGGGCTGGTAACGCCAGTATCCGTTGAGGCCCATCCGCAGGCGAGTGGTGGACCGCTCCTGCGGGCCGGTCTCGGATTTCCAGTCCACGGCGTCGGGAAGGGGCGGCCGGCCTGCGGACTTCAGCAGGGAAAGGTCGTTGGCCTCTGAAAGGGATCGTGGGGGATGCGGGTGCAGGGAGGGGGGCCAGGCCGGCTTCCCCAGTTTCACCCTCTGGAAAGCAGCGGAGATCGCCTCCTCGCCGACCGCGCGGTCCCAGATGTAAAGCTCGTCGATCTGGCAGGTGAGGTTGAGACAGAGCCCGAGATTCCCTATGCGGCTCTCGGGAAGCTGGTTGTAAGCCATGCCCTCGGGGGGAGGAATGGACCCTGCAGTCTCCCCATCGAGGTAAAGCTGAGAAATCTTACGTTCCGCGTCCCAGGCATGTACCACCTGATGCCATTCACGACTGGCCGCGATGCCAGCCGACGCGGAGGATCCGAGCTGAATCCCGCCCCAGGAAAGGGCGATCTCCTTCTTCGGATCGGTGGTCAGGAAGGTGAAGATGGAAGGAAGACCACGACCCGGATTCCAGCCCGTATCCGGCTGGCGAAACCAGAGATGGATGGCGCCACGCGCCGGGTGGAGGGTGAATCGGCGCTCGAACTGGATGCCCTGAAGGACACGGGACCCGCCGACGACTCCTGGGGCCGGGGCTGAGTGACGACACTGGAAGGGACGAATGACGGCCTGGGGATTGACGCCGCTCTCGTCCTCGTCAAAAGATGCATAAAAGAGAATGGTCGGATCGCCCTTCCTGAGCGCGAGGTCAACCTGCATGTCAAGCCCATCAGGAGCATCGATTTCCGGCGCCTCCTCGACCTCTTCGGGAGGCATGGCGTCGCCGCCAGATGAAGCAGGCTCGGTCCACGCGGCAGAGATTGCCAGAAGGATTCCAAGGCAGATAGGCTGGAATGGAGTTGTAATGATTGGGGAACGTCCCGTTTCCTTACATCGGTGCTATGGGGCGGCCATTCAAATAGATCAATGGCAAATTCCTGAGCCTATAATGTTCACGCAAGAGCTCGGCGAAGAGGCTCATCAACGGCACACACTGATCCTCCGAGCTTCCCATGCGGCTGATGTGCACGATCTCCTCCAGCGGGTCGTGCTGTCCAAGAACGGGAAACGCACCCTGGACTGCATGGCAGATGGAGACGCAATAGCCATGGGTACGCCCATGCGTGTGGTAGTTCAGGATGAGCCTGCGATCAGACGCCACGGCTGCCCGCATTCTAGGCCCATAGCTGTCATGCCTTTCGATATGATCAAGAATGCCTGACACCCACTGAGCCGGTGTCCGCTTTGCAGGGATGGGGATATCGGAGGCCATGGTTAGTTCTCGGAACTGCAAGTGCAGCCGCGCTTGAGTGCCCGAAAACTGTTCGACTTGAGGCAGGCTTCGCTACCGCTTGGAGGGCTTGGACTTAGGCTCGATGGACTGGCCTTCCGTTGACTTCCCTCTGGAGCTGTACTTCAGACTGATTCGGATGCCCACTACCGAACTTCCAATCAACGTGAATATGAGATTTCGGGACTGAATCCGAATGGCAGGGGTACGGCGGGATACGGAGACCGGAGTACTTTTCATCGCCTCATCAAGTTCGTTCACGATATGCTCCAAGCATTCCTCAAAACGAAATCCCACCGTGTCGTTGAGGCCGTATTCCTCCAGATAGGTTCGAATAGCCTTCTGAGAAAGATTGAGGATTCGTCCTCCAACCCGGATGAGAATGGGGCCGGATGGAACACATTCCGGAAGCGACTGATGAGAGCGACTTGGGCGCTCGCTGTTCGGCAGGTCGACCTCCATGCTGGCAACAGGATGGATGTGAGAGAGATTTGAAGCGCTCATGGCATACTCTGCCTTTCAGGAATGCCGTACGGCGGCCGGGAGTCTGCCGTCCTAGTACGCTTGTACTAGTTAAGTATAGTAACATGGACTTGGTTCGAGGACATCATTTTTTCCATGAAAAAACTCGATGAGAATTCTAGTGAAATCCGCTGCGCCCTTCGGGCTACGCGGATTTCAGAGCCAGGGTTGGCCGGCCCAACCCTGGCGGGGAAACGGAAGCCTTAAAAAAACCCAACGAATAGCGTTTTATCGCCTCGTCGCAGAACGACGAGGCGATAAAAC
>JACPCR010000048.1 GCA_016179685.1 Planctomycetota bacterium | reverse complement strand
CCTCGACGTATCCTACGGATACGCCATCGTCGTCGCGCCTCGCATCCGGCTCAAATCTAGGCCTCCAAATTGCACAGGTTATTTCTTGACAGGCCCTTACCCCAAAGCGAAGCGGAGGTTCGGGAAGTGACCAGAACCTTCTGCCTGATTCTTGCTTCTCGCTCCCTGCGAGGAAGCGAGAAGCAAGAAGCGGGCAGAAAAGGACAAGGGACAGGAGAGCAGCGACTGCGGAATCCAGAATGGGTAAGCAGTGGACAGCGGATTTATGAAGAGGGCCCCCGCGTCTTCGATTCCCTCAACGTGGCCTTCTGGTCGCCGCGTGAGCGCGTTCCGCGGCCGCCCCGTCCGCCTGCGTTTCGCGATGAAAGACGCCGACCTATATGCGCTGTGTTTCCGGAAAAGGGATGTCAGGACCCCGGCATAGAGCCGGGTCTGCGGAGGTTTCCGGGCCGGAAATCAGGCACACGCAGCTTCTTGCCGTCCTGGTTGATGGACTCGGCGGCTAGGATTGCCGGAGCGGTCGTTTCCATGGCCTTGTAAACGTCGTACTCCGGCGGCCTCAGACCCCACACGGCGTCACGGAACGAGGCGTGAACGTAGTAATCCATGTCGCTGTGGCCGCTGCCTCGGGCTTCCGCGGGCGCGTCCGTCCGTTCATAGCGCCATTCCATCCCCGACTTGTCAAACATCTGGCTGTCGGCCAGCCAAAGCTTCGGCAGGTCGCGGCCGGACCGCCGCCACTCGACTGACCCTTTGGTCCCGATCACCTGCTGCCAGTGGTACTCCGCTTCCGGGTGCGGCTGATTGAAGCTTGCAGCCATTCTGAGGATGACGCCCTTGGCCGTCCTCATGAGTGCAACCTGCATGTCCGGCGAGACCAGCGTCGGATGCACGGCGCTGGGCGCATCGGTGCTCATCGCCATCACTTCGACCACACGATCATCGATGACCTTGAGCATCGGACCGAGATCGTGAGGCAGGTAATGGATGGGTGGCATCCGATGCATCCACGTGCACTCCACCTCCGGATGGTGGGTGATCTGATCCGGGTGGATGAACTCGCCCGTCTTCGGATTCCGGAAGGCCTTCATGACGTAGTAATGAAAATATTGACCTTCGCAGAGGGTCAACTTGCCGAGTTGGCCCTGGGCGACCATCTTGCGCCAGCTTTCGATGTAACCCGCGTAGCGGCACTGCTCTGCCAGCAGGTAGACCTTGCCGGACCGTTCGGCAGCGGCGACGATGCGCCAGCAATCTTCAAGGCGGTGTGCGGCCGGGACTTCCGAAGCGACATGTTTGCCGGCTTCGAGGGCATGCGCAGCCAGGGCACCCTGCTCTTCGCAACGGGCCGTCAGCCCGATAGCGTCAACATCCGGATCGGCAAGAATCTCTTCGTATCGGGCATAGGCCTTCACCTCCGAGGGATTCTGCACCCTGGCCCGGGCACGATCGTGAAGAGCCAGCATCGGGTCACAGATGGCGGTAATGCGGAATCCTCTCATCCGCTGGAGCAGGGGAATCCAACCGTGGATGGCTCGGCCGCCCAATCCTACAATACCCATTCGAATCTCATCCATACGGGTCTCCTTTAGCCCGGATTTCGGTTCTTTGCGGTCTTGCGCGCGCCGGGGGCGGGGGCGGGATCAAAGGAATTCTTATGCCGTTGGGCCATGTACCCTTGGATGTGTCTCTGGCGGCGATCCTTATCCCGAACTTGTCCCGGCCAAAGTTGTCCCACCGGGCGGAAACCCTCCCAAAGTTCCAACGGGATCCCTCCGGGAGGATAAAGTTGGGACGTTGAAACGCAGGAGGGGTCCTGCGGATCATAACGAAAACAAAATAGAGAGAAAGGCGAGAGGCTCCGGCAACCTGCATTAAACCCATGTCGAACGCCGGAGGAAGGGTCTAGTGGTCATCAGAAAGGAGTCATCCTGCGGCTGCCCAAGGCGGAACTGACCTCACCGGGGGACATGACTTTGATTCCCAGTTGAAACTTGTGGAAAACCATCGGGAAAGCCCTATACTCAGTCTGATCTGGAAGCCCTCAAATTGAGGCGCTATCGGTTAGGAAAATCTAAAGTCCCAAACCATAGTTTGAGGCACGGTTTTTTCAGAAGTTATCGAATGTTGGCAGATGAAAATTTGGCAAGATGAAGTTTTCTCATTATCTTAAACTTTTTAATTTAAATAAGTTATATCGTAATTCCTTGGTTGTAAATGGCTTGCCGAAGTGGCGGAATTGGCAGACGCGCTAGGTTCAGGACCTAGTGGGGTCACACCCATGGAGGTTCGAGTCCTCTCTTCGGCATGATAGGCGGCGGGCCCGGTTTCAGACCGGCGCCCGCCGTTTTTTTCGCCTGCTGGTGAACAAGACGTCCATTCCCATGATCGTCCACCATAGTTTCGACCTGTCGCCAGAGGAGTTTGAGGCCCGAAAGGCGTGGCCGCTGCAACGCGGGGGCCTCGGCTGCGACTGGAAGGGCGATTTCGCCTCTCAAAGCCCATTGAACGCCATGTACATTTCCCGGGAGGGAGACGGAGCGGAGGGGTCCTCCAGCTTCCTGGCTCTTCCGGGCCGGCATTCGGACCAGTTCTACGCGGAAGCGACGCCCTACTGGCAGCGGCCGCGTCAGACCTTTGACCTGAGGAACACGCGGGCGACTCTGTACCTCAAGGCCATCACGCCCATTACCGTGAACGCGGGCTACCGTCCCCACCTGTTCATCGATGATTATTGCGAGCAAGCCAACACCTTTTGCGGGTGGTATCTCAACCAACCGCTTCGCGTCGGCGCGGAATGGACGCTGAACGTGCTGGACCTTTTCAACGACGAGAAGCTATGGACCCGCTATTCGGACCAGCGCAGCCTGGACACGGTCTTGTCCCGTGTGGGATTTATCGGGGGGACCTACATCGGGGGGACCCATTTCCGCGGGGTGGACGCCCAGGGCATCTTGGGAATCGACGAGCTGCGTTACCAGATTCCCCTGTAAATCAGCGAAACGTTTGAATGGAGATCAGTTTTTCGCGCCGACCTCCCACGAGTTGAGGTGCGGGAATCGTCCGTCGAGCGACCATGATCTTATATCGCGGGCTGCTTTTCCTGGGGCTGGCGATTTTGGTGGCTGTACCCCTGGCCTATTCACGCCGGACGTACGAGCCCGCATATCTCAAAACTTTTCTTTTCCAGGCCTCGGCCATAGCCCTGTTCCTGGGTTACCTCCTGGCGCAGGCCCGGTCCGCACAAGATTTTCTCTGCCGGCCCCGCTGGACGAGGTCGCCAGCGACGCCAATGGTCGCCTGGCTCGCCTGGAATTTAGCCTCTGCCGCATGGGCGATCAGCCCGCCCCGCGCCCTGGAACGTGCAAGTGACATCGCCCTCCTTGTCTTTCTCGGATTCGGATGCGCCAATGCCTTTCGGGACGCACGGCTGCTCCGGCGCTCGCTCTGGGTTCTGGGAGGCACGCTCTCGATCGCGGCGGTCTTCGCCATCTGGCTCTATTCCCAGGCTTACGAGCAGTTCCTGCCCGCTTTGTTTTCGAACCGCGAGTTGGCGGCCAATTTTTTCTATTTGCCCGCCGGCCTCGCCCTGAGCGCCGCCCTCACCGCCTGGTCGGAAAAGTCGAGCCACATCCGGAGGCTGGGCTTCCTGGCGCTGGCCGTCCTCTTCCTGGCAGCGATTGAACGCACACAGACGGCGGCGGCTTTCGGCGGCATGGCCCTCCTCGTGGCAGGTCTGGCCTTCACCACATCCGCCCGCCGGCATCTCTGGTTGGCGCTGCCCGCTGCTTTCATCGCGTTTCTCGCCCTCGTCCGATTCTCCCCCCTCTGGAGCTATACACTGGGCGACCTGCGGACACCCCTGGAAGAATCGACCATCGGCGTCCGGGTCGGCTTCTGGAAGGCGGCGGCGGATATGGCGCACGACCATCCCCTGGCGGGCGTCGGCGCTGGCGGGTTCGGCAGCCTGGCGGGCCGATACCGGACGCCCGAGTCCTTCGGGCATCCCAGGGCCACGCCCGTGCTGGAGCATGCTCACTGCTTCCCGCTGGAGGTCCTGACGGAAACGGGACCCGTGGGCCTGCTGCTCGCTGTCTGGCTCGGCATAAGCCTTCTCGCCCTCAGCCTCGGCGTCGCCGAGGCGGGGACCGGTTACGCCCGGATGATGGGCCGGGGCATTCTGGCCGGGCTGCTCGCCCTTTTCGGACATTCCCTGGTCGGCGTCGGACTTTCCTACGTCGAGGTCCAGGGGATGCTCTGGGCCGCCGCCGGGCTGGCCATGGCCCTTTCTCTCGGTATCGAGAAGGGTGGAATGCAGCAGTCGGAGAAGACGCGGTCACCCCGTCTCGTGGCGGCCCTCCTCGGCGTGCTCGTCCTCGGGTGCGGCTGGGTCTCGGCTTGGCGTCCGCTCGAGGCGCAGATGTGGCTCAGCCGCGGCATCCAGAACCAGGAGGCTGCGTCCGATGGCGGACGGCCTCACTCCGAACGGCGCGAGTCGGCCGCGTCGGCGATCGAGGACTTCCAAAGGGTGTTGGGGCTGGCCATGCCGGGCCGTGCGGGCGTGCCGGCGGCACTTCATCTTGCCGCGACTTTGGACCTTCGGGCATCCACTCTCGCTTCTTCGCCAGAGGAGAGGCGCTTGGACTGGGAAGCCGCGCGCCGGGTCCAGAAAACACTGCTCGAGGAAAGGCCAGAATACGGCGTGGTGCTCCGGACCCTTGCCCAGGTGTCTTTCAAGCTTGGCAAGGATGAGGATGCCCTGCGCGCCGCCGAGGCTCAACTCACGCGAAATCCTTTTGATTTGCCGAGTTACGAGGTCTGGATGCTCGCCGCTCGGACATCAGGCCGCACGGATTCGCTTCCTCGGGCGCTTGGCCACTTGCAACAGGCTCGGGCCCGCCGGCCGGACGACCTCGATCTCCTGTACGTCGAAACGCGCCTCCTCGATGGGTCCGGAATGACCGAGGAAGCCCGTCGCCGATTGAAGGAACTCGAGCGCGCCTGCCGCGCGCGCCTTCAACAGGCGGGTGTACGACCGGAGGACCGTTCACTCTTCAAGCCGAGGGTCTACCTCGCCACGGCCGTGATGCGCGATCGGCCGGAGGAGGCCCGGCAGCTCTGCCTCTTTGTCCTCTCTCTGAATCCGAATCAACCGGAAGCCCGGTGGATTCTTCAAGAATTGGATCGGATCGAAGCGCAATCTCCTTGACACGGTTTGAGGCTCTCATATAATCCGCCGCGTCAAAGTGTGAGTGGGGCCCGACTTAACCCTTGTGGCTTCAGGATGTTGATGGGGGCACCTCGGGCTGTGCCATCTTCTCTTGATTCCCCTTCTCATCGGGTCCCGGCGGTGAGGGTCGGCTGCGGAGATACCCGAATGATCGGGTTCTGTGCCCCTTGGGGCATCCTGGAATTCGCCTTGATGGACCGTCTCCTTTGCGGGCTCTTCTTGACGCTCATGGGCACCACTCCGGCGCCCTCGCACGCAGAAGACCAGGCCTGGATGCTCGAGTTCACTTGCGATCGGCCTCAGCAGGTCGCCCTCCAACTGCCGTTCGAAGGCGAGGAAGCTTTCTGGTACATGACCTACGCGGTGACCAACCGGACGGGAGCGGACCGGTATCTTTACCTGAAGGTTTTCCTCGTGGTGAATGACGACTCGAATCGGACGCACCGAGATCGGCTCATCCCGGCCCTGGAAAGAGAAATCGAAAAAGCCATGGACACGGAGATGTCCAATCGCATCGAGCTGATCGGCAGGCTGAAGAACGGCGAGACCCGGAAATGCGTCGCGCTCTTCGGTCCCATCGGATACGACATCCGTTCCCTGGACGTTTACATCGACGGGTTATCCGACGAGGCGCTGGTCAGAAACGAGGAGGGCAAGTATCTGCTTCGCGGCCGGCGTTTTCACATCCAATTCGTCCGGATCGGCGATCCGAAGGCCGGCGGATTTCCCGTGCTGAGCCGGCAGCGCCTGGAGAAGCTCTACATCGAGGAGTCGATCTCCGAGCCCAAGATCGAGTGAGCGGATGCTCGGCCTCTGGTTCTTTCTCCTCCTCAGCGTGCCTCCGGCCAAAGTTTGGGCGCAATCCGACGCGGCGTCCCGGCCCGTGGCCTCGGCGGAGCTTCTTGAAGACCTCGTCCAGATCGCCCTTTCCGGAACGGTCTCCCTGGAGCAGACCCGGAAGTTTGACGAACGAATGGGAAGCCTGGCCAGGCCTGAGCGGGCGGTGGAATTGGAGGCCGCGGCATCGGACGCGGCCTCACCGGCCCTGAAGCGCCGCCTGGCCGAAATCGCCCTGGACCGGCTGCGCCAGCCTCAGACCTACGAGGCGATCGAAGAATACAAGCTGACGTACCACCAGTGGTTTCTTCAGAAAAAGACGAACTGGAGGGAAGGGGTGGGCCGGCGAGGCGACACCATGCCCCGTCCCCTGGACCCCGAGCATCTTTCATCCTCGTGGCGTCTGCCCTGGGAAGAGATGCTTTTCCGCGGCCGATGGTGGCAGGGCAAGGAGCAGGCCGCCATGGCGCTCGCCCGGATTGGCGATCCCCAGTCTCTCGTTCCCATCCGCGTCCAGCTTCTTTCCACCCTCGCCGTCTGGGACGGTGTTTCCGGCAAGGGCCACATCGAGCGCGCCGTTCGTCAAATGGTCAAGACCTGCCTCTGCTGGCCGGGAGAGCAGGCTTTCGAGGCGCTTTCGGACGCTTACCTCCTCGAATCCGCCGAAGGTAAGCAAGCGCTGGTCAAGGAACTGCTGGGCGACGCCCGCTGGGTGGATTTCTTGATCCGTGTCCCTAACGCGTCGAATCAACCTACCGCCCTGGCCGGGGCGATCGAGGAACAGTTGAAGGGCAAAAAAGGTTCCGCATCGCCGCATGGCGAACCTTCGTTCGGGGAGTAAAATCGTTTTTGGCAAGAATGTTCATTTCTTGATCGCGCGGACCTTTTCGTGCCGGTCTTATGGCGATCCAGGTCGTTTGTCCCAGTTCTCGATGCCAGAAAGCTTTAAGCTTCCCCAATGAGCTTGCGGGCCAGGAGGTCCATTGCTCCCACTGCGGCCAGTCCATGCAGCTGCCGAGGCAGGCGGCGACCATGGCCGCCGGGGACGTATCCGGCCAGCGGGAGAAGGAGATGGGCGGGCAGAGGATTCAACAGCTTGGCCGCTACCGGCTCATGGAACGGCTGGGCATGGGCGGCATGGGCACGGTCTACAAGGCCATCGATGTGCCGTTGAACCGCGTCGTGGCATTGAAGATTCTGTCCACCCAGCTCGCGACGGACCAGAAGTATGTGGAGCGTTTTCTGCGGGAGGCGCGTTCGGCTGCGGCCCTGAACCACCCGAACATTGTGGGCGCCCTCGACGTGGGGCAGGAGGGCAAATTTTTTTACTTCACCATGGAGTTCATCGATGGCACGACGATCCAGCAGCGCCTGAAGGCGCAAGGGAAATTTTCGGGGGCTGAAGCGCTGAACATCGTGTTGCAGGTGGCCCAGGCGCTCCAGCACGCCTCAAGCAAGAACATCATCCACCGCGACATCAAGCCGGACAACATCATGATCACTTCGGGCGGGGAAGTGAAGTTGACGGACCTGGGTCTGGCGAAGGCGGTGGACAACCAGGATGCGACGATCACGCAGGCCGGGCGGATGCTCGGCACGCCCCACTATGCGTCGCCGGAACAAATCCGGGGCGAGTTGACGATCGACGGAAGGACGGACATCTATTCGTTGGGCATGACGCTTTATCACATGGTGGTGGGGTCGCCCGCTTTCGATGGTGCCACGGCCGCGGTCATCACGGTGAAACATCTCAACGAGGCGTTTCCCGACCCGAAGGCGGCGTGCCCGGAGCTATCGGACGAGCTGAGCCATGTGCTTCGGAAGATGACACAGAAGGTCGTGGCGGACCGATATTCGAGCGCGCAGGAGCTGATCGAAGACTTGGAAAGTGTTCGTCGCGGCGAGTGGCCCTTTCACGCGGGCCCGCCGCCGGCCCACCTGGCGCGGAAGGGGGCCATTTCCAAGCGCCGCGCCGCCCCTCGAAGCCAGCGGGGGCGCGATCCCATGCCCCTGATCGGCCTCGCGGCCGTCTTCCTTCTCGTCTTCGGGTTCGCTTATTACTTCTTCGTTCTACGCGAGAATCCTTCGGAGGAGTCGGGCTCTGCGGCTCTGCCCATGGTGGATCCGGCGCAGGCCCAGGCCGCGTCCGAACGCCTGGCTCGTTCGTTCCGGGCCACCGAGGAATATGCGCAATCGAACCCGCAGGACTATGGGGAGGTCATCGACCGTCTGGAGGGCATTCAACGCCGTGGCCGCGGCACGATCTACGAGGTGAAGGCGAGGGACATGATGAATTCCTGGCGGATGCAGTGGGACGCCGCGGCCCGGGCCGAACTGCTGAAACGCCAGCAGGACGGCGAGGCCTTCCTCCAGCGGGGCCAGTTCGCTGACGCGGCGCGGCTCTGGTCCGAGTTCCCCGAAGGCCTCCTCACTGAAAACGTCCGCACCGCGGTCCAGCAGCAGAAGAGCCGGGTCAGGGAACTGGAGGCCCAGGCGGCCACGGCATCGAAGCCCGAGGATGACCCTGGCAGCGCCGGAAGCATCGCCCTCAAAGGCTCCAAAGAAGAGCCTTCTGGACAATCGTCTGGGACGGCCCGCATCCTGGAAACGGAAGACCTCCAAGCACTGCTCAAGGCATACCGAGGCATCCTGGAAGCGCTATCGCCCCTCCTCGAGCAGCGGGATTTCGCACAGGCGGGCCAGATGGCCGAAAGCCTGGCTGCTCAGCCGGCGCACGAACTGCTCCGGCCATTCCTGGAGAGACTCCGAGGTGACCTGCCACCGCTCGAGTCCTTCATCGAGCGCGCCTTGTCCACCCTGGGGGACAAGGTGGGTCAGGAAATCACCCTTTCGGGCATTCCGTCCAAGCTCATCGAGGTCCGCAAGGACACGCTGCTGGTGGAATACGGCGGCCAGAATCAGGAGATGCCCACAAAGAAGTTCAAGGCTCAAGATTTCATCAAAATCCTCGGACTTTCGGAATCCTCAGCGACCCCGGAGGATGCTCTTGCCATCGGTCTCATCTATTTCTGCGACCGGCGTTATGCAGACGCCGGAAGCTGGTTCGTCCGGGTGAACGGATCGTCTCCTACGGCGGTCTACCAGGAGATGGTTGCCCTGTCCGCGGAAAACGAGGCGCAGCAGAAGATGGGCGAGGTCCGCGCGGTCCACGAGAAGAAGGATTACAAGGCCCTGGAAAAGATGATCAAGGAAGTGGCCAGCGCACACGGCCAGACCCGTGTCTTCAAGGAGCAGGAGGCATTCCTGGACCGCTGCCGCATGGAGATGGACGAGGCGCGCACACAGCGGGAACAGGAAGCCCGGGGCCTGTTGGGCGATGTGGACCAGATGGCGGACAACCTCCAGTCGTCTCTGGAGAGGGAATACCAGGGCAAGAAGAGGGACGTTCAGGAGGCCTTCGAAAAGGCGATGACGGACCCCTTCCATTTCAGAATTCATGTTGTCTTTGACAAGCCCGCGGGCGGCGGCGGCTCGTCGGAGATGGCGGTCAAGCGTTTCGTAGTCGAACGTGTGAACCAGCCGATGGACAAGAAAGAAAAGCTCGAAGAGGTTGAAGATCTCCTGGATAACCACAAGGGCCTGCTCATGCCGGACTCCTGGCGGACGCTGATCGACGCCAGAAAGCAGATCGAGAAGGAAATTCCCCAGATCCAACGCAAGTACGAGGGCATCGCCGCAAAGGTCAAAAAAGAGTACGAACAGAAGCAGCAGGGGCTCGAGTCCCGCAAGAGAAGGCTGATCCAGCGGATCAAAGAGGGTGACTCCATGACCGCGGACCAGGCGAGGGCGGCTCTGAGGGGCGATAAGTGAATGGCGGAAACTCCCGTGCTGGCCAACCGGCATCTGAGTGCCCAGTTCTCGCCCGAGAGCGGCGACCTTGTCCATCTCGGTTCGACGGGACGGGTTCGCAGCTTGATCGAACGCGTGGGCCTGTGGTGTCTTGACCAGGAACGCCGGTCCTGGCGCAGCGGGCACGCTGGCGAGAAGGACGCCGGCAGCTTCCGGACGCTCGTCTTCGAACGCCGCGGTGACGAGGTCTTCACCGTATCCGAGACCCGGGTGGCCCGGGTGGCCCGCCGCTTCCGCTTGAGTCCATCGAGCCCCTTGCTCGAAGTCTCCGTGCGCGTGACGCCGGCGGGGACCGGCGGACAGCTCTTCCTGGTCGGTTTTCCGGACGTCCGTTTCGTCCCGGGCTTCAACAATCCCTTTGAGGACGAGCGGGACCTCTATTTCGACGGTGCCGAGCTGGGCGACGGCCGCGAGATTCCCTGCTGGCGCGTCTTCTTCCGACGGGGATACGCACACGGCCTCCTCCTGGCCACGCGGACGAAGCGGGACATGAGCCGTCTGACCATCCTGGCCGATGGGTTTCGGATGTACCCGCACCTCGATTTGAATTACAGTACGAGCCTGGAACGATCACCGATGGTCCTCCGGCCCGGAAAGTCCTACGAGGTGTGCTTCGAGATCGGACCCTGGTCGAAGGCCCGGCACGGCTCGCTGCTCGAAGCGGCGCGGCTGGCCGACCCGGTGAAAACGGACTCGCCGCCTCCGAAAGGGTCTCCGAAGCGCCGACCCCGCGGCCGCGTCTTCCGGGGCATCGAATTCGCCCCGGCCCGAACGATGAGCCCGGGATTCAGCCGGAATCGGTGGCATCGGGCCGCCATGCCC
Source organism: Planctomycetota bacterium (assembly GCA_016179685.1). GTDB lineage: Bacteria > Planctomycetota > PUPC01 > JACPCR01 > JACPCR01 > JACPCR01. The sequence continues at coordinate 1,764 of JACPCR010000048.1, read as the reverse complement.
TGGTGTCTGAAAGGCGAAGGCCTGTTCGCCGGGCCCGGCGTGCGGCCGCCGACCCTGACCCTCGATCCGAAGCTCCACGGCGTCTATCGCATCGCCGTCGGAATCGGACACGGCATCGGGGTCAGCCTACGCCTCAGCGGCGATCCGGAGTGGACATTCCGGGTCGCCGGGAAGGAAAGCCGCCGGGCCGAGGTCTTCACCCCGTTCTCGCCTTTCCTGTCAGGCCGCCACCAGGCATCGGAAGTCGCTTTCCGCACGGCACGCCTCGACGGCCGCAAGCTCCATCTCCGGCGCTTCCCTTCGCTCCATGCGGCCTCCGTCATCGACTACGTCCGCTTCAAGAAGCTCTCGATCGCCCAGGTGCGCCGGTGGGAGTGCGAGGAGTCGGCCCGGCCTTGCATCGCCTTGAGCGGCTTCAACGATATCCCCGACATTGCGCCGATGACGGACGCGAGCGACCCGGACCCCCGGGCGTATGCCTCAAACATCTGGGAGCATGCCAACAGCAAGTTCGACAAAATCTTCTGGCGGATCGACGGACAGTGCTCCGACTATCCGTCGAAGGCGAACACGATGCGTTACGTGTCGGCCAGGGTGCACGGCGTCTTCGACCCGCAGGCCAAGGCCTACGGCCGGGTGCTGCAGAAGGTGGACATCCTCGAGACTGCGGTTCAGGCGGCGCGGAAATACGGCGTGAAGCTCTACGGATGGATGCGGTTTAATAACTATGCCGGCAACGTCCAGAGCGAGTTTTACAGGACGCATCCGGAATTCTGGGAGGAATGGGAGCACGGCTTCAGCGGCAACAAGCTCTGCCTCGCCTTCCCCGAGGTGCGGCAGCATAAGATCGCTATCCTCGTCGAAGCCGCCTCCTACGGCCTCGACGGACTCTGTCTCGGCTTCCTCCGGCATCCGCCCGTGCTCCTCTACCACCCGGTCCTCGTCCAGGGATTCCGGGCCCGCCATGGAGTGCTGCCGCCTCGGGACCCGAAGGCGAAGGACCCGCTCCACTGGTCGACGTTGCCGCCGGACGACGAATCCCACACCCGCTGGTATCAGTATCGCGCGGACTTCCTGACCCAGTTCGGCCGGGAGCTGCGGGCCGCGCTGCGAGACGCCAGGCTGGGCCACGTCCCCGTCACGATCTGGGTCAGACCGAACCACTGCCTGTTCGACGGGATCGACCTCGATGCCTGGCTCGAAGAGGGACTCTGCAACGAGGTCGTGGCCGACGCGCCATTCGGCCAGCACGCGACGAACCCGAAATGCTACGACGTCAAGCCCGAATGGAAGAAAAGGGTGCAGTCGATTGTGCCGGTGGTCCGCGGCCTGCCCTGCACCCATCTCCCCTGGGTGCGCCGCAGGGCGAAGCGCTACGTGGCCGAAGGCTACGACGGCCTGTGCACCTATGAGTCGGACGTCACCGTGCTCGAAAGCGGGTTCATCACGTTCTACCGCAGCCTCAGGCGCTGAATGAGGATTCTCTCGACCAGCGGATTCTCCAGCGGGCGGCCAAAGGCAGCCATCTCCTCCTGTTGCGGTAGGTCCAGCCCAGCCCGCGACCGCCATAGGACGGGGCGGGGTCGCCTTACATCTCGTACGGTGAACTGGCTATTACTAACCCGGACTTCCCCCCAATTTTGAGCCGATTTTTGCACTTAAAGGTTTGTGATTCAAATCGTTAAGCGCGTTTTGCATTTGTCAAAACTCGCCGCGGCTCGAGCGCTTCGGGATGAGACGGCTACCAGCAGCCTCTCCCTCGAA
>JACPCR010000096.1 GCA_016179685.1 Planctomycetota bacterium | reverse complement strand
TGCCGCCTGTTGGAGTCACGCCTTGAGGCGTGGAGAGTTGGAGTCACGCCTTGAGGCGTGGCGCTGCTCGGACAACGGCTAAAGCCGTCACTCCAACTTCGATTGGGGCATTCTTATTAAGTGGTTGTATACAAACGTGTTATGCGCTTGTTTCTCAGGAGGGATCTTCGAATCCGGGCTTCGCTACGAAAATCCGCGAAGCGCATGGTGCATGGCTTCGCTAAGGTGCGGGCGGGAACGGCCGGCCGTCCATGTCGGCCGAAGAGTCGATCCCGAACTCGTCCAGGATCGTCGGGGCCAGGTCTGAGATGCTGGGACGGTCCAGGCGATAACGCCGGTTGCTCAGGAAGATGCCGGGCGTGGCTTCCGGGTCCACCGAACAGTGGTCGCCGCTCCACTTGCTCCGGTTCGGCTCGATGACCTCGGCCGGGATGCCGCCGACCGCGGTCTGCCACGAGACTCGGTAGCCGGGCTCGAACCCGAGGATCAGGTCGGCGGACTCGCTCGCATAGGGTCCGTGGTAAAGCTCCTCCCTCGTCGAGCAACGGCGGACGACGCGCTCGCCGGTCTCCGGGTCCCGGAGACCGAAGATTTCTTGCCGGATTTGCTCGCGGACACGTTCGAACTCTTCGCCCGGCGCGACGCGTCCCTGGGGCTCGCGTCCGGCGAGGTTGAGGCTGATCTTGCCCAGGCCCAGGGCATAAGCGCGGGTCCGTGACCAGTCCACGTTCTTGAAAAACTGGCCGCGGTCATCAAAAAGGTCCTCGAGCCGAAGATAAACCTCGCCGGAGCCGGGCGTCAAAGTCATGTAACCGTTGCGAACAAGCCACGTGTTGAGGTTCACGCCCTTGCGGAAGGAGTGGAATCCATGATCGGAAAGGACCAGCAGGGTCGTGTCGGTGCCGGTGCAGCTTTCGAGAACCTGGCCCACAATGTCGTCCATCTCCCGGTAGACGTCCAGGATGGCTCCGGCATATTTCTTGGCCTGGCCGGGATCGTACAGGGGATGCTGGGGATCAATGAAACGCCAGAAGAGGTGCTGGATGCGGTCCGGCCCCATGAAGACGGCAACGAGGCAGCGCCAGCCGGGCTCGTCGAGTTGATGGAACAGCATGCGGCGTCGGTTGCCTTCGGTGAACTTTAGATTTTCGAGGAAGGCATCCTCGTCGATTGTCTCATCCTTGAGCGGATTGGTTGGAACGGCCCATCCCAGGGTCTCGAACAGGCCGACGTGGTCGGCCAGCTCCCGAGCAAAGTCAGGCGGGAAGGAGATGGGGGCCTGGGGCGGCGGCCGGCGTGGGTGAATCTGCACGGGCGAGAGGTAGAGTTGGAAGGGATCGGCCGCGCTGAGCAGGCGGAATCGGGCGATGCCGTGCACCTGGAAGAAAGGATGGAACGGAAAGGAAAGCTCGAAGAAAGGCGACCATTCGCCGGGCCGGAGGTCGTGCTCCTGCCCCTGGGCCCGCAGCCGCACGCGGCCCGTGGGCGCGTCCCGGAGAATCTCGAGGGGAACGGCGACCGCCTCGCGCCCGGTGGAGAGCGGGTGACGGGGGCCCGGGATGGACGCCGTGGCTTGGGAGGCGTCAAACCGCACCCGAATCCACTTTCCGCCCGTCTCCGTGTCCCGGTCGCCTTCGAGGTCGTCGCGAAAGCAGAAGAACGTGCCCCAGGTTTGGCGGAGGTCGGGCGTGCCGAGGCCGGAAAGGAGCTTGCCGCCCGGGAAGGGAGCTGCAGGAAAGGCGAGAGGGGCATTGAGGACGGTGCAGGGGACCCCGTGTCTTCCGAGGATTTCCCAGAAGCTTTCACCTCGTCGCTGAGAGACGGGCACGGGCATCTCAGCGGGAATGGCGGAGGAGACGGCGCCGGCGACTCCGAAGCCCAGGACGATACCTGCAAGGGCCATCCAGGCGACGCGGCTGGGCCGGCGGCCGGGTGTTATCCAGGCGATGAGGCCGAGGACCAGGCCGAGGACCGCTGGGAGGACGAGGGTGGCGTTCCGCGCCCAGACGCGGCCGGGCTCGAAGATGCGCATCTCGGCACGGACCAGGGCAATCTCGGGATGGTAGGTGCCGGCACGGCGTGCGAGAAAATCGAAAATGCGAGTCTTGCCAGGGTTGCTTCCGGTCTCGAAGCACGCCCAGGAAACGGGCGATTCTGCAGGCTCGCTCGTGGCCAGGCGGGCGTAAGTGCCGGCCTGTCGCAGCCTGGCCAGGTTCGGCAGGTCGCCGGAGTCCATCCAGCGCTCGAGGAGGACGGGATCGGCCCCATCGAAGCCGAGGACGATGACACGGGGGCCGGCGGACCCGTGTGGAAGGCCGAGGAGGAGTCCTGGAAGAATGAGGCCGAGCAAAGGGTGCCGTCGTGATTTCATGGATCGGCTAGTGCTTCGATGCGCAATGACCATGACGAATGACCATCACTGGATTACCTCGTTTGCTTACTCAGCACTAGTCCTGCGGGAAGAAATCGGTCATCGGATTTATGAATCGAAGGACTAGTCGACGAGCTTGAACTTGACAGGAGAATTCTTTTATCGGAGAAGAGCGGGTATCATAGGTGCTTAGTTCTCATTTCTCACACGGTGTGTTCGAATTCTGAAATCCGCCGACCGGCAGATTCCAAGGAAGGTCATTTCCATGCTCAAGAGTGCTTTCCTGGGCTGCGGCCCCCGCGCCTACGCCCACGCTGACGCTTACCGCTTCGTGAAGGAGGCCCGCATGGCCGCCATTTGCGACCTCGATGCCAAGCGGTTGAACGACTTTGGCGAGAAGTTCAGCATCGCGGGCCGTTACTCCGATATTCACGCGATGCTGGATAAGGAGAAGCCGGACATTTTGCATATTGTCACGCCGCCCCCTCTGCGGGCCTCTCTCATGCAGATTGCCGCAGACCACCGAGTGCCCGGCGTAACCATCGAGAAACCCATCGCGCTCCAAGGCGAGGACTTCCGCGAGGTCTCTCGCTTCCTGAATGGGTCGCCCACCAAGTTCACCGTCAACCACCAGCTCCGATACCATCCCCGGGTCGTCGAGCTCCGCAAGGCCGTGCTCGGGGGCGAGATCGGAGACGTGCGGTTCATCCATGGCACCTCCGGCCTGAACATGGCGGGCCAGGGAACGCACATCACGGACCTCATATTCGGCTTCAACCGCGAGTCGCCGCCGGTGCGCGTCTTCGGCCACGTCTCGGGCGGATCGTCCCTGCGAGGCGGACACGGCGCGCCGGCCATGGCGGGCGCCGAGATTCTCTTCGAGAACGGGGTGCACGGATGCATCGCCTGCGGCCTCCACGCGCCCTCGCTGGGCAAGGAGTACCCCAACTGGGCTCACAAGCGCATCGCCGTGTACGGCACGAAAGGCTTCATCCACTGGACCATGCACGGCTGGGAGAAAAGCGTAGACGGCCGGCACGAGACGGGGAAACATGAGTATGGGGCCGAGGACGTCCTGGGTCAGGCGGGTCACACGGACGCCCTGGCCGAATGGATTCGGGACGATACTCGGCCCAACGGCAATCGGTTGGAGACCGCGTTGCGTGAGTATCAGCTCATCCTTGGCATCTACGCCAGCGCGCTGCGCCGGGAAGCGGTCGAGCTGCCGTTCGAGCCCGAGAATGACCTCTTGCTGAACCTGCGCCGCGCCCTCCGTTGAAATCCGCCTCCAAGGCGGATTTCAACAAAAACTTCTTCTTTTCTCGCCAGGGTAGGGCCGGCGAAGCCGGGCCAACCCTGGCTCTGAAATCCGCGAGCCCGAAGGGCGCAGCGGATTTCAATTTTGTACCTTCAAACAGAGGCTTACATGATCCTGGATTCCCTTCAACATTGGAAAAGCTACGCTTCTTACGCGAGCCGGATGGCCGCTGGCTTCGAATACCTCGAGAAGACGAACCTGCCAGGTCTGGCCCCCGGCCGCCATGCCGTGCAAGGCGACGACGTGTACGCCGTCGTGCAGGAGATGAAGACCAAGCCGCGGGAGCAGGGTAAATGGGAGGCCCACCGCCGCTATATCGACATTCAGTACGTCTTTGCCGGACTGGAAAGGATGGGCTATGCGAACCTCGATGACCTGAAAGTCACCCATCCGTACGAGGAGAAGGATGACTACCTGCTCCTCGAAGGAGACGGCAGTTTCTTCCTGGTCCGGCCCGGCCAGTTCGCCGTCTTCGGACCCCAGGACGCGCACATGCCCGGCCTGGCGCCGGATGCGCCCGGCACGGTTCGCAAGGTCGTCGTCAAGGTGCGAATGGATTAACGGTGTCTGCTACTCCTGGGAACGCCTCCCGTACGTGTCCCCCCCATGGGAGGGACCCTGCGGAAGCATCCTGCTGGCCTTGGAGCTTGGCAAATTATCGTTGGAAAGTTGTTCCCAGTCTCTCGTAGCCGAAGCGCTTCTGCGCTTCGGAAGGGTGACAGTCCCGACGCCCGGAGGTCGTCCCGTTGGGGAGCGTCGGCTACGCGCTACGCGCGCGTTGGAACAATACCAGCAAGATGCCTGACTGCACCGCATCGGCAGGCAGGCTGGCGCTCCCATGAACCCGGCATTCACTGGTGACGAAGGGAGAAAACTGCCAAATTACAACCCCTTTGAAGGAATTCTGGCCCTTCCAACGTAGTTTTTTGTCGTAACACTTAGTCTCTAAGCAGCAGAAGGCTAAGGCTCGAGATTCGCTCCGAGCGACCTCCTTGACTTCATCCTGTTGTGCCGCAAGCGGTTGGGGGCTTGCGGCCCGTGTCGGGCGCGGTTACACTCTCTTGCTTGTCTTTCAGGCTGGGTGGAGGAATCCGCGGTGATGAGAATTTTTTGCGCTCTATCCCTGGCGCTGCTCGGGGTGGTCACGCCTCCCCTCGCGGTCGCATCGTCCTTGATATATTACTCGCTTGAGAAGCTCGCCAAAGATTCTGAGGTCATCCTCGTCGGCCGATGCACCGGCTGCCAGGCAAGCTGGAACGAAGGCCGGACCCTCATCACGACCGAGATTACCTTCCAGGTCAGCCGCTACGTGAAAGGCTTCCTCGGACCCCAGGTCACCATTCGACAGCTTGGCGGAAGGGTCGGCAACGATGCCATGTCGGTCAGCGGCATGCCGGAGTTCCAGCCTTCCGGTGAGGTGGTCCTCTTCCTCGGCCGCGACCAGTCCGGCGGCTACCAAGTGGTCGGGATGACCCAGGGGCGCTATCAGGTCCTGAGCGACCCGGATACGGGCGAGAAGCTGGTCCGGGCACCGGAAATTGCCGAAGAGGAACTGGTGCACACGGGCAAGACCCGCTCCGCGTCCGAATCAGCGGCGGTCCCGGGCGGGCATCTCACGCTGGACGGCTTTTGCGCCCGAATCCAGAAATACCTGGAGCAGGAGAAGCCGTAATCATGTCGAAAACCGGAATCGCCCTCCTGCTGGGTCTGCTGGCCGGTCCGGGAACGGTTTCAGCCTACACTTTCATTTACGACAATGGGACGCGTAATCCAGCGGGTCGTACGACCGGCGCTGTGACGTTCACCCTGACGTTTCGGCGTCCCGCGGCCCTCATAGGCGACCCTTTCGCCGCCGCTCGAAGCGCCTTTGCCACCTGGGACGCGCTGACCACGGCGAATATCACCTTCACTGACGGCGGACAGGTCGCCGATGACAGTGTGGGCCGGGACGGGGTCAACAAACTGACCTTCAACAGCACGACCAACATCAATTTCCCACAGGGAGCGGTCGCGCTGACGACCATTTTCTTCACCGGTGGCAACATCATCGAGGCCGACATCGCGTTCAATCCCAACCCGCCTCAGTCCTTATCGGTCACCGGGGCCTCCGGCACGGCCGATATCGAATCCATCGCGCTTCACGAGATCGGTCATTTCATGGGGCTCGACCACTCCGGTCTCCTGTCCGCCTGCATGTACCCGTTCGGCAACATCGGCAACACGTTCAAGCGCACGTTGACGTTGGACGACCAGATCGCCATGTCGGTGCGTTACCCTGCGGTGAACTTCTCAGCGACGACGGGCGGCGTTGTTCCGGAGCTGTCCCTGGGGGACTCGGGCATCCCGGGCAGGGGCGCCCAGGCCGTGGCCTTGGGGGCTACGGACGGCATCGTGGTGGCCAGCGCCCTGGGTGACGATGAAATCCAGGATGGGGTAGACGCCATCCCGCGGCTCGAAGGACTTCCTCCAGGCAGTTACAAGCTTTACTTCGAGGCCATGGACGGGCCCGTCGACACCAACAGCTTCGACACTAATTTTCCCGGAAAACCTTTTTCCTTGCCGGTGACGCGGTTTTTTGACCCGGCAGCCATCCTCGCGGACTCTGGGATCAACGATCCAGCACAAGCCCCGAATTTCGTCGTCCAGGCCGGGGTGATTAGTACCAATGTGGTCGATAATCACGTCCCGACGCGTTCCACCTTGAACATTACAACCCTGAACGGGTCAGTGCTCCCGGTCTATGTGCTCCAAGGCGCCAGCACGAATCTGACCCTCACCGGCGCCAGCTTCAGCACGAGCGGCACCCTATTGATTACCGGGAGCGGAGTGACGTTGAGCAACACGACGATCACGACCACGCAGATTACCACCACCGCCACCGTGGCCTCGGGTGCGACCGCCGGGCCCCGGACCATCCTTTTCATCGGCCAGGTCAACAACATCCAGCAGAGCAGCGCTCTGAGCGGGGGCTTCGTGGTGCAGGCGCCGGCCGCCCTGGCGACGACGACGACGGTGGCCGCACAATCGGGAAGCGGCGGAGAGGCCGCACCCACGACGTCCAGCAGTGACGGCGGAGGCAAGAATCAGTCCAATTGCTGCGTCGCCACGGTGCTGCTGGGCGACCGCACAAGCCCGGGCATGATGACCCTCTATGCGTTTCGCAATGATTGGCTCAGGCCCAGCGAGGCCGGTTTCAGCGTCGAAAAGACCTATTACGGGCACGTCTCGCCGATGGCCCGGAAGCTGGCCAGCAGCCAGGCCCTCAAGGCCCTCGGACGCCACATCCTCCTTCAAGCCGCGGTTCAACCCCTCCAGACCGTCCAGTCCAGCGCCAGTCCGTCCCAGGACCTCGCGGCCAACTTTTGAGCTTTTTTACCCAAAGATTCCCGCGCGTCCGCCTGCCTGCCGCGCTGCGCAACAGCGCGGCGCAGACAGGGCAGACAGGCCTTCGCACAGGGAACGTGCGGGGGGCCAGGGACGTACCGACCGCGGGAGGGGAAGTCGCGGACTTGAAAGAGAGATTGGTCAATGCCCATTGAACTGTTGGTCAGGATTCAGTAATTGGCGGATCGCGGCGCAGCAAAGCTGAGAATCCGGCCTGTTCAAAGTGCTGGTCGTACGCCAGAGCGTTCTGAATGCCTCTCTGCTCCATGAGAAGAAATGAAATGCAGTCGGTCAGAGGCCACTCCTTGTCCGCATGCTCTTTGTGGTCATTGAGCCCTTCGACGAAAAGGGAAGGAGATGCAACAACTACTTCATAGCCAGGGGATGAGGTCACCAGGGCCATGACACGGTGAGCTTTGGGACGATCAATGGGCTTGGAAACTGTTCAGTTAAGTGCCGGAGCCGTCTGCGCAGGGGTTGGAGTGACGGCTTTAGCCGTTGTCTGAGAAAACCACGCCTGAAGGCGTAACTCCAACACATCGCTTCGACCTCGCCAATGCCAAACGATACGGCCGCGGCAGTTTGTGCGCTTAACTGAACAGTATTGGGCCTAACCTGGCATTCCGTTCTCCGGCGCCTGTGCCCCCACACTCCCACACGGACGAGGTCACTTTCCAGGCCCCACCATCCGGACAAATTCCTCCTCGGTCAGAATGGTGAGGCCCAGCTTCTCGGCCTTGGCGAGCTTGGACCCGGTGGATTCGCCGGCGACGACGTAGCCGGTATTCGAGCTAACGCTCGAGCCGACCTTGCCGCCCTGGGCCAGCACCCTGTCCTTGGCCTCGTCTCGGGTCATGGAGGCCAGTCCACCCGTGAAGACGAAAGTCTTGCCCGCCAGCTTTCCGCCCTCTCGCTTCTTCGGCGGTTGGGAAAACTGCACGCCGCCCCGGCGCAGCTTTTCCAGTATTCCTTGGTTTCTGGGCTTCGTGAACCATTCCCTGACGGACCGGGCGACGATGGGGCCGACGCCTTCCACTTCGGCCAGCTCCGTCTCGGTTGCTGCGGCCAGGCGCTCAAGGCTGCCGAAGGCCCCTACCAGCAGCCCCGCGACGCTCTCGCCCACGTGCCGGACGCCCAGGGCGAAGACCACGCGGTCCAGCGGCCGCGCCCGCGACGCCTCCAGCGCGTCCAGGATGTTCTGGGCCGACTTCTCGCCCATGCGTTCGAGGCCGGCAAGCTGCTCCCGCGTTAAGCCATATAGGTCGCCGGGGTCCCGCGCCAGACCGGACTGCACGAGCTGCTCGACCAGCTTCTCGCCCAGGCCGTCGATGTCCATCGCCCGCTTGCCGCCGAAGTGCTGCAAGTCCCCCATCAGTTTCTGCACGCATTCGCTTCCGCTGCACCTCGCCACCGCCTCGCCCTCGGGCCGAACCACCGGCGACCCGCATACCGGGCAGCGGTCCGGCATGACAAATTTGCGCTCCTTGCCCGTCCTCCGGTCCTTCACCGGCGCGACCACCTCCGGGATCACGTCCCCCGCCCGCTGCACCACCACAGCGTCGCCGATGCGAATGTCCTTGCGATCGATCTCGTCCAGATTGTGCAGTGTCGCGTTGCTCACTTCGACGCCGCCCACGCTGACCGGCTCGAGCCGCGCCACGGGCGTCAGCGCGCCCGTGCGGCCGACCTGCACCTCGATGTCCAGCAACCGTGTCACCGCCTGGCGCGGCTTGAACTTGAAGGCGATCGCATGCCTCGGGCTGCGCGACCGCACTCCCAGGCGTTCCTGGTAGTCCATCCGGTTCACCTTGATCACCACCCCGTCAATCTCATAGGGCAGGCGGTCCCGTTCCGCCTCCATTTCGCGGTGATAGCGCAGGATGTCTTCCTCGCTCCGGCAGGAGGCCCAGCGCTCCATGGTCTTCAGGCCGAACCGGGCCAGTCCGTCCATCGCCTCGCGGTGCGAGCGAAAGTCCGCTCCTTCGACGCGGCCGATCCCGTAAAGGAAAATATCCAGCGGCCGCGACGCCGTCACGCGAGGATCGAGCTGTCGGAGCGAGCCGGCGGCCGCGTTGCGCGGGTTCGCAAAGGTCTTCTCCCCCGCCTCTTCGAGACGCCGGTTGAGCTTCTGAAACCCCGCAACGGGCATGAAGACCTCCCCGCGGACCTCCAACAGGCGCGGGACGGGACCCGGACTGTCGAGCAGGCGAAGCGGAACGGCCTTGATGGTCCGTGCATTCAGGGTCACGTTTTCACCCCGGATGCCGTCTCCTCGAGTGGAGGCGGTGCTGAGGACGCCGTCGGCATAGACCAGCTCGATGGAGGATCCATCCAGCTTGGGCTCGGCGATGAACTCGACGTCCGAGACGCCGGGAAGGCCTTTGTGCACGCGTCCGACCCAGTCCCGCAACTCACCCTCGTCCATCGCGTTTTCGAGGCTGAGCATGGGCATCGCCCGCGTGACCGTCTCGAAGGCGTCCAGCGGCTCGGCCCCCACCCGCTGCGTCGGCGAGTCCGGCGTCACCAGGTCCGGATACTGCTTCTCGAGAGCCTCCAGATCGCGCAAGAGACGGTCGTATTCGGCGTCCGACACCTCCGGATCGTCCAGCACGTAGTAACGGTGGTTGTGATACCGGACCTGACGCCGCAGATCGGCCGCACGGTCTCGAACGCTTTCAGGAATGGATTTTCCCATGTCCGTCGCCTCGCTGTGTCCCCGAAGACGGCTTCCCGTCCCACGTTGTCGCCTCGTGGCATTTCAGGACGCAAACGCCCCAACGTCTCCGTAATCGGATATTAAGGCCGCGGCCGGTGGGCGTCAATTTTGACGGGGAAAACAACGTGGCCTATAGTCTCTTCACAGGATTGAACGTTCAGACGGACATCGGACACCCGACCACAAGATCGAGGCGCGCACATGAGCCGGACTGGAGATGGCCGTACCGTTCCCGAAGGCCATTCCCGCGGGGAGAGTTTCCGCGACCTCCTCAGCGAGTTCGCGGGCAGCGAGAACCTGGACATGGCCTCGGAAATGATCCAGACCACTCTGCATCTCATGCGAGATCAGGCCGCCCGGGCCGACATGAAGCTGCTGAACAGGGCGCTCAAGGAATGGCGTTACGCTTTCAAGGTTTTTGCCTCGTACCGGCATCTCCGCAAGGTCAGCGTGTTCGGCTCCGCCCGCACTCCGAAAGAGTCCCCGGACTACGAGCAAGGCGTCCGGTTTGGCGAGCGCATCAGCGCCAAGGGCTACATGGTGATCACCGGGGCAGGATCCGGGATCATGCAGGCCGCGCAGGACGGGGCCGGCCGCGACCTGAGCTTCGGCGTCAATATCCGCCTGCCTTTCGAACAGAGCCCCAATCCCGTCATCCGGGGCGATCCCAAGCTCGTCACCTTCAAGTACTTCTTCACCCGCAAGCTGATGTTCATCAAGGAGACCCACGCGGTGGTCTGCCTGCCCGGCGGATTCGGCACCCTGGACGAGGCATTCGAAAGCCTGACGCTGATCCAGACCGGCAAGAGCTATCTCATGCCCATCGTGCTGCTGGACGCGCCCGGGGGTGACTACTGGCGTCACTGGGACGATTTCGTGCGCCGGCAGCTTCTGGCTCGCGGGCTGATCTCCGAGGAGGACCTGAGCCTGTACTTCGTCACGGACAGCGTCGACCGCGCCTGCGAGGAGATCGTCGGCTTCTACCGGACCTACCATTCCATCCGATACGTCCGGAGGAGCACGGTCTTCAGGCTGCATCGCTGCCCCACGCCGGCCGAGCTTCGGTTGCTGAATCGGGACTTCAAAGACATCCTCGAGGCCGGCGGAGAATTTCGCCTGCACGCGGGCCCCCTGCCGGAGGAGCGCGACGAGCCGGACCTCGAGTCGCTCAGCCGACTGGTCTTTCCCTTCAATCGCAGGAACATGGGTCGGCTGCGCCAGCTCGTCAATCGGCTGAACGAGAATCCCCGGTGAGCATCCGCCCGCAAAGGGTGCTCACCTCTCTTTGTTTTTTTCCCCCATCTTTCGACCGATATTAACCTTTTGTCATCTTGAAAATTTCCGCCGGGCCCTCCCGTCGTTCAAAGGTGAACGACGATGAAGGCGTCTGCACCCAGAATCCATCGGGAGTTCGAAGAACCTTCACCCGCCGCCCCTTGGGTTTGAAGAGCAGAACGAGAATACGCTCGTCTTCTGCTGAAAACAGGACTCTCCGGGACGCCGCCTGGACCTGCCGCTTGAGCCAGCGGAGGCTGGAGCCCGCGAAGCCGGACGGAGCGTACGCAACGGTCTGGCGTAAAAGCGAGGCTTGAGGCGGCACGATGGGGATGACCTCCAGACACTCCGGGCCCGAGGACAGGCTCATCCGTTGTCCCTGAGCCTTGAGCGCCCGGGCGGGATTGAGCTTCCAGAGGAGCGGGCCGCCCCCCGTCTCGGCCGCCAGCCCGGCGGGGAAGGCCAGGGAGAGGGGCTCGCGGCCATGGCATCTGAGGTGAATGGATTCAAGATCGCACTCGATGGCGGTTTCGGGCCTCTGATTGGCCGCTCCGAAGGCCAGTACGGTGTTGGGGTAGACATAGAAGTCGCGGGGGGTGGACCGCGACTGGAGATTCTGGGTGTCCTTGCCCATCTCGCCGAAGAGGGCCGGATCGTCGCAACGCTGCCTGACCCCGTCCAGCTCCAGCTCGAGGAATGGCCGGCCTCGGACACGATTGAAACCACCCCAACGAGCGGCGACTTCGTGCCATTCTTCGGGCTTCAGGACATGGCCGGAGGGGGCCGAGACGACGACGTTTTTGAAGCGCTGGCTCTGTACGGCAAAGCTGAGACCTTGACCATCCAGGAGGCCAAGGTTGAAGTTGTTGACCTGCGGACCCGTCTGGCCGCCAATCCCCAGGCCCGTGCTGAACAGCACCTGCGGCCGTTTCGCATCGCGATCACCGTGCAGGCGCACTCGGATGTTGACCTCGCCCTGGTCCGGGTTGAAAAACGGCTCGCGGGGATACTGGAGATAATCCCCTCGGCGAAGCCGCACGAAGGACCGGCCCTGCTCGTGGCGTACCTTCAGGGACCGGGGACGGAGGCATGCGGCGGCGAGCAGCAGAGGGGGATCGCACCGCAGCAGCCAGAATTCCTGGAAAAGCCTCGGGGATAGCACGGTCAGACGGTCGTGATCAGCCCTCGTTTCGAGTCGCTGCAGGACGCCCAGGAACTCGTTCTGACCGCCGACACAGGCGAGATTGCCGCAGGCGACCGGCTGGGCCTCTTCGCAGGAGATGGCCCTGAGGAAAGGCTGGCCACGCCAGTACAGCGCGAGGTCGCTGTATCCCAGGCTGATCCCCCCGCCGTAACCGGTCACGACGGCGGCCAGCGGTCCCGAAGAAGAATCGCCGCGGAGGACGGCGGAATGGCCGTACGAGGCATCGGTGAAAAGCCGCGAGCCCGTGTGGATTCGGGTGGGCCGCGGCCGAAACCGGGGCTCGTAGGCGAGATAAACGTAGGGGCCGTAGGCGATCATGCATTCCGACGGAGAGCCCTTCACGCCTACGCCGAAACGATGCAGCCGTCCCAGGGATCGGTCGCCGAGCGCCACCTCCCTCATCTCCCCGTCATGCGCTTCCTGAGCCAGCCGCAGGAGCGTGCAGGACCAGGCATCCCTCTTGCCCGCGCCCGCGCACTCCCGCGGGGAAATCAAGTGATGGCGAAACCAGCGGAGTGGGCGCTTCAGCCGGTCTGGAAATTCCCGGTAAAGGTCGATCCCGGTCACGTTCCTTAACGCGTCGGCGAAATGGAGCATCCAGAGGTTCTCCCAGGGCCAGAAGCTGGCCCCGTCCCTGGGCTCGCCGTTTCGCCCGCAGCCATGGGGCATGATGGCGCTGCGGAAGCGTTCGATCACGGCTTCGACCCACGACTCGGCCGCCGGATGTTTTCCCAGGAGGTGCAGTGCGGCAACCCCGAAATGGCCGTTGTCCACGACCGCGTGGTGGCCGCCTTCGACAGATGTCCGGTTCTTGTCCACCTCGGGCCACCAGCGCTCGAGAAGGCGCACCAAGCAGTCCTGAACCCGTTTTTCCTCACGTGCGGGCAGGCGGCCGTGGAGCAGATCGAGTGCGAAGGCGAAGGCCTGCATGTAACGGTTCGCCGTATAGAAGTGTTCCTCGACGCCGTCGTCATGCCGCCACCGGGCCGCAGCGAGCAGCCAGCCGCGGGCCCGGCGCAACCAGCGCTCATCACCGGTCAGTCGCCATGCGAACGTAAAATGCTCGATCAGGGCCGTGGCGTGCATCCCGGAATAGAAGGTGATGTAAAGCTGGTGGAACGGGTGGGGGCTTTCGGACCGGACCGGGATACGGTCCCAGGGCTTCTGGCGGGCGAAGGCCTCGCAGTCCCGAAGGATGTTTCGCAGAATCCGGCGGCGAACGGAATCCTCCGGGGCACCGAATCCGAAGTCCGGGCGGTCCGGCAAACGGTAGAGACGAGGATGAACTTTACGAAGGATGGAGATCGGCATGGCGAGCAGAACGGAATGGGAAAAAGGAAAAGGTGCGGAATGTGCGAAAGTGCGGCAGGATTTCTGTTTTGGAGAACCAGGCTTCACCCGCTCCATCCGTCGCACAGATGGAAGCGGCGCTCGTCTGCCGCGTCCTGCAGGGTACGGTACTTGGGCCCGCGGGTCCAGTGGCCGCGTCCGAGAAAGAGCGTCGTCAATAAACCCCTCTTGAGCCGCTGCAAGGCGTCCCGAAGAATGAGCACCTCTTCCGGGCTGAACACGTTCTCCACCACAACGCAACCATAGACGTCGAGGTAGCAGCGCTGGGCCGGGCTCGGAGCGGGGAACGGACGATCGAAAGTCTTGGATTGCGACATGAGAAGCTCCCTTAGAGTGCTTGGGGCCCCAAACTTGGAAAAGCGCCAAACTCCCCTTGCCCCCGCGATGCGCGCCTCAGAGGCCCCAATCGACTTTTCCACTCGACACGCATTCCCAGGGGACCAGCTCGATGCCTGCGAAGACCGTCAAGCGCTTCCTACCCGTGTACACCACCCAGCCGCGCTTCAACGAAAGGTCCTGCATACACTGGCGCAATCCAGCTAGGGCGTAGCGGTCCACCGACCCTCCCAATTTGATCTCGATCGGGACCAGGCGGCGTCCTGAGGCGATCAGCAGATCGACCTCGGCACCCGCTTGCGTCCGCCAGAAGAAGAGTCCGGGCCGAGCAACCTGCTGCGCCGCCAGGGCCGCCAGTTCCTCGACCGCCAATCCCTCGAACGAGTTTCCCCGTAATGGCCACGTCCGCAGTTCCGCCGGCCGGCGCAGCCCCGCCAGGAAATGCAAGAGCCCTGTGTCCCGTACGTACAGTTTGGGGCTTTTGACCAATCGCTTCTGGATGTTGGCGTGGTATGGCGGCAGTCGCCGGACCATGAAGGCTCCCTCCAAAAGGTCCAGATAATGGGCAATGGTCGGCACCGACACCTGCAGCGATCGTGCTAGGTCGGACTGGTTAAGAAGCCTCCCGTGCACGTGCGTCAGCATCGCCCACAGGGTCCGCAGGCGCTGCGCCGGAAGCGTGAGCCCCAGCGACGGCAGGTCCCGCTCCAGGAACGTCGACACGTAGCCGTCCAGCCAGTCCACTCGGCGTCGAATCCCCCGCAGCGAATGCACGGGCGGATACCCGCCCCAGAACCACCGGTCAGCCGCGTGCCGTCCCCCGGCCAGTTCCGAAACCCGCAGGGGTGTCAGCTCCAGCATCCCGATTCGTCCAGCCAGCGTTTCCGACGCGGATTTCAAGAGCGACGGGCTGGCGGAGCCCAGCAGCAGAAACCGCCCCTTCCCCTGCTGGCGGTCGATCTCGTGTCGCAGGACCGGGAACAGATCCGGCAGCCGCTGGGCCTCATCGATCACGACGCGCCGGGGATGCTCGCCGAAGAACCCCTCGATGTCCGCGGACAGCATCGCCAGGTCTATCGGCCTCTCGAGGTCAAGATGCAGCCAATTCGGATACAAGCGCCGGACGAGCGTGCTCTTTCCACACTGCCTGGGCCCGTGCACCAGCACCGATGGAAACGTCTCCAGGAGTTGGCGGAGGCGTCGCTCGGAGCTTCTTGGGATATACTCCATGCCTAGTAAATTTAAAGCATTTCCTTAAACTTGCAAGGTCTATCTTCAGATACCGGGTAGCGGGGAGCCAGCAGGAGGCTATGGGCAGTGATGACCGGTCATCTCCTGCCCGCCACATGCTCCCCGCTACTGGCTTCCCCTTGTCCCTGGTCACCTTCTGCCCACTTCCCGCTGCCCTGCCCTCAACGTTCCGGGACCACCTTTCCATCCTGCACTCGAGCGAAGAAATCGGGCTTCTTGCAGGCGATTTCGACTCCGTCGAAGGAAAGCGCAGAAGCGCCCCAGACGGCAATTTCCGCGCGCTTTCTCGGCCCGTGTCGGACACAGGCGGTGAAGAGGCCGTCGGAACGGATCGGCCCGGTTGCTCCGGGCCCGACCTGGATGCTCCACTGGGCGTCGCCGCGAGTCCATGCGAATCCTGACCCCTCCGGCTTGAATTCGAGGTCAGGTCCGAAGGCAGAAAGAAGCTGGAGTGGGCCGGCCTCGGCCTTCTGAACGACCCTCATGTGCTTCGTGGGCCTGCCCGGCTTCCATCGGAAGAACATCTCGGTGACTCCGATGCCGGGCCGCAGTCCCTGCGGGTGAAGGAAGGCCGCATGCAGTCGGGCCTCCGGGTCCTTCACGAAGGCATCCTCCGGCGTCTTGCCTCCGGCCTGCTGCCGGAATCCGAAGCACTGGAAGCGCGCGGGGTCATCCTGCGGCTCGATGAAGGCGGCGTGATAGCGCCACTCGGCCTCGATGGGCCCCTCCGCCTGAATCCGGTCGAAAACGAGAAAATGGTCCGGTTTGAGGTGGACGACGAGCCGCGACATCTCGCGCAGGCGTGCTTCGGGCGGGTAAGCGCCCTGAAGCTCCCCTCGCGCCCAGGAGAGCAGATCGCCATCCGCGAAGAAGGTCACGCGCCCGCACTGCTCGGGGGTGACTCGGGGAAACCAGACCTGGCCCCCGCCCCATTGGTCCGTCTGGTTGACCAGGATGCAGTTCGCGCCGGTGGCCGATTTCCGGTAGTCCCGTGTGGCGCTCGGCTCGAGAAGAATCTCGGACGCCCCGCGGGCCAGAGTGAACGAGCCCTGGTTGACCTGGAAGTGGGCGAAGTTGTAGCGCTTGGCCGAAGCCGTCCCCGCCCGGCCCAGGGGCGGCCCGCACCAGAAGCGCGCCCGGTAGGCCTTGTCGGACCAATCCGATCGGAGATAAAGCTGGCCGCAGTCGTCGAAGAGCCAGTCCGTAGGGAGGTTTTCCGATGTGACGCCTGCGGGGACCGCCACGGGATACCGGGCATAGGCATAAAGAGCGAAGGCGGGGCTCTGGTGCATGGCGTAACGCCACTCGTTCTCGAAGAACGGGCCCGTGGCGAGGTCCATTCCGGCGGCCTGCCGGAGCGCGTCCACCGGTCCCTGCCAGAAGCCGAGCCCGTAGCCGCGCCCCTCGTTCATGAACTCGACCGAGCCGTCACGGCCGAGCAGCTCGACGCGCTTGGACAGCAAGGCGACGGACCAATCGAGCCACTTCTGGCCGAGGGGGCCGTCGAAGGCCAGCCCGGCGAAAAGCAGCCCCGCCTGGGCGCACGCGGCATGGTTCTGCGCGTAGCCGGTCGGATGGTAGTTCCGCTGGAACACGCAGAAGGTGTAGAAGCCTCCGGCCCGCTTGATGAACATCTCGTCCACCGCCTTCCGGGCCCCCGGGCTCAGCGTATTCACAATCTGATCATAGTGGCGCGCCGCTCCCGTGAGATGCTTGCCCATGTCCATGTCGTTGTCCGACGCCATGGACTCCTCGCTCAGGGAATATTCCCAGATTTCGCCGCGGTCCGGATCGAGCGAGATGAGAAATTCCTGGACCTTCGGGTCGTCCAGGGGGACAGCGCCAGCCGGAGGATCGGCGTCGGGATGGCCCGAAAGCCGGGGATGCTTCCCTGCCAGATCGGGTTTGAGTCGTACGGGCCGGAGGCTGCGCTCGCGCTCATCGCGCCCGATGGCGATGCAGGCGACCTGGCCGGGCGTCAGCGGGTTGGGCTCCTCCTCCACCTTGGCCTGGTTGGGCCGGTCCGACCGATGGGCGCGGGTGTTGTACCGGAACGGGGCGAAAGCGATGCGAATGGCATGCTCGCCGCGCTCAAGGACGTCCAAGGCGAAGCTCGCAACCACGCGGCCCGCCGCCTGGTCCTCCAGGCTCGGCAGGTCGAACCAGTTCGTGTAAACGTGCTGGCCGTCCAGGGAGACACGGGCGGTAGGCACGCGCCAGTGATCATAAATCTCCCAGGGCCCCGTCGCCGTGGCATACTCGTCTCCGAAACGGCGTTGGAGTCCCCGACTCCCGAGGCTGCCGGGGTCAGGATTCACCGGTGTGTTCGGAGCGACGTAAAGTCGCTTCATGTCGAATTGCCCGTCAAAGGTGGTATAGTCGAAACGCCAGATGCCCGGCTCGAGGGGGCCCCGAATCACGATCGCATCGCCCTCCACCGTCGCCGTCAGGCCGCCCAGCCGGTCCGTGAACTGCGCCGGCTGCCCGGGCCCGGCATGGTTTTGAAGGTCCGCTATCGGCTCGACCGCGTCCTGGCGCAGCCACCAGCAGGCCCTGGATTCCTCTCCGGAGGCGGCGGAGACCCAGGAGATCAGGAGAACTCCCATGCATCGCACGATGGTCGCCCACATGCTGTTGCCTCTCTTTGGGATAGGGCTCGTGGCCGCGTGGGGCGGTGAGACCGAGCCGGTGCAGTCCCTCGTCCCCCAGTATATCGGCGACGGGCTGGAGTTGGCTATTGTCCCGACGCCTCAAGCGGAGACATTCCGGGACGAAATGATCGAGGTCGGTGAGCTGACGGTGATCATGCCGCCCGGCGACTATGGCGCTCTGCTGACGGTGAAGACCCAGGTGGGGGAGCTGCTCGGGAACAGCCGCGGGAAAAGGCCCGCGCGGGTTATCGTCGGCGGGCCGGAGCGCAACCCGGCGGCGGCTCGAGCCATGGGGCAGGCGAGATTCCCTGCCGCCGCGAGCGGTCACGGGCCCGAGGCCTATCAACTTCACGTGGGGCCCGATCCGGAAAACGAAGGCGGCACGCTCGTTCTTCTGGCTGGGAATACGCCTTCAGGAGACTTCTGGGCGATGCAGAGCCTGCGCCAAATCACCGCGGAAAGGGACGGCATCCATTACCTCCGCTGCGGCAGCGTTTCCGACTGGCCCCGCTTCCGGGGCCGGGGCAACAAGCGTCCCCTCGTCTGGGAGCACCGGTTCAAGGCCAATTACTCCTGGTTCTACAAGGGGGGCGAGGGCCGCTTCGCCGAGGTCTTCCGCACGGCCGGGGCGTGGGTCCAACACGTGAAGTCCCTGGACTTGGCGCATCCCGAGTGGCAGTCCGGCATCCTGGCCGAGGCCCGCAAGGGCTACGAGCAGGGCATCCGGGAATTCGTGATCAAGTATGACGACACCACTCGGGCGATGACGCCGGCGACGGCCGAAAAATTCGGCGGCAATTACTTCGCCGCTCAAGTCCAGTTCCTCACGGCCCTCTTCCAGGCCATCCGCTCATGGGACGACGGCAATCGGGTCTTCTTCATGCCCCAGCCCTATTGGACCAACGCCCACGATCTGGAAGAGTACGGGCGTGGCCTCAAGGCGGCCGGGGGCCTCCCGGCGGGCATGGGGCTGAGCTTCTGCGGGCAGGAGGTGCTTTCGACGGCCATTCCTTTGGCCTGCGTGACGCACGCTCAGGAGGTGCTCGGCCTGACCGGCCCCTCCGCCCAGATTTATGACAACTATCCCCGCGGGGGCGACCTCTGGGCCTACCACGGCCGGCCGGCGGACCTCTGGCAAGCGGTGGAAACCGTGTTTCCGGAGCGCGGTACGCCCGTCACCCGCGTCACCGTCTACGATTATCTTTGGAATCCGGAGGCCTACCAGCCGGAGCGTTCCCTGAAACTGGCGTGCCGGGAACTCGCCGGCCGTCAGCCGGAAGTCTACCGCGTGCTGTATGATTACGTGACGACCTGGAATCGGGAGCGCGACGCGGCCTCTTTCTTGCCGAGCCCCGAGGCCCGGAAGCAGCTCGAGGAATCCCTACGCACCCTGCGGGCGAAATACGACGCCTTGAAGCCGCACCTCGATCGTTCCGCCCTGGCGCGGGAATCCGAGCTGTCCCAGCGCCTCCTGCGGGGTGAAAGCTGGGGGGAATCGGCTGCCCTCGAAGAACGCGAGACCTTCCACGCGGCCATGGTCGAGCACGGCTACAAGGAGGGCGTGGCACGACGGCGCACCGGCGCAGTGGCCCTTGACGGCCGCCTCGACGACGCGGCGTGGGTCGACGCCGATGTCCTTCGCCCGTTCGTCCTCTACCGCCAGAGCGGCCCGTCGAAGAAGAACCCGGACCCGCGCACGCCCGTCGCGCCCGAGGAGGAACAGACCGAGGTGCGGGCGCTTTACGACGACACGCACCTCTACATCGGGGCCGTGCTCCACCACGGCCAGCCGCCAAAATTTCCGGCCGATGAGTCCGGCCACAAGCCGGGTGAGCGAGCCGCCTACGCCTGGCGACTCCCCTGCCTGGAAATCTGCCTGGACCCGGAACGGGACCGGGACAGCTACCTGCAGATCGTGCCCAATCTCCAGGGATGGTATTTCGACAACCACTATGCCGGATTCGGCTCGATGCTGGGAGCAGGGACCGGCTGGCATTCAGGCCTCGAGTTCCAGGTCGCCGTCCAGGAGAAGCAGAGCGTGCTGGAGGCCCGAATCCCCTTCAAGAACCTGGGTGGGACGCCGAAGCCGGGCGATCGCTGGGGCGCGCAGTTCTGCCGCAATCTGAACGGCCTTTCCACGTGGAGCTTCATGTACGAGTCTTACGGCTTCCGTTACCCGAAGCACTTCGGCACGCTCGTATTTCGGTAACTACGAGGCCTGGGGGGCCGTGCGCTTGGCCGAGGCGATGTTCTTCGTGCTGTGGCTGGGCGTGAGCCGCCGCCGAGGGGCCTTGCCGAGCATGTGCTCCCACATCTCCCGGCGCAGTTCCTGTTCCTTGTAATAGTCGGATTGCCCGTTGCTCACCGAACGCTCGAACGTGAGCTTGCGGGCGGCCAGCTCGAATGCGGCCCCCGGATCATGATTCCAGCTCGGGGCTTCCGGGTCGGCGCCGCGGCTGAAGAGGAACTTGAGCATGTGGCGCGGCCGCGTGCTGCGATTGCGCGTGCCCGCATGCCAAAGGTCGTAATGGGTGATGGCGACCGTGCCGGCCTTGACCGTGAGTGCGACCTGGCCGCGGATGTTGGCGTAGGTGGCCATGCGCTCCGTCGGGCAGTTGCGGAAATGCGTCCCGGGCACGATGACCGTCGGACCCATCTCGGCCGTCACGTCTTGGGGGTAGTACATGGCCAGGACGACTCGGACATGATGGTGTCGTTCGTTGAGGCCGTCCTGATGCCAGCCCTGGCTGGACCGGCCTGCAGGAATCATGTGCCAATGCCGATGCTCGTGCATCTGCACGTCCGGCCCCAACAGGCTCACGAGCGCCCCACGGACATTCGGGTCGGCATAGACCTGGTGGAGCTCCGGGAGCACGTCCAGAATTTCGTTGCCCGGGTTCTCGTTCATCGCGGTCAATTTTGCATCGATGGCGTTATGGAACTCCGCGGGGAGGCTCGTCGCCACCACGTGGTAGCCGCGGATGATGAAATCCATCACTTGTTCATCGTTCAGAAGAGTCCATTCAGGCATTGTATTCCTCCAGTTTTTGAAGGATGAACTCGTAACCCAGGATGTCGATCTCGCGGTCATCGAACGGCGCGGTCTGAAGGGGGAAATGGATCACCTGCCAGCCGTCGCGGATTGCATCATGCACGTTTCGGTATGGAAGGTCGGGCGCGCCCGGGTCGATCTGCTGCACGCCGCCCTCGATGGGCTCGTGAAGCGCGGCAGCGATCAGGCCCGAGGCTATGCTCGGCGTCTGGGCATGGAGGTAGAGAAGGCGCTGGCGAATCTTTTTCCCGCGGGCGGCCGCGATGGCCTGCAACTCGTCGAGGTCGCCCTGGCAAAGCCGGTTCTCGGACAGTTTGGGCCTGGCCCCCTGAACCCAGGCCTCGAGGGCGCTCGATCGAGAGGCCGCATCCTTGGCAGATGGATTCATGAACAGTCTCCGAAATTTCAATACATGAACCATGGGAAGGAGGCTAACCGCGGATGGCGCGGATTTCTTTTTCCTCTTATCCGTAGCATCCGCGGCATCCGTGGTCAAAAGTTTTCGCTCATCACGATTCAATAATCGTGGGAACCTCCTGCAGCATGGGCCGAGCAGTCGCCCTGTTTCCCGGACTGGTAATCCCGGACCTGTTCTCCCGGACTTGCCCCCATGGGAAGTGTCCCGCTTCCGCACTTGTCCCTCCCGGAGGAATCCTCCCATAGGGATCCCGTTGGGACATGGGAGGATTCTTACGGTAGGGACGGTGAGAGGGAGTAAGGCAGCGTTCAGCTCGCATCGTAGGCTAAGGCGGTGGGGTTTTCAAGATTGCCCTTGGAAGATATCAAGGGAAATCGGTAGGCTTGGGACTGACGGCTGAGCCCTGAATCCTGATGGCCCACGGCCTACGGTCTGAAGCCAGCAACCTGCCCAGGAAAGCCCTCTCATGAACACACTGAAAACACTCTATCGGCCATCGCTGGCGCTGCTCACGGACCTCTACCAGCTCACCATGGCTTACGGTTACTGGAAGTCCGGGATGAATCGCAAGGAGGCCGTTTTCCATCTTTTCTATCGGAACAACCCGTTCCAGGGCGGATTCGGCGTCGCCTGCGGACTCGCCACCGCCGTGGAGTTCCTTCAGGGCCTGCGGTTCGAGTCCGAGGATCGAGCCTACCTGGCGGGATTGACCGGACCCGGTGGGAAGCCACTTTTTGAGAAGGCATTTCTCGATTTCCTGGAGGGCATGCCATTCAAGGTCGATCTCGATGCGATTCCGGAGGGGACTGTGGTGTTCCCGCACGAGCCGCTGCTGCGCATCCAGGGTCCGATCGTCGCCTGCCAGATACTGGAGACGCCGCTGCTGAACTTCATCAACTTTCAGACGCTCATAGCGACCAAGGCAGCACGCGTTTGCCTGGCCGCAAAGGGCGATGCGGTCCTCGAGTTCGGCCTGCGCCGAGCCCAGGGGATCGACGGGGCCCTGACTGCAAGCCGCGCCGCCTATATCGGCGGTTGCCACGCCACCTCGAACCTCCTGGCCGGAAAACTCTTTGGCATCCCCGTCCAAGGCACCCACGCTCACAGTTGGGTCCTGTGCTTCGACGACGAGCGTGAGGCCTTTGCCGCCTACGCCAGAGCCATGCCCGATAACTGCGTGTTCCTCGTCGATACCTACAACACCCTCGAAGGCGTAACCAAGGCCGTCGAGGTCGGACGATGGCTGCGCCAGCAAGGACACGAGATGATCGGCATCCGCCTGGACTCCGGCGACCTGGCCTCGCTGGGCCTCGAAGCGCGCCGCATCCTGGATGACGGCGGTTTCCCACAGGCCAAGATCATTGCCAGCGGCGACCTCGACGAGCACCGGATCGCCTCCCTCAAGGAGCGGAATGCCCCCATCACCGTCTGGGGCGTGGGCACGAGGCTCGTCACGGGCCATGACCAGCCTGCCCTGGGAGGAGTGTACAAGTTATCTGCGGTACGCGAGCCCGGCGGGCCCTGGCAACACAAGGTCAAGCTCTCCGAGGAGATCGGCAAAGGCTCGAATCCAGGCCTCCAGCAGGTCCGCCGCTACCATTCTGACCAGCAGTTCCTGGCAGACCTGATCTATGACGTCGAGCGGGGGGTGCGGCCGGGCGGCATGATGACGGACCCGACGGACCCGGGCAAGCGGAGGCCGCTGCCCGCTGGCGCGGCCTGCACGGACCTCCTCGAACCCGTGTTGCGGGGCGGGCAGGCGGTTGAGGCCCTCCCCTCGACCGAGCAGGCGAGAGGTCGCACCCGGGAGCAGCTCGGCCATCTTCCCGCAGGGGTCCTCAGCCTCCAGTCGCCTCAAACCTATCCCGTGGGTCTCGAGGATGGCCTCCAGCAACTGAAGGCGGACCTGATTTGTCATTGCGCTGCACGAGGATGAGGGCGGCCAGGGCGGCCAGAATTCCGGAGAGGACGAACGGGGGGGCGTGCGAATCCTGCCATTCCCAGAGAAGGCCGAAGAGAAGGCTCGCGGGTAGCGCGAGGAGGCCCTCCGTCATGCTGAGCAGTCCATAAGCCTTGCCGCGGGTTGACTTCGGCACCAGGTCGGCCACGTAAGCCCTTGCTGCTCCTTCGGTGAGCCCGAAGAAGAGCCCGTAGAGCGCGAAAAGAATCCATGCCCACGCGGACGCGGGCGCGAGCCCGAATCCGGCATAGACGAATCCGTACCAGAGCCATCCGGCGATCAGGACGGGACGCCGCCCGATGCGATCGGACAGCCGTCCGCCCAGGACGCTGGTAGAGGTCTTGACGAGGTGGAGGAGCGCCCAGAGGAGGGGTATCCCAGCGGCGGGCACACCCATCTGGTGGCTGCGGAGGAGGAGGAAGGCATCGCTCGAGTTGGCCAGGGCGAAAAGGCCAGCCGCGGCCAGAAACCGGTAATAGGCCGGTGAGAGCTCACCCCTGGCGGGCCAGATGGGCCTTCGTGTGGCCGCAGGGAGGACTTTTCTGCCGGGGACTTCCTGGATGAACAGGGCAATGGCGAGGAGGCAGATCAGGCCCGGAACGATGGAGAAAAGGACTATCTGGCTCAGGGTGAGGTCGAGCCAAGCGAGGAGGACGAAGGCGAGGAGGCTGCCGAGCATGGCCCCGAGGTGGTCCATGCCGCGCTGGTAGCCGAAGGCGTAGCCGCATTGCGAGGGGTCCGCATGGTCCGCCACCAGGGCGTCGCGGGGGGCGCCCCGGATGCCCTTTCCGACACGGTCCAGAAACCGCAGGGGCAGCACCTGCCAGGCAGACCCGGCCAGCCCGATGAAGGGCTTCATCAGCGAGGAAAGGGCGTAGCCGGTGAAGATGAGCCCCTTGCGATTCGCCACGCGGTCGGAGAGGGACCCCGAGAAGAGCCGGACGATCGCGGGCGTGCCTTCCGCCAATCCCTCGATGAGGCCGAGCACGCTCTTGCTGGCCCGAAGCTGGCTCGTGAGATAGAGCGGCAGAATGGGGTAGATCAGCTCGCTACCCAGGTCCGTGAAGAGGCTCACCCACCCGGCGGCACGGATCGTGGGATGGAGGACGGCCCGGCCCGGCCGGGGGTGTTCCTCGGCCGACGTCGAGGTCTCCGGGCATCCCGAAGAAGAAGAGCCCGTGTCGCCCGGCGAAACTTCTGGAGCGTTCATCCGATCTCAGGCTCTCGTACACTCGTTCGCAAGTGCGGGTGGCACTTCCGAACGAGTGTACCAGATAAATTGACAAGCGCCTCAGGTGGCCTTATATGCAAAACAATGAGCCCGCCTGTCCCCCCGAACCCTTTCGCACCGCGCACTTACGGCCAGCTCGTCCAGGTCACTCCCCGGGTCTACCTGTTCCGGAACATCGTCAATTCCACGATCGTCATCGGCGACCGCGGCGTCGCCATCATCGATACCCAGGTGAACCTGCCGATGGCCCGGCGGCTGCTCGCGGCCACTCGGTCCCTCACCCAGAAGCCGATCCTCTACGCCATCAACACGCATTACCATTGGGATCACACCAACGGCAACAGCGCCTTCCGAGAGGCGGGGGCGACGCTCGTCGCCCGGAGGGACACGGTGGATTTCATGACGAGCCGGTCGAGCCGGCAAAAGGCCTTTCTGGCCTCGCGGGCATTCCCGTTGGGGGAGGACCCGGTGCTGGCGGACCTGGTTATCGATGGGGATACGGAACTGGACCTCGGGGGACAGCCGCTGCGATTGCTTTATCTGGGCGCGGCGGAAACCACTGATGCAACGGCCGTCCACCTCCCGGCGGAGGGCTCTGCGGTCAGCGGCGACGCCGTGATGACCGGGAGCTTCCCGATCTTCGGCCAGCCGGTGATGAATGAAGGCCTGATGCAGCCGTATAGCTGGATCGAGACGGTCCGGCGGGTGCAAGCTCTGAAGCCCCGCGAGGTGCTGCCAGGCCACGGTCCCCTGGCGCGGCAGGCGGAGATCGACCTTCTCCTTCGAATCGAAAACTTCTTCATCGAAGAGGTCGGGCGTCGAGTGTCCCTGGGCATGGAGCTTCCCGAGGTGCTGTCGGACCTGGAGCCTCGCCTGCCCGAATGGATCACTCGCATTCCCGAGGTCTGGGGCACGCCGCGATACGCCATCTTGAGGGTCTACCGCGGACTCGTCGACGACGCCGAGCCCGGCTGGCAGCATTTCAAGCCTTCGGCCGTCCCGGCCGCCCCTCCGGAGACCCTGCGGGACAAGTCGGAAGCCCTCCGGGGCGTGCTGGACTTCGTTCAAGCTGCGGAGGAGGCGGAGGAGGGCGGGGACCCGGGCCTGGCCATCGGGCTGCTTCGCGAAGCGGTCCGGCGTTTCACGGCCGACGCTCGGGCCCACGTGGCCCTGGCGGACACCCTGATGCGGGTGTCCCGCGTGGTGGCCAGCGTGCTCGAAAAGGGCGACTTCTTTCACGAGGCGCAGGAAGCGGCCCGGCAAGCCCTGGAACTCGACTCCGCTTTCGGACCCGCTCACCTTTTCCAGGGCCAGTTCCAGGTCATGATGGCCTATCGAAACGGGGACGACCCAGCCCCGGGCGTCGCGTCCATCCGGAAGGCCATCGAGTGCGGGCTGGATATTCGTGGCCAAGCTCAGGCCCATTTCTTTCTGGGCATGGCGGAACGCACCCTGGGGCGCGAGCGCGAGGCGAAGGCGTTCTTTCACCAGGCCCTGTCGCTCGATGCCCGATATGCCCAGGCCGCGCTCGCACTGCGGGCATGACCCGGTGGTGGATGGCGGGCAGTGAAGACCTAGGGCCGAGGAAGAGCCGACGGCGGCCGCCTGGAGAATCGGTTGGTGGTGAAGAGCGCGGCCGAGGGTGAACGGTAACTTCTCAATAAGTTCGGGGAAGACACGCGCTCGTTTTCATAACCGATGATGTTTGAAGGCTTCACGGATTTTCGTAGGCGAAGCCCGGAAGGGCTTCGCCTACGTTCGCCGCGTGTCAGCCCTGAATTTCTTGCAGCGAAGCCCTTCCGAGCTTCGCTACTCCGTTCATCACTCATCGATTTGACCTGACGTCCATCCCCGAGCTTATTGAGAACTTACGCCATCCCAATTTAACTTCTTGTGGCTTCGTCACTTATGGAATATCGAGTTTTTCTATTTCGCCGGAGTTTCTTTTACATGTAACCAGGAATGACGGACCGCACGCCATCAAGCCTCTGGAAGACCGCCTCCGTGCACCAGAAGCACCCGGCTGCGAGGGTCGCCGCCTCGTCTCCCGGCCCGGACTTTTCACCTCTGGCCTGTTCGGACAGGGTTGCACATCCTTTCTCTCTGGGGGCTCGATCGAATTGAAGCGCGAAGTCGAGTGGCAACCTTGTTAACGCCCCCTCCAATAACCGGGCTTTCGTTTGCCATGCGCTATGGCGATGACCAAAATTCGCCCTCGTTCTTTACGGTAGATGACCATGAACGGGAACCGCCTAAAAAGGTAACGTCGTGTGCGGAATAAATAGGGCGGCCAGAGACCAGGCGATTCAAGAATCTTTCGCGCCGCGTGGTCCAATTCCTCCATGAACGCCACGGCCATCTCTGGATTCCGTTCGGCATACTAGGCTCTAGCCGCCGCCGCTTCCTCGACCACCTCGGGTAGGATTTCAAGCGTCGGATGACTCATCTTTGTTCGCAAGAAGCATCTCTCGGGCTTGACTCCAGGGGATCGGGACGGTCCGGCCCGCTTCGTAATCGCGGATTCGTCGTGCGATTTCCCTCTCCCACGCGGCATCAACGTCCGTGTCAACTTCTTCATCCAGGCTTTCGATCAGTCGTGCGGCCAGACCGGCCCTCTTGGCCGCCGGTAACCGAAGGGCCATTTGCATAATTTCCTGGTCAGAGCGTGTCACTTTATCACCTCCAGGTTTTTGTAAATGGGCACGGTCTTTCTGCCCCCGTTGCTTAGCCCCTGCCGCATGATCTTATCCAGTTTTTTTTACTTTTCCTTCTTGTCTTCCAGCACGCATTCGAGTCCCGATTGCCAATATTATTGTTGCCGAAAGTTTGTGCTGATCCATAATTCATTCATGAACGCGCCATCGGCCGCTGCCATCATCTGGGAACGGGGTCCCGTCCGAGGCAACGTCGAGGTCACTTACGGGTCTCTCGCCGCGCTCCGCGTTGCGCCCGGAACGGGAGAATCGACAGGCAACTCGTTTTCCCTTGTTGCATCAGGCCCTTGCCGTCTCATCGTCGAGTGCGGAGAGACACGGGCGGGCCACGGTGGACGGGCCACGCGGATCAGCGTGCGGGCGACTTCCGGCCCCTTCACCTTCTTCCTCCGCAACGTCTCGTCGGACCATCCGATCCTGCTGCCGAAGCTGGGCGTGGCGGTCATCCCGGCGGGGGACTCCCGATCGTACGTCGAGGTCGCCCGAGCCGTTCGAGACCGGGGGCTTCTATCAGAATTCCAGAGGATCGAGTCCGAGCCGGAGGAGACGTTCGAAAATGCCGCCCGGAGCGTGCGCGACCTGAAGTGTCAGACCTGGCTGGGACTCAGCAGGGACTTCCGCATTTTCGAAATCGACGCGCTGAGGACGGACGGATGTTGGGGCTGGATACGACCCCGGTGGCACGGCCGAGAGGTCCAGATTCCCGAGACCGAGAAAGAAGGTACGCTTCTCTACCGATTCATCCTGGGCCGTGGGGCCGGCTGCGAGGCCGATCTCGCCCGCCGGCTGGAAGACGGCTGTTTGCCCATCCTGCACGGCCGGGCGCGGGACGGCGACATTCTTTACCGTTTCGTGGCCTTTGCGACGCTGGAGCGCACGGCCTTGGGGCCCGACACGCTGCGGGGCACGCACTTCCTGGTGGCGGACGGGCACGCCGGCGGCCACATGTTTACCGCGTCACAGCAGGCGGAGTTTGATCAACTTCTCGCCAGCGAGCGTGACCGCGACGAGGAAGTGGTCCTGCATCTCCGGGCCTCCGCCACAAACACCGCCCGCGTTCCCCGCTACGCCTGGTTTCGTGCCCCTTCGCTGGATGGACACCGGGGCATGCAGCACACCGAAGACGGTTTCGGCCTCCTCGCTTCGGGCCGCGTCTTCGCCGTGTCGCGGATGAACGGCGGGCCCATGCAGGAGCTGGAACAGGCCCTGCTGGTCCAACCCGGCGAGAGCGCGGTCTTCGAGTTCGCCATCCCACACCGGCCCATTTCTCGGGACCGAGCCGAGGCGCTGGCCCAGGCGGACTTCGATATCCGGCTGGCCCGATGCCGGGCCTTCTGGAAGGACAAGCTCGCACGGGCTGCCCGGGTGGAGGTTCCCGAGCCTCGTGTGGACGAGATGGTCCGCGCGGGGCTGCTCCACCTCGACCTGGTCGCCTACGGCCTGGAGCCCGGGGGCGCCTTGGCCCCGACCATCGGCGTCTATGCGCCCATCGGAACGGAAAGCGCCCCCATCGTCCTCTTTTTCGATGCCATGGGGAGACACGATCTTGCCCGCCGCTCCATCCAGTATTTCCTCGACAAACAACATGACGATGGGTTTATCCAGAACTTCGGGAGCTACATGGTGGAGACGGGTGCGGCGTTGTTCCAGATCGGCGAGCACTTCCGTTTCACCCGCGACCTCGACTGGGCGCGGAATGTGGCCCCGAAGGCGACCAAGGCCTGCGACTACCTGCTGGCCTGGCGGCGTCGCAACCTCCGTGAAGACCTGTGCGGCCGCGGCTACGGCATGCTCGACGGCAAGGTCGCGGACCCCGAAGACCCCTTCCATTACTTCATGAACAGCGGCTATGCCTTCCTCGGTCTGAAGCGCACCGCGGAATGGCTCGCAGCCATCGATCCGGCCCGGGCGCAGGGGATCGGTCGAGAGGCCGAAGCGCTCCGAGTCGACATCCGCGCCGCCCTCGAGGAATGTGCCGCCCGCTCGCCCGTGATACCCCTGGGCGACGGAACGTGGTGTCCGACCGTGCCGCCCTGGGCGGAAGCCACGGGTCCCCAGGCCCTCTTCGCAGACGGCGGCCGTTGCTTCACGCACCGGGCCTTCACGGCGCGGGACTCGCTCCTCGGGCCCCTCTGGCTCGTCTTCCAGGAGGTGGTCGAGCCCGGCGAGCCTCTGGGCGACATTCTCCTCCAGTCCCATGCCGCACTGTTCACCGTCCGCAACGTCGCTTTTTGCCAGCCGTATTACTCCCGCCATGAATACGCTCACTTGCGCCGAGGCGAGGTCCGGGCCTTTCTCAAGACCTACTACAACACCGTAGCGGCCTTGGCCGACCGCGAGACCTATACTTTCTGGGAGCACTACTTCCACGCCAGCCCCCACAAGACCCACGAGGAAGGCTGGTTTCTCATGCAGACCCGCTGGATGCTCGTCCTCGAGGACGGCGAGACCCTCCACCTGCTTCGCGGCGTCCCCCGCGCCTGGCTCGGACACGGCCAGCGCATCGTCCTGGAGAATCTGGCC
The DNA here is from genome assembly GCA_016179685.1 of Planctomycetota bacterium. Taxonomy (GTDB): domain Bacteria; phylum Planctomycetota; class PUPC01; order JACPCR01; family JACPCR01; genus JACPCR01. Next base: position 17,740 of record JACPCR010000096.1, on the reverse strand, counting down.
AGCCACTTCGGGCCCCTATCGCTCCGGGTGGAGTCCCGAACGGACCAGCAGGAGATCGAAGCGAGGTACACCTTTGACGCTGAACGCCGGCCGCAGCAACTGCTCCTCCGCCTGCCACATCCCGAGGGCCTCCGGGCCCGTTCGGCCACAGGCGGCCGATACCTCGCCGACGCCGAGAGCGTGGAAGTCAGCAGACCCGGCCGCGAAGGCTGTGTTCAGCTTCGATTTTAGATTTCCTGTTACTACTTCAATTTTCGTGACCAGGGCAACCACTCGCCGGCCAGGATCAAGAGGACCGACGCCGCCAGGATTGCGGCTGACGCCGCGGACATCTTCTTCCGCCTCAGTTCATTGAACTTGCTGTATGGCCTGTCGGAGGACGTCGGCCGAATGTTCCAGGCGGCCGCGCTCGTCGGGGCTCATCGCCGGCTGCAGCACCCGCATTGCACCCTCGGCATCGACGACCGCAGGCAAGGAAAGGGCCACGTCGTGCATGCCCAGGGCGCCCTGCTGCACGCGAGAAATCGTCAGGACACGGCGCTCGCTCCGAAGCACACACTTCAACAAGTCCGCGGTCGCCAACCCGATGGCATGGTTCGTCGCTTTCTTGCGCTCGATGATCTGGTAGGCCGCCGTGCGGACCTCTTCTTCGATCCGGGTCTCCTCCTGGCGATTCCATCCGGGCCAGTCCTGCAAGGGGACTCCGCCGACGCGTGCGCCGGACCAGAGGGCGACCTCGGAATCGCCGTGCTCGCCCACGACGTGGGCATGGACGGAGTGCGTATCCACCCCGAGGACGCGGCCCAGAACCTGGCGAAGCCTGGCGGTGTCCAGCAAAGTGCCCGTGCCGAGGACGCGTGCGGGCGGCAAGCCTGTGACCTCCGTCATCACCTGGGTGAGGACGTCCACCGGGTTGGTGACCAGGATGACGACGCCTCGGCATCCGGCGAGTTTTCGTCCAATCACTCGGACGACCTCCGCGTTTTCCCGCAGGAGGTCCAGGCGCGACTCGCCGGGCCGGCCACCGCGTCCGGCGGTGATCACGACAGCATCAGCGTCGGCCATCTCCTCGATGGCGGCGGCCCGAACCGTGGCGGCGGGATAGAACGAAGCGCCGTGGCTCAGGTCCATGGCCTCGCCCTCCGCCGCTGCCGCGCGAACGTCATGCAGCAGGAGGTCGTCCGCCGTCGCGGAGTGAAGCGTCGAGATAGCGACGCTCGAACCGACCCATCCGGTGCCGATGATGCCGACGCGTCTTCTCATGGAAAAATATTATAGAATCATCCGCCGGTTCGCACAGGATTCCAAGCGGGAGGGAACAGATGCAACTCGATCACGTGGGCATTGCGGTGCGTGACCTCGACGCTTCGGTAGCCTTGCATGCCCGGAAACTTGGGGGGCGGGTGATGCATCGGGAGCGTCTCGATACGGAGGGCGTCGAGGTTGCCTTTGTGGGCCGGACCGAGCTTCTCGCCCCGCTTCCCGGCAGCTCCGGTCCCCTCGCACGGTTTCTGGCCGAGCGTGGCGAGGGCCTGCACCATGTGGCATATCGGGTAGGCGACCTGGACGCCGAGCTGGCGGCCCTATCGGCCCGCGGTCTCGATGCGGTTGCGGGCTATCCGCGCCGCGGCGCCCGCGGCTTCCGCGTCGCCTTCCTGCACCCCAAGTCCTGCGGCGGTGTCCTGGTCGAGCTGTGCGAACCGGACTGAAGGGTCGCCGTTTGGACTCCTGGAGACGCCTCGTGCACGAGTACGAGCTCGCCGGAACGGAAGTGCAGGGGGGACATCCCTTCCGGCAAACGAGGAAGGTGAACCATGTCGGGACCGCTTGAAGGTTTACGCGTGCTGGACCTCACTCGTGTGCTGGCGGGGCCCTATGCCACCATGATTCTGGGGGACCTCGGGGCCGAGGTGATCAAGGTCGAGCAGCCGGGCGTGGGCGACGAGGCCCGGCAATTCGGACCCTTCCTCCGGGGGGTCAGCGCCTATTTCATGAGCATCAACCGGGGGAAGAAGAGCCTGACGCTCAACCTTCAACACGAGCGCGGCAAAGACATCCTCAAGCAGCTCGCCCGGCGGGCCGATATTCTCGCCGAGAACTACCGGCCCGGGACCATGCAGCGGCTCGGCCTCGACCATGAGGTTCTCCGCCGTGGAAACCCGCGTTTGATCTATGCTGCAACCTCGGGCTTCGGCCAGACCGGGCCCCTGGCCCAGCGCGGGGCGTATGACATGATCATCCAGGCCATGGGAGGCCTCGTGAGCATCACGGGCGAGCCGGGCAGACCCCCGGTCCGCGTCGGCACATCGATCGGCGACCTGGCCGGCGCGCTGTTCACGGTAGTCGGCATTCTGGCCGCGCTCCGACACCGGGACCGGACCGGTCTCGGCCAGCTGGTGGACATTTCCATGCTGGACTGCCAGGCTGCGCTTCTTGAGAACGCGGTCGCCCGCTACGCGGTCACCGGCGAAGTCCCCGGCCCCCTCGGCGGGCGACACCCGGCCATCACGCCCTTTCAGATTTTCCGTTCCCGGGACGGCTACTTCGTCCTGGCCATCGGGAACGACGCCACCTGGAAGAAATTCTGCCTTCATCTCGGCCGATCGGACCTCATCACGGACCCGCGGTTCGCATCGAACCCGGCCCGCACGGAGAACCAGGCTGCGCTGGAATCCCTGCTGACGGAGGTTTTCCGGGAGAAGCCTACGGGGACCTGGCTCGATGAGCTGGGACGCATCGGGGTCCCCTGCGGCCCCATCCAGACCGTCGACGAGGTGGTCCATCATCCCCAGATTCGTGCCCGCGGGATGATGGTCGAGATCGAGCATCCGGACGCCGGCCCGCTGCTCATGCCCGCGTCGCCGATCCAGTTGTCCGAGACCCCGCCGAGGGCGGAGAAGCCGGCGCCGCGCCTGGGCGAGCACACGCAGGAAATCCTGGGACAGCTTCTGGGCCTGGAAGAGGGCGAAATGGCCGAGTTGCGGTCCGCTGGCGTGATCGCGTAGCGGAAGCGCTCCCAGGGGGCGTCGGCTACGTGCGTGAGCGCGTCCCGCGTTCCCCGTAGCCGGAGTGCGTGAGCGCTTCGGGAGGATGCCAGCAGGATGGTGGCGCTCCCAGGGGGCGTCGACACCGCGTGCGTGAGCGCGTCGAGTTGCCCGTAGCCGAAGTGCGTGAGCGCTTGGGGACGGTGTCAGCAATCCCAATGGGATACCTCCCATAGGGACAGGTCCGGGAGATGCGGGCGCTCCCCGAAACCCCGCATTCGCCGGTGACGAAGGGAAAGAAGTGCCAGACTGCAGGCCGTGTCTCGTGAGGGATGGGGGAAGGAAGAATTTCCCAGGCCGGGCCTGCGCCGACCTGCCTGCCGCGTCGCTGGACTCGACTCCCATGGGGACAAGGCCGGGAGGTTCGCCGGCCGGCAGGCGCACCGCGCCGGCACTACCCCGCGATCGATTCAATCTTCCAGCTTGAGCGTATCGAACGATCGGATGGTCAGGCCGCCGTCGACGCGGATTTCTGAGCCGTGGAGGTAATCGCAGGCCCCGGAGGCGAAGAAGGCCACCAGGTCACCGACCTCGTCGGGCCGGCCGGGCCGGCCAAGGGGAACGGCCCCCCGCGCGCACAGTTCTCGGTAGAACGCGAGCCGCGGGAGCGTCATCACCGTTTCGAAAATGCCCAGTTGCAGCTCCAGGATTCTGATCCCATGCCGGCCGTATGCGGACGCGAATTCCCGCAGCATCCCGTGAAGGGCGTGCTTGGTGATGCCGTAGGCCGGCCGCTTCGAGTGCGGCATGGTAAGGGAACACGACGTGACGTTCACCAGGTAGCCCGGCGCGCGCTTCCGCAGCATCGACGCGACGGCGCGCTTGCTCAATTCGTAGGCCGCGAAAAAATTGACTCGCATGAGGTTTTCCACCTCGGCCGCGGGCTCGTCGTGCGGAATCTCGCTCGGAACGATGTACGTCGTCCCGAGGTTGTTCACCAGCAGATCGATCCTGCCCAGCTCCGCCTCAGCCCTCGCGACGAGCCTCGTGGCCTCCTCCGCATATCGGGAGGCATCGAACGACGCGGACCGGATGCGCCGGCCCGGAGCGAGCCGGATCAGCTCCTCTTCGAGCGCCTTCGCTCCCTCCACGCTCCGGTTGTAGGTGAACAGAAGATCGCAGCCGCTGGACACCAGCTTCCGGGCGATTGCCGAGCCAATGCCTTCCACCCGGCCAAATTCCACCGTCTCCTTGAAGCTCCCGGCTCCCGTCAGGAGCGCACATTTGCCGGTCAGGTCATAGACGTTCGGCATGCGGTTACTCCTTCGGCTTGATCTTCACCGCACAGTCCAACGTGAACTCGGGCAAGGCGAGGACCACCGAGCCGTTGCATTTCACGGAGGCGGCCTCCAGAACCACCCCGGTCATCGTGTTCCAGACCTCGGTGCGGTATTCGCCCGGCTTGAGGTCCGGGACAATGATCTTGACTTCACGGAATCGAGGCTCCTCGCCAGGAGGAGGCCACTGCTCCATGGACATTCGATCGTAAATCCAGAGGTAGGCCGTATCGCGATTCTTCAAGACGCTGACGCCCAAGCGCAGCAGCGAGGCGGGGTTCGCCATGAGGCTCGCCGAGGCCATCTCGAGCCCCTTGTTGCGCCGGTCCTCGCCCCGAGCGAAGCTGGCCAGCGCTTTGAACTGGAAATACTGGTTCTGGTGATCGATGAACTCGAACCACCAGAGCAGGGGCGTGCTCGCCGTGGGAGTCATGAAAGTCGCCCATAGCCCGCCGTGAAGGTCGGCCTTGAGCAGCGGGATCACCTGGTCGGCGCTCGTCGCCCACGGACTCCCTCCGTACTCCGTGACGAAGGTCGGCTTGCCGTAGACCCCGCAAGCCTGATAGGTGTTGATCAGCAGCGGCACGATGCTCCCCTTCTGCCGGTACGCATCCACCACCACGTAATCGATCTCCGGCAATGAGGCCACCTGCGGGTCCACCCGGGAATAATCCGTTGAAAAATGCGTCGTCACCAGGTGATCCCAGGGGTCCAGCTCCCTGAGATGTCGCCCCACTTCCTGATGCCACTGCGTCTTCACGGGATGGTTCACGAAGTCCCACCCGTTCCCGGTCAAATCCAGCTCGCTCCAGAGCTCGAGGCCCATGAGGCGAGGATGATAGGCCCAGCGTCCAACCAGGTAACGCAAGGTCTTGCGGAACGCCCGCATGGCCTCGCGGTTCGAAAAGTAGGCTTCCACGTCCTCGACGGGCCCGCCATTGTCCGCGTTGTACGGATTTTCGTCCCACTCCGGATCGCACCAGGTGCTCGCCTTCCCGTGGTTGTCGATCACCAGGTGGTAGTACAGGTCGTACCGATCGGCCAGCGCCAGCATGGTGTCCAGCTTCCAGGCCGTCTCCAGGTTGTAATTCGTCAGGCCATGGAAACCGCGCCACTCCCGATTCCACTCGATCGCCAGCCACCAGCTCGACATCCAGATTTCGACGAAATTCTCCCCGTTCTCGCGCATCTTCCGGAGCACGTCCTCGTAAGTGTAAGTCCCACGGTCCGGCGGAAGCCGGTCCTCCTTCAGCACCACCACCCACCAGCGTTCATCGAACGGCGACCTCACGTTGTGCCCGATCGGGTAGAAAAATTCGCCGTTGTCAAACTCGAAGTATCGGGGGTCCGACTTGCAAATCCGCACGAAACCGCGGCTGCGGGGCGCGTCCGGCCGCACCGCGGTAAAGGTCCTCTTCCGGGCTTCGAGTATTTCGCTCCCGGCTTTCACCAGCAGCGTGTAGGAATGCTCTCCCGGCTCGATGGGCGTGAACCGGACTTTCCAGCAGGGGGGGGCTATGGGCGTGAGGACCTCCTGCCGCTCGAGCAGCACCTCCTTGTTGGCTTCTTCCACGCGGAAGGCTTCCTTGCGCGTGCCCCCTTCACTGCGGAGGTAGTCCTGATACCAGAAGGCAGGCACTCGGAACGTCTTGCCGCTGACCTCGGACCGGAACAGGGCGTCGATCTGCACCTGGTCGGGATCGAATGGGTTGGGAAATTCGCGGTTGAGCTGGAAGGCGATCTCGAATTTCTGATAGACCTCGACGCGGGACGACTCGTCCCGGAAGTCGATGATCCGGAGTTTTTCTTCAGGAACGGCAGCGGGTTGCAGGGTGATCTGGTCGAGGTAGACTCCGCCGGAATAGGGCTGATCGCAGACGAACTTGATGCCGATCAAGTTCATCCGGGAGGCGGCCAGGGTATTCCAGGCGCTGTAATGGTTTTCCGGGGCGAGGTCGGCGGAGCCGGACGTCAGATCGACTTCCAGGGTCTGCCATTGCCCGCGTCCGATCCTGGCCCCGTGGAGGTGCTGGAAATAGAGGCCGTCTTTATCCTTGGTGAAGAACAGCACTCGCACGTCGCGGGGCGCCTCCTCGGGAATGAAGCAGGAGAAGACGACGCGTCCGACGCGCTCGAGCCCCAGGACGCCCTCGTAGGTGACCGAGGCAGCGAACGGAAAATCCACCAGCAGCTTCAAGGAGGAACTGCCGGCTGCGGCCCGCTCGAGGCTGCGTTCCCTCCGGCAGCCCTGGGGCCGCCATCCTTCCGCGCCCGATTCGAAGCTCCAACCGCGTGTGAGCCGAGGGGTGGGGGTCGTTGCAGCTCCAGCGGCCGCAACGGTCACGAGCCACAGCAGGGCCGGCAAGAGGAAGTAAGAGGTTTGGGCCGTGCGATTGAAGAACCCGAATCGGTCCATCCAGAACAGCGCCTCGATGCTTGCAAGTCCTTTGAATACACTGGGTTGAAACCGTGACTCGCACAAGTCCGAGAAGTGACCCTTTTCGGCCGGCATAAGAAGCAAGTTTACGAGGATCGGGGCGCAGCCGCCAACTCTCGGGACATCGGACCGGATCGGCTCTGGAAACGGAAGTCAGGGCTGAAGAATCGCTGCGCCTGCACCACCGCGACCCGTCCGTCGGTGGCGGCAAAGAGTGAGGCGTCCGTGGCCAAGCCCGATGGTCCCTCCACGGGTCCCAGTCCGACCCAGTAAACCCGGGGACCGCACTGGACGCGCAGGAGGTCGCCGCCCGCCTCTTCCACAGCGCAGGGCCCGCCGGCCAGATGGAACTGATGCGCCAGCCGCCAGCGCCCGCCGGCCGGCAACGTTCCAGACCGTGAGGCGCGATGGACGCGGAGTAGAGGCGAGGCGTAGGGATAGGATTTCAGCCGGGCTGTGTTCGGGAGACACTCGTCGCTCAGGGCCGTCTCTGTCGTCCCCGTTCCCGTCATTCCCAGGGTGGCCCCCTTCTGGTCGAAGAGGATGCCGGTTCCCCGGGCCTCGGGTGTCCCCAGAAGATGAAATCGGCACTCCACGCTGTAACAGCCTGGGGCACGGGCCGCCAGTTCATCGGCCACGACCACGAATACGCCCTTCCACCAGACGAGCGTTCGATGCCAGTCCAGCCCCCCGAAATCAGGCACTCGAAATCGCAGGAACCCGCAATGGGGCAAGTCCTGCGCCATCTCGAGAATAACCCGGCCCGGGCATCGGACCGGCTGCCCGTCCCGGAGAACCGCCACCGAGTTCACGCCCGGTTTCGGATCGTGCCCCGTGCCTCCCCCGGCTGCCGGCTCGAGAATCCAAATCCGGCCCCGTGCCGTCAAGCGGCGGATCGAGCCAGTCCGACCCGCAGCGGCGAGGTCGCGTCCAGTCACGGCCAGATAATCGTCGCCGGGCCCGAATCCATTTCGCAAGAATGCCGCGTCGAAGCCTCCGGAAGTCAGGGGGTCGTCACCACCCGTGGGGCGGGAAGGGGCGGAATCGTCTGGGCCGCGGGATGGTCTCCCGGACATCCCGCCGGCCGCCTTGGCCGGGCCGAGGGGCGGGATGAGCCGGACGCCGAGCCACTCGTCGGGCCGCCTCGGCTCGATCCCGGTGATTTCAAAATCTCCTGCGGCTGGCGGGCAGTCCTGGAAGAAGTGTTGGAGGCCCCATTCGAAGACCGGCTCTCGATACCAGGTGCGCATCAGGCGCAGCATCCGGGCGCGGGAGGAACGATTTTCGGGACTTTCGAATCCTTCGCAGGCATTTCGGCCCAGGTTGTCCGTCCACCAGAGCACTTGTTGTGCCGCCTTCCAGGCCTCGCCCGACGCCAGTGGACCGGAGTTTCCGCTCCGGACGGCGCAGGCAGCCCGTACGGCGGCGGCGTACAGACTCGAGGAAGTGCTATTCGTTGGGGCCTCCAGCGCCGGCCGCGCCGCGTCCATCCACTCGGCAGCCTCTTCGATGCGATAGAAACGGCCAAAATACTCGGCAGCGATACAAAGTCCGATGGAGGCCCGAAGCATCTCCTCGCCCCGCTGCCGAGGCCCCTCGGATGCCGGGCCGGCGTTTCGCAGCCACTCGCACGCCGCTCGAGCTGATGCAAAGAGCCAGTTCACCACCTTCAGGCGATCCTCTTCGGAGAAAAAGGGGTGGTCCTCGAGGACCCGCCAGCGTGACACCGTTTCCGCCAACCCGAACCAGGGCCGAGGGTCCTGGTGCCCCGGTCCGCGCCAGACAGCTTCCTGCGTACGCGCGGGAAATGACTCGCCCGTCAGGTCAGCAGGATGCTGGCGCTCCCCGGGCGCTTCCTGCGTCCGCGTGCGGAAGGAGTCGAGGAATTCCTGCCGCCCGGACCTCATAAAGGAGTCCAGGCAGACGGCCGCATCCAGGCCCGACTCCGTGCCCGGTCCCGGGCAGGGCCGGTCCTGGGCCGCGCCGGCCGCCACCTCATAGGTGAAGGGAAACAGGGAGTCGCCGAGGGCCAGGATGGCCTCGCCGAAGGACTCGACGGCCGCTGCCAGGCCGCGGTGACTGCTCGAGGCGACCAGCACGGCATGAGTCCCTGTGTTCCACAGGTTATGAAGCGATTGCACCAGCCGCCCGTCGGGCCCGGGAAAAACAGCATCCGAGCAGGTCCAGCCCCGGTGATAAATCGCCTCCACGGCGCGCTGGCTGCCCAAGGGTCCCAGCAAGATCGCATGCCAGGACTGCAAGGCGCCCTCGGGATCGAGTCCGCGGAAGACGTGGGGCCGCTCCCCCGTCTTCTCCTCGATGCAGGCCTGCACCAGCGCCGCCAGAGCAGGTCCCTCACGGCCCTCCGGTGGAAACACGCAAACGGGGACGCCGCTGCCCGCCAGAGGCAGGCCGGGGAATCTCGGGCGAAGCTGGGACGGTGCGGCCAAGAATCGGTGATCTCTCATGAGCTCGTGCACAGCCTTTCTGTCGGGGTCCGCACGGAGTGTAGCTTCTGCGGTGAAATTTGGCTGCCTCGCAACCCTCTGCCCCGTTTGACTGTCCCGTCCGTGCACCTAGAATGACTTCTCTCTGTGCCGGTGGCAAGCATCGTTTTTTCTGTCGTGGAGAACGAACATGAGCGGCCGTGCGTTGAATGCGGCGATGGTGGCGGTGCTGTGCGTCTTTTCCTGGTCTTGGGCAGAGGATCAGGTCCGCGCCCTGCGCGATACGGACGTCAAGCTGGGTGCCGACGTGATTGGAAGCGTGAAGGCTGGCACCATCGTGAGCAAGGTGAAGCAGCAGGGAGACTGGGTCGGCATCCGGTACAACGAGGCTGGAAAGACGGTCAGCGGCTGGGTGCCGCGGGCCGCGGTGGAGGATGTCACGCCGGCCGCTGCGACGGTCGCGCCGACTCCGGCTGGCCCAGCGGGCCAGGCCTCGGAGGGAGGCGTGGCCCGTCTCGAGAAGGCGCAGGGCGCCATCGCGTCCCTTCGATTCCGCAGCGTCAATGATCTCGTCGGCAAGCTCCAGGCCCTGGTCATGCAGATTCAGCCTGCCTTCGCCGGCGTCATCTCGCCCGATGCCCTCCTCTCCCAGCTTCCGCCCGAAGTGCAGGAGACGGCCCGCAAGGTCCTCGATTTCAACCGGCCGTTCGGGGGCGTGGTCTACCCGGGCGCCGGCGGCGAGGCGGTGGAGGGGAAGGGGCCTGAGCCGGACCTTTGTTTTCTCATTCCCGTGAAGGACCTGGCTGCCGCCGCTGCGTTCGTCCAGCAGATGTCCGCTCCGAACGTCTCGGTCCAGCTTTCAGGAGAGTACCTCCTGGCCAGCAATCGTCCCGCGGTGCTGGAGCGCGCTGCCGCCGACTTCGGGGCCATTCGTTCCATCGCCATGGACGATCTCAAGTCTGATGTCCAACTCGCCTTTTACATGGATAACCTGTACCAGGCCGTCGAGCCGCAACTGGAAAATCAGCTCCGGGAAGCGATCCGCAAGGCGGAAATGGCCCAGGGCCTCGAGGAGCGCAAAGCGGCAGGCTCCGACAAGTTCGGCGTCGAGTTGGGGAAGTTTCTGCTGAAGGAATTCTCGCAGGCGCGGGTGGACCTGGGGATCGAGGCACAAGGCCTGCGGCTGCTCCTTTCCGGGGACGCCCGGCCCGGCAGCGTGACGGCCAACTTTCTGAAGAACGTGGCCAACAACCTCCCGGGCGACCTCACGGGCACGGTGCCGACGGACAACGCGGTTTTTCTCCAGAGCCTGCGGATGTCGGGTCCGGAAATAGCGAAGTTCGGCCGGACGGTGCTCACGACGGTGGTCGCGCATGCCAAGGCGACGGGAGAGATACCCCCGGAGGAGGAGGCCTGGGCGGCGAAGGTGCAGGATCGCCTGGGCGCCCTTCTGGACTGCTGCCAGGGCAATCTGGCCGTCACTCTGTTCCCGATGAAGCCGGGCCCCGTAGGCGTCGTCATGGCGTTTGGCACGCGGGGCGATTCCATGCGCGCCGCGTTCAATGCCTTCATCGCGGAGATCGAGGAACATGAGAAAAACGCCGGCCGGCCCGCCAAGGCCACTCTGAAGACCGGCGCACGGGAATACCAGCAGGTCGCCATCGACTCGATCATCCCGTTGGACCCGGAAAAGGCCGACGATCTGCAGGCGGAGGTCGTCCATCTCCCCGGTGTCAGCCTTCTGGCTCTGGGCAAGCCCGTCGACGCGGTCACGAATGCCGCCATCGAACGAGTGAAGGCCAGAGCGGCCGACGTCGATCCGAAGATTCAGAAGGCGGCTAAGAATTTCAAGACGTCGCCCATGCTTCTGGCCACGATATACGTCATGAAGATCATCGCGGCCGCGGAACAGGCCGACAATGCCGGCGAGCCGGACGAAGAACTCGCCAACCTGGCGGCAGCGGATGAGCCCGTGCTGGCGGCCGCCAGCGTGGACGGCCATCGGGTGGTCTCCGAAATCTACGTCCCGGTCCAGCCCATGCGGCTGATCCAAGCCTACATCATGAAGAAGATGATGGCCGGAGCGGCGGCGCAGCCGGGCCAGGGCGGTGAACAGCCGGGTCAGCCGCAGTTCTAACAGATGGTCCCGCCGGGACGGTCTGTCAGGGTTCGAACTGGCGGCTGGTCGAGTGGTAGAGGCGGTAGTTGGTGGTCTCGCCGATCTGCTCCCACACCGAGAGAAACCCGTGCAGGGTATCAGCATCCTCGTCGTACCAGGCGCTGACGGTCTTGATCGTGCTGCCCTCAGGCCGAAGGATTTCAGGCTGGTGCGGCCCGAACAGCCGCCAGGTCCGGCCGTCCGCCGAATGGATTCGCCAGATGGCCGTGGGAGGCCAATTTTCCGATAGCCAGGCGAACCAGCCCCGTTTCCCGGCGCGCACGACCCTCGGGAAGATGAGGCTCTTGCCCTGGAGGGGCTTGGGCAAGAGGTTGGCGATCTGACCCTCTTCGCGGGCGAACTTCCAGGACTGGCCATCGGCGGAGATGAGGAGGGCCAGGCAACCCTGACCGGGGTACTGGTTGGAGAAGAAGAGAAACCGATTCTGCATGGGGCGGGCCTCATCGAGTTTTTCCGGACCCTCCGGCTGGTAGAAGAGGCCGCCGCCGTCGGCCCACCGGGCGTTCCGGCCCGGCAGGTATTCCTCAAGCTCCCCCCGAAGGCGGCCCTGGTAGGTCCAGCAGCCCGGTTCGCCGCTTCTCGAGGCGAGCCAGGCGGGGTAGACGCTGCCATCCCTTGGCGGGTATCCGTCGCAGACGTGTGCGACGACGAAGTAGCCGTCCCGGGGATGATAGGTGACGAACGGCCGCGTGTACCTTCGCTTCGATGAAAGCTTGCCCTCGGCGTCAAAGACATCCGTGATGAGAGCGTGCGGAATGATCACCTCGGGCGCGCACCAGGCTGTAGGGGCCGTTCCCCGGAAGCGCACCAAGCCGTCCTCCGGCCCTTCTCCGATCGTGTTATTCCACAACTCGAAGCGGCCATCAGGCATCTTGAGGATCGTGTTATAGCTGCCATAGGCGTCCGTTGGCCGGAACTCCTCATCCCAGTAATGGCCCCGGAACGGCGTTGCCTGAGGATGCAGCTGCTTTTCTTCGGCATGCGATGCGCCAAACGCGAGACTCCACACAGCCAGGACCGGCAACAGACGGCTTAGAACGTAACCCACGGGTTGAATCTCTTGCACAGGCAGGTGAAGGATTCTCATGAAATCCGCTGCGCCCTCCGGGCTACGTGGATTTCATCATTCACTTTGCGTTTCATAAACCGTGGCGCTTAAATTTGCAAGTCTGGTTTCCCTCGGGGCGAAAATGGCGGACCGGGTTCTATCCCTTCAACCTGACGGTCTCATTCGGTTATGAAAAAAATCCCCATTGGCATCGTCGGACTGAATTTCGGGCGCGCCATGGTGGAGCAGGTCCACAGCGGTCCCGCCGGCCGATTTTTCGAGCTGGCGGCCGTGTGCGATCTGAACGCGGCGAAGGCGAAGGAAACGGCCGAGCGGCTGGGCGTCCGGGCCTACTCCGAGCTCGGGGAACTGCTGGCTGATCCTGGCATTCCCGCCGTGGGGCTATTCACGGGCCCCGCTGGTCGCGCCGGCTGGATTCGCCAGGCGGTCCGAGCCGGCAAGGACGTCATGACGACCAAGCCGTTCGAGCTGGACCCCGAGGCGGCCTGGGAGGTTCTCGGGGAGGCCCGGCGTCTCGGGCGTGTTGTTCATCTCAACTCGCCGTCTCCGCTCTGGCCGCCCGATCTGGCCCGAATTCGCGAGTGGCAGGAACGATACCGCCTGGGACGCCCGGTGGCCTGCCGGGCGGATATCTGGGCCTCGTACCGCGAGAAGGCGGACGGCTCCTGGTATGACGATCCGGCGAGATGTCCAGCGGCCCCCATTTTTCGCCTGGGCATTTATCTCATCAATGATCTCGTCCGACTGCTCGGCGGGGCGCAGCGGGTGTGTATCCTCGAGTCGAGGCTCTTCACGGGCCGGCCTACGGCGGACAACGCCCAACTCGGCATCCAGTTCCAGAACGGCGTCCTGGCCAATGTTTTCGCCTCGTTCGCCATCGGAGACGGGGACTTTTACCGCAACAGCCTGATCCTGAATCATGAAAGCGGAACGATCTACCGGAACTGCGGGCCGGGCCGGAGAATGAAGCCGGGATGGCCCGTGGAACTTTCTCTGGTGCGCCGGGAGGGCGGCTCGCGCTGCCGGGTCGCCGAGTGCGAAGTGGAGGGCGCGAGCGGGGAGTACCAGTGGGAGGCCTTCTTTCGAGCGGTCCGGGGCGAGAAGCTGCCCCAGGAAATCACGCCCGAGGAGATCGTGGCCGGCGTCCGCATCATTCGGGCTCTGATGGAGGCGGAACGGGCCGGGGGCGCTGCGGAAGTCCGCCCATGACTCCGCCGCGGAGGAATCCGCGAGAGGCCTTCTGCATCCCGCGTGGCCGATGAGGGAAGGCAGGATTCCGCTATCGTTTCTTCTTCGCTCCGTCGAGGGCATCGAGGGCGAAGAGGGCCGCTCCGACGACGCCTGCCTGGTTACCCATGGTCGCCGGGACCACCTTGCACGTGACGTCCTTGAGATGGGGGAAAAACTTGTCCGCCTTCTTGCTCACACCGCCTCCGATAATGAACAGGTCCACCCCCATCAGGAACTCGAGCGTCGATAAGTAGCGGTTCACGTTCTTGCCCCATTTCTTCCAGCTCCAGCCCTTGCGCTCCTTAGCGCTGTTGGCGGCGCTGCGTTCCGCATCCTTCCCTCGAAGCTCGATGTGGCCCAGCTCCGTATCCGGCACGAGCTGCCCGTTGAGGAATACCGCCGTGCCGATGCCGGTGCCCAGAGTCACCATCATCACGTTGCCCTTGATCCCCTTGCCGGCGCCGAAACGGATTTCAGCCATGCCCGCGGCATCGGCGTCGTTCCCGGCGGCCACCAGAGGCACGCCCAGCTCCTTCTGGAAAGTGTTCACCAGGTCCACCCCGATCCACGAGGGGTCCAGGTTGGGCGCCCGCCGCACCGACCCGCCCTTGACGAGGCCCGGGAAACCGACCCCGATAGGCCCGTTCCACTTGAGTTGTTTCATGAGCTGCTGGATGACTCCCGTCACCGCGTCGGGGGTCGAGGGCTGCGGCGTGTCCAGCTTCGCCCACTCCGAGGCGAGCGTCCCGTTCCTCACGTCCACGATCGCCGCCTTCACGCCCGTCCCACCAACGTCCACGCCCATGATCCGGTCGTTCGCGCTCATGGTCCTCTCCTTCCCTCGTCGGGTCAATGATTCCTGGGGTCTTGGCTCGCAGTCCTGTCGTCCCATCCGCACTGAGGCCAGCCCGCGCCCATTCGATCAGCCGATACCGTGCAGGCCTCCGAAGGGCAGTCAGTATAGCGGCCTGCGGGTAAGAAAGAAAGGGCTAGGCGCTCTCGACCACGGCCCGCATCTTCTCCAGCCCGGTGCGGGCCACTTCCCTCGGGTCCTGTTTCCAGTACTCCGGGTTGAACAGCTCGAGGGAAAGCCCGCCGTGGTAATGCCCCTTGCGCAGCGTTCGGATCATCGACTTCAGGGGCAGGTGGCCGTCGCCCGGGTACACCCGGTCCTTGTCCTCCTGCCGTTCACGGGGCGGCTGGCGCGGGGCATCGTTGAAGTGGCAGACGGCAATCCGCGAGGCCGGGATGCTTTGGAGTGTTTCCCACGGTCCGCCGCCCCGGAAGATGTGGAAAGGGTCCATCACGATCGTGGCCTCGCTGTCCTGGGCCTGGGCGACGATGGACCAGGCATCTTCGATCCGGCAGATGGTCTCGACGAACCCGAGGAATTCCATGGCGGGCATGATGCCGATCTCCCGGCCGATCCCGAGAAGCTCCCGGTAGTTCCGGGCCGCCAGGTCCAGGTCCACCTTTCCCAGGCAGGGGCTGGCGATGATGCGCTTCGCCCCGATTCGATAGGCCTGGTCCATGCTCCGCCTCACCTCCTCGAGGGCATCGCGGTGCGCTTCCCCGGTCGTGTCGGACCACCCGTGGAGGGCGATGACCGTGGGCACTTGCAGCCCGCTGTCCTCGAGCGCCCGAACGACGTCTTCGAGGCTGCCTCCCTGGCGGCAATGAGCGGTCAGGTCGCTGTTCCACAACTCGATCATGCGGTATCCGGCCTGTCCCGCGATGCGGATTTTGTCCATCAGCGGCTGGGGCATAATCGTGCTAGTGTTGAAACAGTAGGTGATGGCCATGTTCGATCTCCGCGTTTTGAAATTCGCGCAGCCCATCGGGCTGCGCGAATTGCGAATTTCATGAGTCTCAGTTTCTAACTTCTCCGCGCCCACTACGTGGGCACCCGGCGGAGAAGTTGAAAAGTGTCCCGCCAGACTTATCCCAGCGGGAGGCGGACCGCGTGTCAGTGGACTTCTGAACCCTGAACGCTGACACCTTTCCGAGCCTTGTTGGGTTGTGGGCTTCGCCCACGTTAGAGTCAGAGTCTCTTCTTCTGGTATTCGGCCAGGAAGCCGCGGAACTCTCGGCGGTGGGATTCTTCCGCGGCAAGGAACTGGATGCAGAGTTCCTGGGTGACGTAATCGACGCCTTCGCACAGGCGGATGATCTTGTTGTACTGGCCGATGGCGGCCTCCTCGGCCGCGAGCACGCCCCGCACCACGCTGAGCACGTCCGTGGTGTCCGCCGGGGGCTGCAGCTCCTTCTGCCCGGCCTTGAATTTCAGGCTGCCCGGGACGCAGCCGCCCAGTTCCTTGACGCGGTTGGCCAGGCCCTGGGCGTGCGAGAGCTCGGCAGGAATATCCACCATCAGCGACTTCTTGATCTCCTCTGCGAGGACTCCGTCGAGGTTCGTCGCGTTTGCCACGTAATTCTGGACCGTTTCCATCTCCATCCAGTAAGCCGTGATCAGCCCCTGGATGATCGAATCGGTAGTGGGTTTAGCCATGTTCCTGTCCTTTCTTGCGCGGGGATGACCTGGGCGTTTTTCCGCCGGGGGCTGGCGTACCTTCGAGGGAATGGGCGCGTTGCACGAGTTCGATCACACGGGTCTCGGCCTGGCTCATGGGGTGTTCCATGGCCTTGCGCTTGAGCTCCTCGAGGAGCTTGGACCCCTGGGCTTGTTCCCGGCTCCACTCCTGGGCAAAGGCGCCGCCACGGATGTCCTGGAGGAATATCTCCCGGGCGCGCGCCCGGATGGCCTCGTCGAGCATCGTCGGGGCTCGGGAGAGGGTTCCGTACTGGCTGGTCGTCGAATGGTGCGCCATCTGTTTGAAGAAACCGTTGCGCGCCATGGCGCCGAGAATCTCCGAGGCCTCGCCCGAGGCGTAGAGCTCGAGCACCATAAGCTCCGGCGAGAATCCCTGCGATACCCCCAGCTCGAAACATTCGAGAAACCAGGCGGTCAACCCGGCCCAGATCACCTGCTCGGCAAAGAGGTCCATCTCGGCCTCTTCCCGGAAGGAGGATTCGAAGACGCCGCCTCGTGTAGCGCCGATGCCCTTGGCGACGGCGAGCATCCGTTCGAGGGCCTTGCCCGTCGCGTTCTGGTGCACGGCGACCTGGGCCATGGCGCCTTTGCCGTGCTCGAAGAGAGTCCGGACCATGTGGCCCGTCATGCGAGGGGCGACCATCACCACGTCCACGTCCTTCGGCGGCGTGATCAGGCCGTAGCCGACGTTGTAACCACTGGCCCAGACCAGAGCCTGGCCCGGTTTCAGGCCCGGGGCGATCTGGTCTGCCCAAATGCCTGGCTGCGACTCGTCCGTGGTCACGAGGATGAGGACATCACCCGCTGCAGCGGCCTCGGCAATGCTCAGGACACTCAGGCCGTCCTTCTGTGCCTGACGCCGGTAGCCGTCGTCGCGGTTACCCACGATGACGCATACGCCGCTGTCCCGCAAGTTCAAGGCTTGGGCCCGGCCCTGGTTGCCATAGCCCAGCACGGCCACGGTCTTTCCTGCCAGTGGCTCGAGCGATGCATCCCTATCTACCCAAATCTTCAAGGTTGCCTCCTTCCCGTCGCTTCACGGGAGAATGAGAACCCGAGGTCAGGCGTCCTCTTCAGGGCGTCCATTCTTGCCATCCCGCCCTTGAAGTCAAGGGGGCACGTAGCGACGCTTTTCCAAAGGAGTCAACTGCGGATGTCGAGGACGAAGGACAAGGGGCAGGGGACTCCACAGATACCATGACGCGAAGTGTCAGGCACTGCCTCTGGCCTCTTGGCGGCGGTCAGAGTAAGAAAAGGCCTGCCGAAGGAGGCGCCGGCTCAACAGCTTGAGGCGTTCAAAGGGATCAGGGTGACCCTCTCGCAGCATTTGTCCGGGTTCGGATTCCCTCGCCCCTGGTCCCTCTCTGCCCGCTCCTTGCCGCCGTAGGTCAACTCTCCAGCCCTTTTCGAAAATCCTCGAGGTCCCTCGCCGTATAAGCCAGATGCAAGAGGCTCTCAAGTCCGGACAGTGAAGCGTGGGATGAGACCGCGTTCGCGATCTCCGGG